>CAYMKL010000134.1:0-18071 GCA_964390805.1 uncultured Anaerolineae bacterium | reverse complement strand
AGGGTCTGGTTGACTACTCGCCGCTCTTGGGCACTACTTCCGCCACGCCTGTCCTTGGCCCCAACAACCCAAGTGTGTCTATCACCGCGCAAGGTGGCACCACGGAAGATCCCATCTTCACCCTGGCATTGTCGGCGGACACCACCCCTGACCAGATGCTCATCAGCGACGACCACACCTTCCCTGCCCAGTTCCAATGGGAACCCTTCGCCTCCACCAAAGACTTCCACACCAGCGGTACGGAGTACATCTACGCCAAATTCAAGGACGCCAGCGGCAATGAGTCCGCTATCGCGTTCGCTAAACCACCGCGAATCATGTATATCCAAAAAAGCTCCACGCTCGCCGGATGCCCGGTACTCGCCCAGGTCAGAGTTGCCTCTGATCTCGGTGGAGGTCAGGGCGGAGGTGGCTCCCCTCTCAACGCATCTCAAGCCAGAGTTGCCGCCAACTCACGTCAGGTCAAAACCTTCTACCGCGCCATCGGCGGCTCCGATTACACGGAACTGACGATGACCCCGGCGCAGGGCATCTACTCGGCCTGGATACCGGGCAGCCAGACGCTCAACGGCATCGAATACTACTTTCAGGTTGAGGATGCCGACGGCAATGTGCTGGCCACGCTCCCCGAAACCAATCCGTCTACCCAACCCTACTCCCTCTCAGCGACTACCCTGTTGCAGGAGGACGTCACCGCAGGCCAGGACACTGCCGTCGAGTTCGCCGTTGGCCTCATGGCCCAGATCCCTGCCGGCGCCCTGACCAGCAATACCCAACTGCAGGTCGCACCGCCTGCGGCTGCTCCCGACCCGCCAGAAGGCATGACAGCGACGGACATCAACTACGCCCTCTCTATGGCCGATGGCACTACCATCTTCTCCCAACCCATGACCTTGACCTTCGGCTATGCCGACAGCGACGTGGCTGGCATGACCGCTGCCGACCTGCGTGCCTACTATCTGGACAACGGCAACGTCAAATACGCCGGAGGCACTGTGAATACTACCGCCCAAACCGTCGCTTTCGACACCACCCACTTCACCGACTTCTTCCTGGCCGAAGGCAGCCTGATGCACCCATCGCCCGTCACCACCGGCACCGAGGGCGTGCCAATCACCATCCAGGCTTCAGTGGTCAATTACGTCCCGGTGCAGAGCGCCACGCTCTACTACCGGGTGGGCACGGGCGGTGCCTGGCAATCCCTGACCATGTCCCAGGTCGGAGACTACTACCAGGCCGCCATTCCCGGCAGCGATGTCACCGAGGCAGGGTTGGCCTACTACATCCAGGCCAGCGATGGCAGCACCAGCGCCACCTTCCCGGCCACAGACCCTGTGAACAACCCGCAGACCATCAATGTGACACTCAATCTCTCGTTGCAGATAGGTTGGAATCTGATCTCCATACCACGAGATCAGACAGACACAGCGATCGCTACAGTCCTTTCATCCATCTCAGGCAGCTACGACCTGGTCTACGCCTACGATGCCTCCGATGCCGCTGATCCCTGGAAGAAGTACAACGTGAACGCGCCTTCGTACTCCAATGACCTCACGGCGATAGACGAGAGCATGGGCGTATGGGTGCACATGACGGCCGCAGATACGCTGACCGTTGCTGGATCCATACCCACCACCACCAACATCCAGCTCTACCAGGGCTGGAACCTGGTGGGCTATCCGGGGATTCAGGCCACGGCGATTTCTGAGGCCCTATCCTCAGCAGACGGCAAGTACACCATGGTTTATGCCTATGACGCTTCTGATCCCGCCGATCCCTGGAAAAAGTACAACGTCGACGCGCCGTCCTACACCAACAATTTGTCAGATATGAGGTCCAGATGGGGATTCTGGATCCAGGTAACTGAAAACTGCACGTTGACCATCAATAACTAGCCGAGCCCTGCTATGAGAAGCCAGGCGATAGTCGCCTCAGTAATGATGATCATCCTTTTGCTTGCAAGCGCAGCCGTAGCAGAGGCTGCACCGCCTCTGCCATCGTGTTTTCGCGGCACTGTAAAGTGGAGCAATGGAAACAACGTGCCAGAAGGGACAACCGTGTCGGCCTGGATAAACGGGGTAAAATACGTAGAGACGCAAGCCCAAATTGACGCAGGTAACTCAGTCTATGCCATAGACGTGCCAGGAGACGATCTCGAAACGACTGAGGTGGAGGGCGGGGTGGAGGGGGACACAATCGTCTTCAAGGTCGGAGACTCTACAGCCAATCAAACCGCAACTTGGCACACTGGCACGGACGTGGAGCTCAATCTGACAGCAACTCCAACCACTGTTACCCTCTCCTCCTTCACTGCTAAGTCGGGCGTAGCCCTGCCAAAGGATCTCATTTCCCTTTCCCTTTTGGCTCTGGCAGCAGCGAGCTGGATTGCATTGATAGGTG
The DNA here is from genome assembly GCA_964390805.1 of uncultured Anaerolineae bacterium. Classification (GTDB taxonomy): domain Bacteria; phylum Chloroflexota; class Anaerolineae; order VGOG01; family VGOG01; genus CAYMKL01. The sequence continues at coordinate 15,671 of CAYMKL010000134.1, read as the reverse complement.
CAAACGCCCTCATAAAGGACGCAAAATGAGAAGAGATAGAGCCGTACTCACAGCGATTTTGGTGTTGACACTTTCACTCACGTTGACAACCAGCGTTGAGGCAGTACCACCCTTGCCATCGAGCTTCTATGGCACTGTGAAGCTGGACAAGGCAAACGTGCCCGATGGAACCATCGTATCGGCCTGGATACGTGGGGTCAAATACGCCGAAACGCAAACCCTGACCTACCAGGGGGATTCAGTTTACGCTATTCGCGTGTCAGGGGACGATCTCGAAACGCCCCAAGTAGAAGGTGGGGTAGAAGGAGATACGATAATCTTCAAGGTGGGAGAGTTTGCAGCCATCCAGACCGGCGCCTGGCATGGGGGCACGGACGTGGAGCTCAATCTGACAGCCTGCTCCCTCTTCGGCGACCTCGACTGTAGTTGTCTAGTGGACGTGGCCGACGTCATGAAGGTAGCTGGCTGCTGGCGTTGTGAATGTTGGGAGCCCTGCTACGACCCCCGGTACGACCACGACGGTGATTGCATCATCACCGTCGTGGACATCATGAAGGTGGCGGCTCATTGGGGGGAGACTTGTTAGTGCAGGGGTGATTTGAACCGCGTCGCAAGCAAAAGGCCACGAAAGGCGCGAAATGCTTTCGTGGCCTTCTTTGGAGGTGAAAGGTTGCCGTTGGCTGAAGCCAGCCATTCGTGAACGGCCAATGCGAAGAAACGGGGACAAAACCGTTACAGAGTCGTAGCATTTGTCGGCACAGGCGTAATCATCTTGTGGTAGAATTTGAATGCAAATAGAGAGGAGACCTGAGATCAAGGACAGCAGCAAGGTTAGGCTAGGGTTGGGCTGTGTCCCGCTTCTCATCCTGGTCGTGGCCACGGCCCTGGCGGGATGCGAACACATTCAGGTGAGCATAGACATCGACTCGCCTGTTCTCAAGGCGACTGAGACGGCGATAGCAGGTAGCGACGTGGCGACACCCACTGCGCCAGGGCCCAGTCCCATCCCCACCAAGGCTTCTGAACCCGCTCGCTTGACTTACGATCCAATGGAACATTCCCACCCTGCCTTGTCGCCGGACGGCCAAACGGTGGTGTGCATCAGTGACTGGGCTGGCCAGCCGGATGTAGTCCGCCTCCCCGTGGGAGGAGGGCAGCCTATCAATCTCACCCAGACGCCTTCTGCTCAAGAGGACACGCCGGTCTTTTCACCCGATGGGGCTGCCATCGCCTTCGCTTCCGACCGAGACGGCGACTGGAGCATCTATCTGATGGACACTGATGGGGCCAACGTTCGACCGGCTCTGAGTGGCTACGCGGGCACCGATGAAGTCCATCCAGCCTTCACCCCCGATGGCCTGGGGTTGGCCTTCAGCAGTAATCGCACCGACGGCAACTGGGACATCTACACCGCCGCCATCGGCGGCAGCGAATGGACGCGCCTGACCACCGACCCGGCCGCCGATCGCTTCCCGACCCTGTCGGCCGATGGCGGGACGGCGGGTACACGCGCTATTGCCTTCCGCAGTGAACGGGACGGCAACAGCGAGATCTACTTGATGGACACAGACGGCTCCAATCTGCGTCGAATGACAGACGACCCAGCCTTTGATGGCTATCCTTCTATCATCCCGGGCGGCAGTGGCGTGGTATTCGTCTCCAACCGATCCGGCAAGTGGAACGTCTACGTGGCCAATCTGGCGGGAGAGGGAGTGGCCGCTCTGGAGCAACGCGAGGGCTGGGAAATGAACTTCCCACGTCTGTCAAGCGATGGACGATGGCTGGTATATGCCGGGGGGCGGACGGGCGGCACCCTTGACATCTATATACGCGAATTTGCCAGTCCGCTTCTTGATTGGGAATCGAGAAGGTAACGGGAGGACTTCCGTGATGAAGGTGACTATCAAGTGGATCACCACCGTGCTCACTAAACTGCTCTATTTCACGGTGGCCGCTGTTCTTCTGGTGGCTCTTCTGACCACCCTTAAGCGCCAGTTGCCTCCTGCTCTTCTCAGTAGCCTGGCCTCTTTGTCCCAGGCGGCGGACTTTCAACAAACGGAAGAAGGGTATTGGGAGACCTATGACACCTCAAACTCAGGGCTTGCCTCGGACTACGTTCTGTCCATAGCTATGGGCGAAGAAGGCAACAAGTGGTTTGGCACCTCCAACGGGGTGAGCAAGTTCGATGGGGAGGACTGGACGACCTACGATACGTCCTGCGGGTTGGCGCACGACTATGTCACTGCCATCGCCATAGAAGGCGCCTATCTTTGGGTTGGTACCCCTGACGGGGTAAGCAGGTTCGATGGGACGAATTGGGTCACCTATGACATGGAGAACTCTGGTCTGGCCTTTGACTATGTCTCGTCCATCGCCATAGACCATGGGGGAAGCAAGTGGTTCGGCACCAGATTGGATGATGTGTATGGGGCTGGAGTGAGCAAGTTCGACGGGACGAACTGGACAACCTACGACACCTCAAACTCGGCGTTGGAGTCCGACGCCGTCAACGCCATTGCCGTAGACGGCGCTGGTGGGGTGTGGGTTGCCACGGCTACTGGTGGTGTGAGCAAATTCGATGGGTCTTCCTGGACGACCTACACGACCTCAAACTCAGGGTTAGCTAGCGACCACGTCCGGTCTATCACTTCGACTGGGCTCAGTGCAAGCGCCATTGACGGTGGTGTGAAGTGGTTTGGAGGGTGTACCGACGGGTATTGGGCCTGGCATGATTTCGACTGCCTCCATGCTGCGGTGAGCCGATTCGATGGCAGCGCCTGGGCAGCCTACGTCGCCGAGTCTAGCGAACTGGTAGGCGAGCAGGTCAACGCCATTGCCATAGACTTCGCGGCCCACAAGTGGTTCGGTACCGACGCTGGGGTGAGCGAGTTCGATGGAACGAATTGGACGACCTACGATACCTCAACCTCAGGGTTGGCCAGTGACTACACTGCTGCCATTGCTGTAGACCACGAAGGCAACATGTGGTTCGCTACTTGTGGGGGTGGAGTAAGCAAGTACACCTTTTTCACCCCTCCGCTTACACCCACTGCAACAGACACGCCAACACCCACGGTCACAGCGGCGGAAACCAGCACGCCGACACCCACTGGCACACCCACGCCGACGCCCACCCCGGGCTACGATCTCTATGAGCCCAACGACTCCTTCTCCGCCGCCTACCCGATACTCTCCAGTGACATATACTTAGCATACATAAGCGATCCTTCCGATCTGGATTATTTCCGGTTTAACGTCCAGACCTTGAATCCTATCACGGCGAAGCTGGTGGTCCCTGATCCGGAGCATGTGACCTATGGTCTCGATCTCTACGACGCTGCCTGCAACCGCCTGGTCACGGAGGCGAATTGGGCCGGCGAGGAGACGATCACCATCACCCATCAGCCCGTGCAGGCAGGGAGGTACTACGTAAAGATATACAGCATCCAGGGTCGCCTCGACCCCAGCAAGGCTTACCAGTTGAGGGTTGTTTTCGACGAAGTCCCGACGCCTACCCCCTTGTTCACCCCGACTCCGACCGCCACTCCAACATGCACACCCATTCGGGGGGCTATTACCGATGTTCGCATGAGCGCTGCCCCGGGAGGGCCAGAGAGGGTCTGGTTTCCTTCTGGGACAAGCGTGGTTTACCTCGTCGTCAACTACCATAACATGCACGGCGAGGAGTTCAGGGTGAGGCTTTATGACAACGTGGGCAACGTTCTGGTGGAACAGGTCATGGCTTTCACAGCGTCTGGGACAGAGTCCCTGGAGCTATCGGTCCCCAACGGAGGAGCGTTTCCCGACGGCAGGTATATGACCAATTTGTACACCGGTATATTTCCCATTAAGACCATCCTCTGGCAAGTTGGTGGAGGATATGAGACTTTCCTGCCCTACTTTATCAAGAACGGTCTGTCCCCCCCACTTCCCACCCCGGCTCCCACCAACACACCCACCATCGTTCCTGCCAGCCTCCAAGCCCCTGCCTCGCTCCCAACCTTGCCGGCAACCCCCGCCGCAGCCAATGGCTGGGTGATCGAAGGTGTGGACTGCCCCAGGAAGTTCTGGGGTATGACCGATCGCAGCCTGCGATTGGACGCTGAAGGGCATCCGCACATTGCCTATGGCGAAGATCATCTTTACCATGCCTGGTACGATGGGACGAGCTGGCACTACGAGACAGTGGATGACTCCTCTGGAGTCGGCCTGTACGCTTCCTTGATCCTGGATGATGGCGGGTATCCGCACATCAGTTACCATGATGGCACAAATGGCGACTTGGAGTATGCCTACCAGGACACTTCCGGTTGGCACGTCGAGACCGTGGATAGCGAGGAGGGAGTTGGCTTGTTCACCTCCTTAGCCCTGGATGATGGCGGGTATCCGCACATCAGCTACTATGCCTACCACCCATACTATGACCTGAGGTACGCTTACCAGGACGCCCTTGGCTGGCACATCCAGACCGTGGATATCGAGATAGATGTGGGCTGGCACACCTCACTGGCCCTGGATGGAGACGGCTACCCACACATCAGCTACCTCGATAATATCAGTAATGACCTGAAGTACGCCTACCAGGACGCCTCCGGCTGGCACATCGAAATCGTGGACAGTGAAGGGGGCTCGTACACCTCACTGGCTCTGGATGGAGATGGGTATCTGCACATCAGCTACTCGGGCGGGGGCGACCTGAAGTATGCCTACCAGGACGCCTCGGGCTGGCACGTCGAGACCGTGGACAGCGAGGAGTATGTCGGCTCCTGGACTTCCCTGGCCCTGGATGGGAGCGGCTATCCGCACATTAGTTACTATGGCGACGACCTGAGGTACGCCTATCGGGACGACTCCGGCTGGTACATCGAGACTGTGGACAGTGAGGGGGGCTGGTTCACCTCCCTGGCCCTGGATGGAGACGGGTATCCACACATCAGCTACTACGAGAGGTACAACGAAGACTTGAACTACTTGAAGTACGCCTATCAGGATGCTTCCGGCTGGCACATCGAGACTATGGACAGCGAAGGAATCGTCGGACTGTATACCTCCCTGGCCTTGGATGGGAATCGGCATCCCCACATCAGTTACTACGACTTCGGTAACCACGACCTGAAGTACGCCTGCCGAGACGAATCAAGCTGGCAGATTCAAACCATAGACACAGAGCCGGGTCCCTTTAGCGGGGGCACTTCCCTGGCCCTGGACGGGGACGGCTATCCGCACATCAGCTACTACAGCCGATACGACCAAGTCAACGGCCACCTGAAGTACGCTCACAGAGATGCCTCTCGCTGGCATATTGACACTGTCGGTAGCGAGGAAGGCAGGTCCAACTCTCTGGCCCTGGATGGAGACAGCTACCCACACATCAGCTACTACGGCAGCGGTGGCTTGAAGTACACCTATCAGGATGCTGCCGGCTGGCACACCCAGACCGTGGACAGCGAAGAATGGGTCGGCGGATGCAGCTCCCTGGCTCTGGATGGGAACGGGTATCCGCATATCAGCTACAGCGGCAGAGGCGACCTGAAGTACGCCTACCAGGATGCCTCTGGCTGGCACATCGAGACCGTGGACAGCGAGGGGAATGTCGGTGAGCACACTTCCCTAGCCCTGAATGAAGGTGGGTATCCGCACATCAGTTACTTCGCTGACCGCCCTTATTGGGACTTGAAGTACGCCTATCGGGACGACATCGGTTGGCACATCCAGACCCTGGACAGCGAGGGATATGTCGGTGAGCACACTTCCCTGGCCCTGGATGGAGATGGCTACCCGCATATCAGCTACTACGACCACTCCAATGCCAACCTGAAGTACGTCTATCTGGACACCACCGGCTGGCACGATGAGAGCGTGGACAGCGAGGGAATCGTCGGACTGTATACCTCCCTGGCCCTGGATGAGAGTGACTATCCTCACATCAGTTACTACGACGGCACCGACGGCGACCTGAAATACGCCTACTTCTCCGTCTGGAGAGTCTACCTGCCACTCATCCCTGGCCCAGATTCAACACTTGGCGGTATCTGATTCAAGATTCTGCCCCCATAGGTCGCAAGTAGATTGCAGGATCTGGAAACTTTGTGGAGTTGCCGCCAGGTGAAGCCAGCCGTTCCTGAAGGGTCAATGTGAAGAAACGGGGACAGAATCGTTACAGAGTCGTAACATTTGTCAGTACAGACGTAATCATTTTGTGGTAGAATGTGAATGCAAGTAGAGAAGAGACGTAAGATCATGAACGTCAGCAAGGCCAGGCTGAGATTGGCTCGTGTCCTGATCCTTTCCCTTGTGGCGGCTATCGTCTTGGCAGGATGCGAGCACATTCAGGTAAGTCTGGAGACAACAGCACCCGATCTCAAGGCGACCGAGACGGCGACAGCCCGTAATGTTGTGGCGACGCTCGGTGCACAAGTGCCCACTCCCACCTTTACATCAATAGCGACAGCTACGCCCGTTGTCACACATAAGCCTACTGTTACGCCCAGACTGTCGGTTACTCCTACTGAAACCCTAGCTCCCACGCCAACCGTGACGTCCACGGCCACACCGACGGAGACCCGTACCTCGACGCCGACGGCTACCGTTACAACACCTACAACGACCAACACCCCAACGCCGACGGCTGTCGCTACAACGTCTACGCCCATACCGACATTCACACCGAGCCCAATCCCGTGCCGACTGAGTCTACTGAGCCCGCCCGATGGGACATCCTTTGGAGACGAAACGAGGGTAGTCACGTTACAATGGGAATTCGACAGAGCGCTAGCTTCGGACGAGTATTTCTTCGTCAACGTAACCTACCCGCACGGTGGAGAGACCTGGTACGACGGCACGTGGGTGGACCCAGCTCGTCAGACCCCTTCGGGGACGCGGGACACGAGCTGGGAACTGGACGACTACCTTTGCGCGGAAGATCTATCGGACACCGGCTGCTTCAGTTGGGACGTCTCCGTCAAGCGGAGGGGCGGGGGCTACCGAGACCTGAGCGACGAAGTCCAGTGCCTCAGCCCGACCTGGACCTTCTGCTGGTCGGGATGCGAGAAACAGCAGCCAACGTCCACACCGGTGGAACCGACCCCAACGCCCGAGCTGCCAACGGACACTCCGCCCCCCACAGTTTATCCCCCACCTCCAACGGAGACAAACACCCCACCTCCTTATCTCCCGCCATCAACGGAGATCCCGACGAAAACTGCCACTGCGACCACGATGGCTACCTGGACGCCCACCTCAGTGGCTACGAACACGGCCACAGCGCAACAGTAGGGGATCAACTCACAGACAACATCTTTGAATGCAACGCCAGCCCAGGGCGTACTCTTGCAGGCCCTGAGGCTGGCGTTTGTTTTGTGATCATGAACAGTGCCAAAGAAAAAGAAAAGGAGATAGAGATGAGCGAGAAGAGGCAAGTTAACGGATCCAAGGTTAGGACGGCGAGGCTGATTGGCTCTTTGGCCTTTAGGGTTTTCACAGCAGCGATCTGCCTGTTCCTAATCACTTCACCTCTCTGGGCTTCCTCCGAGACCGACCTGGCCCAGCAGGATACCCCGGTACGAATAGAGCCGGACCAACCAACGGTGACGGTGAGTGAGACCTTCACCACCTCAGTGATGATTGGCAATGACAGCGACCTGTGGGCGCTCGAGTTCGAGCTGCTTGGTATCCCTGACGTCATCACCATGGACGACTTGGCGATGGGTGACTTCACTCAAGGCGAAGGAGAGAGCCCTTTCCGCCTGGAAGATCTCCGGTTGGTGGATACATTCGCGAATTCCCAGGTGGCTAGCGATGAGAATGGCTCATGGGTGATTGAAACGGTGGATGGAGAGGGGGGCTACTTCAGTTCCCTGGCTATTGATGAGGGCGGCTATCCGCACATCAGCTACGGCGGGCTGAAGTATGCCTACCAGGATGATTCTGGCTGGCACATAAAGCCCGTGGACAGTGGCACGTCCACCTCCCTGATTCTGGATGAACGTGGCTATCCCCACGTAAGTTACCACCACATGGGCCTGAAGTACGCCTACCAGGATGCCTCCGGCTGGCACGTAGAGGCCGTGGACAGTGAAGGGCGAGTTGGGTACTTCAGCTCCCTGGCCCTCGATGGGAGCGGTTATCCGCACATTAGCTACTACGATGACGCCAACAGCGACCTGAAGTACGCCTACCAAGACGCCTCCGGCTGGCATATCGAGACCGTGGACAGTGAGGGGCATGTCGGGTACTGGGCCTCCCTGGCCCTGGATGCAAGCGGTTATCCGCACATAGGCTATTTCGACTTGAGCTGCTGGGACCTGAAACATGCCTACCAGGATGCCTTCGGTTGGCACATCGAGAGGGTGGACAGCGGGGCGCGGGTCGGTGCGTACGCCTCCCTGGCCCTAGATGCCAACGGCTATCCGCACATGAGCTACTACGAGTCCTCCCGCAACTACGACCTGAAGTACGCCTACCAAGACGCCTCCGGCTGGCATATCGAGACCGTGGACAGAGAGGGAGTTGTTGGCGTTTACACCTCACTGGCCCTGGATGAAGGCGGCTATCCGCACATTAGCTACTGCGACTGGGCTAACCACGATCTGAGGTATGCTTACCGGAATGCTTCGGGCTGGCACTCCGAGATTGTGGACAGCGAGGGAGATGTCGGCAGGTATACCTCCCTGGCCCTTGATGGGGACGGCCACCCCTATATCAGCTACTTCGACTACACCAACTACGGCCTGAAGTATGCCAGTCGTCAAAGGGAGGCCACTATACAGGCAGCTAGTGATTATACAGTGTACCTCCCCCTGATTCAGAAGTACACGCCGCCAGGTGCTAAACTGGGGGTGGATTTTGGAGCCTGGGCGACGGTTTCCGAAGTGATTGACTACGATTACCCCGTAGCCAAAGAAATGGGCGCGAACTGGATGCGAGTCTTCTTGCCCTGGTTCGAAATCGAGACGGCCCGGGGGGAGTACCACTGGGATGAATACGATGCGGTGTTTGACCGCCTCGGCGAATTGGGGTTCGATGCCATCGTGGTGCTCTACGGAGCCCCCGACTGGGCTGCTGAGCAGAGCTGCGGCCCCATTACGGATACGCTTGCCCTGGAGAGCTTCCTGGAGGTCGTTGTGCCTCGGTATGCGGGCGTGGTAGATGCCTGGGAGTTTATCAACGAGCCAGACGGAAGAGTGCCCCACCACTTGGGCCCGATGATTGGATGTTGGGGGCTTTATCCTGCTGAGTATGCTCGGCAGCTAGGGATATTCTACTCTCAGATTAAGCGCCTCGATCCTGATGCTTTGGTTCTCTTCGGTGGCCTGGCGTATGATTGTTGGGGGCATCCGGAGCCTTATGATGTCTTCGAAAGAAGTTTTTTCGAGAAAACACTGCAAAATGGTGCAGGGGCGTATTTCGATGGCGTCAGTCTTCACTACTACCCCATCAGTCCCGAAATGTTTCCCACTATGGCCCACAAGGTGAACGAAATTCGTGATACAATGTCCAGGAATGGGGTCTATTGGAAGAAGATTTGGATAACCGAGACAGGCATGTGGATTAACTTGAACGGGAGTGTGGAGATTCAACGCGACTTCATCGTTCGGGAGCTCACCCGTGGCTTTGGTGTTGGTGTAGACAACATCTTCTGGTTTGAGCCCAGGGAACATGTTGTACCGGAAGGTAGGGTGCAGCGGTGGCTAATCAGCGACAGTCATGAACCCATCAACGGCTACACCACCTTCCAGCATTTGGCGGGAAAACTTGAGGGGATGCATTGTGTTGGCGCCTACGGGGATGTTCCTGAGGACATTGAGGCTTACAGGTTCCGTAGCCCGGAACGCTCGCTTTACGTTATGTGGTCAAATGCGATGACCGAGACAGTGAGGATCCCTTCCACGACCGATGCCGTTCTCAGCAATCGAGACGGTGATGAATCGGTGGTTGTCCCCGTTGAGATGGGGATGGTGGAGTTTGAGGTAGGAGTGAAGCCCGTATTCGTCGAGATAGCCGATTCGGGGTAGCAGGGTGCGGCATTGCTTAAGGAGGCGATAGAATGATGTAGATGATGAGTCCACATCATTTGAGGGTAAGATTGGTTTGTAGCCCCATTGGAAACGCTGCGCGTTGATTGGATATTTCGGGAGGGAATGATGCTTCTGGACGTAGGTTGTGGCGAGGGGATGAGGCTCATAGGCCAAGTAGAGTATTGCGTGGGTATAGACATAGCGGAGGCGAGACTGCGACGCGCGAAGAAAGAATCACCCGCGTTTGATTTTGTTTTGGGAGATGTGCAATATCTGCCTTTTAGGAATGAGGCCTTCGATAAAGCTTTGTGTTCCCATATCATTGAGCACGCCCACCAGCCCAAACAGTTGCTGCAAGAAGTTCATAGGATTATGAAAAGGGGCGGTTTCCTGCAGTTGGAATTTCCCAATGGGTTTTCGCTCTGGGAGTACATCAATCGGTTCCTTGGCAAAATCGGATGGTCCCAGTACATGCACTCGCACCGATTCTCACCAGGCGATGTATGTGAGTTACTTAAAGAAGTCGGGTGGGTAATAGCAGATGTTAGGAGCTCTCTTTGGCTTGGCCCAGTGATAGATTCCATATACTTTCGTCTGCGCTGGGCGCTCAGCAAAGATCCAGATCGCACATCTCAGCACTACCGATATGCGAGAATCGAAGAGATAAATCGTTTTCGCATTAGAAAGCTGGTTGAGGATTTGGATCGGGTCTTAGTCAAAGCCTTTCCATCCAGGAGTGCAATAGTAGAGATTATGGCCAAGAGGGTTTGATGTCTCGTGTAATCAAGAGTGAAATGGTTAAGGATGTACTACACCCTCCGTTTGATCAATGCCAGCAATACAAAGTCGTGCGGGAGATTGTCCGGCTGATCAAGGGCCAGCAGCAGAAACAGGCGCTGAAAGTCCTCGGCATGGGAGGGCTTTCTCACACATACGAAGGCCAGCCCCTTTTTCCAATCACCCGTTTTCTTCCTGAGGACGAGATCATGGTTCTGGACGTGCAAGATTATGGCGCGCCCAACTACCTGTGGGTGGACAAGGATGGGCTGTTTCCTCTCTCGGATGCCTCGTTCGATGTAGTGGTTAGCTGTGATAGTCTGGAGCACATCTCCTCAGAAAGACGGCCAGCGTTTCTCGATGAGTTGTTGCGGGTTGCCCGACAATACGTGGTATTAGCTGCTCCTTTTGACAGGAGGCCAAACTGTGCTACAATAGCTGTAGTTGACAGGGCACCGCGGCCCGCCCTTGCCGTGGTCGAGCAACATCCCAGACGATATCCTCGAACCCAACGCCAGCCAAGGCCGTGCTCTTGTGCGCCCTGAACCTGGCGTTTGTCTTGGTACGCAGGTGGCCAGAAAGGAACTTGGCATGAAGCAGATACTTCTTAACGCAATACTCACAATTGCCGTTTTGGCTGTAGCCGCCCTCCTCGTTTTCACTGCCCTGCCATTGGCCAGAGCTACCGCTGTGGGGCCAATACAGGCCGGCTGTGCCCAGAACGCAGAGGCAGTAGGCATTGCAATGTGGGCACCCATGTCTGTGACTACGGACACCGCCACGTCTACCCCGACCTCTACCGCCACGTGGACTCCCACTGTCGTAGCAACGGACACAGCTACGCCTACGCCGACCTTCACTGCGACTTGGACGCCATCTTGTGTGTGTACGGACACCGCCACGCCGCAACCTCCAACTGGGACCTGGACTCCTGCAGCCACAGCCACACCGACGAAGACGCCGATCAATACGCCAACGCCAACCAACATGCCTACTGGTACAAGTACATCCACCTCTATACCCACACCGACTGCTACCCCCACAGACACACCATCAGAGACGCCAACGCCGACTGCAGCGCCGACTCAAACTCCGACGGCCACTCCCACCTCCATACCTACCTATCAGAATGTTGAATTGGTAGGCCGCTATGAGGGAGAGGCGCAAGCTGTTTTCGTGCAAGGGGCCTATGCCTACATAGGGGAAGGGGAGAAGCTAACCATCCTTGATATTTCCACGCCCACTTCGCCAACTGTAGCGGGACAAACGGCATTGCCTGTGCCAGCGTTGTCTGTAAGCCTCTCTGGCAACTACGCCTATACCACGATTGCCTATGATGATTTCTGTATAGTGGATGTAAGCTACCCTACTAATCCCACCGTGGTCGGTTGCTACGACACGCCAGGGGATACACCTTGGGGAAAGACATCCTGGGATGTCTTTGTCTCCGATGATATTGCCTACGTAGCCGCTGGCGCTGGCGGCTTGCGTGTGCTGGACGTAGGTGACCCCACCAACCCTATTGAACTGGATTACTACTACGAAGATTGGTGGTACCCTGCCAGGGGGGTTTGCGTCTCCGACAATATGGCCTATCTGGTTGGTCGAGACATAGATCACGACGGGGGGCCTTTCCCCTGGCCTTACCCCTGGTGGGGGATACTGTGGATACTTGATGTAAGTGATCCGGCCAACTTAGTGCGTGTTGCCCGCTATCGCATAGAAAACTACACTAACGATGTCTATGTCTCCGGTAACACGGCCTACGTAGCTCTTAGTTACAACGGCCCTGGCGATGGAGGGTTATTGATACTGGATGTAACTAACCTGTCCAGCCCAATCCAACTTGGCCTTTATGCAACGCCAAAGGTTGATGTTGAAGCTGTTCAAGGCTCTGGTAACATCGCCTACATAGCTGCTGGCGATGCTGGTCTGCGAGTGTTGGACATGAGCGACCCTGCCCATCCTGTTGAGGTAGGCTTCTACGACAGCCCCGGCTATGCCCAGGGCGTGTTCGTCTCCAACCGTCTCATTTACATAGCCGATGGCTCTGGAGGGCTCCCGATCCTGCGATACACTCTAATGCCCGTGGAAGAGTGCTATTGCTGTTCTTCTGGGGATAGCATCTACCGAGTTGATGCCTCGGCTTTCTCTGGGTACGCGACTACATCAGCCGACGACTCCTCACTTATTCGCGTGACCTCTCCACCAGCACCATTGGGGTGGAATCAACCAGACTTCATGCCCGATAGCTCCTGGCAGCCTGGCTCAGAGGTTTGGTGGGATGAGTGGGCTACTCCCAATTGGTCTCCCTTGCCTGCCGATTGTAGGCCCATTGGTCTGCCAGATGAGAATGGCAACCCAGAAGCTTGGGACGGGACGACTCATCTGTATCGGCGTACTTTCAGGCTCTCCCCTCCCCATGTAGGTATGCAGATGACCCAGGCCGTCTTGGAGATGTGGAGCGACAACAAAACGGAATGGTGGTGGCAGGGCACGTCCATATCGTATGATAGGGAAGGGTATCCAGGCCCACTTGACCTTTTGCCCAGCCACATCAGCCCCAATGGTGGGACCTATGTCTTGGCCATCCAGAACAGCAACGATTATGTTTGTTCTCCCAATTGTAATCCTCAGGGGACAGCCTGTCGTCTCTGCGTCACCTGGTCTTTCACAGGCGCACCTCGCTATTGTGTCTACTTACCACTGATGAAGAAGTAGCTAAGCCTCCGAATGTAGTGAGCAACGTAGCTTGCCAAAGGATTCAGAAATGAGGCGGTTGCAAATACCTACCTTAGTCTTCGCGGGGATCATCTTGGTTATCGTATCGGCCTCATCATGCCAATTGCCGCCACCTACTCCCACCTCACAGATCTCCACCTACGCGAGCCCGACATCACGACCAACATGGACGCAGAAGCCCACCTTACAGCCAACCAGTACCAGGCCCCCGATGCGGCCCACACAAACTCCAACTCCACAAGCTGTCACCCACGTAGTGCAGAAGGGTGAAACGCTTTCTGGCATTGCTAGGAAGCATAGCGTAACAGTAAATGAGTTGGTGACTTGGAACGACATCAAGAATCCCAACCTGATCCACGTGGGACAGTCGCTAGTTGTCAAGCCAAGCGCTAAGGCCAGGGGACATCCTACCAGTGTGTCGCGCTCTATCGCTGCACCAAAATCGTGGTACAGCGAGACAGCTTATGTAACTAAAGTCATTGATGGTGACACGATAGAGGTCAGCCTGAGTGGACGATCCTACTGCGTGCGATACATCGGAATAGATACCCCGGAGCAGAGCGAGCCGTTCTGCTATGAGGCCACGGAATACAACCGAAAGATGGTTGGGGGCAAGACCATCCGGCTGGAAAGGGACGTGTCCGAAACGGACAAGTATGGTCGGTTGTTACGGTACGTGTATTACCAAGATGGCGACAAATGGTATCAGGTGAACGGCTCTCTAGTATACGCGGGCGTGGCTGTAGTGTCTACTTACCCGCCAGATGTGAAATACCAGGATAGGTTTCTTGAGTGGCAGAGAGATGCAAGAGTGAATGGTCGTGGTGTTTGGGGCAGTACACCGCCGTCACAACCTCCGCCGTGTGATTGTGGTGGCAACTACTACAACTGTGCTAACTTCAGCACTCACGCTGAAGCTCGGGTCTGCTATGAGTACTGCAAATCACTGGGACGCGGGGATATCCACCGTCTCGATGGAGATCACGATGGCATAGCCTGCGAGCGGCTGCCATGACGAGGCGACTTGCATTCGCGTGAGGGCACGTGCCTGGCGAAAGAACAAATGGCTCATTCTGCACGTTGCGGCCCTATTTGCCGGGAAATGATGCCAAAGAAAGACCATCAAGGCTTTCCCGTTCAAATACTCTTTACATTTGCCAGCCTTTATAGTAGAATCATGGCAGCATCACGTTCAGTGGTTGATGCTCCGATGGGAATAGCGACCTCACGGCGATTAAGGAGACGATCGAGAAACCTCGGTCAGTTCGCCTGGACATGAAGTGTCCAGGCTACAGAGCAGCGCCCTTTCAAAAGGGCTAAAACGACTGCCAATTACCGCTTTCCAGCCCAGTTCACCGGGCGTTACTTCGTAGCCCGCCCATTTCATGGGCGGGCGAGCGCGGCCAAGTGGGTGACACCTGCGACAACTACCTCAGAGTCCATGAAAGCAACAAAAGCTACAGGAGGTTACAGTAATGAAAGACCCCGCAGAAATGACCAAAACAGAAAAATACGGCTATATCTTTGCTCCAGATCCGAGTCGCAATAATGAGATTCGCTTTCATTGGGTCTATCATTCTCTATTGGGTGATATTCAGACTTTTCTAGATGGTGTCGAAAACTTCATTCAAAACAAAGGAAAGTTTTCTGATGACCCACCTCGTGGTGGTGGAAACCTATCTGTCCCTATCCTTATCAGCACTGCTCTTGAATTTGTATCTGCGTTGTACGTTGGAAAGACCAAGTATAAGGACAAGAATAAGTATAACGCCACTGAGAATGCTGAGAAGTTTATTGCTCGTTTCTTTCCAGTTCACTATAAAAAGCTCCCGCTCCTTCTCTGGGATGGGATAAGAAATGGGGTTGTTCATACATTTTCTCCCAAACCTTTCGAGTTTTGCCAAAACTACATTCGTTTTCAGTTCTTTGTTGAAGATCGGAATGCCCAAGCGCGTGTTACTAAAGTCAACAATACTATCCTGATACGGATTAATGTCTTCGAACTATACCAACTTTTTAAAAAGGCAATCGAGGATTATCGCGCTGAGTTGGAAGACAATGAGGATCTCCAAAATAGATTTATAGTAACTACTCAGGCCGTAAGCGTTCGTCAAGATGTTCATAAAACCTCCACGA
>CAYMKL010000133.1:0-18190 GCA_964390805.1 uncultured Anaerolineae bacterium | reverse complement strand
TGCTCGTCCAAATTCAAGGTCGCCTGGGGCGGCGTCACCTGAATGCTCACCAACTGCGGCGGATTCACGTGCACCCCCCACATGCCGGGCGTATAACCATCGGCATAGGACCCTGCTGCGTAGGCCTGCTCCCCCATCACTTCGATGTAGGACCCTGCTGCGTAGACTTGCTCCCCTACCACTTCGATGCTCCATATCCATGCGCCGAGGAGGGGGTTCACCGCTTCCGTCCAGGTGCTCCCCCCATCGAGTGTCTGGCACAACGTCGAGGAGATCTCTTGGTTCACCTCTTCAGTGGTCTGACTCCACGTCGCGGGGGACCCAGAAGCCGGCAAGATACACGCTGCCAGCCCCCAATAGAGGGTGAAGAAGTAGAGAGCCGTCATCCTACTGATGAAAGCCTGGCTATTGGAGGTTCCGCTTGAGCTCGCTACCGACGAGGCTCCCACATTCAGTGGAGCTGGCGGGGGACCAAGAGCGGTCCAGGTTGTCCCTCCATCGGTGGTGTGCAGGACGAGAGCAGCTTCACCCGAAGTCCCCACGGCCCAGCCGACGTCCGTATCGTAGAAGAAAACGTCTGCGAGCTGGCCGCTGGTGCTGGGGTGGGCTTGCTCCACCCAGTTCTCACCCCCGTCGCCGGTGTGCAGGATGATGGGAGTCTCACTATCCTCATCCACTCCCACAGCCCAGCCGTGAGTGGAATCGGGAAAGCTCAGGGCGTTGAGTGTGCCGGCGTGCGCGGGATGGCTTGACTCAGCCCACGTTGTCCCGTTCTCCGTGTGGAGGATCAAGGTTTCCCAATCATCATCCAGATCTATTCCCACCGCCCATCCCTCGGTGGCGCTCACAAACAGCACGTCCTCCAGCATGCCGTGGATGGCGGGAAGCGTCGGTTCCTGCCACTGTTGCCCGCCGTTGGTGGTCTTGAGCAAGGCTATCCAGGCCTCCTCCCAATCTTGCCCCACTGCGTAGCCCGTGTTGCCGTCCACGAAGAACACCCCATTCAGCGGACCGACCAGGGGATTCGGCTGTGTAACCCACTCTTCGCCGCCGTTGGTGGTGTGGATGATGGCCGCCTGGCCTGTAGCGTCGTCGTAGCCCACCGCCCAGCCTGTGTCCTCGTCCATGAAGCAGACGTCGCTGAGGTAGCCCTCAGTGAAGGGCGTGGGCTGGATGGTCCAGTCGGGGAGTTGGGCAGCGGCAGCCCCGACAGGCCCAGCCCTGACGACCTGCGAGAAGGTGCTGCCTCTCACCAGGGTCAGGACCACGAGCACTGCACAAAACGTGCGTCTGAACAGCATCCGATTTGAGGTTTTGTGTTTCATCATTCATTCCTCCATTCTCTTTCTATACGCGGTGATGCGATCAGCACCCTCTGACCGCGCAACCGTCAAGATCGTGAGCTAAGTCAGCGCCAGCTCCATCCGCGCCGACACCGATCCGCCTGGCCCCGCCCCCACGACCACCACATCGTAGCGCTGCCGGAGAGGAACCGCCTCGGTCTCAGTGTAGCCCGCCGCCTTCAAAGCCCCGACTGGGCAGGCAGCCAGACACAGCCCGCAGTCAAAACACGCCTCGTTGATGAGCAGGCGCGTCTCCGCCAGCTCGATGGCCCCAACAGGACAAACCCCAACACAAGCGCCGCAGTAGCCGCAGCGATCAACTTTGACTTTTATCACTTGCCTCCCTCCCCTCCTGAGGCACGTCATTGCGAGCGACCGCCGGGAGCGAAGCAATCTCCAGCCCACAAGGGAGGGGATTGCTTCCCTTCGACAAGCTCAGGACAGGCGCCGCTCCGCTTCCTCGCAATGACACACAGGAGTCTGGTTGCGGCTGCGCTGCGTTTATGGATAGCTCTTCAGGACGATGGGCAGATAGATCAGATGAGCCGGAGGCATGACCGTGCCCGTCGGTGTAGCTGTAGGCGTCGCCGTGCTGGTGGGCGTGATTGTGACGACTACTGTCCCTGTCGCTGTCGCTGTCGCCGTAGGCGTGGCTGTTGGTGTTGTGGGAGTGGCCGCTCCCACCGCTCCGTACCAGTAGCCCGAGCCCAGTCGGTAGTTGGTGCTGGCTTTGAACCCGACGAGCGGCTGGCCGATGGTCGTGTTGACCCCGTAGTTGGACGACTGTACAGCGCCGCCTCCGCCGCCGATGACGTGCCACTTGATGGCGTGGCTGTCTGAGGACAGGGCCAGCACACCGCCAGCCACCAGTAACAGGCACGCCAGAGCGGCCAGTGCAGTCCACATCGTTCGCTTGCTCATGATGGCCTCCTATGGCGTCTCCGGTGCGAATGGCTCCAATCGCTCATCCTCGTAGCCCTTGCGCTTGGCGGCTACCTCCCAGTCAAAGGTGGCGTTGGATGTGCCGCCCATTAGCTCCTTGACCGTGAAGCTAGTGGCCGTTTGATCTGCGACAAAGACGCCGTTGCAGTCAGCGGCGAGGGTGACCTGCACCAGCATGGGGTGGCCGTCGTCAATGGTCACGGTTTCCAGGAACACGGGATCGAGTTCGATGGTGACCTGGCCATTTACCAATTGTCCCTGCCCGCGGTCGAAGAAGTAGACTTCAGCGGATTCGTCCGCGTAGAGTTTGCGTCGCCCGTAGCTATCGGTGGACACGACAGCGGTCTTGGGCCCTAAGGCCGTGAGACTGCCTGGCGTAAAGAAATTACCAGTCACACTAGCCCAAGAGGCATACGAGACGCCAAGAGAATCCACAAAGTCGAGTCCCGCATAACTTGCTTCAAACCGTCCGCCGCTCCCGTCGGGAACGGTCACACTGCGGAAGGTCGCATCGCCCAAGGTAGTGACACCCGACGCGTCTGTGAAACGAAGGCCTCCTTTGAAGGTCTCCAGTTTCTCGTGGGTTGAACCATTCTCATCGAACGAAGTGATGACGTTGCCCTGCGCGTCTTCGATATGAAGGCTTCTGGCATAGATCTCGCCCTTGTAGTCTGTCCAGATCTTCCCATCGGCAGCTTTCAGACTCCCCTTGAAGAAAGCATCGCCATCCCTGTGGATACGCGACGTGAGCCCTCCATTATAGTAGGTCCTTATTCCAAATCTGTCGATCTCAACGGAGTGCTCGCCGGGGACGAAAGAAGGGGCTGGGACCCCGAAACCAGGGCTGAGGGCCCATCCGGCATAGAGGCCATCGTTCGCAAGTGCCCTGGTTGGGTCTGGGCCGCTTCCGCCGCGGCTCCGGCCTGCGGCAGTCTCCCCGCCCATGGCGACAATGGCCGGACCGTCGGGGTTGGTCACCGTCAGGACAGCGTCCGGGCCAGTGCCCCTGATGGCCGTGCCGGAGACCAGGCTCAGCGCATAGGGCACGGGCAGGATCTCCTGGCGGGGCAGGGCCTCCCCTGCTACGGTCACCTCCAGCCACACGGCCTGGCCGTTGAACACGGAATGGTCAGCGGCCAGCTCGACGCTGAACAGGCCGTCGTCCACGGTCATGTCCTGGGCTCCGCTGTCCCACAGCATGGTGCCCTCAGTTTCGGCATCGTAAAGCCGGAACTGCATGGCGTAGACGCCGTCCAGGGGATTGCCGCCGGCGCCGGTCACCCGCCCCTGGTAGCTGAACTTGCTAGCTACGGTTCCAGCAACACTCACCTTCTCTCCACCTGGCTCATCCCTCGGCGGACTGGCAATCGCCCCGCCTGCCGCCCAAAGCAGGACCAAGACCGAGACTGTTGCCAATAGGATCACAATGGTTCTGGTTTTCATTTTGGGTTCTCCTTTCTTGATTTGCTAATCTCTGATGGCCGAGGGCATGGCTTGCCCTCCATGCTGGTACAAGCTTTCATCTCTCCGACCTCATCACCTCCCTTTCAACTATCCGCCAATCTCTCGCCCCAACCACTGTATCAGCCTCATGATATCCGCCACGGTCACCACGCCGTCGCCGTTCAGGTCGTGGAGCACGTCTGGCTCGCCGCGCCAATGGGCGGCCATGTCGGCAACGTCCGGAAAGTCCACCCAGCCACTCCCGTCCAGGTCGCCCAGGATGGCAGCGGCGTCGGCCTGCACCAGGCGATACCCGCTCTCGTCAAAGTGGACGTCGTAGCCGTACTCTATCAGACGGTCGCGGGTGGCCAGCATGTAGTTGCGAAAGGTGTTAGCGTTGTCGGGGTGCGATGCCGGATTGGTATTGAGCGGGTAGAGGACGTGCTTGCCGCAGTGATAGTCCAACGCCACAGGGTCGAGGCTGGCGAGGAGGCTGTTCTGGTGACTGGCGTTCCAACCGCTGCCAGGGCCGGTGAGACCGACGTAGATGGCGTCCATCAGGTGCAGGTCGGCAGGGCGGACGACGGCAATGAGCCGGCCCAGGAGCCCGGCCGGCATCCCGTTCCAGTCTGCATAGCAGTTTTGGTGCCAGCTCGAGCTATCCCCACCATTGTTGGCGAATCGCGACATCACGCCGATGTGGTGTTTGACAGCGCCGGTGTAGCCGAACCCGCTATGGTGCTTCAGGACAGGGACGTTGATGAGCTTCAGTCGGCTCTCATCATAATTCTGGCTCCCATCCCACACCCCGTGCCTGAGGCTGATCGGAGTGCCGAAGACAGTGGTGAACTTGGGGTAGTTCATCGGGAACTGCAGGGGATGGCTCAGGTTATCGGTTCCGCTCATACACACGTAGCCATCGGCTTCATCACCAGTGTCGTACTCGCCCACCACGGTCGCCATGATGGTGTACCAGCGGTAGATGCTCACCCGGTGTCCAGAGCCGGCGAACAGCGCCGCCACGTCCTGGTGTGACTGAGTGTGGTCGGGCATGTCATCGTTGTTGTTCGTCGGGTTGGTCAGATAGTCGGCCCCCTGGGCCTGCTCGACGATGACAACCTCACCCGTGAACCCGTCCGGATGATCCAGTATTCGCCGGATCACTCCCCGGACCACATCGGTGTTGGTCATGCCTCGACACTCCCACTGGGCGTTGACTTTGATCAGAACCACGTCGTCAGCGCCGACGATGCCATCCGGCCCGGAGTCCACTCGCTGCACCTCACTGCGGTGGAACTTGAGTCCAACGCGGCCCATGAGCTCAATCAGAGCATCCACCCCGGCGTGCCGGGCAGTGGGATCAGCGGCGGGGTCATCAGCCGGGAGCCAGGTGGGCATGGGGCAATTATCCACGCGATAGATGGGCGACTGAGAGAAAGAAATGGCCGTCCTGCCCGCGCTGGGGAGTCCGCCAGCCACGAGGAGACTGGAGGCACTGGCTATAGCCCTTAGGAACTGACGACGCGTGAGATGTCTGTGTGTCATGGAACGACTCCTTTCAGGTACAAAATCCCATTAAGTTGTGGGATTGGCAGAGAAGAAAACATGGGGATTCTCATCCCCATGCAGCGAACTCAAGTGCGCCCAGGCGCACTCAATTTGAGGCAAACGGCCAATTGCCCCTACATTAGCCCATCTTGGCCTTTTGGCACCCGCAGGCCCGTTATTCGGCCATGCGCTGCTTGACGTAGGCCACTGCTGCCCCAACCGTGGTGATCTGCTGAGCATCCTCGTCAGGAATCTCTGCGCCGAACTTGTCCTCGAAGGCCATGATCAGCTCCACCAAGTCGAGGGAATCAGCCTCCAGATCCTCTTGAAAGCTGGCCTCAAGAGTGACCTTCTCCGCATCAACGCCCAGCACCTCGACGATGACGGCCTTGATATCCTCGAATACCGACATTCTTTCACCTCCTCAATGATTGTATATTGGCCCTATTTTACCAGCCTTGGCCGATATAGTCAAAAACCCATTTGACAAGAATCGCCACCGCTGGTAATATTGCGTAGATGGCCTATTCATTTGAACACCATCGGCGGCGAAAAGTTACGGAGGTTTCAGCCCATGCACAACCAACGTAAATCGGAGCACCTGCGCATCTTGCTGAAAGAGGACGTGCGCTTCCGCAATCTGACCACAGGCCTGGAAAGATACCACTTCGTTCATCAGGCCCTGCCGGAGATAAACCGTGACCACATTGACCTTTCTACTAACTTGCTGGGCAAGCACCTGAGCGCGCCTGTGATCATCTCTTCCATGACTGGCGGCACTGAGGAAGCTGAGATAGTCAACAAAAACCTGGCGATGGCAGCGCAAACTCATGGTCTGGGCATGGGCGTCGGTTCGCAGCGAACCGCCCTGGAAGAGCCAAGTCTGTCTCACACCTACCAGGTGCGAGACAGGGCTCCCGACATCCTGCTCCTGGCTAACCTGGGCGCTGTGCAGTTGAACTATGGCTACAGTGTCGTGCACTGCCAGCGAGCTGTGGAGATGATCGAAGCCGATGGTCTGATTCTACACCTGAACCCGCTACAGGAGGCTCTCCAGCCAGAGGGCAATACCAACTTCTCAGGGCTGTTGGCCAAGATCGAGGAGGTCTGCCGTGGGCTATCTGTGCCTGTGATCGTCAAAGAGGTGGGCTGGGGCATCTCCGAGGATGTAGCTCGGAAGCTTGCGGACTGCGGCGTGGCCGCTATAGACGTAGCTGGAGCTGGAGGCACCTCCTGGAGCGAGGTGGAGATGCACCGGGCTGATAGCGAGAGCTCTCGACGCATCGCCGCCGCCTTCGCCGATTGGGGCATCCCCACCGCCGAATCCATCCAGATGGCTCGACGAGGCGCCCCTGGAGTGACCTTGATCGCCAGTGGGGGCATCCGCACCGGGGTGGAGACCGCCAAAGCCATCGCCCTGGGCGCCGAAGTCGCAGCCCTGGCCACACCTTTCCTGCAACCAGCCACCATCTCACCCGAAGCAGTGGGCGAAAAGATTGAGGAGATACTGGGGGAACTGCGCACGGCCATGTTCTGCGTCGGCGCCGGAAACCTCCAGGAGCTCAAGAACACGCCTCTGCAGAAACCAAGTTTTCAGGCTGATGAGACACTGTTTAGCAGCCCCTAGAGCCCACAAGCAACGATCTGCATGCCCAGATAGGCAAAGAAACCTGGTTTCTCCATCCAACCAGGAGCAACCCACCATGAGTCTGAAAAACACCTTTGAGAGATACTTGCCCCTCATCGAAACAGAACTGCGCAAGACCCTCGATCTCTCCCCTCACCGCCTGCCGTCCTTTTATAGCATAATGCAATATCACCTGGGCTGGATTGATGAGAGCTTTGCCCCCGCCACGGGGGGCGGAGGCAAACACGTGCGGCCCATTCTCTGCCTGTTGACCTGCCAGGCCACCGGCGGCGATCCCGACCAAGCCGTGCAGGCTGCTGCAGCCATCGAGCTGGTGCATAACTTCTCCCTTGTCCACGACGACATCGAAGACAAGAGTCACCTGCGGCGGGGCCGCCCCACCGTATGGAAAATCTGGGGCGTGCCCCAGGCCATCAACGTGGGCGACGGCCTGTTCGTCCTGGCCCATCTGATCATGCAACGCCTGGCCGATAGAGGGGTGCCTCCCCAGCGAGTGCTCACCGCCCTGGAGATCCTCGACCAGGCCTGCCTGGCACTCACCGAAGGCCAATACCTGGACCTGAGCTTCGAGACCCGCCTGGACGTTGACGTGGAGCAATACCTCTCCATGATCCGGGGCAAGACGGCCGCCCTGTTCAGTGCCGCTGCGCAACTGGGGGCGGTCGTTGCTGGGAGCGACCCTGAATCCATCGCTTGCTATCGTCGTTTCGGCCAGAACCTGGGCCTGGCCTTCCAGATCGTGGACGACATCCTGGGCATCTGGGGCGATCCCCAGGCGACGGGCAAACCGGCTGCCGACGACATCCGGCAGCGCAAGAAGACGCTGCCCATCGTGCGGGCCTTTGAGGAGGAACAGAAAGTTGGGGGCAAAGGCCTGATGGAGATTTACCAGCGGGAGATCATTGACGAGGGAGCCGTGGAAGCCGCGCTAAAGATCCTGGAGTACTTGGGAGCGCGCCGCTACGCGGAGGACATGGCCAACGACTACTACCAGCAAGCCCTGGCTGAACTCGACGCCACGGGTGTGGAAAACGAGGCCCAGGACGATCTGAGGGAACTGGCCGCCTTTCTGGTTGAGAGGACGTACTAGGCCCAGAACATGGATGGGCAGGATTTGCGGATGATGGGGCATGCCGCATGGCCCGGACAAACGCGCAACTGATCCGTAAATCCTGCCGGTCCACTGTTCTTCAGCGGACAAACTGGCTGACGAAGGTGAGGTACCCCTGCCGACCACCTCTTCGGTGCCAGCGATTGATGGACTTGCGGACGCGCTTCAGGCAGGCCATGAGCTCATCCAGGGTGATGGGTTCCACAGGCATCTCCACCGGTTCACCATCCTTCCTCGTGAATGGCCTCTCTCGCCCCAGCCGCCACTCGCACATTGTTTCGACAAAATCATAGACCTCTTCGGCCAGGGGTTCCAGGGATGGCGGCGTAGCCTGGCGGCCCTTTGCCCTGGCTCGATATGTGCGGAGCAGGGCCTCAATGGCAGTCAGGGCCTCCCAGTCAGTCATCTCAGGATGGTGCTGGTAGACCCGGACGATGCCGAACTCAATGTTTTGCAGAACGTCCTGGTAGCGTTCTTCAAAGGGCAAGCTAGGGTCTTTCCGATCCATACCGGATTGCACCACCAATGGTGGTTGCTCCTCGTCGCGAGAGGTATTGGTGAATTCCACCAGAGGGATGGGGTTGTCATCGCCCCCTAGCGGCAAGTGGTGCTTCTCCTTGGGAACGGCATCTAGGTCAACTATACCCACTACGACAAACTCCTCGCCGACGTCCCAGTGAGGCAGGCGATGCGCAAGGTATTTGGTCACCTCTTCCGGGTTCATGACCACGGCAGGACAGCGGGCACAGAACCACCCCATATCCCCGCCGATCATAAAGTTATCAGCCGCTTCTTCCCCGTGCTGGGTAGTGACCAGGTAGGTCTGCCTGCTCTGCTGCAAAGAGCCGCCGCACCGGGGGCAGGGGCCTGGTTGCCCCTCAAACTCCTGATAGATGCACTCGCGTGGTATGGTGATGTCAATCAACTCCAATCCTCCTCCCCAAAAGTCAGAACATCTCAAAGAGCGCGTCGCTGCCCAGTTTTGGGATCCACCGACGGGCCAACAGATACACAGACAGGCCCCATCGGCCCAACGTCAATCCAATCGTCAATAACTGCCCAGGTTGCCCCCATTATACACCCCCCAGCGACCGACGTCAAGAACGAGTTGGGCCCTTGGCCTCGCTACTTCCTAAACCGCTTAAAATCGGGCTTCCTACTCTCCAGAAAGGCAGTCATCCCCTCCCGAAACTCCTCGGTGCCGTAGAGGGCGGAGATCATCTCGATGGAGCTGCTGAAGGAGCCGTAGAGCTGGTCGGATTCGTAATTCAGTGAGACTTTGGACACCCTCAGAGCCTGGGGGCTTAGTTCCAGGATCCTATCGGCCCAGGCCCTGAGCTCTTCCTCAAACCCCTCCTTGGGGACGACCTTGTTCACCCAGCCGAAGCTTTCTGCCTCTTTGGCCGAGTACCGCTGGCAGAGAAAGATGATCTCCCGAGATCTCTTCTCGCCGACGCTCCTGGTCAAGAACTGAGAGGATCCGATGACCGGCGCGCTGCCTACGGTAGGCCCCACCTGGCCGAAGACCGAGCCTTCTGTGGCGATGGTCAGATCGCAGGTCACGTTGATCTCGTTCCCCCCGCCCAGGCAAAAGCCCCTGACGGCAGCGATCACTGGCTTTGGCGCTCGCCTGATCTGCCACAGAAGCCCGGCGAATCGGGTGACAAAAAGTCGCCCCGACTCAGGGGTCAAATCCCCCATCTCCTTGATGTCCCCGCCCACGCAGAAGGCCCTCTCGCCCGCGCCGGTGATCACGATGGCCCCGATGGAGCTATCTTGAGCGGCATCGAGCACCGCCTCGGTCATCTCCAGCACGGTCTGGGTGCGAAAAGCGTTCAATGCCTGGGGGCGATTGATGGTGATAGTAGCAACACCGTCCCGCTTCTCGTAGGTGATGTCTTCGTAAGCCATATCGGCCTCCCTTCATGGTAGCTACACACTGCGTCATTGCGAGGAACGAAGTGACGCCTGTCCTGAGCTTGCCGAAGGGAAGCAATCCCCACCATTGTCTGCAATCGCAGGCGGGAGATTGCTTCGCTACATCGCAATGACATCATTCATATTCGTAGAAACCCCGGCCCGTCTTTCTTCCCAGCCTCCCCGCTTCGACCATCTTTTTCAGAAGGATCGGTGAGCGGTAGCGGGGATCCTTGTAGTTCTCATGCAGCGCCTCCAGCACGTGGTAGACGATGTCCAGCCCGACGAGATCGGCCAGGGCCAGCGGGCCCATGGGGTGATTGTAGCCTAACTTGATGGCCTTGTCCAAAGCTTCTTTTTCCGCCACCCCCTCCTGCAAGGCAAAGATGGCCTCGGAGATGAGCATCAGCCCCACCCTGGTGGTCACAAAGCCAGGGAAGTCGTTCACCACCACCTCTTCCTTCCCCAGCCTGCGCACGAAATCTATGACCCTGTCCACCACCTCAGGCGCGGTTTCCATACCGACGACAATCTCCACCAGCTTCATCACTGGCGCCGGATTGAAGAAATGGATGCCGATGACGCGCCCCCTCGATTCAACGGCGCTGGCCATCTGGGTGATGGGCAAGGAGCTGGTGTTGCTGCCCAGGATGGTGTCTTCGGAGACCAAGGCCTCAGCCTGGCGTAAAAAGTCCTTCTTGAGTTCAATGTCCTCAAGAACGGCCTCGATCACGATGTCAGCCCCGGCCAGGGCCTGGCTCAGTTCATCGGGATAACTCACCCTCCCCCTAAAAGAACTGGCTGCCTCTTCAGTGATCCTCCCCTTGGCCAGCGATCTGGAAATCAGACCCTTGTGATACGCCTCAGTCTTTGCCAGAGCCTCCGGGCTGACGTCGTAGAGCCTGGTCTCGAATCCGGCCAGGGCAGTAACGTAGCCCACGCCGCTGCCCATCGTTCCCGAACCGATCACGGCTATCTTCTCCATGTTGACCTCCCTTTTGGTTTCATAGATACCCCGCCTCCTCTGCGGAGCTTTGAGGCAAGAACCTCTCGAAAACCTCGTTTCCAAGCAACCTCCCTCGCGGTGTAAGCCGCACCCTCTCGGTCGTAACCTCAAGCAACCCGAGCGCCTCCAGCTCGCCTAGTTCGCTCTCGTACACGCTCTCCAGCCGTTCACCAAATCGCCTGGCGAACCCGTCAAAGCTTACACCCTCCTCTATCAACCTCAACCCCAAGATCATCGTCTCCGCTACCTCAGTGGCCCGATCTATGTCCTCCAAGTGAGCACAGGCTCCCATCCCCACGTTGAGTTGGACGGCGTATTTCGCGGGCGAAAGGAAATTGTGCCACCGCTGACCGCCGAAGTAAGAGTGTGCTCCCGCCCCGAAGCCGAGGTACGGCTGGTTGCGCCAATAGCTCAGGTTGTGCCGACATTTGTGATTGCCGATTTGCGATTTGCGATTTTCGATTTGACCGGCCCAGTTGGAGATCTCGTAGTGGATGTAGCCTGCCTTGGCGAGCATCTCCTCGGCCAACACATACATGTCAGCAGCCAGGTCGTCGTCGAGAGAGGGCATCTCGCCACGAGCCACTTGCTGCGCCAAAGGGGTGTGCCCCTCCAGGGTCAGGGCGTAGAGGGAGAGGTGATCGGGCTGCAAGTTGATCGCCCCTCGAAGGGCGCTTTGCCACTGCTCAAGAGTCTGATGGGGGACGCCATAGATGAGGTCGAGGTTGATGTTGGCAAAGCCAGCCTGGCGAGCCAGGTTGTAGGACTCGACCGCCCCGGCAGCGGTGTGGATGCGCCCCAGGAGGCGCAACAGCCCGTCGTCGAGGCTCTGGACGCCCAGGCTGAGGCGGTTGACTCCCAGGTTCAGCAGGCCGGCCAGGTAGTCGCCGTCTACAGTGCCCGGGTTGGCCTCGAGGGTGATCTCGACGTCCTTGGCCACTGGAAAGCTCCGGCCAAGGACCGACAGCACCTCCTCCAAGAGCGAGACGGGCAACACCGTCGGCGTCCCGCCCCCGAGATAGACCGTTTTAGCCTGTAAGGATGGCCCTTTGCCAGTCAGTTCGATTTCCCTGACCAGGGCCTTCGCATAAGGCTCGAAGAGGTATTCCAATCCAGCGTAGGAGTCAAAGTCGCAGTAAGCGCATTTTGATCGGCAGAAAGGGATATGCACGTAGACGCTAACAATGTCCATGACTGCTCGCTCCGGGGTATTTGGAGGCCAGGCTCTATTTCACCGTGTAAAGAATAGCACAAGGTGGGTTTGATGTCAAGCAAGCGCTGGGCTAAAGATCCCGCGCTAAAAGAACGAAGCCCTGCGGGCTGGATTTCGACCCCGCGAGGGGCCTGGCCCTCTCAGCACGGCGGTTCAGTGCCGTGTTTGTTGCCTCGAACAGCTTCCTGTGCTATACTTCTCAGGCAGAGATTCAACTACACAGAAGAAAGGACTGAGGAACATGAAAGTAGTGACGACAGAGGAGATGCGCTGTATCGAGAAGGAAACCGATGCGGGAGGGCTATCTTACGACACGATGATGGAAAACGCCGGGCGAGCTGTCGCGGAAGCCTGTCAACGGATGGGGGTAGCGGATAAACGGATACTGGTGCTGGTTGGTCCGGGCAACAATGGGGGTGACGGGTTGGTGGCCGGCCGATATCTGCACGATGCTGGCGTTCATGTTACCTTCTATATCTGGAAGCGTCGCAGCGAGGACGACGAGAACTTTCGCCTGGCAACCGAAAGGGACATTCCCACCCTCTGGGCCGAAGGAGACGATGGCTTCGCCACCGTGCGCCGCCTTTTGTGCGAGTCCGACGTGATCATTGATGCCCTCCTGGGCACAGGCGTTACTCTGCCGCTAAGAGGATCGCTCAGAGAGATATTGACTGTAGTCAGTGAGGAAATCAGGAGAAGAAGAGAAACCAAGAGGAAAGAGGCCCTTTTCTCGCCCTCACTTCCCCCATTCGTTGCCTTGCCCTCTTTCCCTATTCTTGTCGCCGTGGACGTCCCCACGGGGCTCGATTGCGACACGGGAGCCATAGATCCAGCGGCCGTCCCCGCTGACCTGACGGTAACATTCGGCTTCCCCAAGCGAGGCCAGTTCCTCTTTCCCGGCGCTGAATACGTGGGCCAGTTGATCGTCGCCGACATCGAGATACCGCCACATTTGGCCGACGATGTCCAGGTAGATCTGGCAACGCCCGAAATGGTGAGAGAGCTCCTCCCCCCGCGTCCCTTGGGAGCTCACAAGGGCACCTTCGGCAAGGCCCTGGTGGTGGCTGGCTCAGTCAACTACACTGGAGCGGCGTACCTGGCCAGCGCTGCGGCCACGCGGGTGGGAACTGGCCTGGTCACTTTGGCCCTGGCGGAGAGCATCCATCCCATCCTGGCCTCCAAGCTCAGCGAGGTCACCTTCCTCCTCCTGCCCCAGACTTTGGGCGTCCTCGTCCCCGATGCCATCAAAGTATTGGGCGAGGCGATCCAGGATTACGATGCCCTCCTCCTGGGGCCGGGCCTGGGCCACGAGAAGGAGACAGTGCAGTTCGTGCAGCAATTGCTGAACGTGGAACCAGGCAAAAGAGGCCGCATCGGTTTCCTGACCAGCGAGGAGGCCAAGATGGGGGAACTCTCGCTGCCGCCGCTGGTCATAGATGCCGATGGCCTGAACGCCCTGGCCGATACCCCCAACTGGTGGGAACAGCTAAAAGGGCTGAGCATCCTCACCCCCCACCCTGGCGAGATGTCCCGGCTGACCGGGCTCACGGTACGCGAAATCGAGGCCGACAGGCTGGAGGTGGCGCAGCAGATGGCTGAGAAGTGGCGTCAGGTTGTGATTCTCAAAGGAGCTTACACCGTTATCGCCGACCCTGATGGAAGAGTGGTCATCAATCCCTTCGCCAACCCAGGCCTGGCCACGGCGGGCAGCGGTGACGTGTTAGCGGGAGCCATCGTCGGCTTCCTGGCCCAGGGCCTGGCACCCTTCGATGCCGCCCTGGTCGGGGCTTACGTTCATGGGCTGGCGGGGGAGCTAGTGCGAAAGGAGCTGGGGGGGGCGGGCATGGTGGCTGGCGATCTCCTGCCCGTGCTGCCTAGAGTCATCAAAGTCCTGTCGTCGGGGTGAGCAAAGGGGAAAGCTTTCTGATAGCGAGACTGCCTGACAAGGGTCATTAGGCAAAAAACACAAAGAGCCATCCTGTTTCCAGGATGGCTCAACTTGTTAGGCCGCCGCCTCTACGAACAGAACAGATTTCTCTACTGACCTTCCTACCTTGCAACTTCGGGAACAACTCCTCCGGCCTCTTTCCGGTGGTCCTCAGGTAAATCGCATCTGGACACATGTCAATCTGGTCAGTCCATGCGATTTCGCCCCCTGGCCCAATATGGACCCTTTGAAATTCTCGATAGTCGTTCCAGAGTGCGAAAACACCCTTACCGGCAAATTCAGACAAATCCGCGATGCCCTCAACGCCGTCGGAAAATTTGACCCAGAGCTGGTAGTTGTCGAGCGGTTTAACTTCTGCTGGTATAGGCATACAATACCCCTTTGATGGTCTCTCTCTTGAGCGTTGCCACTGTGCCGACAGCAGCCCAATGTTAACCCTTCACCTTATAGCTTATTCAAACTCCTTTGGGTCAAGACTGCATCCACCCCAGTCGTATTCGTCAAACACGTGTTCTACTATCGAATAGGGCGGGCCACTATAGTTTCGGGAATCCTCTCGGTCGAGCTTAATTGCCACGATGACTCGTGTACCAATGTCAGTGCAGCGCCACTTCCCAGAGGCGGTATAGAATTCCATGCCGATTTGGAAATCTTCTTTTCTCATCTGTTGACGCAACTACCTTGACAATGTTAACTTCGCCTGCGTCAGACCTCCGAGGTCTGTGAAACAGCTCTAGGATGGCGAAATCGTAGCTTTTGCAGGCATTTCGACGGGTGCAATCACCCATTGGAGACCTCGGAGGTCTAAACTTAACATTGTCGAACTACCCAGGCAAGCGGCTGACTTCAAGCCCCCTGCGAAGCAGGGGGTCTGTGACAGCTTGCCATGCTTCTACCCGCCCCTCGTACTTGCATCGAGTGGATGCCGTGGCAGAACGCATATTAGGCGGGTTGCTGCGCCCAGGCGCCGGCTGACACCAGCATCCGCTCAGCCACTCTTGGCAACTCGATAGGTACAAACATTGATGTCGGATAGAGATAGCCGTCTTCTGAGCCAGGTTCGCCATATCTCTCATCAATGACACGGATTAGGTCACGTTTGGCCGCGTCTTCATCTGGCAATGTGCGATATACCCTACCGACAATCAGCGATTCTGGGTTGTTGTTGCTGACACAAATGACAAACTTGCTCAGCAGTGCTTCACCATGTCTTCCAGTTACATTCGCGTTCATAGCGCAATGGCTCTTTGCCGCGTCCATCCAACAGCATTTGCCTGGCAAATCTGCGTCGCGCTTTCGACAGTTGCCGTTTCCAATGAGAGTTCGGCGAGCCAGTCGCGCTGCTCAGTCAAAGCTCTCACCCAAATGGCTGAAAGAGCAAAGCACCCTGAAGGGCGCTCATCTTCAGGGTGCTTTTAGCGCCCTTTGCCCTTTCAACAACCCGGCAAGGTTCAGCGACACCCAAGGGGGAGACCATTGATTGAAAAGATGGTAAATTGTCGAGAGGACTAGGCCATTAGCTCTCGGCCTCAGCTTCAGCCTTAACCTCAACCTTAACCTTGCCCCTCTCCTCCTCCAGCTTGGCCATCATCTCCTCTCTTTTCTCGGCCATTGCCTCCTTGCCTTCGGCGACGGCCTCCTCAATTCGCACCTTCTGCTCCTCCAGGAGAACCTGGCTCTTCTCCCGAAGCTCTTCGGCCAGTTCCTCGGCCCTGCCTTTGAGCTCGATGCCCTTCTCCCTGATCTGCGCCTGAGTCTCCTCGCCGGCTTGAGGGGCCATGAGCAAGCCTGCCGCGAACCCCACCAACCCGCCGAGGATGAATCCCGCTACAAACCAGCCACTCCCATTGTCGTTAGCCATTGTCAATCCCTCCTGTCTTAAAGAATTTTGCGCCTCCTAGTCACTGCGCATGCTTCGCCATTTGGTCAGCGTTTTTATCGCCCTCTTCACCCCAGACGCATAACTGACCACCTTGATTACCGGCGAGACCACGGTGTCGCTCATAAAAGTGGCCGTCCCCCGCACGGTGTTGACCGTCTCGCTCACGTTGTTGACGGTCTCGTTCGTGGTATCGAGAATCGGCGTTATCTTTTTCTCCAGGGTCTGGATCAGCCACCATAGCATGCCGATGACCACAATCAAGAGCAGCAGCATCACGATGGACTCAAGGGCGAGGATGATAACGGAGATGTCTCGAATGATGGCCGTTGCTTCGTCGTGCTTGAAGAGTAAATAACACATCACGACCAACAGCACTATTACGACCACCAGGATACCGATAAGGGCTATCTGGAAGTTCTTCTTCTCGGACTCTTTCACGCTGCTCTCTCCTTCAACGCTGGATTGTGCATCATTATATCACACGTCCACCAGATAGTCAAAGCGCGATCAAAAAAGCTATCATGGCTTTAGCCACTTGGCCAGGAACAGGAGACCCAAACACCCAACGGTTCCCTCCAAGACATGGATCTGCCCAATCATCAGGATGTCCAATCCCACGAAGTCTCCTACAAGCTCCCCGATCGCAAAGCCAAGCCAGCAAGCCGCCAGATAGATCAGCAAGTCCCTGGCATTCCCTCCCTGCCACAGGTTGAAAAAGGCAGCGTAGGCACTGGCAATGATTAGTGATAAGATCAAAGGAGGCGAGAAAAGTATCTGCATTTTAGCTGATTATCCCCCCACCGACTACGACTTCGCCTTGATAAAAGACGACGCCCTGCCCCGGTGTGATGTCCCGCTGTGGCCGGGCGAAGGTCACCCGCGACCGGCCATCTCCGAGCGGGATGAGGAGGGCTTCGGCCTCGACAGCCCTATAGCGGATCTTGGCCGTGATCTCCAGAGGCTCCTGAGGAATCTGCCCAGAGACGTAATTGATCTCTGTTGCCACCAGCTCCCGCTGCCCCAACTCCGCCTTGGCGCCCACCACCAGCGCGTTGCGAGCCACGTCAATCTGCATGACGTAGAGGGCCTCCGGAGCAGCGATACCCAGGCCCTCCCGCTGGCCGATGGTGTAGAAGGGCAGGCCCTTGTGCTGACCAATGGTATGCCCCGCCGTGTCCAAGATGGGACCGGGCTGAATGCTCTCCGGCGCCTGGGCTTGCAGAAAACGGCGGTAATCGTTATCCGACAGGAAACAAAGGTCCTGGCTCTCCGCCTTTTCAGCTACGGGAAGATCCCGCTGACGAGCCATAGCCCGTACCCGCTGCTTGGTGTAATCGCCCAGTGGCAAGAGGAGATGCTGGAGCTCCTTCTGCCCCAGCATGTAGAGCACGTAGGACTGATCTTTCTCCCCATCGCAGCCCTTGAGAAGCTGATAGCTACCATTTACCTGCCGCACTCTGGCGTAATGCCCCGTGGCCAGATATTGGGCATCCATAGCCAGGGCTCGACGGAGCAGGAGATCGAACTTGATGCGGCGGTTGCAAGCCAGACAGGGGTTTGGGGTGCGCCCACGAGCGTACTCCGCGATGAAGAGGCCAACGACTTCCTTCTTGAATTCCCGCTCGTAGTTGATCAAGTAGAAGGGGATGTCTAGGCCATTGCAGACGCGGCGGGCGTCTTCTATGGCTTCGGGGGAGCAACAGCGGTTGGTTGAGCCGCCCTGGCCCTCCTCAGCCCAGAGGCGCATCATGACGCCGATCACGTCGTAGCCCCGCTCCACCAGAAGAGCCGCCGCGGTGGAGCTATCCACGCCACCGCTCATGGCTACTGCGACCCGCTGCCTTCCGCCGCCTGCATCATCAACCATCCCCAAAACCTTCGACTTGACAACCGTCCAAAGAATGGAGCGGAAGACGGGATTCGAACCCGTGACTTTCTCCTTGGCAAGGAGATGCTCTACCACTGAGCCACTTCCGCTCGACCTGCTAGTTGATGTGTTGGTGGGGAAGGAGAGATTTGAACTCTCACGGGCTAGGCCCACGTGATCCTAAATCACGCTCGTCTGCCAATTCCGACACTTCCCCCTGATTTCAATGAATATTATACTGCCAGCAGAGCAAATTTGCAAGTTCAGCCTTGCGAAGCATACTATAGAGAATAAGTCAAGTATCCGTCTGTAAGTTAATAGG
>CAYMKL010000132.1:0-18541 GCA_964390805.1 uncultured Anaerolineae bacterium | reverse complement strand
TCTGTGCCACCATATGTCTACATCGACTTATCCGCAGTGTTAAGGTACAGTACCCGAATTGAAACCTCTGGCAAAACACCAAATACTCAAACAGGGGCAAGCGAGTAGAGCCTGTTGAATCCCTTAGTCCGTTGTTCACCTCTGCGCACTGGCTTTCACTTCTTCATAGACCCTCTCCGCGTTGGCCTTTAATCGTTGCTTAGCGTCTCCTCCTCCTTCCTCATCGGCTCCGTGAAAGAAATCAATCATCTCAGCTACCGAGGCTACGGCTTGGGCTCTGCTGCGGCCCGTCGTATACATCCCTCGTATCCTGGCCCGCAATCGGCGAATGTAATTGGATAGCTTCTTGGTGGCCTCCCTATCACATATCTCGCCCTCGCCGGGCACAATGATCGCTGCTTTCACCCATGGCCTCCGGATGTAGGTCAGGGCATCCAGCCACTCCTTGGAGTTGGCCTCCCCCATAAGAGGATGCACGCCGTTGACCACCACATCACCTGCGAACAGAACACTATCGCCAGGAACATGGACGATGATGCTCGCTGGCGTGTGACCTCCGACGTGGGTCAGTCTGAGCACCTTGTTACCCTTATACAAGTCCATCCTATCGGTGAGGGTG
Organism: uncultured Anaerolineae bacterium; assembly: GCA_964390805.1. Lineage (GTDB taxonomy): Bacteria > Chloroflexota > Anaerolineae > VGOG01 > VGOG01 > CAYMKL01. Next base: position 17,922 of record CAYMKL010000132.1, on the reverse strand, counting down.
ATCTGAGGGGTAACGATTCTGAGGCGTTTCAACGCAGCGGCCACCTTCGGTTGATCCTTGAAGGAATCAACGAGACGCTGGCGGAAAGAATCTCCGTAGCTCCTCATCTTCTTCCATGCCAACTCGTGAGCGATAACCGGGGCTCCGAAAATGTGGTTTCCCACGACACATTCGGGGTGGTAATCTGTGTTGATGATGTAGATTATCTCTTGGTCCGTCACCTCGGCGATCTCGTCCCGCCACTGACGAGCTTCCAGAGGCGACAAAGGGGTATTGATCAAGATCACACCCTCGCCGGTGACCACGAAGCCCACATTGCACCTTGGATAAGCGGTTTTGGCATATATGCCTTGTCCAATTTGCTGCATTTAGATTTCCACCTCACTCACTTTCTTGTTCTACTCATCTTGCTGGCCTGTGTCCAGCAATCTCTCACGCGCGATGTCCAGAGCTTCCTCTACCTTGCTACCATCTGGGCCGCCGCCCTGGGCGAAGTCGCGCTGTCCACCCCCTCCGCCGCCGACAACCCGACAAGCTTTCTTGAGGAGGTCGTTCATGTCGTAGGGCAGATCAGCCGAGCAAGCAAAGAAAAGCTGAGCTTTCTCCCCGGCCAACCCCAGAAGAGCTACACGCCCTTCTGACTCCATCAGGCGCAGCGCTAAGCGCCTGACATCTTCGCCCCTACGATCAGTAAAGATCTTTCTAACGACATGGATGTCGCTGTGCTGCTCCGAATCCGCCAAAAGCTCAGCAGCCTCGTAGTCCAGCAACTGGTTCTTGGCCGCGTTCAACTCCCTCTTGCTGCTTTTGGCCTCATCGGCCAGCCTTTCCACCGCTTCGGCGAGCTCCCAGGTCCCCACGCTAAACTGGTTGGATAGATCATTCACCGTTCGGTTCTTGCTCCGATAATCAGCTAGAGCCCTGCCTCCACACAGGAACTCGACGCGGGTGTCTTGGCCTCGCCGCTCGACCCTGGTGATCTTGATCAGGCCCACCTCGCCTGTTCTCCGGCAGTGAGTCCCGCCACAGGAGGAGTAGTCGAAGTCCTCCACCTCGACTATCCTGATGGGCATCTCCACAGTGGGCAACTTTCGCAGAGGCAGGACAGCCAGCTCCGTTTCGGTTGCCAAATAGGTCTTCACAGGGCGATTAGCGAAGACGATCTCGTTAGTTCGATCCTCAACCCTGTCCAACTGAGAAACAGCCAGAGGAACCTTATCCACGTCAATAGTAGAAGCCTCCTTGCCCAAATGGAAGCCGACGGTCTCTGCCCTCAGTATCTCAAGGAAGGCCTGGGACAGGATATGCTGGCCGGTGTGCTGCTGCATGTGGTCGAACCTTGTCTCCCAGTCAATCACACCGTGGACGAGGTGCTCGCTGAGTTCCGTGGCCAGGACGTGGACAATGGCCTTGTCCTCCCGCTCAAACACATTGATCACGGGCACGTCGTTCAAGCTACCCTCGTCGTGGGGCTGCCCGCCGGAAGCAGGATAGAAGCAGGTGCTCTCCAAGATAACCCCCGGCTTAGCGCCCACGATTATCCGCTCTACAACGCTTGTCTCGAACTCCAGCCTATATGGATCCAGATAGTACAGTCGCTCCGTCATGCCTTTTTAACCTTTGTGGTAACTACCACCTGCTGCCGCTGGACCCTGGTCCAGCAACCTCAGCGGTCGCTGTGGCCTTGGCCAGGTGCACGTTTCACATGACACATATTATAGCACAAGCTCGTCCGATTCGCCAAAATGGAACAGCGGACTGGTAGATTTAACGGAAAAGCTGAGACTTAGAGCCTTGTAGTGGGGAAAGAAAGGGCACATAAAGCTTGAATCGGGATGCGCTGAGAAGGGCTTGATGAGCATCTATCCGCCCCCAGCCATAAAACTCATCCCAACCTGGTGCACCCAGATCACGAGCAGTCTCGGAGATAACCCAGGCCACTCGGTCGTTGGAGAGATCCGGCCTGACCGACCAGATCAAAGCCGCCAGGCCAGCCACATGGGGAGCAGCCATAGAGGTGCCTGATTTATGCCAATACCCATCTAGCCTCGGCCAGGTGCTATAGATCGAAACGCCAGGGGCGACAACATCTATCCCCGGCCCGTAATTGGAGAACCCTGGTCGGACATCATTCACATCGGTAGCGCCTACACCTAGCATATAGTCACCAGCAGCCGGATAGAACACCGAGCCGCCGGTGTTACCCGTCGCCGCTATCAGCAGTACGCCTTCGGCATGGCTATAGTTCACTGCTTCCTGCAGAGCCTCCGAGCGCTCTTCTCCCCCCAGGCTCAAATTGATGATGTCAGCTCCGTTATCGGTGGCATAAACAATGCCGGCGATGACGTCGGAGTACCAGCCATCGCCGTACTCGTCCAACACCTTCACGGGCATAAGTTGAGCGCCCCAGGAGATACCCGCTATGCCAATCTCATTATCCGTTTCCGCTGCTGCGATGCCGGCCACATGGGTGCCATGGCCGTTATCGTCCTGGAGATCATTGTCTTCGGCAGGGAGACAATCAGAGTTCGAACAGTGGTGATAGAAATGCCAACCATGGACGTCGTCAACTTTGCCATTCTGATCATCGTCCAGGCCGTTGGCTGGTATCTCCCCAGGATTGGCCCAGATCTTGGCCGCCAAGTCAGGGTGATCCAGCTTAACCCCGGTGTCTATAACAGCGATGATGATTTCTTCACTGCCCATAGTTATCTCCCAGGCAGCCGGAGCTCCGATCTTGGTCGGCGCCCATTGGTTGTTCCAACGGGGATCGCTGGGAATTATGGCCACTGACGCCAGATAATCGAGCTCTGCATATTCTACGGAGGGATTACGCCTCATGTCCTCGGCTATCGCTAGCTCCTGACCAGAGGGTACTGCCAGGCTTTTGATGCCTAAGTGGGGGATCTCGCGCTTGATGGACAGCCCTTGCCGAGAGAGCGCCGCTTGCACAGCGGTAGCCGAAGTCCCTTCCTTGAACTTCACCAGAACCCCACCTGGCCTGAAACGCCTGGTCTCCACCTGGGTCATCCCTGCTGGCTTTCCACTCATCAGGGTGATGAGCAAAGCGACCAAGAGGGAGACCGTTATCATCCTCTTCATAAATGGCTCCTCCGCAACGAACTTAGCCCTATTCTATCACTCTTTGCCTGTCTAGGCAATCTGTCACTGCTCGGCCTGGATTGCCAAATCCAGGCCAGATGGTCTGAAACCAGCCGGATTTGTTTTGTTCAGCCGACGGATGTGGCGATCAGTCGGGAGCAAGTGAGTAGTCACCATTTTTCTACAATCAGGTGGAGATGGGCGATAAGTCTCTGGAGATTGTCACCTGTTTAAGGAAGGCCATCATCTTTGAGACCCAGTTGGCAGAGGATAACTGAGGATGCCAGTTGTGCAGAGGTGCAGGGGAGAATACATCTCACCCCTGCACCTCTTCTTCCTGGCGTGGAGAACAACGGATCGGCAGGATTTGCGGATCGGTAAAGCAGTCGCTAGAAAGGAATCTCTCCCTCTTCCATGATTTCCTCTTCTGGGCCCGCCGCGGCCTCGGCACGCCCTCCCAGGAACCTGACAGTATTGGCAGTGATTTCGAAGGACGCACCTGCAGTGCCATCTTGCCGCGTCCAAACGCGAGGCCCACCGGTCGCGGGGTCAGGCCGCAGACGACCCTCGACCAGAACTTGCCGCCCCTTGGATAAGTACTGGTTGCAGGTCTCGCCCAGCTTACCCCAGGCAGTGACACGGAACCAGATGGTCTCCTCACCTGGTGTGCCATCGGTGTTGGTCCACTTGCGGTTGGTGGCCATCGAGAAATTGGTGACCGGCTGGCCACTGGGCGTGTAGCGCATCTCCGGATCGCGCCCCAGGTTCCCCACGATAACGATCTTCTGATACATTTTCTTTCTCCTTTCGATAGTATGGTATCCTTAGGGCACTTCTAGCAGACGAAAAATGCCCCGATAGTCCAAATAATACTTCATAAAGCGCAAATTGTCAACACCGCCCTCACGCTGCCGGCAACACCTGTACGTGGTGAGGGCACAATGTCACCTGCTCGCCCGGCTCTGGCAGCGGCCCGTTGAGGCCGTCTCCACTACCAAGTACGTCCAGTTCAAAGCGCAGCGACGCGCCCCCTGCCGCCACGGTGATCTGGTAGTGCCCGCCTCGGAAGGAGCGGGCTTGCACCTGCCCGACGATGGAGTTCTCAGCCATGGCGCCAGTTCCCAGACAGCGCGCCCCTTCCGGGCGGATGAGCACCGTCACCGCCTGCCCGACGGGCAGCGCGGGCGAATCCCCCACCATCAGCCGGCCCAGAGCTGTCTCCACTGCCAGCGGCGGGCCTGCCTCCACCACCTGGCCGGGCAGCAGGTTCGTCAGCCCCAGGAAACGGGCCACGAATTCCGTCGTTGGTTGCTGGTAGACCTCCTCTGGCCTGCCCTCTTGCACTTTGCGCCCCCGATCCATGATGATCACCCGGTCGGCCACGGCAAATGCCTCCTGCTGGTCGTGGGTGACGTAGATGGCGGTGACGCCCGCGCCCTTGAGGATGGTTCGCAGCTCGTTCATCAGCCGTTCGCGCAGGGTGCGGTCGAGGGACGCCAATGGCTCATCCAGCATGAGCAGACGCGGGTGGGGGGCCAGACTGCGAGCCAGAGCCACCCGCTGCTGCTCGCCACCCGAAAGCTCGTTTACGTCGCGCCCCCCGAAACCGGCCATTCCCACCAGTTCCAGCACTGCGCCCACCCGCTCTCGAATCTCTCCCTTCAGCAGGCTTTGCATCCGCAGGCCAAAGGCGATGTTCTCGAAGACGTTCTTGTGGGGAAAGAGGGCTTGATCCTGAAACATCAGGCCGAAGTTGCGCCGGTGCACGGGCACATCGCGGATGTCACGGCCCTCAAACAGCACCTTTCCGCTGTCAGGGATCTCCAGCCCGGCGATGATACGCAGCAGCGTGGTCTTGCCGCAGCCGGAGGGGCCTAGCAGGCAGAGGATCTCCCCCTCGTCCACGGTGAAGCTGATGTCGTCTGGAAAGTGCCCCTCACTGTATGATTTGATGAGGTGGTGGGCTTCAAGTAAGGGCATTGTTAGCTCATGTCCGCCGCCGCTGAGTGGAATCGGCCGGCGGCGGCGATAGCTCGTCTCCGCCGCTCCTCCATGTCAATTTCACCTGGCACACTGTAGAGGAATTCGTCTACCCGTTCGCTGACATCGTAAGGTGGCCCTCCACGGCCAATGCCGACCACTTCCCAGATAGGATCCTCCTCCACAGGGCGTTGAACAGCTTGGGCTTCTTTTTCAATCAGGTTACGGATGAAGTCGTCAATGCTCTGACCGGTGCGGGTAGCTTGCTCCCGGAGAAAGTGATACTGCCATTCCGGTATTGAGATCTGCAAACGATGCATGGCCATTCTCATCTCACCTCTGTGACTGTAGTGTATTCATTCTACATCACCTGTGAACTTGTGTCAATTCCTTTCCCCCTCATCAAAACTCCCCAACCTCTCCATACCTGAATCGCTCAATGGCCAGGAATCCCACGGCGCAGACCAGCATCAGCAGCGTGCTCATAGCCAGGGCCTGACCGTAGTTGATGGCCCCCGGCTGGCCCAGGAAGCGGTAGATGACCACAGGCATGGTCGGCATCTGGGGCCGGGCCACGAAGACTGTTGCCCCGAACTCGCCCAGACTGACGGTGAAGGCGAACACCGCCCCCACTAACAGCGCGCGTCCCACGATGGGCAGGTCCACCTCTCGCCACACCCGCCAGGACGAGGCTCCTAGCACCCGCGCTGCCTCCCGCAGGTGGGGATGAATGCCTCGGATGACGGGTAGCAGCGAGCGCACCACGAAGGGGAGGGCTACCAGGGTGTGAGCCAGCGGGATCAGCACCGGCGAGGCGCGCAAGTTCAGCGGCGGCCTGGCCAGGGCGATGATGTAGCCAAAGCCCAGCGTGACGGCCGAAGTGCCCAGGGGCAGCATAAACACGGGGTCGAGCAGCCGGCCCAGCCGACTGCGCTGGCGGGCCAACAGCCAGGCGCTGATCAGTCCCAACGTCAGGGCCAGTGCCACCGTCGCTCCGGCGAAGAGCAACGAGTTGCGCACCGCCAGCAGCGGCGGTACGAAGAAGATGGAGCTCTGCCGGTTGACACTCAGCTCTCGGTAGGAAGCCAGACTGTACCCCGGCTGCCCAGTTGAGAGGGAGCGTTCGGCCAGGGAGAGCAACGGTACAACCAGCAGCAGGATCATTACCGCCACGTTGATCGCCACCAGCCAATGCTCGCTCCGAGTGCGGGGTCGGCGGGCGGTGATGTGGCGAGGGCGCAGTTGCAGCGGCACATTGATGCGTTTCTGCAGGCGGGTGTAGACCACCATCAGGCCAAAAGTGCAGCCTATCTGGAGCAGCGACAGGGCCGCCGCCACCGGCAGGTTGAACAGATTGACCGCCTGGCGGTAGATTTCCACCTCCAGCGTGGCGTAGCGGGGGCCGCCCAGGATCAGGATCACCCCGAAGCTGGTGAAATCAAATAGGAAGACCAGCAACGAAGCGGCGGTCAGCGCGGGACGCAGCAGCGGCAGGGTCACTTCCCGGAAGGCTCGCCAGGGCGAAGCGCCCAGCATCCGCGCCGCTGCCTCCAGTTGGGGGTTCAGGTTGGCCCAGAAGCCGCCCACCATGCGCAGGATGATGGTGTAATTGTAGAACACGTGGGCCAGCAGGATGATGGCCAAGGTGTGCACCAGGTTGATGGGCGGGCTGTCGCGGCCCAGGACAGTCATGAGGATCTGGTTGACCCAGCCCTTGGGTCCCAGCAGTGAAGTGAAAGCCGTCGCCACCACGATGGTCGGCAGGACGAAGGGAATGGCTGTCAGCGCCTGCAGCAGCAACTTGCCCCGGAACTGGTAGCGGGCGAAAACATAGGCTGCCGGCAGGGCTGCTAGCAACGTCAAAAGAGTCGAAAGAGCCGCCTGCCAGGTGGTGAACCACAGCGTCCGGGCGTAGTACGGCGTGCTGACCAGTCCCTGCAGCGCCGTCAGTGCAAGTTGTCCCTCCGGGGCCAGGCTCAGTCGGAGGATGGAAAACAGGGGGTAGAAATAGAACAGGACCAGGAAAGCCAGAGGGATCAGGTACAGAGAGACACGGAGAAAGGGAGACAAGGAGACACGGTGAATTCTCCTTATCCCTTGTCCCTTCGCCTTCATATTCCAGCGCCATGAGGCCCTCAATGAAGTACCGTCTCCGTCCAGGCCTCGATCCACCTCTCCCGGTTCTGGTCAATGGCCTCTGGGCTGAGCTGGGCCGGCTTGGATGGTACCTCAGCGAATTGGAAGACCTCCGGCATCTCGGCCTGGGGGTTGGCCGGAAAGACCCACATGTGCAGCGGGATGTCGGCCTGGAAGGCCGGGCTGAGCATGAAGTCCACCCACTTCTCGGCCAGGTCGCGGTTGGCAGTGCCTTTCAGGATGCCCACGAACTCGATTTGGCGGAAGCAGGCCCCGTCGCCCAGCACATTGCCGGTGGGCGGCTCGGTATACGCGCCCTCGCTGAAATAGACCTCGGCGGCCGGGCTGGTGGCGTAGCTGACCACGATGGGCCGGTCGCCATCGCTGGCCGCGCTGAACTGGCCCCAATAGGCGTCCTCCCAGCCGGCTGTGACCAGCACGTCGTTGGCGCGCAATTCGGCCCAGAAATCGCGGTAGCCGTCCTCGCCAAAGTGGCCCACGGTGGCCATCAGGAAGGCCAGCCCCGGCGACGAGGTGGCCGGGTTCTCCACCACGGTCAGGCCCTTGAGCTCCGGTTTGGTCAGATCTTCCAGACTCTGAGGCGGCGTTCGCCCCTTCTCCTCGAAGTGGGACTTGTCGTAGTTCAAGCACACGTCGCCAAAGTCCACCGGGCTGAGGCGGTGCTGGGGATCGAGCTCCAGTGCATCGGGGATGTCGGCCAGGACAGGTGAGGCGTAGGGTTCAAAGATGCCGGCCTGGATGGCCCGGCTGAAGAAAGTGTTGTCCACCCCATAGAACACATCGGCCAGTGGGGCGTCTTTGCTGAGGATGGCCTGGTTCAGGGCTGCGCCGGTATCGCCCGATTTGAGGAACTTGACGGTGCCCCCCGTCTCCGCTTCGAACTGGGCGATGACCTCCTGGCTGGCGTCGAAGCTGTCGTGGGTCATCACCGTCAGGGTTCGTGGGCCGCTGGGGATTGGGGTGTCGGAAATGCCCCCCCCGGTTTCCACATCAAGGTGGTCTAATGTCGGGGTTAGTGGGCCGCTGGGGGTTGGAGTGGGAGCGGGCGTCGCTGTCGGCCCACAACCGGCTGCTGCCAGCAGCACCAATACCAAGTACAAAAGCGCCGTTTTTCTCATGGGGACCTCCTTATTCTTGTCTACTCATTCACTCGCTATTCTCCATGTTGCGTATGATCACGGCCAGTAACAACCCCTGGCCTATCCGAACCCGTGCTTGTGGTGCTGTGAGGGTATTGCTGACCCCTCGGCTTGGCCCCAGGTACAAAGTGCCGTTTTCCAGGGCATACTCCAGACCCTCGGTGTAGATGCCTGTTACCTCTTCGGTCAGGGGCAGAAGGGAGAGGGTATCGCCCACCTGGCCCTCGATGAGGCACTCATCCCTGATGAGAAAGACCTCCTGCCTGCCATCGAGAATCCTGGCCTTCACGAAGCGCAATTCCGGCAAAGCCAAAAGGAGGACATTGGCCAGGGTCTGGTCAATGCGACCGCCCAGGGCCCCCAGAATCACGATTTCATCAACTCCCTGACCTATGGCGTAACGCAAAGCCAGTTCCAGGTCGGTCTCGTCCTTGCGGGTGGGGTGGGCGAGGATTTGACAACCTTCGGCTTCCAACTGTGCCTGAAGATTGCCGTCGAGAGAATCCAGGTCGCCGATGACCATCTGGGGCTGCACGCCCAAAGCGAGGGCGTGATCGGCTCCGCCGTCGGCACAGACAACCAGATCTGCTGGAGTGACCAGGCTTCGATGCAAATCGCTATCCTGAATTTGGCCGTTAGCGATGATGATAGCCCTCATTTATTCTCCCCAGTTGAGGTTAGACTTCCGAAGTCTTGTCTAAAAAAGCAAGGCCGCCTGACCTGGACAAGGTCGGCGGCCTCGTGAAAATCCAATCGCTTCCCTCCGCTGGCATTGTCCAGGTCAGGTTCAAGGGGTCGAGGCATTTGGCTAATGGCCGATGGCTGATAGCTGATGACTCGTAGACAGCTCATCTCTACCTGTCATTTGCTATCGGCTATCTGCCAGCCTGGGCATCTTCTCAGCCTGGCTCACCAGGCTCCCCCAGCCATTCTTTGGTTATAGCAGGCTCATTACCCAGAGCCACAATTCCTATGGACGCAATCTTCGTGTAATATTATACACTGATAAGAAATGATGTCAAGCTCGAGAATCCGGAGGTGCATTAAACTGTCGAGCGATCATGCGTTTTCGCTGCTGTTGACAAAGATGGTATTTTGGAGTAGTATTCTAGTGTTGGCTTTACCTCTACGATAATCTCCGAACGGGCGAGAATGACTGCAAAGAAGCCCTTGCTAATACTGGCTCTTCTTCTCTTTTTTGGCCTGACCTCGGGCAGTGCGCTGGCTGCTCCCCCCGATGGCCTCGCCATCCGCTACCTCGGTCCCGACGATGACCTTCATCCTGAAGGCGTCAGGCGGGCTCTCGATCTTATCCCTGAGGCCACATTTGTAGAGAATCTGGACGCGGCCCAAGTTGTCGTCATCAACGACGCGAGTTTGACCGAGGATGAGGCTGAGGCCATCGGCCAGGCTGTCAACGAGGGCCAGGGGCTGGTCCTTCTCCTGGGACCGCAGCTCACTGCTCCCGCCCTTCAGGTTATTCTTGGAAGCGACGTCACATGGGAAGAGAGGACAGGTGCTCAAACAGTGCAGGGCGTGCCTGGTCTGGACGATTCCCTGATAGCTCAGGTGACCTGGAACTCGGCTCCCCAGGTGCGGGAGCGCTCAATGCTCACGGGTCTCGATCTGGAGGCTCTGGTCAAGACCTACGATACGGGCGAGACCGTATTGGGGAGAACGAAACTCGGCCAGGGGACGGCCTATGTGATCACGGCCTGGCTCTCAGGGGACAACAACCCCCAGTTCAAGGACTGGCCCTATTTCAACTACCTCGTCTACCATCTGGCTGTGCGAGCGGCGGGCGGCCTCCCCGATGCCTACACTGACTACCCTGCCTCTCCCGTCCCCCACGCGGCCGAGAGCCGGGCCGTCATCGTCGTGCTCGGCCTCATGCTGGGAACGACGGTAGTCGCCTACCTGGCACTCCGCCGCTACGCCCTGAGGCATCCCGAGGCCCTGGAGCGCATCACAGTTGCATCAGAGGAGGTCAAAGAGGACGCCTGGGAGGATATCGGCTTCCATCGCCCCTTGGCCGGCTTCCTCTTCCTCATGGCCGTAGGGTTGGTACTGTTTGTTCCCTTGATGGGCTATCAAGCCTTCGTCCTCCCCCGCTTCCTGCTGCCCTGGCCTCAGGCCATGGGCGCCTGGGACTGGGTGGTACGCTTCTTCGAGGTCTTCTGGCTCATCTTCGACGTGGGCACCAGCCTGGCCATGGTCAAGTACTTCTCTGAGTATCGGATCAAGGAACCACGGAGAGGGCTCAAGTACATCCAGTTTTTCGTGTGGTGGCAGGCCATCAGCGGCACCATCCAGTTAGGGGCCGTAGCCCTGATAGCAGTCACCTTCGTGCCGAAGACCGCCGTGGCTTACCTCTCGTTCTATTTCATCGCTCACGCCTTGATCCAGTTTCCAGGCTTCCTGCGCGTGTTTAACTACACCTTCCGTTCCTTCCAGCGCTTCGACTACGAGCAGATGCTGACCCTGGTGATCTACGTGGGTCCCATGGCTCTGCAATCGGTCACAGTCAGCATTATGCGGCGCTGGGGGGCAGCGAATCCTATCCTGGGAGAGGCCATGGGAGGTGTCCTGGGCATGGGGCTGGGTCTCTACCTCAGCGAATACGCCGGCTTCACCGTCGGTCTCTGGCTCTACAAGCGCCTGGGCTACTCGCTCAGGGCCATATTCCTGCCCACCTTCGACTGGCAGACGGTGCGCTCGGCCCTCCTCTTCGGAGGCAAGCTGACTCTGGGAAGCGCGTTTGCTCCTTTGGGCCATGCCCTACAGGTTTCGCTGATCGCGGCCTACATGCTTAACTACGCCGAGGTGCAAGGCAACTGGTCAGTGGCCTACAGCCTCACCATAGGCTACGGCGCTCTGAGCGCCGGGCTCTGTGATGGGCTGATGCCCGCCATCTCCGAGGCCTACAGCCACGGAAGGCTGAAGCTCTCCAAATACTACGTGGCTCAAGGGTTCAAGTTTGGAGTGTGGTTCAGCCTGTTCATCTTGAGTGCCCTGGGTGCCGTCGCGGACCGCTTTATCCTGGGGGCTCTGGGGCAGGACTGGACCCGGGCGGCAGCCATGGTAGGTCCCCTCCTCATCTGGGGAACCCTGCAGTTCCCATCCTGGTTCGGCGACAGGCTACAACAGGCGGCTGGACGCCCTGAGCTGCAGGCGCTGATGATCGCTGGGGAACAGGTCCTGCGCATCTTCTTGATGTTCGTGTTGATCGGGCGCTACCAACTTTGGGGGCTTCTGATAGCTTACCTCATCGCCCTGCCCTCCAAGTCGGTGGTGGCCTGGCTGCTCAACTGGAAGCTGATCCTGCGGCCAAAGATCTACCTCTGGCAGAGCCTCGTGGCCCCTCTTTTGGCGGGCGCGGTAAACTACCTCGTCATCAGGGTCGCAAGCGGACTCATCTGGCAGGGAGACATAGTGACCAGTGTGCTCATCTTCCTCTTGGCCCTCTTGCCTTCCTTGCCCTTTTACTCTTTCCTCAGCGGCCTGTTCGGCGGCTGGGATGACCACGGGGTGCAGGAGTTGAAGCGCGCTGTGGACATGAGCAGCCTTGCCAAGCCCATCGCTTATCTGGTTTATAGAGGCACCGTCCTGGGAGCACGGCTTAGCCCCTTGCACGGGCGCTTCCCCATCACCATCTACGACGAGGCCATGGCCGAGGCCAGGGGACTAATGGCGGAAAAAGTACGACTGATATAGCTCAAAACTCAAAAGATTCTGTTTCTGAAAGGGGGACAACAATGAACGTGCGGAACAAAACTCTCATCATCGGGGGATTGATAGGAAGCGCGCTGGGGATTCTCGCTGCCTGGCTTTACGTGCGGGCTGCCAGAGAAGAAGAGGAGGCAATGCCACCTCAGCCTGTCTCACCGGGCAAGATGGTTAAGCTTGGCCTCTCCATCATGGAGGTCTTGCGCCAGGTGACCGCCCTGGGCGAGGGAGAGGAGGAAGGGCAAAAGCGGGGCAGGCTTCGCAAACGGTAGGGCATTTTGACAGTCCTGTAATTTGGGTATATAATCCCCCAGGAATTCGGTAATCTCCCCTTTGGGTGTTGCTACAGAGGGGAGCGTCACCGCAATCTTCATCACAGAAGCGAGGAGGCTGAAGCGTGTATGAGATATTAGCCAAGGAGGCCTTAGCGCCGGTCATCAAGCTGCTGGTGATCTCTGCGCCCGACGTGGCGCGCAAGGCCAGGGCCGGCCAGTTCGTCATCGTCCGCGCCTCGGAGGAAGGCGAGCGCATCCCCTTGACCATCGCCGATTATGATCGGGAAGAAGGCACGATCACCATCGTCTTTCAAGAGGTAGGCAAGACCACCATGCATCTGGGCACTATGGAAGTCGGCGATAAACTGGCCAGTTTGACCGGCCCCCTGGGCGCCCCCACCGAGATCGAGAACCACGGCACCGTCATCTGTGCGGCCGGCGGTTTGTGCATTGCCCTGGTGTTCCCCATCGCCCGGGCCTTGCGAGAGGCGGGGAATTACGTCATCTCTATCATTGGTGCTCGCAACAAAGAGCTTCTCTTTTGGGAAGGCAGGATGCGTTCGGTCTCCGATGAGCTCATCATCTGCACCGACGATGGTTCCTACGGACGCAAGGCGTTTGTCATGCACCCCCTGGTAGAGCTGCTGGAGAACCGCGACGGCATCGGCCACATCTGGGTCATCGGGCCGGCCATCATGATGAAGTTCACCGCGCTGGCCACGAAACCTTTCAACGTGCCGACCACCGTCAGCCTCAACTCCATCATGGTGGATGGCACAGGGATGTGCGGCTCCTGTCGCTGCGAGGTGGGCGGGGAGACCAAATTCGCCTGCGTCCACGGCCCGGAGTTCGACGGCCACCAGGTGAACTGGGACCTGCTGCTGGCCCGCCAACGTGTCTACCTCGACGAGGAGAAGCAGTCGGTGGAGCTCTTTGAGAAGCGGCTGTAACGTTCAGCGAACTCTTGGATGTACTGTAACAGAAATGACCGGGGGACGCTTACGCGACACTACCCGGATTCATCCTCGGACTGGCTACCGTGGAGAGGCCGGGCCACCCGGTCTATTTAAAGAATACCACAAATCAGGATGAATTGTCAAATCAGCTACCGAAAATAAAAACGGGCTCACCCTGGGGGCCGATTCTCACCGTTCACGCCAAGGGCGGGCTTGAAGCCAGACGGAGTATCACCTACTTACGTAGGAGCAGCCTCATCCAGGACTTACGAGTCCAGTTTCACCTAAGATTATATCAGATATGAGTTCTTTTGTCAAGGAGAAAAAATGCCCAAAATAATACCCAACCGACTGAAGATGCCTCGGCAGGACCCCGGGGTGCGTCGCCACAACTTCAACGAAGTGGCCTTGGGCTTCGACATGGAACTGGCCCTGGCTGAGGCGGAGCGATGCCTGCAATGCAAGAAGCCATTTTGCATTGACGGCTGCCCCGTCGAGATCAACATCCCGGAATTCATCCTCAGGATAGTAGAAGGGGACATGCCCGGCGCGGTAGAGGCCCTCAAGGCTGATAACACTCTGCCGGCCATCTGTGGGCGGGTTTGTCCCCAGGAGACTCAGTGCGAGGAGGTCTGCGTCCTGAGCAAGAAGTACGAGCCGGTGGCCATTGGGCGCCTGGAGCGATTCGTCGCCGACTGGGACATGGCCAGGGGGATGGCGATACCTGAGGTCCCCCCACCGACGGGCAAGAAAGTGGCCGTCATCGGGGCGGGACCGGCTGGCCTGACCTGCGCTGGTGATTTGGCTCGTTACGGCCACGCTGTGACCATCTTCGAGTCGTTACACGCGGCGGGCGGCGTGCTCATCTATGGCATCCCCGAATTCCGCCTGCCCAAAGCCGTCGTCGGGGCCGAGGTAGACTACGTGCGCCAGTTGGGGGTGGACATCCGCCTCGACGCTGTCATCGGCAAGCTCTTCACCATTGACGAACTCCTGGGGGAACAGGGCTACGACGCCGTGTTCCTGGGCACGGGAGCTGGCCTTCCTCGGTTTATGGGCATTCCCGGCGAGAACTACAACGGCGTCTATTCGGCCAACGAGTTCCTGACCCGCACCAACCTGATGAAATCCTACCTCTTTCCCGAGTACGACACGCCCATCAAAGTCAAGGGGCGAGCGGTGGTGGTGGGTGGCGGCAACGTGGCCATGGACTCTGCCCGCTGCGCCTTGCGCCTGGGGTACGAGGAGGTCAGGATTGTCTACCGCCGTTCGAGGGTAGAGCTGCCGGCCCGACTGGAGGAGGTGGAGAACGCCGAGGAGGAGGGCATCATCTTCGAGCTGCTCACCAACCCCGTGGAGATCTATGGCGATGACGACGGCTGGGTGCGCGGCATGAGGTGCATCCGCATGGAGCTAGGCGAGCCCGACGACAGCGGCCGCCGACGGCCTGTCCCCATCCCAGGCTCGGAGTTCGACACGGAGGCAGACATCGTGGTCATGGCCATCGGCACCAGCCCCAATCCGTTGGTCTTCACCGAGGCCGGAGGTTTGGAGCGCACCAGGTGGGGGACCGTAGTAGCCGACGAGGAGACAGGCCGGGCGACCAAGGCCAGGGTGTGGGCTGGCGGCGACGTCGTCACCGGCGCCGCCACCGTCATCAGCGCCATGGGCGCCGGCAAGCGCGCCGCAGCGGACATTGACCGCTATTTGAGGGGCGAGATAACTGTGGAGGGTTGGGATTAGGGTTGGGGGTTGATTAGTTCATGGAAAAAGCGGGAGGCTACAACGCCTCCCGCTTTGTTTTTGGATACCTTTTCAGTATGGCCCAAATTGGGTCTGAGAGGATCAGGGATGTCCAGCCGCCTAACGTTAGCGTAAGGTGCTTGGGGACTTAGCAATTCACGCGGCTCCCGAAAACTCTAATCTCTTCCCAAATCCGCATTTTCGCACCGCATACCCCAAGTCGCCTTCACGCAGGGTTGGGCGCTGTTTAGAAACGATAGTTACTCCACTTACTCAGGTCTACTTGTCCTGTAGAATGTGGCAACTGAAGTATATGGTGATATATTTCTTCACAGACAAGTTCAAAGCGTTTGCCCTTTGCTAACACCGCGATTTTTTGTCTTTCAGTAACGCTTGGTAGAGGCGTGTCATCAAGAACAATATAGATAATTCGTGGTGGAGTCCGCCCTTCCTGCTTTGCATTCATTTCTAAGTCTTTTGCAAACTCACTTTCAAATTGTATCCAAGGTTTATCCTTTGACTGTCGTGAGTAAAAAATCAGAGTTACATCACACTCTTGCATAGTACGCATAATCTCATCTCTTATGCGTGATCCTGCAAAAAAATCCCGTTTATCTAACTTGGTATTGATGTTCTTTAAGCGAAGCCACTGGTCTATTGCTAGCACTACATCGCCATTAACCCACGCATAACTCATAAAAACGGTAGGGGGAACAGGGTTTCCCCTTGGATCAGTATCAGAGACAAGGACTGTTCCATGTTTAGTCGAATTAAAATCGAGAGGAAAAATCGTTTTGGAACTGATAATAGCATCTTTCCATATCACTTTGACACTACCGCCTTCGATCCAACTGCTAGTGCTGCTAAACCTAGTTCCGCAAAGATTTGCTTTAGACAGATCAAAGCCAATGTCGTTAGGCTTAAGAAAAACATCGGACAAATCAGCATTTGATAGATCGGGTATCCAATCGGGATGCATTTTCCGATAGGCATTCCATTCGGCAGACCTCCGGCTTTTTACTAATTCAATCGCTTCATCTTTTCTCATTGCTCTCCAAATCATTTCTTAGGAATATGCTTGAAGCGCCCAACAATTACTATGTGGAAGTTTTTCCGCATAGTTGCGTATATGCAGAATGACTTCCGCATAACGCGCTTGAAACATTTAGGGATTTGTGCTAAACTAAGTACAAAATCCTCGACACCGGATGAACCTATTGTACCATACCCAGCCAGAAAACGCAAACCCACGCGCTTCCCTCATCGCCCTGCAAAAGCGTGGCCAGAGAAAACGGTCAGGATCCCATTAGAACACGTTCACACTAACCCACGATGGAGAAGAGGAAGTGAGCAAACGTCCCAAGAGGCTCCTCGATCAAGTCCGCGACACGATCCGGCTCAAGCACTACTCTATCCGCACCGAAAACACCTACGTGTAGGGTTTTAATAGAACAGCAGGCCAACCCTTGGCATCTCACCTGGAGACGTGAGGTGAAAGAGACGACAATCGCTACACCCGTACGATGACCAGCTCGAAAAGCAAGAGCGGGAGGCGCTTTAGACCTCCCGCTTCGCTTTCAGACAGATTCACCGCCTCCAGTCCCCCGAAAGCACTGGAAGCCTGCTGGTATGCGGCCTCCTGGCAGTGACCAGACCGGACTTTCACCGGCCAGCCGTCGCCAGCTTTCAGGACAAGCCATGCAGTGCCAGGCTGCTTTCTACCCCGAAAGCGAAGTACTTAGCCAACCTTTGCTGCCAGGTCGCGTTTCACTCCGCCGAAGGCAGCTTCTTCTAGCTCTATCCGCTCCTGAATGACGTGAGTAAGCCACTCCTCAACGCTATTAGTTCGATGCAGTTGAGCCAGGAAGGCCGCTCGGGCGACAAGGTCGGCAGGAATGGACAGAGAAGCGAGCTTAGTCCTGCGAACACGAATAGGCTCTTCCCAAGCCGAATCGTCGTCAGCTTGTGCCACCACAATCTGGTCAATGTCTTGCTCAGACAGGTTCTTCTGCCTGCTCACACTGCAACAGGCACTAGATCAGGACTCTGCGCCAAGCGCGACGTCCGTTCGTCCAACCATCTCTTTAGCGATCGTTGACTCTCACCTGATCGGCGTCCGGCCAGGAGGCCGGATACGCTCAGATCCTCGTCCAGGTCAGGCCAGTTTATGAGTGTACCATCGCCTATTATCTCGAAATGGTTGCGTTCCTCTGGGGTACCATACCACAAACGTGGGTACCACACCAGAGGCACGATAATGGTACGACCATCAACCAGATCAACCGTTAATGAAGTTTCACTAACAGTGATACTCAGAACTGTTGGCATCTTCGCATTTCCTTATCAACGCCACCCTTGTTGCTCGATATTATACAGCAGAAACCCTGGCAAGTCAACCACCAGTTCCGACGCCCAGCCCGAAAAGCAAAAGCGCGAGGCATTTCAGACCTCCCGCATCGCTTCTCCGCTGTCCAATTCCAAACGGCGCACGTCTTCCAAATCCTGTTCCCGTCCCGCCGCCAGTGGTGTAAGGAACTGAACACGCCCTGTAAGCGGTTGAGCATCTTTCTGCTCCACAACATGCGGGTTAACGGTCAATATCAAATCCGTGAAGAGGCACAATAGTTCCATACGCTCAGCCAGGGGCAATGCTTGAAACCAACGCGCTTTGGCCTCAATGGTTTCTTCTTGGTAGTCGTGAGAAATAGCTTGATTCATCATCCACGCAACTCCGATAGAAAGAGTATCCACCTTAAGGAGTTTACTTCTTCGTTTCCACATCAACGCTACTGTAGTGACCCCCTAGAATTGGACAACTACGATAGTTCAAGTAGAATTAGTCCA
>CAYMKL010000131.1:0-18689 GCA_964390805.1 uncultured Anaerolineae bacterium | reverse complement strand
TGGGCTGGCCCCCTGAAACCCTCAAGGAGCTTCTCCCAAGCGGGTAACGCTCCCCGTTTTGGCCGATGACAATAGCCACCAAAAGTGGTATACTATGATTGAAAGAGAAAAGGGTCGTTTCCTCCGATTCGCGGGGGGATATCTTGAAAGACTAGCAGGGAGGTGTAACTATGGGAGGCATCGAAGGAACAGTGGCACTGGTTGTCGGGATCGCAGTCATGTTTTTCGTGCCCGTTCTGGTCTGGGCTACGGTGATCGCTGGACTGCGTCGGATCGTGCGGGAGAAGATGCGGGAGACCCGCCCCGACCAGACCGAGCCGGCTCAGGAAGCGCAGCAGCCGATAAGCTCGAACTAAGCTGAAAAACACTTTGCTGAGCATCACATTTGACTATTTTACGAAAGGAGGCAAAATCATGGAAACGCAAGCAGTAGTTGCCCTGGTGATCGGGATCGTCGTCGTGCTCTTCGTGCCCGCCCTGGTCTGGTCCACAGTCATTGGCGGTTTGTATCGGGTTGTGCGCGAAAAGATGCAGGAAGCCGTGAAGACAGTTACCAAACGGGTGCCAGTGGATGCCAAGTAGCTTGAGCATCGTCTATCTATCGCAGCCGATACAGAAAGACGCCCAATTGCTGAAGGGGCCATCTGAATTGATGGCCCTTTCAGCGCGGAAAGGGCGCTTGAGAGAAGAAGGATTATGAGTAAGAGAGTGCAGTTGATCGCCGTGGCGCTGGCCCTGGCGTTGATCATCGTAGGCTGTCAGCCGCTGGAGGAGCCACACAGGGAACCAACACGTCAGACCATCGTAGTCTACAGCTTCAGCGTCGAGGAAGAGGTCATGACCGAAGAGGTCTTCCCCGCCTTCCAGGACTACTGGCGGGAGCAGGCGGGTGAGGAGGTGACTTTCCAGAGCGTCTTCGCCAGTTGTGAGGAGATCACCGAGGAAATCGTGGACGGTGCATCGGCCGATGTAGCGATCCTATCCGATGAGCAGCACGCCATCTGGTTACGGATCAACGATTGGGTGGAGACTGACTGGCAAACCCTTCCCCAGCAGGGGATCGTCAGCCGCAGCCCCATCGTCATCGTCGTCCGTCCCGGCAACCCGTTGGGGATCGAGAACTGGTCTGACTTGGCCCGCCCTGGCGTGAGCGTGGTCCATCCCGACCCCCGTACTTCGTGTGGGGCCCAGTGGGCGCTTTTGGCCGAGTACGGCTCAGCCTTACTGGACGCAAAGAGCGGCGGCGAGGAAGCGGCCCACGAGCAATTGCGGGGCATCTGGGCCAACGTGGTCGCTATCCCTGCTTCATCCCGCGAGGCTTTGAAGCAGTTCGTGTTCGGCACAGGCGACGCTCTGGTTACCTATGAGCAGGACGTGTTGTTGGCCCAGGCCCGTGGCGCGGACTTGAGGGTCGTCACGCCACGCAGCACCGTCATGAGCGAGCACATGGTTGCCATCGTGGACCGCAACGTGCAGTCCTGGGAGCAGGAGGTAGTGGAGGCGTTCATCTCCTTCCTGTGGAGTGAGACAGCGCAGGAGGCGTTCACCCGTTACTACTTCCGGGCCGTAACCGACGAGTCGCTTAACCGGGCTGTGCCAGAGTTCGACGAAGTCGAGCGGCCGTTTACGGTGCAAGATCTGGGGGGCTGGGGACGGGCATACCCGGAGATCATCCACGAAGTTTGGGAGGAGAGTATCCTCGAGAAATAAAGTCGAAGGAGAGTTAAGGTGACGATGGATCGTAGGAATTTTCTTAAGCTGTCAGGAGTCAGTCTGGGTGCAGCGTTCCTGGGGACGAAGCAGGCCGACCCGGCGCAGGCGTCACACGCCCATAGCAATGGAATGGCCATGCTCTACGACAGTACCAAGTGCATCGGCTGCCGCGCCTGCCAGAACGCTTGCAAGGAGTGGAACGGGAATCCTCCCGAAGCAAACGCTGGCGGTCTGTACGACGCTCCCATGGAGTTGTCGGCGGATACCTGGACCCTGATCCAGATGGCAAGATTGGAAGGAAGTGACGAATGGGCCTTCTTGAAACGGCAATGTATGCACTGCCTCCACCCGGCCTGTGTATCGGCCTGTCCGGTGGGTGCTCTCCAACAAACGGAACAAGGAGCTATTGTGTATGACCCCGATCGGTGCATTGGCTGCCGCTACTGTATGGTGGCCTGTCCCTTTGGAGTCCCGAAGCTCGAATGGGAGGAGACCCTTCCATTCATCCGCAAGTGCACTTTTTGTATAGACCGCCTGGAAGACGGGTTGGAGCCGGCTTGCGCGGCGGCCTGTCCGGCCGGGGCCATCGCCTTTGGAGAGCGTGACAGCCTCATCGCCGAGGCGGAAGACCGGATTCGGAACAGCCCGGACAGGTATGTGAATCACATCTATGGGAAGGACGAGTTGGGGGGAACCTCAATGCTCTACCTCTCTCACATCCCCTTCGAAGAACTGGGGCTGCCGACCCTGGGCCCGGAGCCGATCACCAGGCTGAGCGAGGCGATCGCCACGTACGGTACGCCCAGTGTTGCCCTGAGCGTGGCCACCCTTTTGGGAGGACTCTACTACGGGTTCACCAGGCGAGAGGCTGTCGCTGAGGAGATTGGGGCAGAGGAGGTCACCCGTCCAGAAGAAAAGGAGATAGAAGCATGATCAGAACGAAGAAAGGTACATTGTCGGTCGGTTACTTGATTCTGATTGTTCTGGCCGTGATTGGGTTGGCGGTGGGCATCCTCCGTTTTGTAAATGGGCTGGGAGCGACCACTAATCTGAGCGATGACTACCCGTGGGGGCTATGGATCGTGTACGACGTGTTCTTCATCCCGGTCTCGGCCGGGGCGTTCATGATCTCTGCCGTCACGCACATCTACAACAGAGAAGAGTACCACACCATAGCTCGGCCAGTGGTCCTGGCTGGTTTCCTGGGTTACGTCTTCGTCGTCGTGATCCTGCTGATGGATCTGGGGCGTTGGCACAAGTTCTACAACATACTCATACCCTTGTACTGGAACCTGCACTCGTTTATGTTCGAGGTCAGCATGTGCGTCACCCTCTACACAGGTATACTGATCATGGAGGTGGCTCCGGCTATCCTGGAGCGTCTCAAGTGGCAGAAGCTGCTGGGGATGATAAGGCCTTTAACGGTACTGATAGCCGGCGTCGGGATCGTGTTGTCGTCGCTGCACCAATCATCTCTTGGTTCGTTGTTCCTGCTCATGCCTTACAAACTCCATCCTCTGTGGTGGACGCCGCTGCTGCCCCTCTTGTTCTTCACCGCAGCCGCGTTTGGCGGGCTGTCTATGGCCATCTTCGTCGCCGTGATCAGCTTCAGGGCCTTCCGCCGTCACTTGGAGCTCGGTCTC
Source organism: uncultured Anaerolineae bacterium (assembly GCA_964390805.1). Lineage (GTDB taxonomy): Bacteria > Chloroflexota > Anaerolineae > VGOG01 > VGOG01 > CAYMKL01. The sequence goes on along the minus strand of CAYMKL010000131.1, from coordinate 15,333 downwards.
CTCACTGACCTGGCTAAGATCGTATCCATCATGCTGGGCATCTACCTGGTGCTCAAGGTGGGCGACCTGGCCCTGGCCGGGGAACTCGGGTTGGTGCTCTCCGAGGGTTGGCTGAGCCTGCTGTTCCTGGCCGAGATGGTCATTGGTGTGATCGTGCCCATGATTATTTTCGGCACGCGCGGGATGAGGGAAAGCAGCTCCGGATTGTTCTGGGGAGCGGGGTGCGTGCTCGTGGGTCTGGCTATCAACCGCACCAGTGTGCCCCTTCTGGCGCTGAAGGCTCCTGGCGGGGCCGCCTACTTTCCCCATTGGATGGAGTTTATCGTCGCCGCTGCCTGCGTTGCCGCCGGTGTCCTGCTATTTACCCTGGCAGCACGCTTCCTGCCCGTGTTCCCTGAGACCCAAGCGGAAGCCGTCTGAGGAGAAACAGGAGACGAACAACTCAGCGCAACCTACAAAGAGGGTTGTCGGTCTTTGCAACCCTCTTTTTCGTTGGGCCGGCCACAGACGTCGCCAGTGTGGTGGCAGGTCATCGGATTTCTTGCCAGGATGGGCGAGGTGAAGTATAATTCTGGGGCGTATGTGGGAGAGAGTGGATGCAGTGGGTGTTGGAGCAGATGGACGAGGAACGAAGAGCGCGATGGAACGTCTGAAAGTTGTTGTTCGCGGAGCGGTGCAAGGCGTTGGGTTCCGCCCCTTTGTTTATCGGCTGGCTACAGAGTCAGACTTACGGGGATGGGTGCTCAATTCCTCTCAAGGGGTGTTCATCGAAGTCGAGGGGGAGCGCGCCGTGCTGGAGGAGTTCGTGCTGCGCCTGGAGCGAGAGAAGCCTCCCCTGGCCATCATCCAGAGCCTGGAGTTTTCCTTCCTCGACCCCGTGGGCTACCCCGACTTCGTCATTCGCTATAGCGAGGAGGCGGGGGAGAAGACCGTTCTCATCCTCCCCGACATCGCCACCTGCTCGGAGTGCCGCAGCGAAGTGGAGGATCCCAACGATCGCCGCTACCGCTACCCTTTCACCAACTGCACCCATTGTGGTCCTCGTTTCACCATCATCCGCTCGCTGCCCTACGACCGGCCCAATACCTCGATGGCCCACTTCCCCCTCTGCCCCGATTGCCAGCGAGAGTACGAGGATCCCCTGGATCGGCGGTTCCACGCCCAACCAGTGGCCTGTCCTGTCTGTGGCCCACAGGTGGCTTTACATTCAGGTGATGGGCGCTTTCAAAGTGCCCGTAACCTCACTGGCGATGAGACTATCCAGGAGGCGGCCCAGGCGGTACGCGAGGGGCGCATCCTGGCCATGAAAGGGCTAGGTGGCTTTCTTCTCATCGTGGATGCTCGAAATGGATCGGCGGTGCAGCGACTGCGGGAGCGCAAGCACCGGGAGGAGAAGCCCTTTGCCCTGCTCTACCCTTCCCTGGAGATGATTCAAGAGCATTGCTTTGTCTCCCCTCTGGAGAAGCGGGTGCTCGTTTCCCCTGAATCGCCCATCGTGCTGCTGCGCCGGCGGCAGCCAAGAACTCCCCCCCCTGATAGGGGGGGGCTGGGGGGGGGTGAAGTCTGTGAAGCGGTGGCACCAGGCAACCCGTACCTGGGTGTGATGCTGCCCTACACTCCCCTCCACGGCCTACTGATGCAAGAGTTGGGCTTCCCCGTCGTGGCCACCAGTGGCAACCGCTCCGACGAGCCCATCTGCATTGACGAGAACGAGGCCCAGGAACGGCTGGGCAACATCGCCGACGTTTTCCTCCTTCACAACCGCCCCATCGTCCGCCACTGCGACGACTCGATAGTGCGGGTGGTGCTGGGGCAAGAGTTGGTGCTGCGGAGAGCGCGGGGATATGCTCCTTTGCCGGTGCTTCTGAAGCATGAGGCGCCCCCCATCCTGGCGGTGGGCGCCCACCTGAAGAACACCATCGCCCTGAGCGTAGGGCGGCAGGTCTTCTTGAGCCAACACATCGGCGACCTGGACACGCCGGAAGCCTGTGCTGCCTTCGAGCGGGTTATCGCCGACTTTCTCCGCCTCTACGAAGTGGAACCCGTTGTCATAGCCCACGACCTGCATCCCGATTACTTCTCCACGAAATACGCCACATCCCACATCCCAAATTGCTCGTCGCACATCGCTGTCCAGCACCACCACGCGCACCTGGCCTCCTGTCTGGCTGAGAATGAGGTGGAGGGGCCAGCTTTGGGAGTGACCTGGGACGGCACTGGCTACGGCCCCGACGGGACGGTGTGGGGCGGGGAGTTTCTGTGGGGGGACGCGGTGGGCTTCGAGCGGGTAGCCCATCTGCGAACCTTCCGCCTGCCAGGGGGAGATGTGGCGGTTAGGGAACCTCGTCGGACGGCTCTGGGAGCGCTGTGGGAGCACTTTGGCCCGGAGGCTTTGGAGTGGGATGATCTGGCTCCGGTGGCCGCCTTCTCCGCCTCTGAGCGTCGCTTGCTACAGCGGATGTTGGAGCAGGGAGTGAATTCGCCCATTACCAGCAGCGCGGGTCGCCTCTTCGACGCCGTGGCTGCTCTGGTGGGTCTGCGCCAGCAGATCCGCTTCGAGGCCCAGGCAGCCATGATGTTGGAGTACGCCGTGGACGAGACGATAAGCGAAGCCTATCCACTGCCAATGAGCAAATCGCAAATCGCAAATCGCAAATCGCAATCCCTCGTGCTGGATTGGGGCCCGTTACTTGAGGCGCTTTTGGCAGACCTGCGGCGGGGGCAGTCAGTGGGGGTGATGGCGGCGCGGTTCCATAATGCTTTGGTGGAGGGGATGGTCGCCGTGGCCAGAGCGGTAGGGGCGGAGCGTGTCGCCTTGAGCGGAGGGTGCTTCCAGAACCGCATTCTTCTGGAGCGGGCCTATCGTCGCCTGAACGAGGCTGGCATCCGGGCTTACGTCCATCAGCGCATTCCCCCCAACGACGGCGGCATTGCCCTGGGCCAGGTGGCCGTCGCAGCGCAGAACCTCGATGGTTTTGTCACAAGCTTTTGACAACGTTTTTGATCTGTGATATAATCCCCCCGGCTGGTTGACAAGCGTGAAATTCCTGGAAAGGGTAAAAGACTATGCCGCTCAAAGTAATTGACAAGAAGAACATGGCCTCCCTGGTGACGAGCATCATGGGAGAGATGGAAGTAGTAGGGCCGGTGGCCAAAGGCGGAAAGCCTCGCGACGGCAAGTTCGCCTTCAGTCCAATAGGTGACTATTCCCAACTGCGCCTGGACCATAACATCACCCTGCTTCCTCCTAAGGAGTACTTCCTTCCGACGGAAGAGCCCATCCTCAAGTACAAGCTGGGTGAGGCGGTGAGGAGCGAGCCGGTGATCGAGGCGAAACGCCGCGTCATCATGGGTGTGCATCCCTGCGACATCAATGCCACCTGGCTGCTCGACCTGGCCTTCTCCACCGATAACCTGGACACCAACTACATGGAGAAGCGCAAGAAGGCCATCATCGTTGGGCTGGACTGTAACCAGCCTTGCGATGAGCACTCTTTCTGCAAGAGCATGGGTAGCCTGGCGGTGGAAGGAGGGTATGACCTGTTCCTGACCGACATCGGAGATGCCTACGTGGTGGATTACGGCTCACCGACGGGGATGGAGCTTCTGGCCAGGCACAAGGGAGCGCGGGACGCGACCGAAGCGGATATGTCTCGTTTCAGAGCCGTTCAAGACGCCAAGTGGCCCAAGTTCACTTACAAGCTGGAAATGGGCATCAGCGATCTACCCAACCTGCTAGCCATCGGCTACGACAATCCTCTCTGGGAGGAGCTGGGGGATAAATGCCTGGCTTGTGGGGCCTGTACTCTGGTCTGTCCTACGTGCTATTGTTTCGACGTCGTAGACAGGCTGGCCCTCAACCTGAAAGAGGGGCAACGCCTCCGTCGCTGGGACTCTTGCCAGTTGCCAGAGTTCGCAACGGTGGCCGGAGGGGAAAACTTCCGCAAAGCTCGATCTGATCGGCAGAGACACCGTTTCTTCCGCAAGGGGAAATACCTGGTAGAAATGTTTGGCAAAGCGGGCTGCGTGGGCTGTGGGCGTTGCGTGCGCTCTTGCCTGGTGCACATAGACCCGGTTGAGGTGTACAACACCCTGAAGCATACATGCGCCCCCCGTGGCTGGGCTGAGCGGGAAGTAGCCGCATACCAACAGAGAATGTGACCTGGACCCTTGGGGTTTCCGAAACTCCAAGGGTCTGGATTGGAGGCTTAGAAGAAATGACCGATCAAGGTATAAGCTCCCCTTATCAGCCTACCCTGGCTGAGCTGGTGAAGATAGAGCAACTGGCTGCGAGAGAGAAGCTCTTCACCATGCACTTGAAAAACGGCCACGACCTGGGACACCGCGCTGGCCAATTTGTGGAGGTCTCTGTCTTTGGCATCGGCGAGGCTCCCATCTCCGTTACCTCCTCTCCCACCCGCAACGGCGTCTTTGAGCTGTGCGTGCGCAAAATCGGAGATGTGACGGAGGCCCTACATCGCCTGAAGCCAGGCTCTACAGTGGGCATTCGCGGGCCTTTCGGCAACGGCTTTCCGATAGAGAAGATGAGGGGCCAGGATGTGCTATTCGCCCCCGGTGGGCTGGGTCTCGCTCCTTTGCGTTCTCTCATCAACCAGGTATTGGATGAACGAGAGACATTTGGGCGAGTCATTATCCTCTGCGGAGCCCGGAATCCTTCGGAGCTCCTGTTCAAGGACGAGTTGGCCAAGTGGGCAGCCAGAGACGATGTGGAGTTTCACGTTACGGTGGACCGGGGCGACGAAAGCTGGACTGGCAATGTGGGAGTTATCACTACGCTCTTCCCTAAGATCACCGTGAATCCCCGCAGCACTGTGGCTGTCACAGTAGGCCCGCCTGTCATGTATCGGTTCGTGCTCATGGAGCTCCTGAGCAAGGGGATACAGGATGGCCGCATCTATCTCTCGCTAGAGCGCAGGATGAAGTGCGGTCTTGGCAAATGCGGCCATTGTCAGATCAATAACGTCTACGTCTGCCAGAAGGGCCCTGTCTTCAGCTACGCTCAGTTGAAGGAGCTGCCGGAGGCGATATAAAAAGAATGGAGACCGAAAAATGACGAAACCCAGAATCGCGATTTTCGACTTTGGGTGCTGCGAGGGTTGTCAGCTCCAGATCGTTAACCTGGAAGAACAGATATTGGACCTCGTCGGATTGGTGGATGTGGTCAGTTGGCGGGAGGCCGTGACGGGGCACTCTGACGAATACGACATCGCTATTGTCGAAGGGTCTATTACCCGCGAGGCGGAGATGGAGCGCCTGAAGGGCATCCGCGAAAACGCCAAAGTCCTGGTGGCTTTGGGCGCCTGTGCCCATATCGGGGGCGTCAACTGTCTGAAGAACTTCTTCAAAATGGACGAGGTGCTGGAATACGTCTACGGCAAAGACGCCAAGCATTTCGACACCATCCCTGCGCGCCCTCTGAGCGCTGTCGTGCCGGTGGATTGCGCCATTCCCGGTTGCCCCATTGATCGCAACGAATTCTTGGAAGTGGTCAAAGCCTTGCTCGTGGGCAAGAAGCCGCCCATTCCCAACTATCCTGTCTGCGTAGAATGTAGGGCGAAGGGAAACGTGTGCGTGTTCGACAAGGGGATGACGTGCCTGGGGCCGGTGACACGGGCTGGATGCGGGGCTATCTGTCCCACCTACGGCAACAAGTGCGAAGGCTGCCGGGGCCTGGTGGATGATCCCAATCTCGACTCCCACAAAGAGGTGTTGCAGGAGCACGGCCTCACGGTGGAGCAGATGTTGAACAGCTTCCGCATGTTTGACGGCTACATGGAGGTGGCCAAATGAGAGACGGCAAGATCAATGTCCATTACTTGACCAGGGTAGAGGGACACGGCAGCATCGTGGTTGACCTCGAAGACGGCGCCATCAAAGAGCTGCGCTGGGAGATACCTGAAGCGCCCCGCTTCTTTGAAGCCATGGTGCGGGGACAGAGCTACGCCGATGCCCCCCACATCACCTCCCGCATCTGCGGCATCTGCTCCATCGGTCATACCGTGGCTTCCCTGCAAGGGATTGAGGCCGCTATTGGAGTTCAGCCCTCGAAGCAGACAACCCTCTTGAGGAAACTGATCCTGCATGCGGAGACGGTGCAGAGTCATACCCTGCACGTCTTCTATCTGGCGGCTCCTGACTTTCTGGGGGTGAACAGTGTCGTTCCTTTGGCGACGACTCACAAGGAACCGCTGCTGAAGGCCATCCGCTTGCATCGTCTGGCCAATGAATGGAGCGACCTGATAGGTGGCCGCACGACGCACCCCATCAACATGGTGGTGAATGGTTTCACCCGCATCCTCACGCCAGAGGAGCTACGAGGTTTGCGCCAGCAGATCACGGATGCCATCCCCGACCTGAAGGCCTGGGTGGGGATTTTCAAGACACTAGAGATTCCCGATTTTGAACGAGAAACTGAGTACCTGGCCCTTAAGCGGGATGATGAGTACGCTTTCTACAATGGCGCTATCGCCTCCACCGACGGTGGCGCGACCCCAGTACCTCAATACAGGGAGAAGATAACAGAGTTCGTGGTGCCCTATTCCACCGCCAAGCACACCAAGGCGGCCCGCGAATCCTTCATGGTCGGCGCTCTGGCTCGTTTCAACAACAACCATGAGAGGCTCTCCCCACTGGCCCAGTGGGTGGCCGATGAGCTGGGTCTGAAGCCGGTGTGCTACAACCCCTTCATGAACAACGTCGCCCAATTGGTGGAAACGGCTCACTGCCTGGAGGACGGGGTGCGCATCATTGACGAGCTGCTCGCCATGGGCCTCGAAGAGGAAGACCGCAGCGTCGAGATCAAGAGCGGGACGGGTGTGGGGGCAACGGAAGTGCCTAGAGGTCTGCTCGTCCACGAATACACCGTGGACGACAGCGGCACCGTCACCGGCGCTAACCTCATCATCCCCACCAATATGAACCACAACAACATAGAGCGGGACTTGAAAGCTCTGGCGCCTACTATCATAGACAAATCTAAAGAAGAAATCACCCTGGCCCTGGAGATGCTAGTGCGAGCCTATGACCCTTGCATTTCCTGCTCGACCCATCTCCTGAAGGTGGAGTTTGTGCCTGTGGTGAGCCCTGCCGAACCGTGAAACACACCCTGATTCTGGGCCTTGGCAACCCGCTGCTGGGGGATGAGGGAATCGGCGTGCGGGTGGTCGAGGAGCTGCAGGGGCTGCAACTGCCGGATGGGGTGAAGGCAATCGAAGGCGGCACAGCCGGGCTGGGCCTTGTTGGCCTGATGGAGGGCTACCAGCGGGTTATCGTCGTGGATGCGGCGGACATGGGCCATCCCCCAGGCCGCGTAGTCAGGTTCACCCCAGCGGAAGTGCAGTTCAAGACAGCGGAGGCCCCGCTGTCCCTCCATCAGATAGGATTGGGAGAGGTGCTGGCTCTGGCCGAAGCTCTGGAAGTAGCTCCCGACAAGTTGGTTATCGTCGGCGTCCAGCCTGATCGGATAGAGGGGGGGGTAGGACTTAGCCCGGAGGTGGAAGGGGCCATTCCGCAGGTCATCGGGATCATTCTTGATGAGCTTGACGCTGGTTGAGCGGCGACTTGATCTTGCTGAAACCGCTACCAAGGGGCGCCTTCGCCCCGCCCACCGGCAGACTACGCGCGAATCGGGGCAAGGATGCCCCTCCGCAGCAGGGTAAATGGTCGCGAGAACTTTCGCCGATCTACTTAGCTGAGCGGCGATCTGATCCGATCTCGCTGTCTCAGGGATCAACAGGAGGAACGCAATAATGGCTAATGAGAGGATTTTGGTCGTTGACGATGACCCGGATTTGGTGGAGGTGATCCGGTTGACCCTGGAGGCCAATGGCTACCAGGTTTTCAGTGCGGCCAGCGGCACAGCGGGGCTGGAGAAGGTCAAGGAGATCCATCCTGATTTGATCATCCTGGACGTGATGATGGACTACACGACGGAGGGGTTCCAGGTCTCGTTGCAGTTGCGGAGCCCCAGTCCCGAATCGGAGTATGCTCCTTATAGCAAGATACCGATCCTGATGTTGACCGCCCTTCACAGCACGACGTCGCTGCGCTTTGGGCCAGACGATGATTACCTGCCCGTGGACGATTTCGTGGAGAAGCCTCTGGAGCCAAGCGCCCTGGTGCAGAAGGTAGAGAAGCTGTTGGGGAAGTAGATTGGTAGACTGGTAAATTGGTAGATTGGTGAGGTCCCAATTTACCAATCTACCAATGTACCGACTTATCAGCGACGGGCGGCATGGCCCGTCGTTTTGGTCTTTACCGGGAAGGGGAGAACGTTTCATGAGAGAAGAAAGGGCCGTGCTTTCCAGAACGCCGGTTGAAGAGGAACTGGCTGGCCGGGTTGCCTGGCAGATCCAACTGAGGTGGTTTGCCGCCGTGGGCGTCCTGGCCGCTGCCTGGTTTGCCAGCTCCATTCCGACCATTCAACTATCCCCCTGGCCGTTCTACATCGTTGGCTTGTCCATCTTCTTCTACAACACCCTTTTTTGGCTCTACCTGAAGCGGGCGGAAAGGCTCGCTTCGGAGAGAGGGGCTGTTTCCGAAGCCGCGGTCTTCGACCGATTTGCCAAAGCCCAGACCGCCCTGGACTGGCTGGCCATGATTCTGCTGGTTCACTTCTCAGGAGGGGTCGAAAGCCCCCTCCTCTTCTATTTCATCTTCCACCTCATCATCGCCTCTATTCTACTCTCGCCCCGGGCGTGCTACCTCTTTGCCACTCTGGCTGCTCTTGCTGTGGGAGCTTCTGCTGTTCTTGAGTACAGGGGCATCATTCCTCATGTGTCTTCGGGACTAGTCCCTGCCTCCGTTTATCAAAACGGTTTATACATCACCGCTGTTCTTTTCTTCTTCACGACCTGCCTATACATTTCCGTCTACCTGGCTACTTCGGTGACCATTAACCTCCGCCAGAAGGATGAAGAGTTGCTGCGGCTGCAACAGGAGTTATCCGGTGCCTACCAGCGGATGCAAACCCTGTATGACGTAGGCAAGACGGTTGGCTCGACCCTCAAGCTGGAGGAGGTGCTGAACCTCATCGCTCAGACCGCAGCCGAAGCGATGCAAATTAGGGCCTGTACCATCAGGCTGCTGGATGAAAGTGGTCGGATTGTTGACACCGTCGCCGCTTACGGGCTTAGCGAGCAGTTCTTGGACAAGGGGCCGATAGATGTCCACAAGAGCCTCCATACATCTCAGGCCCTCTCTGGTCAGCCGTCCATCGTTGCCGATACTTCTCAGGACGGGCGCCTTCAGTATCCGGCTGAGGCGAGGGCCGAGGGAATCAGCTCCATGCTCTGCGTCCCTCTTCTCATCAGGGGCAAGGCGGAGGGGGTGATCTGCGTCTATGGCGCTGAAGTGGATCGCTTTAGCGAGAGCGACGCCGAGTTCCTGTCAGCCCTGGCCAGCGAGGGGGCCACCGCCATCGTGAACGCCAGGGCGTACCAGGCTTTGGAGATGGCCGATAGAGCCAAGTCTGACTTCGTGCGAATGGTCACCCATGAATTGCGCTCCCCCCTTTCTGCCGTGCAGAGCATGTTGAGAATCATGGAGCAAGGCTACGTGGGGTCCATGACTTCCAAGCAGCAGGACCTGGTTCAGCGCTCGGAACGGCGTATCTCCTTTCTACTGGCATTGGTCAAAGACCTCCTGGAGCTGGCGGCCGGCAAGATGGAGCAGCTCAAAGGCGAGAAGAAAGAGGTAGTGCTCAACGAGGTCATCACCAAAGTCACAGAGTTGATGCAAAGCAAAGCAGAGGAGAAAGGACTGGAGTTGAAGGTGGAGATAGTAGAAGAGCCTCTTGTCTTGGTCGGGATCGAAGATGGCCTGGAGCGGGTCTTTATGAACCTGGTGAGCAATGCCGTCAAGTACACTCCGGCCGGTGGCTCGGTGGCGGTGAGGGCTTGGACTGAGGATGACCAGATCAAGGCAGAGGTTTCTGACACGGGGATTGGCATTCCAGAGGAGGCTCTATCGCGCATCTTCGATGAGTTCTACCGCGCCAGGAACGCCAAGTCCCTGGAAATGGAGGGAACAGGGCTGGGACTAGCCATTGCCAAGGACGTGATTGAGCAGCACGGTGGCCAGATCTCGGTGGAGAGCGTGGTGGGGGAGGGCAGCACTTTCTACGTCACCTTGCCGAAGGGTTGAGAGGTGTATCTGTCGAGGCTGGAGGGAGAGGGAAATGCGAGGGCAGAAGATCAAAATCGGTGGTATCATCCAGAACCGCAATTTGGCCAAGATCGGCGTGATGTCCATACCCGACCGCCCCGGTGTGGCCGGTGCGCTCCTCAGCGCTCTGGGCGAGAGGGGTATCAACGTTCCCTTCATCGTTCATACCATTGATCTCAACAACCTGGACAACATCGTCATCTGTGTGACGCCAGAGGACCTGACAGCGGCTTTGGAAGTACTCCACACGATCAAAGAAACGGTTGGGGCGCAAGAGATCGTGCATGACCAAGAGGTGGGAATCATCTCTGTATTCGGCCCGCACTTCGGGGAGCGGCCAGGCATCGCTGGGACGATGTTCTCGGCGCTGGCCTCAGTTGGCATCAACATCCTGGCTATCAGCACCTCCATCTCCACCGCTTCTTGTCTCATTGACGTCTACGATATGGACGAGGCAGTGCAGGCCCTCCAAGAGGCTTTTGAATTGCCCTAATCATTGGGTATTAGGTATTGGATATTGGTGGTTGGAGGTTGGAAGAATCATGTGTTTGGGAATTCCTGGTAAGATTATCAGCATTGAGGAAAATCCTCTCGGCATTTCTATGGGCAGAGTGAGCTTCGGGGGGATCGTCAAGGAGGTCTGCCTGGCCTTTACCCCTGAGGCCCAGGTAGGAGACTACGTCATCGTCCACGTCGGCTTCGCCATCAGCCGCCTGGACGAGGAGGAGGCCCAGCAAACATTTGAGGCTCTGGCAGAGCTGGAGAGGATAGCGGAGGAGCAGGGCGAGCCTCTCACCGTCACCCTCCAGTGAGCTTGTATCTTTGCCGCGATACACCGTCAGGCATAAAGACAACCACCTACTGTCTCAAGGATCTGAGCAACCACACGAGAAAGGGAGGTGGCAAATGGCTCAGATGGATTCTATTCAAGATCGCCCGTCAGTCAAGGTGTCTGCGCAGACAAACACAACACACAATGGACAGTACACACTTGCCCGCATCATTGGCATCTGGGCAGTCGCAACGCTGCCGATGGCGTTTCTTGCATGGGTTGTCACCCCTGCTCTGATCACTCATATCAAGCAGCCGCCTGCCATTATCTTCTGGCTTATGATCATTGTCGGGATGGTATGGCAGTTTGCTCTGACCTTGTGGATTGTCTACCGCGAAGAGGGTAATCTTCATTGGTCAACCATCCGTCGTCGCGCCTGGCTCAACGCCCCGCGCAATCCCCGAACGGGCGAGCCGCAGGCACGGTTCTTCTGGTGGCTGTTGCCCTGCTTGTTTATTGCGTTCATTAGCCTGGGGCTGGGAGTGCTCTTGGCGAACTCAGTGATTTTCGGGTTAGTAGTCCGCCAGTTGTTGAGATTACCTTTCTATCTCCCTTTTTGGTTGCCTGCCTACACCAATGTAACCGAACTCGCCAGCCCCGAATTCGCGGGCCAGTGGTGGTTGCTGGGAGTAGCTTTACTCAGTTGGGCATTGACCGCCTTTTTTGCCGAGGAGTTTCTCTTTCGTGGTGTGCTACTCCCCAAGATGGCAGGCATGTTTGGCAAGTGGGATTGGGTGGCGAATGCAGTGCTCTTTGGACTTTACCATCTTCACAAGCCCTGGATGATCCCTTTCCGATTCATTAACGCTCTGGTAATTGCCTGGCCCGCCAGGCGCTTTCGCAGTAATTGGATGGCTATTATCGTGCATGGTGCAGAAGGGGTGGTGTTAATTGCGCTTGTGTTGAGTGGCGTGATGTCATCACCTCTTGCTCCGTTGCCGATGTCACTTACGTTTCCTCACATTGACCGGGGACCGGCGCCGACAAACTGGTATCGAGGTTCAATGACATCGGTCCCGACCTACGATCTAGATTCTGATGATAACTGGCAGGTGGACCTGCGGAGTTGCGATTTGTCGTCTCTCGATTTGCGCAGCTCGTACGATGATTTGCTCTATGCCGACTTCGACAGCCGAACGATTTGGCCTCCGGAGGATCAGATGCCCCAGGGCTTTGGCCCGGAACGAATCCTAGAATTGGGTAAGAATCCTGGGCTGGGTGTCACCAACTTACATGCGCAAGGCATCACCGGGCGCGGTGTCGGCATTGCCATTATTGACCAACCTCTCTTGACGGAGCACCAAGAGTATGCCGATCAACTGCGGTGGCATGAGGAGATTGGCGGTGCTGGAACGACACCAGCTTCAATGCATGGGCCAGCCGTAGCGTCGCTCGCGGTTGGTAAAACGGTTGGAGTGGCCCCTGAGGCTGACTTGTATTACATCGCTGATGCTAGTGGTTTGAGTAGGGTGTTCATGCTTCATCACCACACTGCGCAGGGCATACGGCGCATTTTGCAGATCAATGGGCAATTGCCTGAAGCCCAAAGGATTCGGGTGATTTCAATATCGTTAGGTTGGGGCCCCAACACGCCAGGATACTACAACATCATGGCTGCGGTTCAAGAAGCAGAAGCTAACAAGGTGCATGTGATTTACACTTCCATGGCACAGGTGAATGGCTTTGGGTTTCATGGTTTGGGGCGTTTCCCGCTTGCTAACCCTAACGCCTTCGAGTCTTACGAACCGGGGATATTCTGGGCCAGCAGCTTCTATGCTCACGGAGACTGGTATTCTAACTTCTTGCTAGTTCCAATGGACTCACGGACCACGGCCAGTCCAACTGGCGCCGATGAGTACGTCTTCTATCGTGAGGGTGGCCTGAGCTGGGCTACACCCTACGTCGCTGGCGTGTATGCACTTGCTGTCCAAGTAGATCCTGCAATTACACCTGAACAATTCTGGCCGCTGGCATTGGAGACTGGGCGCACCATCGACCTAGACCACGATGGACAGACTGTATCTTTGGGGCCAATCATTGATCCCGTTGCACTGGTCAATGCGCTACGGGACGAGTAACCCAACTAGCCCCCTGCCCCTGGGCGGTGGCCTAACTCCTGGCCATTAGGTTGAAGACTTCGCGGCCCTTAGTGAAAGTGGACAGATGGAACGATTTTAACCAGCCATGAAATACATTGACGAGTACCGAGACGAAGCAACAGCGCAGCAATACGTCGAGGCCATCCAGCGAACGGTCACCCGGCCCTGGACGCTGATGGAGATCTGCGGCGGACAGACCCACACCATCCTCAAGTTCGGGCTGGACCGGATGCTACCGGAGGAGGTGACCCTGGTCCACGGCCCCGGATGTCCTGTCTGTGTGACCCCGGTGGAGCTTCTGGATAAGGCCATCGCCATCGCTTCTCACCCGGAGGTGATCTTCTGCTCTTTCGGGGACATGCTGCGAGTGCCTGGTTCCCACAAGGACTTGCTGATGGTCAAGGCGGAGGGCGGGGACGTGCGGATAGTCTACTCCCCCTTGGATGCGTTGAAGCTGGCTCAGCAGAACCCAGAGCGGGAGGTGGTCTTCTTCGCCGTGGGGTTCGAGACCACCGCTCCGGCCAATGCCATGGCAGTGTGGCAGGCCCGGCAGATGGAGCTGCACAACTTCTCCATTCTCTCCGCCCATGTCCTGGTGCCCCCGGCCATTGAGGCCATCCTCAGTGCTTCCGGCAACGAGGTGCAGGGGTTCCTGGCTCCCGGCCACGTCTGCACCGTGATGGGGTATTGGGAGTACGAACCCATCGCCGAGCAGTACCAAGTCCCCATCGTCGTCACCGGCTTCGAGCCGCTGGACATCCTCCGCGGCCTCTACACGACGCTGGAAGCTCTGGAAGAGGGACGATCTGAGGTAGAGAATCAGTACGCCCGTTCCGTGCAGCGGGAGGGAAATGTCCAGGCCCAGCGGCTCATCCAGCAGGTCTTTGAGGTGACCGATCGGGCCTGGCGGGGGATCGGGGTGATCCCTCAAAGCGGTCTGCGGCTGCGGGCGGAAAACCTCGCTGGGGAGTACGCCGACTTCGACGCCGAGCAGCGGTTTGACGTGGTGGAGATGGCAGTGGAAGAATCACCGGAGTGCATTGCCGGCCTCATTTTGCAAGGGCGGAAGAAGCCACCGCAGTGCCCCGCCTTCGGCACCCGCTGCACGCCGGATCACCCACTGGGCGCGCCGATGGTCTCCAGCGAGGGGGCTTGCGCCGCTTATTACCGGTATGGGCAGGGAACAACGGACTGACGGGATTAAACGGATGCAACGACGTTATTTTACGTTTTACGGAGACCCCTGAGATGTCGCAAGAACAACTCGCCTTTCAATGCCCCATTCCCATCCATGAGTACCCAACTATCCTCCTGGCCCACGGGGGAGGGGGGCGGCTGACTCAGATGCTCATTGAGCGGATGTTCTGGCCCACCTTTCGCAACCCGGCCCTGGAGACCCTCCACGATGGCGCGGTGCTGGAGGTGGAGGGCGCCCGCCTGGCCTTCACCACCGACTCCTTCGTCGTTAGCCCCCTCTTCTTCCCCGGCGGTGACATCGGCGGGCTGGCTGTCAATGGCACGATCAACGACCTGGCTATGTGTGGCGCCCGTCCCTTGTACCTGTCCCTGGGCCTCATTCTGGAGGAGGGCTTCCCGATGCAGGACTTGTGGCGGGTGGTGCGCTCCATCCAGAAGGCAGCGCAGGGAGCAGGGGTGGAGGTGGCGACCGGCGATACGAAGGTGGTGGACCGGGGAAAAGGGGATGGTGTTTTCATCAACACCACGGGGCTGGGCCTCATCTCCCCTGGCATCAACATCTCCCCTCTGCAGGCCAGACCCGGCGACGTGGTTCTGATCAGCGGGGCCATCGCCGTCCACGGCATCGCCATCCTCTCCGTGCGGGAGGGACTGGAGTTCGAAACGACCCTGGAGAGCGATACCGCCGCCCTCAACGGGCTGGTGGATGCGTTGCTTAGAGCCGTCGGACCGGAAGTGCACGTGCTGCGGGATCCTACCCGGGGCGGGGTGGCCAGCGCCCTCAACGAAATCGCCTCCAGCGCGGGGATTGGGATAGCCCTGCGGGAAACCGAAATCCCCTTATGGGACGAGGTAAGTGGGGCGTGTGAGATCCTGGGGCTGGATCCCCTCTACGTGGCCAACGAGGGGAAGTGTTTGGCCATTGTGTCTCCGCAGGCGGCGGATGCGGCTCTGGAGGCCATGCGCTCCCATCCGCTGGGCAGGGAGGCGGCTATCATCGGGCAGGTGGTGGAGGAGCAT
>CAYMKL010000130.1:0-18847 GCA_964390805.1 uncultured Anaerolineae bacterium | reverse complement strand
ATTGCTTCGCCTTCGGCTCGCAATGACAGGCGAGTTTCTGAGTAGCGGTAGCGACGAAGCAATCTCCTTCTCGCTTAGTTCGGAGGAGATTGCTTCGCCCCTGCGGGGCTCGCAATGACACTTGTTGCGTCCGCGATCTGCTTCATCAAATGATTGATCTCTTTCAGCCTGAGCTTGTGGCTGGCGCGGTTCACGATCAGGCAGGCTTCAGAGGATATGATCTCGTCAATCTCGACCAGGTTGTTCTCGTGTAAAGTGAGCCCCGTCTGAACCAGATCAACGACCAGGTCGGCCAGGCCCACCAGAGGAGCCAGTTCCACCGAGCCGGAGAGGCTGACCACCTCGGCTGAGATGCCTTGTTTCAGAAAATGTTGGCGGGTGAGGCGGGGATATTTGCTGGCCACCCGCAGCCTGTGGCGCAGGTGCAGGTTCTCGTCCCGGATCTCCAGGGGGCCAGCGACTACCAGTCGGCAGCGACCAAAGCCCAGTCCCATCGGCTCATAGACATCCCGCGGCTCCTCGCGCAATACGTCGCGGCCAACGATCCCCAGGTCGGCCGCCCCGTGCTCCACGTAAATGGGCACGTCTGCCGGCCTGATCACCATGAAGCTGAGGCCCTGCTCTGATTCCTCCCAGAGGAGGCGGCGAGTGGAGAGGATTCCCATGACGCCAGCACAGCCCAGGTCTTGGAACAGCTCAAGACATGGTTGGAGGAGTCGCCCTTTTGGCAAAGCTACCCTGAGCGGAGCAAGGGAGCAAGGGAGCAGGGGAGCAGGGGAGAGGATCTCACTCATGTAAAACCTCCTCGCCCCCCCTCGGTCCCCCCCAACTCTGGGGGGGAAGTTCCAACAGGCTTTCCCAGCTCACCCAGCGCCGGCTATCCATTGTAGCGAGTAAAGCCTGTTCTGCGTCCCCGGCAATGATGATCTGAGGGACCCCGCGCACCTGCGCATATTCTAGCAAGTCAGTTTCGTCTCGATCCATCACGTCCACTTCCACCCTCAGTCTCCGGCGGCGCAGGCGCTGCAGGGTGGCTCCACCCATCGAGGCCGCCTCGGCTGCCACCAGGAGGTGAGGAGCCAGATGCACTTCTTGCTGACCCTGTTCCTCCAGAGCCAGTAGCACCCGTTCCACCCCCAGACCGAAGCCCACCGCTGGCAAGGGGCGACCATAGAGGCCGATGAGCTCATCGTAGCGCCCCCCGTTGCAGATGGAGAAGCCCAGGCCCGGACTGAATCCTTCGATGGTGACGCCCGTATAGTAGTCCATGCCCCGCGCCTCACCCAGATCAATAACCAGGTGCTCAGCCAGGCCCTGCGCCGATAGCAGACTGTAGACCTGGCACAGGTTCTCTATGGCCTGGAGTGCCCCTGTGTTGGGGGCCAGGCTGGCCGCTCGCCCCAGCACCTCCTCGCTGCCACAAAGATGGGGTAGCTCACTCAGGGCCGCTGCGTGGCTATCGTCTATCTCCCCTTCCGCCAGGGATTTCCTCAAGCCCGCCTCATCCTTGCGATCAATGGCTCCTTTGAGCTTCTCCACCTGGGCGGTCGAAAGATCAAGCTCAGCCACGATTGCCCTGAAGAAGGCCATTTGGCCCAGGTTGATCTGAAAGCCTCGGAGGCCCACTTGCAGCAGTGCTTCAATCAATACAGCGACCATCTCGGCGTCGGCTTCGGGCCCAGGAGCGCCAATGAGCTCTAGCCCCGCCTGGTAGAACTCCCGCTGATGACCCGCCTGGGGCTCCTCAAAACGGAAGACGTTGCTGAGATAGTAGAAGCGCAGGGGCAGGGGTAAGTCATGCAGCTTGGTGCCCACGATGCGGGCCACCTGGGTGGTGATGTCGGGGCGCAGGGCCAGGATGTTGCCCTCACGGTCCAACACGCGGAAGATCCTCCTCTCGAAGTCGGCATCACTGCCGGCCATCAGGACATCGTAGTGCTCATAGGTGGGAGGAATGATCTCCGTGTAGGCCCAACTCTCGAAGAGCCGACGCCAGGTGGCCATCAGCTTGGAGAGCTTAGCTGCGTTTTCCAAAAAGAGGTCGCGCACCCCACAGGGCAGCGCGGCCTTGAACGGCTCATGGTATGACATAGCACCTTCCTTGCGTGAAAAAGGCCGAGGTGTCGCGTAGACAGCGGACGCCCTCGGCCGTGACCTCATTGGAAGATTCTACCACTATCCTTGGCGTTTGGCAAATCCCACTGGCTCCATCTCCAACCAGTTCTTACCCACCTTCATGTCCACCTTCAGCGGCGCATCCAGTTGGAAGGCCCCTTCCATGATGGACTTGACCAGGGGGGCAACTACCTCCAGCTCGCCCTCGGGCACCTCCAGGACCAACTCATCGTGAACCTGGAGGGTCATGCCACTCCTCAAGCCTCGTTCCTTCAGGGCCTGGTGCAGTCGGATCATGGCGATTTTGATGATGTCGGCTGCGGAGCCTTGAATGGGAGCGTTGATGGCCATCCGCTGGGCGGAGGCCCTGACGTTTTGATGGGCTCTGCTGCCGCTTCTCAGCTCGGGGAAGTAGCGCCGCCGGCCCAGGAGGGTCTCCACGTAGCCCACGTCGCGAGCCCTGCGCTTGGTCTCGTCGAGGTACGCTTTGACCCGCGAGTACTTGGTGAAGTACTCCTTGATGAAACGGTCCGCCTCCTTCTGCGGAAGCCCCGTCCGCCAAGCCATGCCGTAGCCGCTCATGCCATAACTTATGCCAAAGTTTATGCTTTTGGCCACGCGCCGCATCTCTCGATCCACCTCCTCTAAAGGCACATCGAACAGGAAAGCGGCGGTACTGGCGTGGATGTCTTCGTCGCGTGCGAAGGTAGCCAGCATAGCGGGGTCCTGGGAGATGTGGGCCAGGATGCGCAACTCTACCTGGGAATAGTCAGCGGCCAGGAGCACCGCCCCCTCTTCGGCCACGAATGCGCGGCGGACCTCCCGCCCCAACTCGGTGCGAATGGGGATGTTCTGGAGATTGGGGGCGCTGGAGCTCAGGCGGCCGGTCACTGTACCGGTCTGGTTGAAGGAAGTGTGAACCCTTCCCGTGCGCTCGTTCACCAACTGGGGCAGGGCATCTACGTAGGTGGATTTTAGCTTGGCCAGCTCACGCTGTTCCAGGATGAGTTCTATGACCGGGTGCTGGCCCTTGAGTTTCTCCAACACGCTGGCGGCGGTAGAGTAGTGGCCGGACTTGGTCTTCTGCACCCCCTGGGCCGATAGCCCCAGTCTGACGAACAGGGCGTCGCTGAGCTGCTGGGTAGAGTTGATGTTGAAGGGATAACCCACTGTCTCGTGGATCTCCCGCTCCAGAGTGATCAGTTGTCCCTGGAGTTGGCGGGACATCTCTCCCAGGTAGTCCACGTCCAACTTCACTCCCTTCATCTCCATCTCGACCAGGGCGGGCACCAGCGGCATCTCCACCTCGGTGAAGAGAGGCCAGAGCTCCCTCTCCCTCAGCTCAGGCTCCAGCACCTTCACCAGGCGGTGGGTCATGTCCACGTCAGCGCCAGCGTAGCTAGCCGCCTGGGCGACAGGCACCTGAGCCATGGTGATCTGCTTCTTGCCAGTGCCGATGAGGTCCGCGATGGGCTGCATCTCCACACCCAGCCGCGCCCAGGCCAGGTTCTTAAGCCCCAGGTTGCGGCTGGCTGGATCGGCCAACCACTCGGCGATCATGGTGTCGAAGGATAAGCCTTTGACCTGTACGCCGCAACGAACCAGAACAGTGAGATCGTACTTGCTGTTATGAGCGCATTTGGCGATGGACGCATCCTCTAGCACTGGCCCAAGCTTCTCCAAGACGTAATCGAGGGGAAGTTGCTCTCCTGCCCCCAGCCCATGCCCGACGGGAATGTAGTATCCCTCCCCCTCCCTATCCGTCAAGGCCATGCCCACCAAATCAGCCACCATCGCGTCGGTGCTGGTGGTCTCCACGTCCAGGGTGATGGCCGCCGCTGCCGTTTCCACTTCCAAGTTTGACAGTCGAGCCACCAGCTTTTCCAGGGTCTCCTCATCTCCCACGATCTGATAGTTGGTGGGCGCTGCTCTTTCTTCCTTGATCTCCTCGACCTCCTGGGCTTCCTGGAACAAGGAAAGTTGGTGAGGGGGTGATTGGCGGCCCTTCTCGGCCTGTGTCTCAGAGGGCAGCCGATTCACCAGGGCTCGAAACTCTAGTTCTCTGAATAGCTCCATCACTTTGTCCCGATCGAACTCCATGGCGGCAGCCGTCCGGCAGGCTTCCAAATCCAGTTCGGCGGGCACGTCGGTGACGATGGTTGCCAGGAATTTGCTCAGGAAGGCGCTCTCGCGGCCCTGCTCCAGGGCTTTGCGGAAGCGGGAGCTCTTCACCTCGTCGAGGTGCGTGTAGATTTCCTCCACGCTGCCGTACCGCTGGAGGAGCTGAGTGGCCGTCTTTTTGCCGATGCCTCGCACGCCCGGAATGTTGTCGGAGGTATCTCCAACGAGGGCTTTGTAGTCAATGAGCTGGTGGGGCTGGAGACCGTAGCGCTCCTCAATGCCCTCCTGGTCGTACACCACGGTATCGGAGAAGGCACGGCGGGAGGTCAGCACCTGCGTGTGCTCGTCAATGAGTTGGAAGGTGTCGGTGTCGCCGGTGACGATCAGGATTTCCACCCCTTCGTTTTCCGCCTTCTGAGCCAGAGTGCCTAGCACGTCGTCTGCCTCGTAGCCTTCCACCTCGATGATGGGGATGCTCAGAGCGCGGACAATCTCCTGGATGCGAGCCATCTGGGTGCGCAGCTCATCGGGCATCTTGGCACGGTGGGCTTTGTACTCCTTGTACTCCTCGTGGCGGAAGGTCTTGCCCACGTCGAAGGTCACGGCGATGTAGTCAGGCTTCTCGTCACGCAGCACGTTGAGGAGCATGGAGGTGAACCCGAAGACTGCGTTGGTCAGCTCGCCTTTAGAGGTGCTTAGGGTTGGTGGCAGGGCGAAGTAAGCACGGTAGGCCAAAGCGTGGCCATCAATGAGCACCAATTTCGAAGCGCCAGTGGCTTTTTCCTTTGCCATTTGAATCTCCTTGTCTTGGCCGCACCGCCGTGAACAGGTGGCGCTGGGCGAGAATACCATCCAGCACCAGCCCTTCAGGCTGGTGGCTGCCCCTATTTTACCACCTTATGGCCGAAAGTCAACCGCGTCTTGCCAAACATTCCCCCATGTGATAAAATAGAGGGTCTCTAGGATTTCGCAGGGCGAACGCTTGTTCTACGCCACATCTGGGCGTTTGATAGAGCTAACACCCAGATGTGGGGGTATCATTGGCTGAAATTCGTGATTACCCTGCGAAATCCCAAAGAGCCAAAATAGAAATGGCTCAACGAAGCTTGGCCGATAGGTGCGAGGGTGCCCTTGATGGCTGCTCAGGCCAACGAAGCAAACACTGCAACCGATGAGACGCCAGCCAAGGCCGCGCCCTTGCGTGTCCTGAGGCTGGCGTTTTTTTACGCAGGTAGCCATTGGTTTGATACTCCCCCGATTTTTGCGCAAAATCAGGGTGAAAGACTTGGGCCGCATCCCTCATCTATGTTTAGTAGAAAGACACTCCATCTTCGACGCGTGGCTGGGTATTCTTCGTACGTTGAGTTCGATAGACCCTCAGGTGTGATTCCTGGAGTTGATAGTTCCTTGAATTGTGATACAATACACTGTGTAACGCAGCACAGTTTCCAGGCACTGGGGGAGCGATGGCCCGACGCACGAACGACGAATGGCTTGCTGGCCTGGGAGGCGATCTGGGGCAGGGAGCGCAGGAAGCTGCATACGAAGATCTGGCGCGGTACCTCTACAAAGTCATTTGCAACTACCTGCGCTCGCGTAGCGCCAGCGTTCCGGGACTCTGCAACAAGTCGGATGACCAACTGGCGAAGCTAGGTAAGGACTTCACCCAAGTCACTTTGGCGAAGATAGCGCTAGGGCAGCTCTACAACGAGTACCGGGGTGAGGGTCGGTTTGTAGGCTACATGGCCGCTGTAGCGATCAACGAGGTCCGGCAAGCGCTACGACGCAAAGAGTGGTGGGTACATATCAGGCCGCTCCCGTCACCCGAACCGGAGTACGAGCCGGAAAGCGGTGACAGCCTGCCACCGTTTGAGTATACAGTCTCCACTGACCTGGGGCCGGAGGTCCGGCAAGAACTTCAGGCACTATGGCACACCATCCATCAATGTGTCCAGCAGCTTCCTGAGCGATCGCGTCGCGCCTTTGTCTGGAACGTCTTTGAGGGCCTGCCCGCGGCCGAGGTCAAGGACCGTCTGAATGTACCTTCTGAGCAGGCAGTCTATAACCTGGTGAATCGAGCCCGAGGCAGACTGAAGAAGTGCTTAGATGCATCTGGTTGGGAGCCGGATGATGTCTGGCTGCTCTTTAGTTAGCCAGCACGCCTACATCGGAGTAAAGACCCATGAAAGCCAAGTTCAAGAGAGTAGTTGAATCAATTCTCAGTGCTGAAGGCGAGCCAGTAACCTGCGAACCGCACCGCCACTCCATCCCTGCCTATGTGGAGGCTGAGCTGGATGGCCGAAACGCTAAGTTGCTGCACCCAGAACTGGCCAAACACCTCGAAAGCTGCCCGAACTGCTATGAGGAGTACACAGATCTGATACGAATCTTCGATCTGGAACGGCAAGGACGGCTGGAGGAGCCACCACGGCCGGGCCAGTTCGACCTCTCTTTTCTGGAAGGCTTGGCACCCAAACCATCACTCTGGGAAGTCACAGAGACCAACGTACGCCGGCTGGTGGCGGGCATCACAGCGCAGTTCGGCGCGAAGCTGGTCGCTCTGGCCAGTTTGCCCGAAGAGCTGATGCCATACCGCCAGCTGGCCCCTGCTTTTGTCCCGCTCAGGATTAAGGACATACGTGAGCCCAGGCCAGAGGATCTGGCAGAGGTGCTGGAATTACCCGATCCCGATGAAAACATCCGCATCAAGCTACTCATGGGGCCAGTGCAGAGCGGACGTGGTGTGGTCATGGTACAGGTTGAAAAGCTCGAACCGCTGGGCCCGCTATCCCGGGTGCGGGTGACGCTGCGGAATCAGGAGATGCACCTGCTGGAAAGCGCCCCTACAGCACTCGATGGGACCGTCACCTTCAAGGAGCTCCATGTCGGACAATATGTGATTGAGGTTCGGCGCAATGAGTCGCGATGGGAAGTCGAGCTGAACCTCAAAGATCAATCTTAATGTGTTTGCGCGCTACACGTTGGGAGGGTCTATGTCTTCTTCCGTCTTATCTATTACCAGTGCCGGCCAGGTCTACTTTTTCGAACTGCGACCGGCGGCTGAGCACCAGATGCTGCCGGCCACAGCCATCCACCCTGTCGCTCCAGAAGCCCGACGAAGTCTCAAGACCCAGCTCGATCACACTATCCAACTGCTCTATCACTTCTATAGCGCAGGTGGGCCGCCGGACGAATTGGCAACTCAGCCGGATCAGCTCAAGAGCCTGGGGCGGCTGAGTTACGGCGACCTGCTGCCCGAGGTCATCCGTGATACCCTCAAACAACTGCCCCTTGATCAACCCCTCATTCTATCTACCAACGACGCTGAGTTCCCCTGGGAATTGGCCTTCGACGGCCAACAGTACCTGAGCACACGCTGGCCCGTGGGACGCGAGCTCAAACTGCTGTCGGCACAGCAGCCGCGCCAGAATACCCCGCCGCCGCGCCACTCGTGGAAGGCGTTGCTCATCGGGAACCCCACCAGCGACCTGCCTGCCACCAACGAAGAAACCGAAGCCCTGCAAGACCTGATAGAGTATCACATCCCTCAGGCTCAGGTGTATTTGCTGGGCGGCCCAGGTGCCACCAAACAGAAAGTGCGGATGGAGCTGGCGAGTGGCGAGTATCGGGTGATACACTACTCAGGTCACGCAGCCTTCGAGAAGGACGATCCGGCCCGCAGCGGGCTGGTGTTGGCAGATGGTGAGATCCTGACTGCACGCGAAATCCAGGAGTGCCTGGACGGCCAACCCTGGGTGTTCTTGAATGCTTGTGCTTCGGTGCAGGAGCTTCTGGCTGAGTCTGGGCGGCCGGTCTACACCGGCGTTGAAGCGCACGGGCTGGCATCTGCCTTTATCCTGGGCGGTGCCCGGGCCGTGATCGGCACTTTGTGGCCGGTACCCGACCAGGGTGCTTATGCCTTTGCTTCAGCGGTGTACACCGACCTGCTGGCAGGGGTATCTGCTGGCGAGGCGCTTCGGCGTGCCCGTCACACCTCCTGGCGTGAGCGACCGCTTGACCCGATCTGGGCGGCATACGTTCTGTACGGCCCGCCAGACCTGTCTCTGGTGGAGGTCGAGCGGCCGGAACGGCATCTGGCGACGATCTTGACGGCGCGCCTGCGTGGATTGGAAGTGCTTCAGGAACGTCTTCCTCTGGAGCGAGTCGCAGAGGTAGCCGACCAGGTGATCACCAGCCTGGCTCAGCAGGTGGAGCGCTATGGAGGCGAGGTTATACGAGCTGAGCAGGACAGGTTGACGGCAGCCTTTGGGCTTCGGCTTAGCAGGTTGGTCGCTGCCGAGGTTGCGTCGGACGATCCAACGGAGCGGGCGCTTCACGCCGCTCTGGCCTTGCAGCGAACCGCCCGGCAAGCCCTGCAAACGATTCCAGGTCTCACCAGCACTTCGGCTACCCCTTCGACCGTAAGCGGAGCGACGCTCAGTACAAGCCTACCTCTGGACATCGCTCTCGGCCTGGGTACTGGGACGATTGTCCTCAGCCGTGCCAGCGGCAGCCTACTCGGTCCAGCCGCTGAAGGTGCCGCATGGCTGGCGGAGCAGGCCGAACCAGGTCAGATCCTGGCCGCTGAGACGGTACTGCGAGCAGCCCGGGATTTGTTCGTCTCCGCACCGTGGTCCAACCAGGCCCTTGCCACTCTACCAGCCTACATGGAGCTCCAGGCAGTCCAGGAGGTGTTAGGTCCAAGAGCGGAGTTTCCTGAAGGATTTCTCGGCCCCCTGATCGGCCGTGAGCAGGAGTTGCAACAACTCACCGACGCCTGGCGTGAGGCTCAACAAGGGCGTGGACGGATTATCAATGTGATAGGCGAGGCGGGTATTGGCAAGTCGCGCCTGGTACATGAGTTCAGCCAGGGATTGGCCTTCGGGGCGGCTCAGTGGGTCATGGTGCGCTGCCCATCCCCTGAGCGAGCGGTCACCTACGCGCTTGTGGCGACGCTGTTGCAAAGCCTTCTTGAATTGGAAACCGGTGATGATCCCACGACGGTACGGCAGGCCATCCAGAAGGGGTTGGCCAGACGCCCCGCTGCCGACGCTGGGGACATGAGCACGTCAACGGCCGTGCTCTGCGCGGCGCTGGGGCTGCTGCCTGCGGAGGGGGATCCCCCCCATCCCCCCCTGCCAGGGGGGGTATGGGGGGGGTCGGACCCGCTGGCCCGGCGCGGGCAACTGGTCCGATCGCTGCGCCAATTGTTGGCGGGAATGATGGCCCAGAGACCGCTGGTTCTTATTCTGGAAGATCTACATAAGGTTGATGAGTTGAGCGCGGAGGTATTAGGGCGGCTGGCCGAAGGTATTGAGCAGCAACCGCTGCTATTGCTGGCCGTCTATCGGCCCGATTGGCAGCCCCCGTGGTCTGGCCGCAGGTATGCGACCTCCATGGTGCTCGGCCAGCTTGGCCGCGATGAGAGTGCCGCTCTGGTCAGTAGCCATTTCCAGAACCTGCTGCCGTCCGAGATCGCCGAGGCCATTGCCGACTGGGCTGGTGGCAACCCTCTGTTCGTAGCTGAAGTGGTGCGAACGCTTCGGGAAGGTGGCGCCCTCGTCCGCCGTGACGGCGCCTGGCTCTTGACCCGCCCTTTGGCCGAGATACAGATCCCTCCCAGCATACAAGGTGTTATCCAGGATCGCGTTGGTCGGTTGTCTCGCAGCACGCGCCAGATGATCCAGGCAGCGGCCACGTTGGGTGTAGAGTTCTCCAGAGACCTGCTGGCCGGAATGCTGAAAGGAGTACAGGTCCCGGCCGTTATTGAGGACAACCTGCAGAACCTGGAACGGCGCGATTTCCTTCTGTACGACTGGGCCAGAGCCGAGTTGCGCTTCACCCACGATCTGGTACAGGCGGCCGTCTATGCCGACATGACTCCGGAGGAACAACGTGTTTATCACCACCGAGCAGCTCAAGCCTGGCTTGAGGTGAGCCCCGAGAAAAAAGAGGATGTACCCTCGCTTGAGTCGTTGGCCTACCACCTGTATCGCAGTGTCACCAAAGCAAGCGATGGCGGTCGCCGGGTGCTGGTAGGTGAGGTCAGTCGAACGGCTCTGGAACGCGCGGCGACGTCTCTCGTAGCAGCGGGCGACCACACCCGCGCCAGTTATGCGAACCATACGGCACGAACCTATTACGAACAGGCGCAGACGATCATCCAGGCCCTTGGGCAGGGTCTGGATCGCCGTTGGGTAGGCTGTTTTGAAGGGTTGGGCGAGGCAGCCAGCAGGCTGGGCGATTTCCCCGTGGCATTGGACAGCCTGGAGTACGCCTTTGGGATGTTGCGTCGGGGGCGGATGACGCCAGACCATCGCCGCCACGCTGCCGACCTGGCCCGCCGCATCGGGCGCATCCACGCAACCCAGGCCGATACCGAAGAAGCCCTGGGCTGGATGGAGGAGGGGCTCCGCACACTAGGCGTGACGCCCGGCGGGCTGGAGACACTGCCTGATTCGCTGGACCGTGCCTGCGCCGCTTTGCTGTACATCCACACCGGATCAACCCACTATCTCCAGGGTGACTTCCAGGCTGCCCGGGACGCATGTCTCCATGGTCTGGCGTTAGCTGAAGAGGTTAATGCGGAGTCCGCCATCGCCGAGGGTTGCAACCTGCTGGGCGCCATCCTCGACGCGCAGGGACAGGGACGGCGTGCCCTGGAATACTACCAGCGGAGCTATGCCCTGTATGAGGCTATGAATGACAGGTACCAACTGGCCCGGGTAGGTGACAACGTCGGCACGGCGTTGTTCTATCTGGGAGAGTGGGATGAGGCTTTCGAATGGGATCAAAAGGGGCTGACCTTCTGGCGTGACATTGACGATCGGGATAACACAGCCTTCGCTGCCATCAATATCGGCATGATCTACCTGTACCGGGGCCAATGGGATCAGGCAGAAGAGCACTTCCGAGAGGGACGCCGGCTGAGTGAGGAAGTGAACAACAATCGTATCCTGGCCCTGGCGCACACCAATTCGGGGCTGCTGCGGTTAGCCCAGGGGGAGGTTGACAGGGGGCGAGAGCACCTGGAGTGCAGTTTGAAGTTGCTGATGGAGCACGAGATCGAGGACTATCCAGCAGAAACTTACTGTGGGTTGGCAGAGGCAGCAATGCTGGCCGGAGATAGGACACAGGCGCTGGAGAAAGGGCTCATGGCGCTGGAGGCAGCTCGCGAGCTGGAGCTACCCTCTGAGGAGAGCATCGCCCTGCGCTTGCTGGGACAAGCCTACCAGTTGGCTGGTAAGCTAGAGGCAGCCGAAGCCCATCTGAAACAGAGCCTCGCGGTGGCAAAGAGGTCCGAGATCGCCTTCGAGGTGGGGAGGACGCTGGTGGAGCTGGCAAGACTGTACGGCGAGACAGGCCGGGAAGCGGAGGGGCTGGCCCACCTGGATCGGGCGGTGGAGATTCTCGAGCGCCTGGGCGCTGCGCCGATGTTGGCGCGGGCGAGAGAGTTGAAGACAAACCTGAGAGGAGGTAAAGAGGCATGAAGAAAGTAACATTGCTCATTGCGACCATGATTGTGCTGATAGCTTTTCTCAGCGCCGCGGCAAAGATAGCGGATAGCCAGGACACTGCCACCCTCGGGCCTGGCAAAAAGATTCAAATCCCCCGCATTGACGAGGAAGGGGGCTGGGACACACGTATCCAGGTCCAGAACGTAGGAGACGCTCAGACTGGAGTGATCACGCTCTTCTGGGGGGACTACTCCAGCGAATGTCCCTCCAATGCTCCCGGACCCATGGACCATCTCTGCTATCCCGTCCTCGATAGCTGGGGTGTCCTGGCTGTGGAAGCCGAAATCCCTGCCGGGGCTGAGTCGGCTATCCTCTATTCGGTGTCAGGTGATCTCTTCCAGGCTGCATGCGAGGCCGCAGGTAGCATTGATAGCCATGAAGCGTGGAGGGACTGGGAGGATACCTACGCCTACAGTGGCGAGTCCCTGGCAGTCACCGTTAGTCGGACGGCATCTAATGGGAGTTCGGCTTCGGGCATGTATAACGGCTTCTCCGAAACGATGCTGGGCTCAGCTTCCCCTTACCGTTACTTCGTGCCTTCCACCATGCACGGCTACAATAGCCTGGATAGCACCATCACCATCCAGAATTCTGGCAGAGATTGCACCTCCATCTGGCTCTACTACAAGGAGGAGGGCAACTGCGAGTTCATGAAGGCACAGCACGTCGAGGCCCTGGCGCCGGGTGAGGCTATCCGCATAGGCCCAGGTGCTGATGCGGACATGCCGTTCCCGTCGCCAGAACTCGATGCTCCCTGGCTGGGTTCGGTCTACATCGCAGCCGCCGAGCCCCTGGCCATCGTCGTAGACCGGTGGGATGCCGACTCCACCAAGCTTCTGACTTACGCTGGCGTACCCGAGGATTATGGAACCACTACCAATTATGCGCCGTTGGTCTATCGAGACATTGCTGGTTGGAACGCAGAGATTCACGTGCAAAACCTGTCCCTGGAGTCCGAGCCCACCTTCGTCACCGTGAAGTTCTTCGACCAGAGTGGCGACAGTGTCCTCTTCGTGGGCGAATGGGTCTGCCCGAATGACATGGCCACCTTCTACCTGACAGATCTCGTTGATCTAGGCATCAACTTCCCCTATGGGTACGTTGGGGCGGCTGAGATCGAATCTCACGATCAAGAGGAGTATCCAGGAGGACAGCATCCGGGTGAACCCATCGCGTCCGTGGTGAGTCTGATCAATGGCGACGACAGCCAGGCTTTGAGCTATAACGCCTTCACTTCCCAGCAGATTGCAGGGGTGACGACATTCGCCCTACCCCTCGTATCCAGGCAATCTCAGGGCGATGCTTCTCATGTCGTCAAGGAGAGTGATGGTATGACCTCCAGGATCGCTGTCCGCAACCACTCCAACTGCAACAAGATCAATGGCGAGATTCTCTTTTATGATGAGGCCGGGAATGTCTCAGCCACCATCCCCGTCCCGTGGCTGCATCCCAAACACCTGAAGATCATAGATCTGGCGTACTTTGGGCAGGTACCTTTAGGCTTCGTTGGGGCGGCTACATTCGAAGTTCTGGAGGTGGAGCAGCTCTGCGACGTGGACGACGATGGCTACCCGGACGACGAGCCCGTCATGCCTTCCGTCGTGGTACTCCAAATCTATCCCGACGGTTCGGCAAGTGGCCAGGAAGCCTTCCCCATACCAATGAGCACGCCAACGCCCACGCCAACAGCAACCAACGCACTATCACCCACGCCAACACCGACGTCCACCAACACGCCGACACCCACGCCGACTGTAACCCCGGTGGAGAGCTGGGGCACGCGTATCCAGATCCCTCGTATTGACAAGGAGGGGAGCTGGGACACGCGTATCCAGGCCCAGAACGTAGGCGGCGTTGACGGCGGCGCGGTTGTCTTATTCTGGGATGAGTACAGTGAGGAGTGCCCGACCAACGCCCCTGGGCCAGCGGATCGCGCTTGCAGGCAGTTCCCTGCGGGCGGAGTCTGGATTCTGCACAGCCAGATTCCAGCAAGTGCCAAGTCGGCCATCCTCTATTCGGTGTCAGGTGATCTCTTCCTGGCAGCATGCGAGGCCGCAGGTAGCATTGATAGCCATGAGGCGTGGAGAAGCTGGGAGGATACCTACGCCTACAGTGGCGAGTCCCTGGCAGCCACTGTTAGTCGGACGGCATCCAACGGGAGTTCGGCTTCGGGCATGTATAACGACTTCTCCGAAGCTATGCTGGGCTCAGTTCCTCCTTACCACTACTTCGTGCCTTCCATCATGCACGGCTACAATGGTCTGGATAGCACCATTACCATCCAGAATTCTGGCAGGTATTGCACCTCTATCTGGCTCTACTACAAGGAAGAGGAGGTGGTAGAGGAGGGGGGCAACTGCGAGCCCATGACAGCGCAACACGTCGAGCTGCTGGCACCGGGTGAGGCTATCCGCATAGGCCCAGGTGCTGATGCGGACATGCCGTTCCCGTCGCCGGAACTCGATGCTCCCTGGCTGGGTTCGGTCTACATCGCGGCCGGCGAACCCCTGGCCGTCGTCGTAGACCGGTGGGACGCCGACTCTACTATGCTTCTGACTTACGCTGGCCTACCCGACGATTATGGAGCCACTGCCAATTATGTGCCCTTGCTCTATCGAGACATTGCTGGTTGGAACGCAGAGATTCACGTGCAAAACCTGTCCCAGGAATCCCAGCCCACCTTCGTCACCGTGGAGTTCTTCGACCAGAGTGGTGATTCCATCCTTTGGGTAGGCAACTGGGTCTGCCCGAACGGCACTTACACCCTCTACCTGTCAGACATCATTGATCTCGGCGTCAACTTCCCCTACGGATACGTTGGAGCGGCCGAGATCCAGTCCCACGAGCAAGTGGATTATCCAGGAGAGCCTTCGGGCGATCCCATCGCTTCCGTGATAAGTCTGATAAACAGCGACCGCAGCCAGGCCTTGAGTTACAACGCCTTTACTTCTCAGCAAATTGCAGGGGTGACGACATTCGCCCTACCCATCGTATCCAAGCAATCCCAGGGTGTGACCTCCATGATCGCTCTCCGCAACAACTCCAACTGCAACCAGATCAATGGCGAGATCCTGATCATGGACGAGGTTGGGATGATCGTGGTCACTATCCCCGTGCCCTGGATACATCCCAAGCACCTGACGATCATAGACCTGGCCTCTTGTGAGCAGTTAGCTCCGGGCTTCATCGGGGCGGCCACTTTCGAAGTCGTGGAAGTGGAGCAGCTTTGCGACTTGGACGAGGATGGCTACCCGGACGACGAGCCTGTCATGCCTTCCGTCGTGGTACTCCATCTCGATCCCGACGGTTCGGCAAGTGGCCAGGAAGCCTTCCCCATACCAGTGAGCACGCCCGACCCTGATGAACCTAACGACACTTGTGCCACAGCTACCTTCCTCCCCGTCGGCGCCTTGCTCTCCGCCACCCTCCGTGACCCCGACGACGTGGACTTCTTCACCTTCGACGTCACCCAGCCCAACACCACCATCCTGGCCACCCTCAACCATCCAGACCAGGATTACGACCTGGCCTTGTACGACGCCTGCACCGACCCCATAGGCGGGGCATGTCACGTGGGTCGGGCACGGCATGTGGGCCAGGAAAGCCTGGCTTTCAACATCGGTCCCAACACGGGAACCTACTACCTGACAGTGGAGGGCTTCAACGGCGCCTTCAGCGCTACGCCGTACACCCTGCAAGTGGACCTCAACCCCGACAGCGACGAGCCCAACGACCTGTGCCCCGACGCCATCGAGCTCACGCCAGATACATCTCACAGCGCCTACCTCAGCCACCCCAGCGATGTGGACTTCTACAAGGTGTACATGGACCAGGAGTATGCCACCCTGACAGTACGCCTGAACCATCCTGAACAAGACTACGACCTGACTCTTTACGACGCCTGCCCTGGCGCCGGCGGCCGGGCACGCCACGTGGGCCGGGCGCGGCACGTGGGCGAAGAGGTCCTGAACTACAACGTCGGTCCTAACCCAGGCTGGTACTTCATCCTGGCGGACGGCTTCGATGGCGCCTACAGCACCACCCCGTACTCCATAGAAGCTACACTCACTCCGCCCGGCCCCTTCGGCACCCTCATCCTCACCCATCGCCAGCGGCTCACCGACCGCTACGACGCCACGACCGTGAGCGTCCTCTTCAACCAACTTGATGACCTGGTCGCTCACGCATCCGTGGCTGGACTCCTGCTGGACGTGGCCGACGACCCCGACGTCGGCGCTGCCTACGCCGCCTGGGACGCCAATCCCCGCAACCCGGCCCGTGCTAACGACGTGGCCGCCGCCATCAAAGAACTGATCCAGGAAAGCCTCCAACAGTGCCCCACCATCCGCTACCTGGTGATCGTGGGCGGCGACGCCATCATCCCCTTCTACCGGCTGCCTATCCGTCCCTACCAAACCGGGCCGGACCCCTCGTGGACCACGGAGAACGCCTACCTGTACGCCATCGGCGGGACATGGAATGAGGATGATCCTACCGTGGCTGCCCTACGCAACAACCTCACCCTGACCGATGATTTCTACGGCAGCGACGAGGGCATCCCCTTCCAGGATCACCGCCTCTACATTCCCAACCGCCCCGTGGGCCGACTGGTGGAGACCCCCGAGGAGATGGGGGGCATCGTTGCTGCCTTTCTGGACGCCGATAGTATCGCTCAGCCGGGTCAGGCGCTGGCGGTGGGGGGTGATTTCATCGCCGACGCCGCCAGCGTGGCCTGCGATTTGCTCACTGCCGATGGCCTTCTGGCTACCTGCCAGACCGACAATGCCTGGGATGGCTCCTGGCTGCGCTCGGAGTTGCTCGATGTGCCGCCTGACCTGGCGACAGTCAACTACTACGCCAATCACTTCAGCTTCGGAGCGCCAGCCGGCGGCGAGTTGACCGCTCTTGATATCGCCGACGCATCAGCGTCCCTGGACGGGCTAATCCTCTACACCCTGGGCTGCCAGACGGGCCTCAATGTGTCGCCTGGTAATCCCGAGGCACTGGACCTACCTCAGGCCCTGGCCGACCGGGGCGCCGCGCTGATCGGCAACACCGGCTGGGGCTATGGGATCGTGGACGGCTTTGGTCTCTCGGAGTCTCTGATCGAGCTGTTCACCGAAGCCCTGGTGAGTGGCAGTGGCATCACGCTGGGAGACGCGCTGATGGAGGCCAAGCGGAGCTACTACCTCAGCGAGAACCAGCTTGACCACTACGATGAGAAGGTGCTGACCGAACTCGTTCTCTATGGCCTGCCCATGCTTCGCGTGCTGACACCGGCCG
This sequence comes from uncultured Anaerolineae bacterium, assembly GCA_964390805.1. GTDB lineage: Bacteria > Chloroflexota > Anaerolineae > VGOG01 > VGOG01 > CAYMKL01. The sequence continues at coordinate 1,811 of CAYMKL010000130.1, read as the reverse complement.
GCGCGACCACGACGGATATGGCCGGTTGGCCTAACTGGATGGGTCTGGACTCGGCGACGGAGCAGGAGGCCCGCGTCGTACAGTCCCTGGAGCAGTTGCAGACATGGCAGGCCGGCCCCACCCGAGAAGAGCGACGCGTCTGGTTTGAGGAAGATGACGTGGAGCAGCAGACCACCTCCTGGGGCAGCTACTATACCTATCGTGGCGATGCCCAGGCGGACCCAGGTCTGCCCCTGCAACCCCGCTACGTGGCCAGCACCTTCGCCACCAGCGGGCCGGCGCACGGCCTGGCCCTGGTTGGGGGAACCTACGCCGACCTGCCAGCCTTCGACCCCGTCATCGCCATGCCCTTGAATCCCAATGAGGCAGCTCCGGGGCAGGAACCCGAGCTTGAGGTGCCGGGCTGGGCGCCGGGTGTATTCTTCGGTCTGCAGCACCTGCCGGGGATCCTGGGCGATGGGACCGCTCAGGGACTAGTCGTGCACCTGGGACAGTTCGACACGCGGCAGGCAACCCTGCGGCTATACGACCAGGTGACTCTCATGCTCTACCGCTCGGACAGCGATGATTGGACGCCGCCGGCTACTGACAGCGTGCGGGCAACTCCCATCGCTGAGGACGTGCAAGTCACTGTGTGGGCCAGCGATCCTTCGGGCCTGTACACAGTCCTGGTCGTCTACACCACTGCTGATGGCACCTGGCACAGCGTGGAGCTGTCCCAGGTTACGGGGGCGTGGCAAGGGATGATCCCCTTCGATGAGGACCTGGCCTTCTTGGTACAGGTGGTGGACATGGCCGGCAACGTGGCCCTGGACGACAACAGCGGACTGTATTACGGATCGTGTTTCCCGTGCGCGGAGGTGAAAGTATACCTTCCCATCGTCTTGAAAAACGAAGCGGCCTGTGCGCCCTGAGCTAGATGGTCGTTCGGCCAACGAAGCAAACAACGCAGCCGATGAGACGCCAGCCAAGGCCGCGCCCTTGCGTGTCCTGAGGCTGGCGTTTTTTTACGCAGGTAGCCATTGGTTTGATACTCCCCCGATTTTTGCGCAAAATCAGGGTGAAAGACTTGGGCCGCATCCCTCATCTATGTTTAGTAGAAAGACACTCCATCTTCGACGCGTGGCTGGGTATTCTTCGTACGTTGAGTTCGATAGACCCTCAGGTGTGATTCCTGGAGTTGATAGTTCCTTGAATTGTGATACAATACACTGTGTAACGCAGCACAGTTTCCAGGCACTGGGGGAGCGATGGCCCGACGCACGAACGACGAATGGCTTGCTGGCCTGGGAGGCGATCTGGGGCAGGGAGCGCAGGAAGCTGCATACGAAGATCTGGCGCGGTACCTCTACAAAGTCATTTGCAACTACCTGCGCTCGCGTAGCGCCAGCGTTCCGGGACTCTGCAACAAGTCGGACGACCAACTGGCGAAGCTGGGCGAGGACTTCACCCAATCTGCTTTGGCGAAGATAGCGCTAGGGCAGCTCTACAACAAGTACCGGGGCGAGGGACGGTTCGTGGCCTACATGGCTGCGGTGGCGATCAACGAGGTCCGGCAAGCGTTACGACGCAAAGAGTGGTGGGTACATATCAAGCCACTCCCGCCACCCGAACTGGAGCACGAGCCGGAAAGCGGCGACGGCCTGCCACCGTTCGAGCATACAGTTTCCACTGACCTGGAGCCGGAGGTCCGACAGGAACTTCAGGCGCTATGGCGCACTATCCACCAATGTGTCCAGCAGCTTCCTGAGCGATGGCGTCGCGCCTTTGTCTGGAACGTCTTTGAGGGCCTGCCCGCGGCCGAGGTCAAG
>CAYMKL010000129.1:0-18862 GCA_964390805.1 uncultured Anaerolineae bacterium | reverse complement strand
TACTACAACCGCATTTGTGTCATTGGCGCTTTTGAGTTAAGATACCTCCGATTCTGAGAGAGAGGAGAAGGCCAATGACATCCGAAGAATTGGGAGGCTGGGCTGAAGATTTTGAGGCCTTTCAAGCCCGATTTGCCCACCTTTTTGCCCGCAGCGAACCGCGGGAGCAGGCGGCCAAGTACATGCAGGGGTTGCTGGGACCTGTCAAACGCAAGAACGGCTGGCAACTGGCGGAGGCGATCGGTGATGATAGACCGGACAAAACGCAACGGTTGTTGTATAGCGCCCAGTGGGATGCGGATGCAGCGCGTGATGAGTTGCAGTGCTTTGTTATCGAAGAGTTGGGTGACGAGGACGGGATTGGCGTAGTGGATGAGACCGGCTTTCTGAAAAAGGGCAACAAGTCGGTGGGGGTCAAACGGCAATACACCGGCACCGCGGGCAAGGTCGAAAACTGTCAGATCGGGACCTTTCTGGTCTATGTCTCGCCCCAGGGCTTTGCTTTTCTGGATCGCCGTCTGTACCTGCCCAAGGAGTGGTGCGACGATGCGGGACGACGAGCAGAAGCGAAGGTGCCGCCGGAGGTCGAGTTTCGCACCAAGCCACAGCAAGCGGTGGAGATGCTGAAGCACGCCTGGGAGTTGGGTGTCCCCATGCGCTGGGTGACCGGGGATGAGGTGTACGGCAATGACCCGGCGTTGCGCGATGCCGTCGCTGAGGAAGGGCGGCTGTACGTCCTGGCTGTCTCGAGTAACACCCCGGTTTGGATGGAACGTCCGTTGGTAGAGGAGCCGATGAAGGAAACGGGAGGTCGACCGCGCACGAAGCCCCGTCTGGTCGAGGGGGCGGAGCCGGCCACCACGGTGGCCAGCGTCGTCGCCTCCTGGCCGGCCAGCCAATGGAAGCCGTTGACCGTAGCCGAGGGAGAGAAAGGTCCCATCACCTATGGCTGGGCACGGGCACGGGTGGTGGAGAGTCGGGAAGGGCTGCCGGGACCAGACGCCTGGTTGTTGGCCCGGCGTTCGCGGACCGACCCCACCGACATCGCCTATTACCTGTCCAACGCCCCTGAGGAGACGCCATTGCTGAAACTGGCCCAGGTGGCCTCGAAAAGACATCTCGTGGAACAGAGCATCGAAGAGGCGAAGGGCGAAACGGGTCTGGATGAGTATGAGGTGCGTCACTGGCATAGTTGGCATCGTCACATCACCCTATCTATGATGGCCCATGCTTGGCTAGCCTCCGTCTGTTGCAAGGCGGAGAAAAAAAGAGGGCTCCGGACCCAGGCCTGGCTGAACTGACCGTTCCAGAGGTGCGTCGTCTGCTGGAAGTAGCCATGCCCTTGCCACCCCGTTCGGTGGAGTTGCGGCTGGCCTGGTCGCGCTGGCGCCGGGCCAGGCGGCAGCAAGCCCGCCACAGCCATTACCGGCGCAGAGGGGTGGTCTTGCCCACAGAAGTTACCCATAACGATCACCCACCATAGGTGCGGTTGTAGTACTAAGCACAAATACAATAATGGACAGACTAAGTCCTTGACAGATTGCTTGGATTGGAAGCCAAGACTGAGCCGCCTAAAGCCTGGCGTCAATTGCCGGACGGGTAATCCCAGAACAGCACAATAATCAGAACCATTGCACCCTGCTCTTGTTGCTTGATATTATACAGCAGAAGCCCTTGCAGGTCAACCACAAATACGATGCCCAGCCCGAAAAGCAAAAGCGGGAGGCGTCTTAGACCTCCCACTTTGCTTTTAGATGCTTTCGCGGTGTGGCCAGAATTGAACCTGCTGAGAGGATCAGGAATGTTAAGCGGGCGGCACATCCAAACTCAGTGCGATTTCGGTTTGACCTCGAATTCGAGTTGAGAACGGTAGAAACAGACATCGAACTCCATGAAAAAGTTCATCTGCCCCAGTATTAGCGGCAAGTCATCACTTTGGCTCCATGCAAACGCGAACCTGACAGGCGGGAAGTCACCAATCTCTGCCATTGGGAATAAAGGCTGCGCCGCAACATTGCCCAGATTCCCAGCCAGTCGAATCGTTGCCTTCCGATCATCCCAGACGGCACCAAGCTGAATGCCCAGTCGGTAGGGAAGCACATTGACGGTGGCGCCGCTGTCTACCAATCCTACCGCATTGATCACCTGCTTGCCATAACGAAGAACGAACGGTAGTCGTGGCAGGCTATCCAGCTCATTCTGGGTGGGATCTGTGGTCGAGTATCGAAACCGCATCGCCTTCAACTGTTCTCCTCCTGATAGGTGGCCATAGCCTCGGCCAGGGTCGCGGCCGCGCCATAAGAGTTGTAAGGCGTGGGCAAGTAATAGGTTTTGCCTGACTCGAAGGGAAAGATCTCTTTGGCGCTTTCAAGCTCCTCAGCTAGAATGCGGATGAGCTTGAGCTTGTCGAATGCAGGCAACATGCGGACAGCAGGAACGATCTCGGTCAACGTCATAGGCTGTTCAAGGGTTTCAGCTTGTACGGTTGGTTGCATTTTCGCACCCCCTTTGGTGGATCGGTTACACACCATGACAAAGCACACCTCCGATAGAGAAACCTCGCAATTGCTTCTGCAAAGCCTGATACATTATATACCAATGGGGACAGAAACGCAAAACCCCAGGAAGCTGGGGGGGAAGAGAGGGCAATCAGCACACGCAGTGCGATGCCCAGCCCAAAAAGCAACAGCGGGAGGCATTTTGGCCCTCCCGCCTGCCCTGTTTCGCGTCACCTCTCCAACGAACACCAAATCCTGGTCCCACCCCCAGGACGGCTGTGTACCTTGAGCGTCGCCCCGATCATGGCCGCCCGCTCTTGTATCCCGGTCATGCCAAAGCGGTCGGGGTCCACGGCGGCGTGGCGCTCCACGTTGGTCAGGGCCTCGTCGGCGATGCGGAACAGGTCCTGGGCTTCTTCGTCCATCATATCAGGTTCCTGGCCAGCCACGCTCAGGTCGCTCTCCAGGCTAGTTTCTTGGGGGGTTGTAGAGCCCCCGTTCAGATTGGAGGGATTCTTCATGTGAGTCTGGTTTTAGAGTGGTCATTTTGAGCTCCTTTCAGGGTTTCGGGTATCCCGTCGATTGAGCGACCGCCAGGCGAAGCTGGCCAGGATGATGGCAAGAGCCAGTGCGCCTGCCAGACCTTCCAGGTCTCCGAGACCTGGAAGGTCTTTTGGCCTGACTCGGAAATCTCGTAAGGTGACCGCGGTGGCCGGCGGGCCGCACTCGGCGGGCAAGACGTCGCCGTAGGTGGGCTCTTGTAAGTGTAGGGCAAAGGCTGCGTCGCTATAGAAGCGGTAGGTGACGTCGTTGTAAGATTCGAATACCGGCCCCTCGCTGCTGATATAGCTCACCAGCTTGGCGTCATGGGAGGGGATCACCAGGTCGTTGCCGGTCTGAGTCCGCAGGCTGCCGCTCTGATAGTCCCAGGCCTCGCTGTGGACGGTGATATCATAGTCGTTGGGGTTGATGATGAATACGGTCCGCGTGCGGCTGGGATCCTGAGCGCCCCACAACCAGCTGTTCAGCAGCGCCGCGGGCAGGTCGATGTTGCTCTCGTATGAGACGTGGACCTGGACCGGCCCGGATGAGTCCAACACCCGGGCGTGGTGCCAGGGGGCATTGTCACCCTCGTCCCTGAAGTCGGTCGAGTTGGGCAGGTCCAGCTCAATGGTGCCGTGGGTCGGGACCGTGTCCGAGTTCTGGTAGTGGTCGCCCGTCGCTCCATTGTTGTCGTAGACATAGATAGTCTGGGTGACATCCACGGCGTAGTCATTGGGGTTGGTGATGCGCGCCGCCGAGAGTTGCGTCCCTGTCAGGGCTTCCGTCCAGGCGAGTTGGGTCGCGAGGCAGTTGGTGGTCCAGGGCAGGTAGAGGCCGGTGGTGTTGGCGTGGGTATCGTACCAGGGGTTGGCCTCGCCGAACTTGAAGTCCGAGCCGAGCATGGTAAAGACACTGAGGCCCATGCCGCTGGCACTGGTCATGTGTAGGCCGATATTCTGCTGGTCCATAGCAATGCCCAGGTCGTCCTGGGGGTAGACCTTGATGGTCTGGTAGGCGTCCAGGGCCAGGTTGGTGCTGCTTAACTGGTTGCCGTTGCTGTCATAGACCACCACCGTGGCCGAGGCCTGGGAGTTTTCGGGGTTGGTGAGGAAGAAGTAGTCCTTTTCGGAGTTGATGTCGCTGGGATAGTTGTACATGCCCCACCAGGCATCGTTGTAGGCATCCAGCGGGTAGATGGTGTTGTAGCCGCTGCCGCCTAACTGCTGCTCGTCGTTGGAGACAAACATGCCGAACTCAGAGTTCGAGTGGGCGACCATGCCGTAGGCATAGTCGTCGCTGGGCGTGCCGTGGTCGGGGGCCATGACCAGGCCCCAATCGACCTTGGGATCGCTGATGGTCTTTGTCTCATAGGCCCGCAGAGTGACGGTCCGGTCGCCCCAGTGGGAGCCGTCGGGGTTATAGATCTCGACGGTCACCGTGTGCTCCCAACCAGCGATGTTCCAGAAGGCCAACCACTGGTTGTTCTGAGTAGTGTACTCGAAGGCGAACACGCGCCGCACCGCCCCGGTTTGCATGGCGGTGGGATCCGATGGGGAATCCAGACTCCCGGCCAGGATAATGGACACCGCTGAAAGCAAGATTCCTGCCACGACTCCAACCACTCCGATTAGCACATACCTGCGCATTTTGATTCTCCTTGTTGAAAGAACAGGGGTTGAAGTTGAAGCAAACTTGCCACAACGGAACAGGGGTGCGACATTCCTTGTTGCTTGACATTATACAGCAGGAATCCTGGCAAGTCAACCACCATTCCGATGCCTAGTCCGAAAAGCAAAAGCGGGAGGCGTTTTAGACCTCCCGCTCGGCCCATTTTTCCGTCACCTCTCCAGCGAACACCAAATCCTGCTCCCGCCCCCAGGACGGCTGTGCACCTTCAGCGTCGCTCCGATCATGGCCGCCCGCTCTTGTATCCCGGTCAGGCCGTAGCGGTCGGAGTCCACGGCGGCGGGATCGAAGCCTACGCCGTCGTCACGGATCACCAGGTCAATGCGGTCGTTGCCGAAGGCCAGGCGCACGGTCACCTGCTGAGCGGCGGCGTGGCGCTCCACGTTGGTCAGGGCCTCGTCGGCGATACGGAACAGGACCGGGGCTTCTTCGTCCATCATGTCAGGCTCCTGGCCAGCCACGCTCAGGTCGGCCTGCACGCCGGTCCTCCAGCAGAGTGCGGGTCATCGGTAGGCAGCCCCAGGTTCTCCAATATGCTCTACTACGGCAACCGCGCGTGCGATCCCATCTTCGGCCTGGATTCTCGACCCCAGATTGGCCGCGCGCTGACGCATCGTTTGATCTGTCAAAGCCGTTTGAATAGCTTGCGCAAGTCGTTCAACCGTCAGTTTCTTGCGCGGAATAGGTTCTGGCCCAACGCCTAATTCCGCCACGCGCTGCCCCCAAAATGGCTGATCGCCAAAGAAAGGAATCACGATAGAAGGCACACCAGCCCTGAGACCGGCGGACGTTGTTCCGGCCCCGCCGTGATGGACGACAGCCGCGACGCGCGGGAAAAGCCAGGAAAAGGGGATGGAGTCCACCATGAAAACCGTATCCGGTAAATTCGCCTTGCGCAAACCGCCCCAGCCGGAGAGTATGATGGCGCGTTGTTTAGCCTGCGCAAGCGCCTGTAGGATGAGATCGGCGGTTTGCTCTGGTTTGCGACTGCTCATACTCCCAAACCCAACGTAGACGGGAGGGGAACCGGCCTGGAGAAACTCCATCAGGGGTGCGGGCGGGGTCCAATCGTCGGCTGAATCCAGGAACCAATAGCCGGTGACGTGGGTTTTGTCATCCCAGTCCGACGGCTTGGGAATCACGGATGGACTGTAACCATAGAGGATGGGAGTCTGCTGAAGGCAGTCGCTGTTGAACGGCCCCCAGAACGAAGCAGCCGGCAAACCAAGCACGTCACGTCGCGCCAGTCTGTCGGCTGACCGAAACCCTTGCCACATCATCTGCCGAGCAAGTTGATAGGACAAGCGATTCAGTGCCCCGCCGAACCACGGTGGGAGCCTGGGAAAAAGAAAGCTGGGGTAGGCTTGCGTGGGTGTAAAGGGAGCGTAATAGGCTTGCAGCAGCGGAAGCCTCAACTTCTCCGCAAGGGCAATCCCAATAAACACCCCGCCGATACCCGCAATCACCAACTCCATCCCTTGGCAAGCCGCCAGACCGCCCTTCGCCAAAGCAAGCGCGCCGCGTTGCGCCTCTTTCGCCATCTGTGACAGAATGGTGAGGAAATTCCCCCGCTCCAAAAGCGCCCGCATGTCTTTGCCTTGCGCAATATCCTGCACATTGCCTTCGACGGGCCAAAACTCGACCCCATGCGAATTGACGAACCCCTCAAAGTTACGATGGGTCACCAGCCGCACAACGTGACCGGCTCGTTTTAAGCCCTTGCCCGAGGCCAGATAGGGCTCAACGTCCCCGCGACTTCCCGGAGCAATAATGGCAATGCGCATAAACAACAACCCCCTTTTTCCACGTTGAGCTTTCCCGGAAAGTGCTCTGAGCCCCGTCCCCGGGGCGGCGTTTCGGCTCCACTTCGCTGGTAACGCCCCCGGGGACGGGGGCTGAGAGCGTTTTCAACGACTTTCCGGGAGGTCTCGTGTTATCTATGTTCATTGTGCGATAGCGGGGATTTCCTGCCCTCTTTCCTTCATGAATGCCCTCCTGATCCTCTCATATCCCACGGTAGTAAACGGGCACTCTTTGATGCAAATGCTACAGCCGTAATTCGTGCCAAAGTACCCCAGACAGCTATCCCCTTTCACGCAGGTATAATGACCGGCAGGTTGCGGAATGGGCTCTTCCAGTATCGCGCTGGCCGGGCATTTCCTTATGCATTTGCGGCATCTGGAACAGAAGTCCCATATCCAGCCGTGTTCATTGGCCGCATCAGTAGGTAGCTTCAAGTTGGTGAAAACCGCTGCCAGACGCTGACAGGCACCGTTCAGCGGAGAAATGAGCAGGCCATGCCGCCCGTACTCGCCCAGGCCAGCTTTGCGGCCCAGGGAAGGATAATCCAGCGCTCCCCCCAAGGCTGGGCCAGGAACCGCGTCGTAACCTTCCTTGATGATCCGGGCTGCAAGATCGTTCACCAACACGCCCAGTTGCCCATAGGTATTCATCACTTCTATCATGCATGCCACGCTCGGCGCGGTGGCGATCTTTGCGTTATCCATTCGCCGGGCTACAACGATGGCATGTTTGTAGGGTATCGTCTTTCCTGCATATATGACGTCCGGAGTTACTTCCGCAAACCCAAGGGCTTCCGCTCCCAAGTCGGCGGCAATGCTTCTGATTTCCTTTACGAAAACTCGATCATCCACGTATTCCGCTTCGTGGGACATTCTCGCCATTCTCGTGCTTTTGCCGAAGGAAGTCTGCACGCGCATCATGACAGGAAAGAACTCGATGAACTTTCGGATGCCGATGTTTCTGTTCATCTTGCTGCCGGAAAACCTGTGCCGCCTTCTGGAGGTCGCGTCAGAAGAAACAGCGTACGCTCGGCCCTTCAGGCTTTCGTCATACTCCAGGAGCAGGTTATCGAGCATGTCACGTTCTGGAGTCCTGCCCAATGCAAAAGCTTTGGTGACTCTCGTTATCTGTTCGAACAGTGTCATGTCATTACCTCACATAACCCTCTCCTTGCGTCACCTCTCCAACGAACACCAAATCCTGGCCCCGCCGCCGGGACGGCTGTGCACCTTCAGTGTTGCCCCGATCATCGCCGCTCGCTCCTGGATTCCAGTCAGGCCATAGCGGTCGGGGTCCACAGCGGCGGGATCGAAGCCCACGCCGTCGTCCCGGATCACCAGGTCAATCCGATCGTTGCCGAAGGCCAGGCGCACGGTCACCTGTTGAGCCGCAGCGTGACGCTCCACGTTGGTCAGGGCCTCGTCGGCGATGCGGAACAGTGCCTGAGCTTCTTCATCCGTCAGATCAAGCTCCTTGCCAGCCACGCTCAGGTCGGCCTGCACGCCGGTCCGCGCCTGGAAAGCCCGGAGTGTGCTCCGCAGCGCGCCGACCAGCCCCAGCGTTTTCAAGGGATCGGTGCGCAGGGCCTGGATTGCCTGCCGCGACTCCTCCAGCCCGTTTCGGGCCAGGGTCGTGACTCCGTTCAATGCGTCCTCAGCCGCGGCGGGGTCATGGGTCAGCAGGGTGCGGAGGGCTTCCAGTTGCACAGAAAGCGCGGCCAGGGAGTGGGCCAGCGTGTCGTGCAATTCCCGGGCCAGCCGGTTGCGCTCGCGGCTGACGGCCAACTGCTCGACGGTGGCGGCGTGGCGGCGCAGGCGTTGGTGGGCGGCCTCCAGTTCGGTGTGCTGCTTCCGCTCCCGCTGGGCCAGGACACTGACGAGGAAGGGCACCAGGTACAGCAAGGCGATGCGCATCAGCGCGCCCGCGAAAAAGGGTCGAGCGAGGATGTCCTGCTGCAACGCCCAACAGCCAGTGCCCAGGTGCAGAATCGTCGCCCAGGTGCTCCCCCACACCGCTCCCTGCCGACCATAGCCCCAGGCCAGCAATACCAAGGGGATAAGCAAGAAGAAGAAAGGCTCCGTCAACGGCGCTTCCATCAAGTGGCGCATCAGGGGCTCTGACAGGTCCAGGCCCTCCAGCCAGAAGAATCGTCGCTCGAAGAAGAAGGGGGCCGACACCACGCTTTCCATGAGCACGTCCAGGCCCAGGCCCAGGGCCAGGAATCGCCGACCCAGAGCCCGCTCTATCCAGGGCGGCAGCACCAGCAGGGCCAGCAGCAAGGTGGGCGTCGCGCGCAGCAGGAGCGCCAAGTGGCCTGGCGTACCTAAGCCCAGCACCACCAGCAGGCCCAGGCCGAAGAAGGCTATCTTGATGATTAGTGTCAGGCGAAAGATGCGCAGCGCCTCGCGCATAGCTAGGGGTTGATTCATTTTTCCACCCTTACGCAGCATTGCCCTTGAACTGGCTCATATACAGATTGTGGTAGAACCCACGCTGGGCCAGCAACTCGTCGTGGGTGCCGCGCTCGATGATACGCCCGTCGTTGATGACCAGAATCTTATCGGCGCCGCGGATGGTGCTTAAGCGGTGGGCGATGACGAAGCTGGTGCGCCCTTCCATCAATCGCAGGAGCGCTTCCTGGATGCGGGTTTCGGTGCGGGTGTCCACGCTGCTGGTAGCCTCATCAAGGATCAGGATGCCTGGATCGGCCAGGACTGCGCGGGCGATGGCCAGCAACTGCCGCTGCCCCTGGCTCAGGTTGCTGCCGCGCTCCGAAAGCTCCGTGTCGTATCCCTGGGGCAAGCGGCGGATAAACTGGTCAGCGTTGGCCAGTTTGGCAGCAGCGACGACTTCTTCTTCAGTGGCGTCCAGGCGCCCGTAGCGGATGTTCTCCATCACCGACTCTGAGAAGAGGAAGGTGTCTTGCAGCACAATGCCCAGTTGGCGGCGCAGGCTGGCCTTCTGCACCTGGCGGATGTCGTGGCCGTCCACACAGATCGCGCCCCCCTGGATGTCGTAGAAGCGGCTGAGGACGTTGATGATGGTCGTCTTGCCCGCGCCCGTCGGCCCGACCAGGGCAACTGTCTGGCCGGGTTTGGCAGTCAGGCTCACATCCTTGAGCACAGGCACGCCGGGCACGTAGCTGAAGTCCACCTGATCGAACACCACCTCGCCTGCCACGTCGTCCAATGCCGCAGCATCGGGTGCATCGGTGAGCTCCGGCTGCTGATCCATCACCTCGAAGACACGCTCGGCGCCGGCCAATGCCGACTGGATCTGGTTGTAGAGGTTGCCCAAGTGGCGCAGCGGCGCGGCGAACTTGCGCGAGTAGTTGTAAAAGGTGGCGATGGTGCCAACCGTGGCCAGGCCCTGGAGGGCCATCCAGCCACCCAGCCCGGCCAGCACGGCGATGTTGGCGTTGCTCAGAATGCCCATCAGCGGCGGAACCATCATCGCATACGTCTGCGCCTGGATACCGACCTGACGCACCATCTCGTTGGCGGCGTTAAAATCGGCCAACGTGCTGGCCTCCTGCCCAAGGGCCATGATGACCCGCTGCCCGCTGAACATCTCCTCCAGCTTGCCGTTCAACTGGCCGATCCGCATCTGATACTCTCGGAAGCCTCTGCGGGTGCGTTTCCCCACGAAGCCCACCAGCCCCATCATCAGCGGGAAGACGATCATCGAGCCCAGCGCCAGCCAGAAGTTGATGGCAAACATCATCACCAGGATGCCGGCCAACGTGAGCAATCCGCTGAACATCTCCGTCACGTTCTGCGAAAGCACGCGGCTGATGGCGTCCAGGTCATTGGTCAGGCGGCTCATCAACTCGCCGTGCGGGTGGCGGTCGAAGAAGCTGAGCGAGAGCGTCTGCAAGTGCTCGAAGAGGTCACGGCGCAAGGCGCGCATTGCCTTTTGGGAAACCCCGGCCATCATCACGCTCTGGCCGGCCCTGGTCAGCCACGCGCCGACGTAGGCACCCAGCATCAGCAAGATGATGCGCTGTAGCCCAGCCAAATCGCCAGCGGTGATGAACTGGTCAATAGCGAGGCCCATCAGGAAAGGCGCCAACAAATCCAGGAGGGTGCTCACGACCACCAGGATGAATACGCCCACCAACACCCATCTGTGGGGGCGCAGGGTGACGAGCAATCGTCGCAGAGTGCCTCGCACATTGCGAGCCTTTTCGATGGTCGCTCTAGCTCTTCGACCAGGGCCAGGCATGCCGGTTGGCGGTGGGGCGGTCGGTCGGCTGGGTTGCCTGTTCGCTTGTTGATTAGCCATTGGCCATCACCCCATTCCCCAACTGTGACTCGTAGATTTCTCGATAGATGGGACTGGACACCATCAGTTCGGCGTGGGTGCCCTCGGCGGCAATCTGTCCCTGATCCAGCACCACGATCTTGTCGGCGTTGAGCACGGTGCTGATGCGCTGTGCGATCACAAAGGTGGTGGAATCCGCCATTAGCCGCTCCAATGCTGCTTCGATCTTGGCTTCCGTCTCCACATCTACCGCGCTGGTGCTGTCGTCCAGGATGAGGACTTTTGGCTGCACCAGCAGCGCGCGGGCGATGGCGATGCGCTGCTTCTGGCCACCCGACAAGTTCACCCCCCGCTGCCCGACCAGCGTATCGTAGCCGTCGGGAAACGCGGTGATGAAGTCGTGGGCCTGGGCAGCTTTGGCGGCGGCGATGACCTCTTCGTCGCTGGCATCAGGGCGGCCATAGCGGAGGTTGTCGCGGATGGTGCCGCTGAACAGCACTGCCTCTTGCAGCGCGATGCCCATCTGAGTGCGCAGCGCATCCAGTGGGATGTCGCGCACGTCCACGCCGTCCAGCGTCACCCGACCCCGCTCCACGTCGTAGAAGCGCGGAATCAAGTAAGTGAGGCTGGATTTGCCCGAACCGGTCGCGCCCAGGATGGCCACCGTCTGGCCCGGTTCGGCCACCAGGTTAACGTCCTGGAGCACGAGCTCTTGGCAATCGTGGTTGTAGCTGAAACAGACATCTTCGAAGGCCACGCGCCCGGTCACGTTGGGCGGAGGCTGCGCGTTCGGGCGGTCTTGCACCTCAGCAGTGCTGTCCAGCACCTCCCAGATGCGTCCGGCGGAGGCATCAGCCGCGGAGAGCGGCCCGGTCATTCCTCCCAACATCATCATGGGGAACAGCGAGTACGACATATAGTTGATCGAGGCGACGATTTCGCCCACGGTGAGATTCCCACTGATGGCCAACTGCCCGCCCAACCAGACAACGCCGACAACGGCCACATTGACAAGAAACAGCATGGTGGGAAGCAGCGTAGCGGTGAGTTGCATCACTTTGGTGTTCTCGGCCATCAGATCGGTGTTGGCCTGGTCGAAGCGGGCGTTTTCGTGCTCGTCGCGTACGAACGCCTTGACCACCCGCACGCCCGCCAGATTCTCCTGCATGACTTGGTTCAACGTATCCAGTTTCCTCTGCACCGACACGAAGAGCGACCGTGCCCTGGTGAGAAAGAACCCGATGATGACCCCGATCACCGGGAGCAGCGCCAACATCAGCAGCGCCAACTGCCGGCTGGTGGTAATCAACATGACCACGCTGCCGATCATCCACAGCGGTGCACGGGTCAGGATACGCAAAGACATCTGCACAATGGTCGTCACTTGATTGACGTCGCTAGTGGCGCGCACCAGCAGTTGACCCGTCTGGATCCGATCCAGGTTGCCGAAGGAGAACGTCTGCACCTTGCGGACGAGTGCGCTACGCAAGTCCGTGCTCACGCCCATGCCAACCCGCACCGAAAGCAAGGTGTTGCCCACGGCGAACGAGGCACTGAGGACAGCGGCCCCAAGCATCAGCAGAGAGGTGGTCAGGATCATCCCCATGTCCTGTTTGGCAATCCCCTCATCAATGACCCGTTGGGTCAAGCGCGGGATCAGCAGGTCTGCAAACACCATGCCCAGCAACAGAATCAACGACAGGATGGCTTTCTTTCTATAAGATTTGACGAAGTGTATCATGCGTCGCAGTGGTTTCATTGCCCGTCCTTGGTGATCAGCAGAGGCGGCTCCCACGCCACCGGATACCGCAGGCCGAAATACCAATTTGCCAATCTACCAGTTTCCCAATCTAGCGCCTTACTCGTACCGCAGCGCCTCAATGGGCCGCAGGCTGGCCGCTCGCCAGGCGGGATAGATCCCGAAGATCAACCCGACGGCAGCAGCAAAGCCAGAGGCCATCAGCACCGTGCCGGTGTCCACCACGGGGATCAGCTCATCGGACAGATTGCCGATCAAGTTAGAAGTGGCTATCCCTATAGCGATCCCCAGCAAGCCCCCTATCAGGCTCATCACCAGCGACTCGATCAGGAATTGGGCCAGGATATCCCGCTTGAGCGCGCCCACGGCTTTGCGAATGCCGATCTCCCGTGTCCGCTCGGTGACGCTGACCAGCATGATGTTCATGATGCCAATGCCGCCCACCACCAGGGAGATGCCAGCGATAGCCCCCAGGAACAGGGTGATCATGCCGGTGATAACGTCGAACGCCTCCAGAATATCGCTCTGGCTGAGTATAGTAAAATCGTCGTCGGCCTGGTAAGCGATGTTGTGGCTTTCGCGCAGCGTTTCTTTGATCTGCCGGGTTGCTTCATCCATCAATTCTTCGCTCTGCGCCTGGACAACGATGGCGTGCGCGGCTTGCTCACCGCTGCGGGTGCGCACGCGATAGAGCCGACTCTGCGCTGTGGTGAGGGGGATAAAGATCTGATCGTCATCACTCACAAACCCCATCCCACCCCTGCCCTTCAGCACACCAATCACCTCGTACTGAACACTCCTGATCTTTACAGTCTTACCGATGGCGAATTCATCGTCGGGGAACAAGTCTTCGGCGACATTGGCCCCCAGAACGGCTACTCGAGCTTTGGTGTCCAGGTCGTTCTCCGTCAGCCCATCTCCCAATTCCACCGTCAGGCTGCGGATGTCCAAATAGTTGGCGGTGACGCCGGCGACGGTGATACGGGTATCCTGGCCGCCATAGAGTACCTGTTGATTGCCTTGTATCACGGCGCCCACTTCTTTCACCGCCGGAGCGTAGAGCGGATCCGCCAGCATCTCTGCGTCTCTCACGCTCAAGGCCTGATAGCCGCCGCTGTTGTCCGTGTCGGTCATGATGGTAATCAGGTTGGAACCGATGGCTTGAATCTCGCTTTCGATGGAAGCACTGACGCCGTTGCCGATGGAGAGCAAGGCGATCACGGCGGCCACGCCGATGATGACGCCCAGCATCGTTAGCACAGCGCGCATTTTGTTGGTTGTCAAGCTATCTAAGGCAGTCAAAAGGCTTTCTGTCAGGTTCATGTTCTTTCTCCTGTCCGTATGTCATGCTGAGCGAAGCGAAGCATCCCGTTCCTGACTTGTGGAACGAGATTCCCTTCGACTGGGCTCAGGGCAGGCTTCGTCGCTCCGCTCGCTACTAAGAAACAAACCGTCGTATGCAAAACCCGGAGAGCGAGCGCCGATTGAGTAGCACAGCGTATCGAAATCAAGTGAGCGGCTCTCTGCATAACCCGCTTGGCCTCGATACGTCGCTCGGATGCGTAGCCTCCGCTCGCTCCTACTCGGCCGGCGCTGACGGCTTTCTTGCACAATGAGTGACGCGAAGCGCCATGCGCAACTCAGAATGACACGCTACTCTTACGGTTGTGTCCGTTGTCTCTATCACTCTCGACCAGTCCATCTCTGAGCATCACCGTCCGGCGTGCGCGTTGGGCCACCTCCGGATCGTGGGTGACGAAGATGATCGTGATGCCCTGCGCATTCAGATCGTCAAAGATGTCCAGGATCTCTTCTCCTGAGGCTGTGTCCAGGTTGCCGGTCGGCTCGTCGGCCAGGATGATGCTGGGCTCGGTGGCCAGGGCACGGGCGATGGCCACTCTCTGCTGCTGCCCGCCGGAGAGCTCGTCGGGGCGGTGGTCCATCCGATCACCCAGCCCCACCGCGCGCAGGGCCTCCTCCGCCCGCTGGCGCCGTTCCCGCCGGCCATAGCCGGCGTACATCAGCGGCAACCCCACCTGTTTGATGGCCGACGTGCGGGGCAACAAGTTGTAGATTTGAAAGACAAAGCCGATTCGCTTGTTGCGTATCCGGGCCAGTTGGTCGTCGCTCATCTGGCTCACGTCTATGTCGTCCAGTTTGTACGCGCCGCTGGTGGGCTGATCCAGGCAGCCGATCATGTTCATCAGCGTGCTCTTGCCAGAGCCGGACGGGCCCATGATGGCCAGAAACTCGCCTTCCTGAACAGTCAAGCTCACCCCGCGCAGGGCATGAACCGTCTGCGTTCCCATGTGGTACTCTTTGGTAATGTCGCTGAGTTCGATCATCGCTGTAGTCTCCTGATCTCCTCCGGCGGCCCCTGCGTGAAGTCCAACCCTTCCTCTACCTCGCCAATGACCAGTTGGTCACCCTCTTCCAGGCCGCTGGTGATCTCGGTGTATTTGCTGTCGCGCAAGCCTATGGTCACTTCTGTCTTAACCACTGTATCTCCTTGAACCAGATTGACGTAGTACTTGCCTGCCTGGCGGTCGGCGGTGATGGCCCGGTTGGGCACCAGGAGCACGCCTTCGCGGCTGGCGGTGACCAACTCGGCGTTGGCCGTCATCCCGGAGCGAACGGGTAGCTCACCAGCATCCAGGCTCAGATGCACCTGGTAGGTCACAATCTCAGTGCCACTCCTGGCTTTGGGAGCGATGGAGACCAGTTCCCCGGTCAGCTCTTCATCCGGCCAGGTTTCCAGGGTGACGACAGCCTGTTGTCCGACCGCCAGACCGCCGATGTCTATCTCGTCCACGTCCAGCACCACTTCCAGGCTGCTAGAGTCCATCAGGTCTACCGCTAGCCCGGTGGCCCATTCGCCGACCTCGACGTACACTTCGGTCACTACGCCGGCAAAGGGGGCCACCAGGGCTGCTTTGGTCAGGTTATCCTGGGCGTCTTCCAGGGCGATTCGCGCCTGCGCCACCTGTGCCTCGGCGATGGCGATCTGCTCTTCCGACGCGCCCTCCAGCAACATCGTCAGGTTGGCCTTCGCCTGCGTCACCTGGGCCTCGGCCTGCGATGCGCCCGCTTCGGCCTGCGCCACCTGTGCCTCGGCTGCGGCTATCGTTTCCTCCGATGCGCCCTCCAGCAGCATCGTCAGATTGGCCTCTGCCTGGGTCACGGCAGCCTCGGCCTGCAACACGCCCGCTTCGGCCTGCGTCACCGCCGCTTCGGCCTGCGTCACTGCTGCCTCAGCCTGGGCGATCTGGTCGTCAATGTCATCCAACTGCGCCTGAGCGCCAGCTACCTGGGCCTCCGCCGCCGCCACCGATGCCCTGGCTGCGGCGACGACCTCGTCCGTCGCGCCTTCCTGGGCCTGCAAATAGTTGATCTCGGCCACACGAACGGTGATCTCGGCGTTGGCCACCGCAACGTCCATTTGATCCTTCAAGTAGCCGGGGGTTCCTGGCCGGCCTTTCAGCGCATCCCGCTCCAACTGGGCGTTCCACAGGGTGTTCTTGGCCTGTTCCCAGCTTAAGCGAGCCTGCTCTATCGTCTCGGCGTCGGCGCCCTCCAGCAGCGCGTCCAACTGGGCCTGCGCGCTGCTTAACCCGGCCTGCGCGCTCTTGAGGTTCGCCTCGGCGGTCACGTCGGCGTCGGACAGGCTATCGCGGGCCAGCTCGGCGTTGCTTAGCCCGCTCTTGGCGCTGACCAGCCCGGCCTGGGCAGTGGCCAGACTCGCCTCGGCGCTGTCGAGCGACGCTTCGGCAGTCGTGGTCTCTTCCTCGGAGGCTCCTTTTCGCAGCTCGGTCAGGTTGGCCTTCGCCTGAGACACGGAGGCCTCTGCTTGCAGCACGCCCGCCTCGGCCTGCGCTACCGACGCTTCGGCGGCTGCTATCTCCTCGTCAGACGCCCCCTGTCGCAGTTCGGTCAGGCTTGCCTCCTGGATGGCCAAAGTCTGTTCCGCCGAGCGGACCGCCCGCTCCAGGCTTCTGGCCTCCAGTTGGATCAGAACATCGCCCGCCTTGACTGCGTCGCCCACCTCGACGTAGATCTCCTCCACCCGGCCGGCAATCCCCAGCGCCAGGTTGGCTTCTCGCTGAGGAAGCAGCCAGCCACTGGCCGTCGCGCCGGAGGAGAGGTCGCCGATGAAGGCGGTGACGATCTGATCAGTCCCCGGATCGGCAGCCAGGGCGCGGCTTTGGCGTAGCTGTGCCAGGGGGCGCTCATTGACAAACCAGACAACGGCGGCCACAACCACCACGGCCACCACAGTTAAGATTGTCCAGCGAGTACGGCGAAAACCCTCGCTATTGCTTTTCTTCTTATTATTAGGTTTCACTTGTATCCCTCCGTTCGTTGTGCCTTTATTGTACCAGAGAACGGCCATTTGCGAAAGTGCCATCGGTCAGTTCTGAGACCATGACGAAAGTCATGGGGCTTGGAATTGGGTATTGACAAAACAGCAAATAGGGAGTATAATAGAAGTAGATTAGCCTATACCGATAAGAGCAAACCCATCGAAAGGTGGGGACGCAAAGCCACGGGTTTACGTTAGCAGATAGCCACTGACAGAGGCCGTCAGCGAGAAGCTATCGGCTAATAGAACAGCCGGGTTGCCGAAGATAGGGCATGAGAAGCGTGTTGCCCGAGCAGGTCGCCTCGGCAGCACGCTTTTTGCTGTCTACCCTTCGCCAAGGCTCCCCCCACCTGACAGTACTAGAAAGGAGTCTGCAATGAAACCCAGGCACATTAACACAACACTCACCATTGCTGTTCTGACCCTGATCACCTTCCTCATCCTTGCTGTCCTACCTTTGACCAGCACTACCGCTGTGCGGCCAATGGAGTCCGCCAGCGCCCAGAACGCGGAGTCAGTGGGCCAGATCGAAAGGGCAGAGCCGCCCGCTCCCGCCCCTGTGGCCAAGGGTATTAGGGCGTGGGAGTCAATGCCTGTGTGCACCGATGAAGCTACGTCTACCCCCACAGCTACCTGGACGCCCACCCTGGTGGCTACGAACACAGCCACGCCAACAAACACGCCAAGCAAGACGCCGACCAAGACACCAACGAAAACCTCAACCGCTACGAAGACACCGACGAACACCGCCACGCCAACCAACACGCCAAGCAACACACCGACTAATACACCAACGAGAACATCAACTGCTACGAAGACACCAACACCTACTTGGACACCTACTCAAACGCCAACCAAGACACCAACAGCTACGAAAACGGCAAGGCCGACAAAGACGCCGACCAAGACACCAACCAAGACACCAACGAGAACATCAACCGCTACGAAGACACCAACACCTACTTGGACACCTACTCAAACGCCAACCAAGACACCAACAGCTACGAAAACGGCAAGGCCAACAAAGACGCCGACCAAGACACCAACCAAGACACCAACCAAGACACCAACGAGAACATCAACCGCTACGAAGACGCCCACGAAAACACCCACTGCTACGAAGACGTCCACCAGTACGCCAACTTTCACCGCGACTTGGACACCCACCTCTATGGCTACCGCTACCGCTACCGCCACAGCCACTTGGACGCCCACCTCAGTGGCCACGGACACAGCCACGCCTACATTCACAGCCACCTGGACGCCCACCTCAGTGGCTACGGACACCGCTACGCCCACGGCGACTGCAACACGGACGGCGACACCTACAGGTACGGCAACGACAACTCCGACACAGACACCAATCTTACCCGACATCTTCATCAACCAGTACGACATCTGGACCGATCCGGTGACCATCCGGGATGGTGACGTGGCAGGTATTGGTGTCAATGTCCACAATGGAAGCAGCCTCACCGCTTCCAACATCGAGATCCGCTTCTACGACGGCAACCCAGGAGATGACGGTATGATCATCGGGGCAGGCACTTATGTCTTGCCCTTCATCTCTCCCTACGGCGTGGCCGCCCAGTGGACGGGCAGCGTTTGGGACACCACCGGCCTCGGTGGCGACCATGAGATCTACGTTGCGATTGATCCTGACGACAAGATCTATGAGAGCGACGAGACCAATAACGTAGCCAGTCGCACTATCACCATCTTGCCTCCGGCCCCCGACACCATTCCGCCCAGCGGCTCGGTCTTGATCAACGGCGGCGATGATATCACGTCCTCGCGGGAAGTCATCCTCACCCTGAGCGCCCAAGACAATCCTGGTGGGACAGGTGTTCAGTCAATGTATATCATCGAATTGAAGTTCAACTGCGCTTCACGGCAGTGGGTGCCGGCGCAGGAATCCGGCTGGGTGCCCTACACCACCAGCTATCCCTG
>CAYMKL010000128.1:0-19355 GCA_964390805.1 uncultured Anaerolineae bacterium | reverse complement strand
AAAACGGCTCAAAAGCCCAACTTAGCGGAAAGTAGAGTAATTAAGCATAATCGGTGTATTGTCTTATTAGCCCAGGACCTTGAATGAGACCGACTATCGAGAAAGGAGAGATTAAAATGGACAATGAACGAGCTTTCACAGGGTTGCGCAGATTCAACGCAGCGATGGGCTTGCTCCACCTGGTGCAGGGGATCCTGATGATCGTTCTCAGCAACGATACCACTTATCCCATCACCACCGCCTACCTCAAGTTCGACCTGGAGAACTTCAGACTGACCTCGAATCTTCGGGAAGCGGGCGGACTGCTGTTTGGCCCGGCCGTCGCGGTGTTCTTGCTGCTCTCAGCAGTGGCGCACTTCAGCCTGTCCACCTTTGGTTACAAGTGGTATGTGAAGAATCTGAAAAAGGGCATGAACCCCGCGCGCTTCTACGAGTACGCCCTCAGTTCGTCGCTGATGATCGTCCTCATCGCCATGCTGGTGGGCATGTACGACTTGGTCAGCCTCGTCCTCATCTTCGCCTTGAACGCGATGATGAATCTGTTCGGCCACATGATGGAACTGCACAACCAGACAACCCCTCGCACCAACTGGACGGCCTTCATCTATGGCTGTCTGGCCGGGATCGTGCCGTGGGTGGCCATCGTGATGTATCTGGTTGGCGCGGCTCAATCGGCGGAGGCGAACCCTCCAGGGTTCGTATACGCCATCATCGCCTCCATCTTCGTGTTCTTCAACATCTTCGCGGTCAACATG
Organism: uncultured Anaerolineae bacterium; assembly: GCA_964390805.1. GTDB lineage: Bacteria > Chloroflexota > Anaerolineae > VGOG01 > VGOG01 > CAYMKL01. The sequence goes on along the minus strand of CAYMKL010000128.1, from coordinate 18,600 downwards.
TTCTTGCAGTACAAGAAGGTTGGCCGCTGGAAGGACTACCTGTTTGGAGAGAGGATGTTCATCGTGCTGAGTCTGGTCGCCAAGACTGCCCTGGCCTGGCAGATCTTTGCCGGCACCTTGGCGCCCGTTTAAGCAGAGGTCCGTATGAGCCGCTTGAAGCCTGAGAAACTGCACGTCCTGTTTGCGGCCGGGGTGGCTCCTGACGGGCCGATTACTCCCCGCCGCTACACTCTGACCCACTCCGACGCGACTGGGGACCTATATCTCACCATCGGGCCGGACTACGACCGCCGGCAGATCTCAGGGTTGTATACCCGCTTGCTGCGAGACGAGGTGCGGGCCGAGTGGTGCAATGAGGAGGATGGCCCAGCCCTCCACGTGCATTGTCACGTGAGCGGTGGGCTAGTAGTTGGCTCGGCTGGCTGGCGGTATGCGATCTTCCAAAGAGAGTTGCCGCTGGTGCTGGAGGCCTTTCGCTTCGGCGACCGGCAGCTCTTTGAAACCGAGGCTGAGCTGGATCGAGCGCCAATCTGGATCCATTTCCACGCCACTCAGCCTCGTTACAACCGAACCGAGTCGTGGGGCGTTCCCGCCGACTATGCTACGTAGAGCCGGACATGAAGAGTTGGAAGGAGGAGAAAACTATGGCCAACTGGATCAAGCTTGGGGCAGTAGACATGCTTTCCGATGATGCGATGCAAGAAGTCCAGGTAGGCGATCAGACTGTGCTGCTGGCACGCCTGGGCGAGACCTACTACGCTACTCAGGCGCGTTGCCCGCATCTGCGGGCCCATCTGGCCAAGGGCAAGCTCAACGGCGTCGTCGTGACGTGCCCTGCCCACGGCTCAACCTTTGACGTGACCAGCGGACGCAATCTGGCATGGGTTGAAGGGCTGCCGGGGCTGATCAAGGGGGTGACCAAAGCGGTCGTCAAGCCCAGAAACCTGACACCTTTCCGGTCAAGGTGGAGGAGGGGCACGTCTGGATAGGGGTGGACACAGATTTCTGATCGACACGGCGTTTGCCATCTGACTCGTTCTTTGATATAATGGTATTGCAGAACTGACCGTTGCTTCAGTATCGTTGCCTCCATCACAGCAGATAACCAACGTAGGAGGTGAGGTGGTAGGTATGAGGTATTTGAGAGCCAATCTTCTCATAGGGCTAGGAGAGGGTTGGCTTCTCTTGTTTGGGCATATTAACGACCCATCAAGGTTGGTAAACAGATCGACAGGGGGCAAAGATGCGTGTCATTATTACAGGCGGAACTGGGCTGATCGGCCGAGCACTAGCCGCCAACCTGGCGGATGGCCATGAGGTGATTGTGCTCAGTCGCCGTCCAGAGCGGGCCACGGGCTTGCCCACTGGCGTGCGCGCTGAGCGCTGGGATGCGCGCTCCGCCGAAGGGTGGGGCGCTCTGGCCGACGGCGCGGACGCCATCGTGAACCTGGCTGGCGAATCCATCGCCGGCAAGGGGCTCATCCGCGGCCGTCGGTGGACCGACGACCGCAAGCGCCGTATTCGTGAAAGCCGGCTCAACGCTGGCCGTGCCGTAGTGCAGGCAGCGGAACTGGCCAAGGTCAAACCGCGCGTCGTCATCCAGGCATCGGGCGCGGGGTATTACGGTCCTCGCGGCGATGAGGAGATAACTGAGGAGGCATCGGCTGGGCAGGATTTTCTGGGACGGACTGCTATTGAGTGGGAGGGCGCCACGGCTGCTGTGGACTCCCTGGGAGTGCGACGGGCGATCATCCGCTCCGGCCCGGTGCTCAGTGCTGACGGAGGTGTTCTGCCGCTTTTGCTGTTGCCATTCCGGTTCTTCGTTGGGGGCCCATTGGGGAGCGGGCGACAGTGGTTTCCCTGGATTCACATCGCCGACGAGGCAAGAGCCATCCGCTTCCTGATAGAGAACGAAGCTGCCAGCGGCCCCGTCAATCTGGCAGCCCCCAATCCCCTCACCAACGCCGAGTTCAGCCACGCCATTGGGCGGGTGCTCAAGCGGCCGGCTTTCGTGCCTGTGCCTGCCTTTTCCTTGCGGTTGGCCCTCGGGGAGATGAGCATCGTCGTACTCGAAGGCCAGCGGACTATACCCTGGCGTCTGCTGGATCTGGGTTTCACTTTTCGCTTCCCAGAAGCGGAAGCAGCCCTGCGAGACCTGCTAGAGGAATGAATGTCACACGGTTGACGGTAGATCAGGTTACCTCGCTCCCCTTCATCACGGCAGACCTGCCTGGCATCGGTGGGGAGATCAAGGCTGAGCCGGCCCATTTTGTGGTTGAGGAGATCCCTTTGTACGAGCCGGTGGGGGAAGGCCAGCACGTCTACGTACGTCTGACCCGCGAGGGGTGGACCACTCGCGCGCTGCAAGAACGGCTGGTTGACCTCTTCGGTCTGCGCGAGGTAGATGTGGGTTGCGCCGGGCTGAAGGATAAGCACGCTCGCGCCACGCAAACCTTCTCCCTGCTTCTGCGGGACGTGGACGAGGCGACCGTGGCCCGTCGTATCGAGGAGAGCCTGCCGGTTGAGGTAGTGTGGGTCCGGCGCCATCGCAACAAGCTGAGGAGGGGGCACCTGCTGGGCAATCGCTTCCGCATCGTCGTGCTGGGCCCGGGGCCGGAAGCGATGGCGCGGGCTGGGGCCATCGCTGGAGCGTTACAGGCGCATGGCTTGCCCAACTTCTACGGCGTGCAACGCTTTGGGATCAGCGGTGAGAACGCGAAACGTGGCCGCGAGGTGTTACTGGGACGTGGGCCGCGTAAGCGTTGGTTGCGGCGCTTCCTGCTCTCTGCCTACCAAGCCGCTTTGTTCAACGTCTGGCTGACGGAGCGCATCCGTCGTGGCTGGTTTGAGAGTGTCTTGACCGGTGACATCGCCAAGAAGACGGACACCGGTGGCCTGTTTGAAGTTGAAGACGCCCAGGTGGAGCTTCCCCGCTTCCAGCGGGGCGAGATCACCACTACCGGCCCGATCTACGGCTCGCGCATGCGCTGGGCGAGCGGCGAGCCGGGTGAATTGGAACGGCAGGTGCTGGAGGCCGCAGAGGTAACGACGGACATGCTGCGCCAAGCGCGGCTGGATGGCAGTCGTCGTCCGGCCCGATTGCTGCTGAACGATCTTTGCATCGAGCCACGCCCAAATGGACTACTGTTCACCTTTACGCTGCCCAAAGGGGCTTACGCAACCACGGTGTTGCGGGAGTTCATGAAGGCAGAGGTGACAGACTTGCCGGAGGAGCGGCGTCCTGAGCTTGACGAAGGGCAGGTAGACGCATGACCTTGCGCTCCAGGCTTTGATTGGAGGAGGGACGAATGAAAGTTGGTATTGTGGGGGCTGGTCTGGTCGGTTCGACAGCAGCCTATGCTATGGTCATGCGCGGCATCGGCCGTCAGATTGTGCTGGTGGATAGGAACACCAGGCGCGCTCAGGCTGAGGCGGACGATATTCTGCACGCTGTCCCATTCGCTCACCCGCTGCAGGTCGCTGCTGGCGATTACGAAGACTTGACCGGCAGCCGAGTTGTGATCCTGGCGGCTGGTGTATCCCAGCGCCCCGGTGAGACCCGTCTCCATCTTCTGGGGCGTAATGCGGCGGTTTTCAGAGAAGTGGTGCCAAAAACCCTGATTCATGCACCCGATGCTATCTTGATCGTGGCCACCAACCCTGTGGATGTCATGACCCATCTGGCAGCGCGGTATGCGGGAGAGCACGGCGTGCCCCCCGGTCGGGTTCTCGGCTCGGGCACAACCTTGGATACGGCCCGTTTCCGGACCCTGCTGGGACGTTACCTGGGGGTGGATGCCCAGCACATTCATGGCTACGTCGTCGGCGAGCATGGCGATTCTGAGGTGTTGACCTGGTCGCTGGTCACGGTGGGGGCCATGCCGCTGGAGGAGTTCTGCCGTCAGCATGGGATCGCTCTGGACCAATCGGTGCGGGAGGAGATAGACCATCGTGTCCGTTATGCGGCCAATATCATCATCGAAGGCAAAGGGGCGACGTATTATGGCATCGGCAGTGCCCTGGCGCACATCGTAAACGCGATTCTGCGCGATCAAAGGTCCATTCTCACTGTGTGCACCCCGGTAGCCGAGATCGCTGGGGTATGCGACGTGACCATTTCCTTGCCGCATCTGCTTGGTGGCACGGGAGTCTTGGCGAGTTTCCCGCTGCCGCTCAGCGAGGAAGAGGAGGCCCTGCTCCGCGCCAGCGCCGAGGTGGTCTGCCAGGCAATTGAGGACCTGGATTCGGAGATGGCCTAGTGAGTGAGAGACGACGGAAGGTGTTTCCATGAGAACGGCATTGTGGTGGTTGCGACGTGACCTGCGTCTGATGGACAACCAGGCCCTTGCCGCTGCCCTGGCCCACGCCGACCGCGTGATCCCCGTCTTCGTGCTGGATCCGACGCTGTTGAACTCGCCCTACGTCGGGCCGAAGCGGGTGGCCTTCTTGCTAGGCGGTCTGCGGGCGCTGGATGCGGACCTGCGTGCGCGGGGCAGCCGTCTGATCGTCCGCCAGGGCAATCCACGCGACGAACTCATCACTCTGCTGGCCGAAAGCGGTGCCGAGGCTATCTTTGCCGAGGAGGACTTTTCGCCCTATGCCCGGCAGCGCGACAGTGGCGTGGCTGAACACTTGCCCTTGCGCCTGGTCGGAGGTCCCGTTGTCCACCCGCCGGGGACGGTCCTGAAGGCTGACGGCACACCCTACACCGTCTTCACGCCGTTTAGCCGAAGGTGGCAAACCCTTCCGTCGCCACAGACCGACGCGATTCTTCCGCCGCCTACTCGAATGGCCATGCCTCCGGAGGTGGGTGGCCTGCCTATACCCAGCGAGCCGGCTCTGTCGTCTCTTGTGCCTTTTCCACCCGGCGAAGCGGAGGCGCAGCGCCGTCTGAGGGCTTTTGTGGGCGGCGAGAATCCGCCCATCTACCGCTATGCCGAAGGGCGTGACCACCTGGACGTGGATGGGACGTCGCGCCTGTCTCCCTACCTGCGCTTCGGGATGCTCTCCGCCCGTCAGGCAGTGGCGGCCGCCCTCGACGCGATAGCGGCGGCTCCTGATGCCAAAGCCCGCGACGGCGCTGAGACCTGGCTCAGCGAGCTCATCTGGCGTGAGTTCTACGTGCACATTCTCTACCACTTCCCGCACGTCCTGCAGCAGAGCTTCCGCGCCAACCTGCGAGCAATCCGCTGGCAGAACGACGAAGCGGACTTTGCCGCCTGGTGTGAGGGACGCACCGGCTACCCGGTGGTGGACGCCGCCATGCGCCAGTTGGCCGAGACCGGCTGGATGCACAACCGGGCGCGCATGATCGTGGCCTCGTTTCTGGTGAAGGACCTGTTGATTGACTGGCGCTGGGGAGAGCGCTACTTCAGGCGGCACCTGGTAGATGGCGACCCAGCGTCCAATAACGGTGGCTGGCAGTGGACGGCCGGCACCGGCACCGACGCCGCGCCCTACTTCCGCGTCTTCAACCCGGTGTTGCAGGGCAAGAAGCATGATCCGGAAGGGGGCTACGTGCGCCGCTGGGTGCCAGACCTGGCCCGCGTGCCCGACAAGTTCCTCCACCAGCCGTGGAAGATGCCTCTCGAAGTACAGCAAAAGGCGGGCTGTATCATCGGGCAGGACTACCCCGTGCCCATCGTAGATCATGCCTGGGCGCGAGGGCGGGCGCTAGCGGCTTACAAACAGGCCAGAGAGGAGAATAGATGACGCATCTTAGCACAGCATCCCTGGAAGGGTACGTCTCCGTGGACGTTGAAACGTCAGGACCTAATCCAAGCCAGTACTCCCTGCTCTCCATCGGCGCCTGCCTGGTGGCCGATCCTGGGCGTACCTTCTATGTGGAACTGCAGCCCGTCAACGATAACTTCACGCCAGAGGCACTGGCGGTCTCCCGGCTGTCACTGGAGGAACTGGCTGAGCGCGGCCTGCCACCGGCCGAGGCTATGGCCCGCTTCGAGGCATGGCTGGCAGCCGAGATCCCTCATGATCAGCGACCGATCTTTGTGGCCTTTAATGCGTCCTTCGATTGGATGTTCGTCAACGACTATTTCCACCGCTTCCTGGGGCGGAATCCCTTTGGCCACGCCGCCCTGGACCTGAAGGCTTTCTACATGGGACTGACTGGCGTCCATTGGTCGGAGACGACCATGCGCTACGTTGCTGCTCGCTACCTGGGCAACCGTCCACTCACGCATCACGCCCTCTGCGACGCGCAGGATCAGGCTGAGCTGTTCCAGAAAATGCTGGCTGGGGCGTCGAATTCGTTGTAGTGGGCAGGAGGCAAGGACTATGAGACGTTGGGTACGCATCGTGCTTATTGTGATCATCGTGCTGCTGCTCATCCTGCTGATCGCCCCCTTGCTGATCCCGGTGCCCCCTCTGGATGGTACCGTGCCACCGGAGCAGTTGGCCGATCCCGACAGCCTTTTCATTGACATAAACGGCCTACAGGTGCACTACAAAATCGCCGGCCAGGGCGAGCCGACGGCGGAAAACCTCGCGCTGGTGTTGTTGCACGGCTTCGCTGCCAGCCTCTTCTCCTGGCGCGAGGTGATCGAGCCGCTGGCGGAAAACCTCGCTTCTGAAATCGGTACAGTGATGGCCTTCGACCGACCCGCCTTCGGCCTGACCGAGCGCCCCATGCCGGGCGAGTGGGTGGGTGAGAGCCCGTACGGTGCCGAGAACCAGGTCGAATTGACCATTGGATTGATGGACGAGTTGGGGGTGGAGCGGGCGATTCTGGTGGGCAACTCCGCCGGGGGCACCATCGCCATGCTCACGGCCTTGGCCTATCCGCAGCGGGTGCAGGCTCTGGTGTTGGTGGATCCGGCGGTCTATGCTCACGGCGGCTGGATGGGCCTCATCCGCTTTGTCGCCAACACGCCGCAGATGCAGCGGATTGGGCCGTTGGTGGCGCGGAGGATCCGCGGCTGGGGCATTGACTTCGCCCGCTCTGCCTGGCACGATCCATCCAGGATCACGGCAGAGGTCTGGGAGGGTTACCTGAAGCCGCTACAGGCGAGGAACTGGGATCGTGGTCTGTGGGAGATGGTTCGGGCCAGCGGTTCCCACAATTTAGGGGGGCGACTGGCCGAGATTCGGATGCCCTGCCTGGTCATCACCGGCGACGATGACCGCATCGTGCCCACGGGGCAGAGCGTCCGTCTGGCGGATGAGTTGCCCAACGCCGAATTGGTGGTCATCCCAGACTGCGGCCATATCCCCCACGAGGAGTGCCCGGAACCGTTCTTGCAAGCAGTGACCGATTTTCTGGGCAAGCTGCCGTGAAATTCTAAGGAGGAAGATGATGCAATTCCAGGACATACTGGCCGTTGTGCTCGGCGGCGGGCGAGGAGGCCGCCTTTATCCGCTGACCAAGCTGCGGGCCAAACCGGCTGTGCCCATCGCCAGCAAATACCGTCTGATTGACATCCCCATCAGCAACTGTATCAACTCTGGCATCACCCACATCTTTGTCCTCACCCAGTTCCTTTCAGCTTCCCTCCATCGCCACGTCTACCGCACCTACAAGTTCGATGTCTTCTCCAGTGGTTTCGTCGAAATCCTGCCCGCCGAGCAGACATTGACCACAGCCGACTGGTACCAGGGGACGGCGGACGCGGTTCGCCAGCAGTTGCAGCGCTTCCTCAGTCGGGGGCCGGAGGACGTGCTGATCCTGGCCGGCGATCATCTCTACCGCATGGACTATAGCCAGTTCGTCCGCTTTCATCGGGAAAGCCGGGCCGATGTCACTATCGCTGTCCTCCCCGTCTCAGTGGAGGATGCGCCTCGCTTCGGTATCCTCCACACCAACGACGAGGGGCGCATCGTTGCCTTCCGGGAGAAACCGCAGGGGGCAGAGGAGCTGGAGGGGCTGGAGAGCCGTCACGGCGATGAGCGACCCTACCTGGCCTCAATGGGCGTCTATGTGTTCAGGATGGACGTGCTAGTTCGCCTGTTGGAAGAGATCAGCGACGAAGACTTCGGCAAGCACATCATTCCGGCCGCTATCGAATCGGTGCGTGTTTACGCTTTTCCCTTCGACGACTACTGGGAGGACATCGGCACCATCTCCTCTTTCTACGAGGCCAACCTGGCCCTCACCCGGCCTGACCCGCTTTTTGACTTCTACGACCCTCACCGGCCCATTTACACCCGTTCCCGCTTCCTGCCCCCCTCGCGGATAGATGGTTGCCGGATGGAACGGACCCTGGTGGCGGAGGGCTGCTGGCTATACGACTCGGACATCGAGGAATGTATCATCGGCCTGCGCAGCGTGGTGCGGCCAGAGGCGCGACTGCGCCAGGTAGTGATGATGGGCGCCGATTTTTACGAGGACGACGACGCAAGAGCAGAGAACCGTCGCCTGGGGCGGCCTCACGTGGGCATTGGACAGGGTGCTCACATCGAGCGGGCGATCATTGACAAGAACGCCCGCATCGGGCAGGGGGTCATCATCCGTTCTCACGAGGGGGAGCCGGACCGGGAAGAGGAATGCTGTGTCATCCGGGATGGGATTGTCGTCATCCCCAAGAACGCCGTCATACCAGATGGGGTTGCCATCTGATCATCAAATCAGAAACCAAGGAGGAAAAAATGAACAGACGAATAGCCGTGGTAGTTGCAGTGACTCTTGTGGTATTGCTGGTGGCGTCGCTTCTTTCTGCCTGTGATGGACCTCAGCAGGAGGAGAAGCCCGTTTCGAGCACAGCGGAGGGTAAGGCCCTGGTTGAGGAACGGTGTGCCAAGTGCCACGACCTGGGACGAGTGGAACGGGCCAAGAAGACGGAAGAGGAGTGGAAGGCGACGGTTGAGCGCATGGTGGGAAAGGGTGCCCAACTCAACCAGTCAGAGCAAGAACTGGTCATCAAATACCTGACTGAGGCTTACCCCAAGTAGGCTCGCCTCTTGACAAAATAGAACAAATGTGCTATTATCTGGGCAGGATGGTGCCAGGCCAGAATGGTCTGTTGCATGCATCTTTCCACTGCTCATGGCTCAATAGCACGTAGAAAGGAGCAACCTAACGATGTTTGAGAACCTGCAACGAATCATGGGGGACACTGTAAGGTGAGGGATATCGCATGACTGTGGTCATAGACAGATGACCGTCAATCTTGTATAATCAAGAAAAGATTGACGGTCTTTTGATTTATGGGGAATTTGGAGGTAATAAGATGAATAGACGAAGTCCTGAAAATCCTGTCCTTAAGGTCACTCTTCTTTTAACCAGCACGCTCACTGTGATGGCGTGGACGATGATCGCGCCGGCGCTTCCCTCAATACAAGCACATTTTGCAGAGGTGGCAAATGTTGCTTTCTTGGTGCGCTTGGTGCTGACCCTTCCAGCGCTGTTCATAGCTGCTATCTCGCCCATCGCAGGATACATCGTTGATAAGATTGGTCGCAAGACGGTACTCGTGATCTCAACTCTTCTCTATGGCATGTCTGGCATCGCTGGCTACCTGGCCCCGAACCTGCCAGTACTTCTGATCAGTCGCGCCTTGCTTGGTATAGCGGTGGGCGCCTTGATGACCACTGTGACAACGCTGATTGCTGATTACTACGCTGGTGCAGCTCGTGGACGCTTTATGGGTCTACAGGCAGGCTTTATGGGGCTTGGAGGGACAGTTTATCTGGCGCTGGGCGGCGTACTGGCAGACATCGGCTGGCGGGTGCCATTCTTAGCCTACTTGTTTGCTTTCGTGATCCTGCCATTCATTCTGTTGGCGCTGTATGAGCCGTTGCTTGGTGAACAGTGCGCAGAGAAGCCGCATCCGGCTTCTGATCCGGGAGAATGTGTCGCTGAATCAGTACGCGCTACGCGGAGCATCAATTCGGTGGGGTCAATGGTTTCATCTGTTCCAAGGCGTTTTTTCCTGTTTGTGTATTTGGTAGTGATTGGGAGTCAAATCATCTTCTACCTCGTACCTGTGCAGCTTCCCTTCTACCTGCGAGACGTGACGGGGGCAAGCGCATCCCAGAGTGGTCTCGCAATCTCGGTGATGACCCTCTTTTACGCGCTGGCCTCGTTGCAGTACGGCCGCGTAGCTTCCCGGTTGGGTCATTTAGAAGTCCTCACCATAGCTTTAGCGCTACTCGGTGTTGGGTACCTGATGATCTGGTCGGCGGGCGGATGGGCGATCATTGTGCTAGGGTTATTGCTGGGAGGTATAGCCATGGGGCTTCTAGTGCCCAACGTGAGTGTGTGGCTAGCGGATGAAACCCCTCCTGCATTGCGCGGCCGCGCGTTAGGAGGACTTATGACCGCGACCTCTCTTGGCCAATTCCTTTCCCCCATCGTTGGCCAACCCGTGAGTGGGATAGTTGGATTAGGCGGGCTGTACTTGAGTGGCGGGGTATTGCTATTGGTGATAGCGCCGTTGTTCTGGGTGACGCGCAATCAGTTCCGCTCCTTGACCGCCTGAATACCGATGTAATTGTGGCTCTCATTATCATGATGTAAGGTACGGTTTTATGTGGCTGGTGGATCGCCTTATCTCAGAGAGAAAGATGCCAGCTAGATTCCTAAAGAGAGGAGGTGAAGATGATGGCAAAGTACATGATCGAGGCTCCCCATACCGGCGCAGAGTGTCTGGAGGCATTGGACGAAGTTCTGGCAACGGACGCTGAGCTCCTGGGCAAGTTCCATTGGGGCTGTATGGCCGGCGTTCACAATGGCTGGGCCACTGTAGAGGCTGAGAACGAATCCGCTGCCCGAAATATGGTCCCCGCCTCTCAGCGTGGTAAGTGGCGCATCACCGAGGTGACCAAGATTACCCCGGAGCAGATCGCTGCAGAACACCAAAAGATGTAGTCCGGACCCTCATGGGGAGGATAAACGCGGGCGATGCTGAATGTGGGTGGTGGGGGTATACCCCCACCACCCACAAACAATTACACAGAAGGCAACCTTCGAGGATGTATAGTCCTAGAAGGTTGATTACCAAATAGAGGCATTGTTGCAACAACTGGGATAACAGCACGCAATGTCGAGTCTAGACAAATCAAACAAACAAAGGAGGAAAATGAGGAAAATTATGTCAGACATACGAGTTACTACGATCACGGGCGGAGAAACCGTCCTTGAGGAAGCAGCAGTTGAAGCATTCAAGTCAAGTTTGCGCGGTGAGTTGCTCCGTCCCGGCGACGAGGGCTACGATGAGGCCCGCGCCGTCTGGAACGGCATGATAGACAAGCGGCCCGCGCTCATTGCCCGTTGCACCGGGGTTGCCGACGTCATGGATGCCGTGAATTTCGCCCGAACCAACAATCTCCTGGTGTCGGTGCGGGGTGGTGGCCACAACGTGGCCGGAAAGGCCGTCTCCGACGGTGGCTTCATGATTGACCTTTCCTTGATGAAGGGCATCCATGTCAACCCTAAGGCGCGAACAGCCCGGGCTCAGCCTGGCGTCACCTTGGGCGACCTCGACCGGGAAACGCAAGCCTTCGGTCTGGCTGCTCCCGCGGGCATCGTCTCTACGACGGGCATCGCGGGGCTTACCCTCGGTGGCGGCATCGGTTGGCTTTCGCGAAAGTATGGCCTTACCGCCGACAACCTTCTGTCGGTTGATATCGTCACCGCCGATGGCCAATTCCTGACGGCCAGCGAGGACGACAATGCTGACCTCTTCTGGGGTGTGCGAGGTGGCGGCGGGAACTTCGGCATCGTCACCTCGTTTGAGTACCGGCTCCACCCAGTCGGCCCTATAGTGGTGGCTGGGCTGATCCTCCATCCCATGGAGAAGGCGACGGAGTTTCTGCGATTCATCCGCGAGTATGCCGCTGCGGCCCCGGAGGAGCTGACGGTCATCCCGCTCCTCAGGCTCGCACCCCCAGCGCCGTTTCTGCCGGTAGAGTTTCATGGCGCTCCGGTGGTCGGCGCCGGCGTCCTGTACGCCGGGCCCATAGAGGAGGGTCAGCGCGCCGTGCAACCGCTCAAGGAGTTCGGCTCGCCTCTGGCCGACCTGATCGGCCCGAAGCCCTTCATGGCACTCCAAGCGATGTTCGACTCTGGGGCTGCACCCGGAAACCAATACTACTTGAAATCGGAATACATGTTTGATTTCAGCGACGATGCCATTGATGCTATCGTCGCCCACGCAGCGAGGATCACGTCACCGCTTTCGCTAGCGGCCTTCTTCCAACTGGGGGGCGCGGTGAGCCGCGTTGGCGAAGACGACACCGCCTTCAGCCACCGCGATGCAGCCTTCGCGCTCAATATCCAGGCATCCTGGTTGGATCCAGAAGAGTCGGAGGAGCACATTCAGTGGACGCGCGATTTCTGGACTGCAATGCAGCCATTCTCCACCGGCGGGGTGTATGTGAACTTCCTCAGTGAAGATGAGGGGGAGGACCGGGTCAGGGCTGCGTATGGCGCTGCAAAACACGAACGGTTGGTCGCTCTGAAGAACAAGTACGATCCGACCAATATGTTCCGGTTGAACCAGAACATCAAGCCAACGGTGTGACAGGGCCACGATTCAGTTGGCCCAACCAGCCTTCGGCCAACTCGCAAACGCTGATCACCTTAGACGCTACTAAAACCCAACTTGTCAAGTGGGTGGCGGGCTGGCGCCACCCACACACCATACATACTGTACAACCTCTCGGCAGAGGACAGGGCGATCATGTCGCAGGAGATGCCCCGGTTGTGACCCAGCAACTCGTGCCCACCGTCTCGCAACGGTTGGGCAAGCTGATTTGCCCTACACAGGAGGAAAAATGACTTCACAACTGAGAGAAGTACTTGAAATCGTGGAGCCACAAATTGTCATGGAAGGCGCAGGGGTGAGGCTCAAGAGAAGCATCGCTACTCGCACGCTGGACTATCTCGATCCATTTTTGCTGTTTGACCATTTTGGTTCAGACAACCCAGCCGACTATCTCGCAGGATTCCCCATGCACCCCCACCGCGGAATTGAAACAGTAACCTACATGCTCGCTGGCGCTGTGCACCATCGGGACAGCATTGGAAATTCGGGCGCTATCGAGGCGGGCGACGTGCAGTGGATGACATCGGGGCGTGGAATTATGCACGAGGAGATGCCCCAACCCCGCCAAGGCGAAATGGCAGGATTCCAGTTGTGGGTCAACCTGCCGGCCAAACTCAAGATGACCCAACCGCGCTACCAGGAGATCCTTTCGGATCTGATCCCAGAGATAGACCGAGATGGGGCGAAGATCCGGGTGATCGCAGGGGCGGTGGACGGCGTCCAGGGCCCCGTCACAGAGATTGCAGCAGACCCGACCTATCTGGATGTTTCGATCCCCCCCAACGGTTCCTTCCATCAGCCGATAGAGCGTGGGCACTCTGCCTTCGCCTACGTTTTTGAGGGCGAGGGAACATTCGGCATAACCGACGAGCGGAGCGGAAGAGCGGTTTCTCAACCGAAACTGGTCGTGTTCGACGACGGCGACTATGTCAGGGTCCGCACCACAAAGCAACCTGTTCGATTTCTGCTCATTTCGGGCAAGCCCCTGCATGAACCCATCGCCAGGTATGGACCTTTTGTGATGAACACAAAAGAGGAGATCGAACAGGCGCTCCGAGATATTCGAAATGGCACATTTGTGTAAATGACAGAATCTGGTAGTCTCAGTGGATCCAGATTCTGAAGCAGAGGCGGCTCCCAGGCCCGCGGATCGGCGGCATGGGAGCCGCCTCTGCTGGAAATCCTGGCTCTGCCGAGTCTCCCTCTTGAGTTTTGCTGAGAGATGAGGTATACTATAGGTCACCACAGAGCTCAGGAGGGAGGATGATTCCAGAATACGTCCACGTGGGTGATTTCTGTCCAAACGAAGACTGTCCTGATCAGGGGAAGCTTCAGGTAGGTCAGCGCAAGGAGAATATCAAGAAGCGTGTTCGTCAAATGCTGAAAAAGACCGCCTCGTGGCGGTCTCATTTTGTGAACATGAAGATTAGCCATTCGTCCCAGCCCAAGGCGCGCGCTGCCGGGGCTGATGTCTTCTTCCTCAAGGGATGTAGGGCAGAGGAATTGCAGGCCGCTATAGTGGACACAGTCTGATGTCAAAGTCATATCAACGAAAGGAGTCTAGACCAATGAAGAAAGTCACTTTACTACTCACACTTTTTGCCATGCTGCTGACAGGTAACGTCGTCACCGCAGCACCGCCGAGCCAGGTGCCCGATGGGGAAGCGTACGTCGTGCAACCGGGCGACTGGCTCATGAAGATCGCCGAGAAGTTCTACGGCGATGCGAATGCCTACCCCGTCATTGTGGAGGCGACCAACGCCAAAGCCGCTGAAGACGCGAGCTTTGCCGTGATTGACAACCCCAGCCTGATCAGAGTGGGGCAGAAGCTGTGGATTCCCGCTCAGGTGCAACCAGTCGCTGCTGAAGGCGAGCTGACCCTGGAGGCCCTGAAAAACGCTGTGTACCAGGGAATCTACGATGAACCCGTGCAACTGACCGATGGGAAGTATGAAGGTGAGCCCTTCGTCCCAGGCGGCGCCTCACGGCCGACGGTCGTGCTGCACCCGGAGGTCTACGCCTTCGGCGATCTCAACGGCGATGGGGTGGATGATGCGGCGATGATTTTGATCGAGAGCTCCGGTGGCAGTGGCAACTTCCGCTATCTGGCTGCTGTCATCAATGAGGGTGGAGCACCGGTGAACGTGGCCACCCACTTCGTGGGTGATCGCGAGCAGGTACAAGCGATCAGCATTGACGGGAATGAGATCACGGTTGACATGGTCGCCCACGGCCCGGATGATCCGATGTGCTGTCCGACCCAGGAGGCGACGAAGGTGTACCGCCTGCAGGACGATCAACTGGTTGAGGTGCTCGTGGGTCTGGAAGGCACAACGTGGGTACTGGTCTCTTATGGCGATCCCAGCGACCCTCAAGCTGTTCTGGAGGGTAGCGAGATCACGGCCGAATTCGACAGCGCTGAAGGCACAGTCCATGGCTCCGCTGGCTGCAACAGCTATTTCGGGGCGTATGAAGTGGATGGGGACCGCCTGACCGTTGGCCCCATTGGCTCCACTGAGATGTACTGTATGGATCCTGAGAACGTCATGGATCAGGAGAGCGCATATCTGGCTGCCCTGAAGAGCGCGGCGTCGCACAAAATCGAGGATGGACAACTGCAGATAGCCAATGCGGACGGCGCGACGGTGTTGACGTTTGCCGTGGCGGAAACGACACCTCTAGCAGGAACGACGTGGCAGTTGGCCTTTTATCTCAATGGTGACGGCTTTGAATCGGTCTTGAGCGGCACGGAGATCACTGCCCTTTTCGGTGACGATGGTCAACTGAACGGTTCAGCAGGCTGCAACTACTACTTCGGATCCTATGAAGTTGACGGAGATGCCGTCACCTTGGGCCTGCTAGGTTCGACCCTGATGGCATGTCCTGAGCCGGAAGGGGTCATGCAACAGGAGGTGGCCTATCTAGCGGCGCTGGGATCGGCTGCTACCTATGGCATTGAAGGCGACAATCTGGAACTGATAGATGCGGATGGCACGCGCGTCGCACAGTTCATTGCACTGCCGCCTGCCTCGTTGGCCGGCACGGAATGGATTCTGACCGCCTACAACAACGGTCAGGACGCCGTCGTCAGCGTGCTGATCGGCACGGAAATCACCGCCGCCTTCGGCGACGATGGCCGCCTGGCCGGTTCCGCGGGCTGCAACACTTACGGAGCTTCCTACGAGGTTGATGGCGACCAGTTCACGATTGGTCCAGCAGTAACGACCCGCATGTGGTGTCCTGAGCCAGAAGGCATCATGGATCAAGAAAACGCTTTCCTGGCGGCGCTGGAGTCGGCTGCTACCTATCACATCCAAGGCGACAAGTTGGAGATGAGAGATGCTGACGGCGCGCTGGCGCTGCAATTCACGGCTGTGAGCGAAGCGACGCCGGCAGAACCGCCCGCCGGAGAAGCGTACATCGTGCAACCGGACGACTGGCTCGTGAAAATCGCCGAGAAGTTCTACGGCGATGCGGCTGCCTACCGCATCATCGTGGAAGCCACCAACGCCAAAGCGGCCGAAGACGCGAGTTTCACCGTCATTGACAACCCGAGCCTGATCCAGGTGGGACAGAAGCTATGGATTCCTGCTCAGCCGGGTGCTGCCGAACGCGAACTGACCCTGGAGGCCCTGCAGAACGCCTCGTACCAGGGCGTCTACGATGAATCTGTGCAACTGACCGATGGGAAGTATGAAGGCGAGCCCTTCGTCCCAGGTGGTGCCTCACGACCGACGGTTGTGCTGCACCCTGAGGTCTATGCCTTCGGCGATCTCAACGGCGATGGGGTGGACGATGCGGCGGTGATTCTGATCGAGAGTTCTGGTGGCAGCGGCAACTTCCGCTACCTGGCTGCTGTCATCAATGAAGACGGAGCGCCGGTGAACGTGGCGACCCAGTTCATAGGGGATCGCGAGCAGATGCAGTCTATCACGATCGAGGATGGTGAGATCACGGTTGACATGGTCGCCCACGGCCCGGATGATCCGATGTGCTGCCCGACCCAGGAGGTCACGAAGAGGTATCAGTTGCGGGCCGATCAATTGGTTGAGGTACCGTAGAAACGGCGGCGTCCGCAGAGCCGACTACCAGTGAAGAGCCTCTATTTAAGGAAACGTCATGCCTTTGACTCCACGTCACCTTCGTCGCTATCGTGAGATCGTCGAAGTGCTGGTTCGCCACGGCTTTGGCGCGGTGGTAGCCCAGTTGGGTTTGGAGCACCGCCTGGACCTGCCTCGCCGCCTGCTGCACCGGGAACAACCGCCATCAGCCGAGATCACCCCGGCCGAGCACGTGCGCCTGGCGCTGGAAGAGTTAGGGCCTACCTTTGTCAAGCTTGGTCAGCTTCTCAGCACTCGCCCCGATCTCTTGCCCCCGGCCTACGTCGCCGAGCTGAGCCGCCTGCAAGACGACGTGCCACCGGTTCCCTGGGAAGCGATCAAACCGTGCATCGAGGCGGAACTGGGCCAACCCGTCGAGCAACTATTCGCCACTCTGGACTCTAGCCCCGTCGCCGCGGCTTCGCTGGGTCAGGTACACGCCGCCACCCTGCCCGATGGCCGGCAAGCGGTCATCAAGGTGCAGCGGCCGGACATCGAGCCGACCATTGATTTGGACCTGGACATTCTTTACGACCTGGCCCGGCTGGCCCAGGAACGCACGCCGTTGGGCGAAATCTACGATTTGGTCGAGATTGCCGAGGATTTTGCCGCTACTTTGCGTGCCGAGTTGGACTATCGCCGTGAGGGGCGCAACGCTGAGCGGCTTCAGGCCAGCTTTGCCGACGAGCCAGGGCTATATATCCCCCGCATCTACTGGGACTACACCACGCGGCGAGTGCTGGTCATGGAGCGAATCACCGGGATCAAAATTGACGACGTGGCGGCCCTGGACGCGGCCGGCTATGACCGCCATCAGGTCGCCCTGCGCTGCGCTCGCATGATCATCAAAGAGGTATTGGAAGATGGGTTCTTCCATGCCGATCCTCATCCCGGCAACTTTGTGGTAATGCCGGGTGAGGTCATCGGCGCCATGGATTTTGGCAAGGTGGGTTATCTGGATTCAGGCGACCGATCTGACCTGGTGCGTCTCTACATCGTGGCGGTGCAACTGGACGCGGCGGGCATCGTGGAGCAACTGGTGCGAATGGGGGTGGCGGACCACCGGCTAGATCGCGCCGCACTGGAGCGAGACATCCGCCGCTTGCTGCGCAAGTACTACGGCCTGCCCCTCAAAGAGATCCAGGTTGGACAGGTGATGGAAGAGATCATGACCGTCGCCTTTCGCCATCACCTGCGCCTGCCCAGCGACCTGTGGTTGTTGGGCAAGACGCTGGCGATGATGGAAGGGGTAGGCTTGAAGCTTGACTCTGACTTCGACATGTTCGCCGTCTCCGAGCCTTACGTCCGCCGCTTCAAGCATCGCTTGTGGCTGCCGTCGGAGTGGGGGCCATCGGTGCTACGGGGCGGCGCCGACTGGGCCGACTTGCTGATGCGCTTCCCGCAGCAAACGTCGTGCCTGCTGGAGCGGGCGGAGCGGGGCCAGTTTGGGGTGCAGGTTCAACTGCCCGACCTGGCGCCAACCACGAATCGCCTGGATCGCATCGCTAACCGACTGGCCGTCAGCATTTTGTCGGCAGCCTTCATCATGGCTTTGGCCTGGCTCATTCCAGCCCTGGATCTGATCTGGCCGTGGGAGATAGCGACCTGGTTTGTGGTGGTTGCTTTCGTCACCGCGAGTGCGTTGGGACTATGGCTGCTATGGAATATCTGGCGCTCAGATCGGTAAGAGGGAGTTCCTCTCGTCGAGGACGGTCAAGTGACCCTGGCCGTGCAATACAGCCTTTCGAAAGGTAGCATTGCGATAGAGCGAGACAGGAGATCAGCCCGGAGACAGTGGCTGTCGTTGACCAAGAGACCTGTCGCCTGGTGGACGGAGCGCAGGAACGAGCGATGGACTATTACGCACGCACGACGCAGCATTGCACGAGATCGCGTGAATCTTGCAGGAACGCGAAGCCATCAGCGGTGTTGATCTATATATAGGAGTCTCTGAGATTTCCAAACGTCCCTGAAAGGGCTGGTAGTCAACGGACACTTTT
>CAYMKL010000127.1:0-19890 GCA_964390805.1 uncultured Anaerolineae bacterium | reverse complement strand
GAAAGTGCTATTCAGTTGTTAACTTGCTATAAGATTACATTCTCCGATACACTCTTAACGGGATTGTGTAAGGTGTCCATTGCCAGGCCATAGGTTCCACCTCCTCACGTTTCGCTCCCTTCTAACTTCCCTCCTCCATGCCGGTGAAGAGCGGTCTCGATAGCGGCCTGTAATTCCCTCTCGCCGAAAGGCTTGGTGATATAGCCGTAGTACTTCGTTGCCCTCACTCGCTGCAGCGTGTTCTCATCAGCCAGGGCAGTGAGATAGACCACCGGGATATCGAAGCGAGCACAGATCTCTTCAGCAGCTTCTATGCCGTCCATATCCCCTTTTAGCCTGATATCCATCAGCACCACGCCTGGGCGCGTGTCTCCTGCTTTCTCAATGGCTTCCTCTCCGTAAGCAGTCACGCCAGAGACAGCATATCCTAACCTTTGCAATCTGTCTTGTAGCTCCAGCACTGTGATGTTGTCATCTTCAACGATGAGAATCTCTGCCTTGGTCATGGTTGCCCCCTTCCTGGCTACCCTGTTTGGGTGAAGCCAATCGTGAATGCTGTTCCACTACTTCTATCCAGCTCCATGGTGCCCTCAAGCTGGTTTACTAACGTGTTTACCAATTGCAGACCCAGCGTTCCCACACGTCGGAACTCCAAACCCTTCGGGAAGCCAACACCGTTATCGCCGATCATCAGGGTACACCCACCATCATCTGAACGAAGCTCGATGTGGATTTCGCCCTCCCTGCCATCGGGAAAGGCATGTTTCAGGGAATTGGAAACCAGCTCATTGATGATCAACCCACAGGGAATGGCCGTATCAACGCCCAGGGAAATGTCACCCACGTTGACCTTCAGTCGGATGACATTCGAATTGACACCATACGACCGGAACAGATGGTTTACCAGGCTTCGGACGTACTTAGCGAAGTCAACCCTGGCCAGGTCTTGGGATTGATACAGCCTTTCGTGGACCAGGGCCATGGATCTGACACGGTTCTGGCTGTCCTGCAAGATCTCAAGGGACCGTTGATCTCTGACATTCTTGGACTGAAGGAAGAGCAAACTGGAGATGACCTGCAGATTGTTTCTGACCCGATGGTGAATCTCCTTCAGCAGCACCTCTTTTTCTCTGAGCGAGGCCCTGATCTGCTCTTCCGCTCGGCTGCGCTCGGCGATTTCTTCTTGAGCTTGCTCATACAACCGAGCGTTCTCGAGGGCGATAGCCGCTTGCTGGGCTATGCCCTCACACAGCGCTATCTCCTCCGGTGTAAACTCCCGTTGCCGTCGGCTCTCCCATAGCTCCGCGTAGCCAATGAACCGACCTGCGATTCGCAGTGGTATGTACAGTACCGTTTGGCCCCCATACTCCCGCATGTGGGCCCGCTCGGATTCAGGGAGGTCCGGGTCGTCTAGCTGAGAAATGTCGTGCCGACCGGCCTCCATGACCTCCACGAACCCAGTGTCGCCTTCCGCGTACGGATAGGTGATGCCAAGATCGGACACCCTTTCCCTAGCACAAGCTTGGGGACCAATGTACTCAGCCACTACAGTAGATGTCTTTGCCTCTGGCTCGTGCCGGGAAATATAGGCGCTGGTGACGTCTACAGCCTGACTCATCTGCTCGGCGATACGAGTCAACACGGTGTCCAAATCCAGAGCAGAGGTCATGACTGCACCTGCCTCTCGGAGCGCTATTTGTTCTTGCAGTCTTCTCTCGGTCTGAGCATGGAGTCGGGCGTTCTCGATAGCGATGGCTACCTGATTGGCCAGGGTCTGGCATAGCTGCACTTCCTCGTCGGTCCACTCGTGTCGCCGCTGGCTATCCCAGATCAGAGCGTACCCGTGCAATACTCCGGTCACGTGGATGGGGATGCGCAGGGCACTACGGCCACCAAAGCGGGCCATCATCTCGCGTGTCGCCGGCTCCAAGTTAGGATCGTCTGCGTGGGTGACCAGCGGGCGGTTCTCTCGCATAGCTTGCAGAATGGCCGGGTGCCACGTCAGGTCATACACAGTGCCCACATCCAGAGTGCGCTCGAGGAGTGAGGCCCCCGGGGTCCAGTATTGGGCGCAGACCGTCGCCCGCTCGCCACTTTCGTCGAGAATCATGATGTCCCCACTGGTCGCTTCGGCTGCCCAACACAGGTGGGCAGCGATACGCTCCAACACCTCGTCTAGCTCAAGGCTGGCGGAGACATCGCGGGTCGCCTCAAACAGCAGGCGCACTTCCTCTCCTCGTCGGCGGGTCTCCTCGAAGAGACCAGCGTTCTGTATGGCGATGGCCGCCTGGTCCGCCAAAGCCTGGCACAAGCGGACCTCAGCGGCGGTGAAGTCCCGCTCGTATTCGTCCGTATCCAATTCGACCAGACCAACGACCCTATCGCCAACAGCCAGTGGCAGCATGAGCAGGCTTGCGCTTTCCACTTTCCGCAGATGCGCCACCTCGGCCGGATGGGCGTCGGGGTCAGAGACGCAGACGCTGTGGGGTTGGCGAGTCTCCAGCACAGCCCGGGTGGCCGGATAATCGTCCAGGGCATAGGCAGTGCCTGGATCGTCGGCCCATTCGGGCCATTGACGACGCCATTCGATCCAACTGACGACTGTGTCCGCCTCCTGATCCCACCGTGAGAGGGTACAGCCATCCACTCCCGTAGCCTTCGCCATCTCTTTGGCAATAAGGACTAACACTTCTTCCAGATCGAGCGTGGACGAAACGGCCCTCGTTGCCTCCAGCATGGTGGAAAGCTCCGCAGTCCGCCGCTTGCGTTCAGTGATGTCGCGCAGGACGATCGCCCTGCTTACGAGGCGGCCACGCCAGTCCACCAGCGGGGAGATGCGCACGTCATAGGTGCGCTGCCTGTCCCCCTCACTCAGCACCGCTTCCTTACTCACTTCGACCACATCGTGGGGAAGCTCTATCTGGCCATGCCACTCAGGCCATACCTGCTCCACGGGCTGCCCAACCGCCTGCGAGAGCGGGCGACCGATCAGGTGTTGGGCCACTGGATTCAGGTCCACGATGCGGTTCTCCTCATCCAGCACCACAACACCATCGCTCATGCTCCTGATAATGGCCCCGCGCGAAACCGACAAAATGCCTCCTCGCCGCAAGCGGTAGATGGTCCATGCCATCGTCAAGCCGCCCAAGATAAGCCCCAACGCTGTCGAGACGGAGCTCGAGAAAGGGCTCAGTTTGAACACATCGAGCATGTTCCCCAGCCACGGAAGGAGTGTGGCAAAAATCATCGCGCTGGCTTGCCAGCGGTAGAGACGGCGCGAGCGAATGAACAACTGGACATGCAGGAAGGTAGAAAGCAGCATCAGTATATACGAATACACCACAAAGACCCAGAATCCTACGCCGTAGGTTTTGTCTACTACCAAGAATAAGCCATCCGTGTCCAGCCAAACGCGGCGCCACATCAGACCGTGGGCCTCGTTGGTGAAGACCAGCAGCAAGGTGACGGGGGGCACAATGCTGAACAGAGCCAGGATGCGACGGGTCAGCCATTTCTCGCGACCGGTGTACTGCAGCGTGTAGACCAACCACATCGTCGGCGCTACGGCGAAGGCCACGTATTGCATCTTGTTCCAAAGAACCTTGGTCGACAGGTCAGTGCCCACCATCTCCAGCACGTACGCCACCATCAATTCGGCGCAGGCCAACAGAACCATCGCTCCTGTTCTGGACGCTGGCCTGTGGCGGCGATGCCAAAGGATGTAGAGCGCCGTTATGATCAAAGTAGCTACTGCCATGAGCGGCAGGATCATGTAAGGTATCCATTGCCAGGCCATAGGTTTCACCTCCTCAGTCCTCTAGCACTACGCGCCTCACTCATCTACCAGCAGGTACCCACTACCAGTCACTCCAAGGCTTCAGCGTTCATTCGAAGTGTAGCATTGGTAGTTGCCCCGGCCCGCTCCCTTGGCTCGGTACATGGCAATGTCGGCATTCCTCACCAAGGTATCACTATCTTCACCGTCGTCGGGATAGAGAGCAATCCCAATGCTGGTGGTGATGCGGAACTTGTGGCTATCAAACTCAACCGGCCTCCGAAATGCTTCCAGGGTTTTGCGGGCAGTCTTGGCCGCGTCCTCCAGCCGAGTGATTCCCGGCAACAACAGCATGAATTCATCGCCCCCCATGCGGGCAATGGTATCGCCTTTGCGCAGAAGACTTGTCAGGCGATCGCCAACGACTTGCAGCAGTTTGTCTCCTGCGCTGTGTCCAAGCGCGTCGTTGACGTCCTTGAAGTTGTCCAGGTCCAGCAACATCACCGCCAGTTTCTGCCGGTTGCGCTGTGCATGAGCCAGCTCCAGGGTTAGGCGGTCATTGAACAGCCGCCGGTTGGGCAGGCCGGTGAGGTCGTCGTGATAAGCCATTTGCTTGATGGTTTCCTCTGCCCGCATGCGCTCTGCGATCTCCCGCTGCGCCTCCTCGTACAGCCGGGCGTTGCGGATGGCGATGGCAGCTTGGTCTGCAAAGACCTGCAGACTCTCTGCATGGGCAGGGGTATAGTAATCCGGCACGGCACTGTCAATGTTCAAGAAACCGATCACCTCCCCCGCCAAGCAAATCGGCGCGGCAGCGTACGAACGTATCCAGCGCATCTCCGGGAATTCAACCCAGGCCGGGTCGGCTTGCGTATCAGGAATGGCGACCGGTTGCCCGCTCTCAATCATCTCGGCGAAGATGGGCGCATCAGCAATCCGGTAGGGCTTACCTATTGTTGGTGCCACCAAATTACGTTCGTCGTAACCCCGGACTCGAACCACTCGGGCAGTGTCCGCGCCCGCATCAGCAAGATGAACGTTACTGACGTCATGCTGAACCACCCGCTCCAAGTTGGCTAGGATGTGATCCAGCACTTCATCCACATCGAGCGTGCTACTGAGCGCAGCGGCTGTGTCGCGTAGGGCTTCCGCCTGCGCGCGCTGCTTGCGCTCGGATTCGAGAAGTTGAGCATGCTGGATGGCAACCGCCAGCGAATCGGCCACCTCGCGGACGATCTCGATCTGATCCACGCCCAAAGCACCAGGCTCCTCCGCCGCCAGGTTGAGGGAACCAGTCAGTTTGCCCTGGAATGAAAGGGGGATTTTGATATAGGAGCGCACTCCCTCAGCCAACAGGGCTTCAACCTCCGATGGCGGCTGCGATAGGGTCAGCAAATCCTCAACCACGTGAATCTTCCCCTGCTGGAGTTTCTCGATCCCCAGCGTCTCTTCCAACGGGACGCACGCTCCCGCTCCCAATCTAGTCTCGTCACTGACGTGAACGGCGAGCGTCGTGACCTCATGGCCTTCCAGGTCGTACAGGACAACCCTGCCCCGCTGGCAAGGCACCAATCTCCGCACATTTCCCAGGACAGCCCTGGCGATTTCTTCCGGTGACTCAGCGTCCAGGATGGCGCGGTCAATGGCGTGCAGGGTTTCCAGCCGGCCTGCCAGCCGTTGTAGCTCCTCCTCCGCCCGCTTGCGCTCGGTGATGTCGCGGCAGATGCCACCCACAGCCCACAACTCACCGTCCCGACGGATGGGGTACAGGGTGTCCAAATGGTAGTGATTGCCGTCAGACTGAGGCATGGGATGCTCGAAATTGACCGCCTGGCCGGTGGCAAGGACATGCTCCAGTTGCTGCTGGTAGAATTCGGCCACCTCGGGGGGGTAAACGTCGCGCAGGTGGCGGCCCACCAGTGATTCGCCGCTTTCGAGTCCGAGGTGGCCCACCTGGCTGTTGCTGGCCAAATAGGTTCCCTCGCGGCTGAGCATGAATATCTGGTCCGAGGAGGATTCCACTAATGCTCGGTATCGCGCCTCGCTTTCCCGCAGCACCTCCTCCACCCGCTTGCGTTCGGTGATGTCCTCCGCGATCCCAGCAACGCGATAGACCTCTCCGGATTCGTCCCGGACCGGGAAGCCTCGTGACCGCATCCATCGAACTGACCCGTCGGGTCGCACGATCCGATATTCCACATCAATAGCTTCTCCTCGTGCCTGTTTCTCAAAGCTGGCCATCACACCCTCACGATCCTCCGGAAGGATGGCGTCGAGAAAGGATCTAGGCTGCTCGTACAGGCTCTTGCATGTGCGACCCCATATTTGCTCGTACGCGGGACTTACGTAGATCATTCGAGCCTTCTTGGGATCGCTTAGCCAGAAGACCTCGCGGATTGTTTCGGCCAACTGGCGGAACCGCCCCTCACTCTCCCGCAGCGCCTCCTCCGCCCGCCTGCGCTCAGTGATGTCTCTACTGATGCCAGTCAACGCAATTACGCGCCCCTGGGAGCCCGTGATCGGGCTCAACGTCACGGAGAACCAGTGAAGACCATCCGGAAGCCTCAGCTCCCGCTCGAACCGAACGGACTCGCCGGTCTCGAACACGTGGCGGTACTGCGAGAGGTAGAACTCCGCGTCTTGAGGGAAGAGCTCACGTGGCCCTTTGCCCACAGCATCCTCCAATGTGAAGCCACCTGTTTTGAGTGCACTCGTGTTCACCATCACGTACCGGTAATCCTGATCTACGACGAAGATGTTATCCTCCGCGCCCTCAAACAGCGACCGGTACCTCTCTTCACTTTCCCGCAGCGCCTCCTCCGTTTGCTTGCGCTCGGTGATGTCTCGGACAAACGCGACTACCGCCGACACCTCCCCGGCGGGCCCCACCATGGGAGAAAAGCCTATGTCATGCCAGAACCCCCCCTTTGGGAAGGGAATAAGAAGCTCGGTGCGTGTAGGCTCCGCTGTCTCGAAGACATGCTGGATCTTGGCCATCGCTTCCTTCGCCTGCTGGGGGGGCAACATGTCCACAAGCGACCTCCCCACAAAGTCAGTGATTTGAACACCATAACGTTCTTCAGCCGCCGGGAAGGTCCAGACAGATTGATGAGTCCCCTGTCGGTCAAAGACAATGATCCCTGTCTCGTGTAGCGAGGAGAGAATTCCGCTGAGACGTTCCTCCCTCTCTTGCAGTGCCTCCTCCGCCTGCTTACGCTCAAGCCAAAGACCAAAGGCCTCTGCGACACCGTTGACGAGGTTCTGCTCCTCGGGAATCAAGAAGGGCTTGTCCTCAGCATAATAGACCCACAAGCGCCCACGGGCCTCGCCCCCCACTCTGATCTCCGCATGAAGGCCGTGCGACAGTCCCTCGGTGTATCTATCGGAGGTGAATCGCCCATCATCCAGCTCAATCACAGGCACGGTGATCTCTGGGAACTGCATGGCCCGAACCATATGCTGAATAGCCCGCTTGCAAAGTTCGTCAAGGGACAATTGCTCCTGCATGTCACGGTTCACGGCGTAGAGGCAGGTCAACTCCTTCACCCTTTCCCGCAGCGCCTCCTCCGCTTGCTTGCGCTCGGTGATGTCGCGGAAATTAGCAACAATACCTGCCACCGTTGGATCACTGAGAAGGTTGTTGTTTATGGAGTCAAGAACGTGCCACGACCCGTCTTTGTGCCGGATACGTGTCTCTACGCGTATGGGGGTAGACGGATTCTGGATTATGTCAGCGAAAGTGTCCGTAGCATTTGGCACATCGTCTGGGTGAACGAAATCAAAAATGTTCTCGCCGTTTAACTCCTCCGGTTCATATCCGAGCACCCGCTCAATAGAGGGACTTGTGTACTGCATGGTTCCATCCCTGTTGACAATCACGATGACGTCCAAAGCGTTTTCGATGAGCGACCTGAAATACTCTTCTCTGCGTTGCAGTGCCTCCTCCGCCCGCTTGCGCTCGGTGATGTCATAGGCAACAGCTTCCGCCACCGCGGGTTTGCCGTCCTCGTAGCGTACGCGCGCGTTAACCAGTCCCCAGATCACACCACCATCCTTCCGACTAAGCTTGTATTCCACCGTCTCTAGAACAGCCTCACCAGCTAGTCTCTTCGCGATCCTCTCGGTTCCTAGCTGTTTGCTGCTTTCATCAGTCAAGAGGCTAGAGATATCCATGGTCAAGAGCTCTTCTCGCGAGTATCCCAGGTACTCGCACATCACGTCGTTGACGCTCAGGAACTTGCCGCTCCTCATGTCAACTTCGTAAATCCCTGCCGGTGCGTACTCCACCTGTTGTCGGTATCTCGCTTCGCTTTCCTGCAGCGCTTCCTCCGCCCGCTTGCGCTCGGTGATGTCTCGGATGACGCTGCCGGCCCTGAAGCCTTGGTCCGTTGGGATAACGAAACCCGAAGTCTGAACGGTCCGGCGCGTTCCATCTGGCCGCTGCATCTCTGCATCTTCCAGCCGGTGCAACCACGGCGCGTGTCCCGTCCCGAGTAAGTCAAGCACCATCGTCTTTATTTGCTCGTACCTTGTAGGGCTTCTTTGCTCCTCTGGGAGCACTTGGAACTGCATGTCCCATATAGGACGGCCTAGCACTTCAGCCTGCCTCAGTCCCGTGATCTGCTCAGCAGCCGGATTCCATTCAATGATAGCTCCTTCTTCATCCGTCAGCACGATAGCGTCGGATGATTGCTGGACGACCCTGCGGTACTTCTCTTCGCTTTCTCGTAAACCTGTCTCCAGTCTATGCTTATGGAGTGCCATCTCGATCACAGCGTGTAGTTCCCTGCTCTCGAAAGGCTTCATCAGATAGCCATAAGGCTCCGTTGC
Organism: uncultured Anaerolineae bacterium; assembly: GCA_964390805.1. Classification (GTDB taxonomy): domain Bacteria; phylum Chloroflexota; class Anaerolineae; order VGOG01; family VGOG01; genus CAYMKL01. Next base: position 11,285 of record CAYMKL010000127.1, on the reverse strand, counting down.
CTTGGCTCGCTGCAATGTGGCCTCATCTGCATAAGCAGTGACATAGACCACCGGGATATCGAAGCGGGCACGGATCTCGTCGGCGGATCTCACCCCATTCATAGCCCCTCTTAACCTGATATCCATCAGCACCAGGTCGGGGCGCATCTCTGCTGCTTTCGCAATGGCTTCCTCCCCGTAGGAGGCCACACCAACAACAGCATATCCCAAACCCTGCAACCTGTCTCGTAGTTCCAGCACTACGATGTTGTCATCCTCAACAATCAGGATCTGTGCCTTTACCATGATTACCCCCTTCCCTCCACTTCGGCTCAGTAAGCGCAATCTTGAATGCCGTTCCAGCGCTCCTATCCAGCTCGATAGTACCCTCAAACTGTTCTACCAGCATGTTGACCAATTGCAGTCCTAATGATCCCGTATCTCGGAAATCCAAATCCTCCGGAAAGCCGACGCCGTTGTCGCTGACCATCAGCGTAAACTCGCCATCATCCGCACGAAGCTCGATGCGAATTTCGCCCACCCTGTCATCGTGAAAAGCATGTTTGAGACAATTCGAAACCAGTTCGTTGATGATCAATCCACAGGGAATAGCCGTATCAACACCCAGGGGAACATCATCCACATTGATCTTCAGTTTGATGACATTCGTATTGACGCCATAGGAGCGGAACAGATGATTGGCCAGGTTTCTGATGTACTCAGCGAAGTCAATCCTCGCCAGGTCTTGGGATTGATACAGCCTTTCGTGGACCAGGGCCATGGATCGGACACGGCTCTGACTTTCCTGGAACATCTCGAGGGTCTCTTTATCCTTGATGTTCTTGGACTGCAGGTAGAGCAGGCTGGACATGACCTGCAGGTTGTTCTTGACCCGATGGTGAATCTCCTTGAGCAGTACCTCTTTCTCTCTGAGTGAGGCCTTGACTTGCTCCTCCGCTCGCACCTGCTCTGTGACGTCGCGGAATGCTAGAACCACACCAATAACACTGCCTTTTGTATCTCGGATGGGTGCGCCGCTAGCGGAGAGGATTCTTTCTGTACCGTCTCGGGCAACAAGAACGGTATGATTGCCAAACCCAATGATGCCATCGGCCTCCAGTACCTTCCTTAAAGGATTTTCGCTGTGTTCAGGGGTTTCCTCGTTGATGATATAGAAGACTTCGTCGAGTGGTCTGCTTATGGCTTCCTGCTCAGTCCAACCGGTAAGCTCTTCCGCTACTTCATTTATTAGAACCACCTTTCCTTCAACATCAGTAGTGATAACACCATCTCCAATGCTTTGCAAAGTGACGGCAAGCTGCTCTTTTTCGCCGGCCAGTTCTTTGTAGACCAAGGCGTTATCAATTGCAGTAGCTGTCTGGTTTGCTATGGTGGTTAGGAACCTTAGATCTTCATCACTATACATGTCCCCAGAGAGCTTCTCCCCTAAGCCGAGTGTCCCAATTAATCTGTCCTTAAGCAGAATAGGTATAACTAGAGAGATATCTGCCTTTTCAAATATTACTCCACTTTCCTCAAGTAGAGTCTTGAATCTAGGATCTATCTTCATCTCTTCTCTCAACAGGGAAAGCCCCTCTCTCCTCAACCATTGTGCCAGAATGTCATCCTCTCTAAAACCAACTTCTGAAATCATGCTCTCATCCAAACCATGATACCTTTCTATGATGTACTTATCTCTCTCTTCATTAAGTAACATTATGTGAGCCTTGTCAACCTTTATTGTTCCGACCATAGTGCTCAAAATCAGATTCAATAGCTCCCCTAGATCAAAGACTGATGTCACCGCCCTACTGAAACTCTCAAGGACCTTTTGATGATCATACTTCTCTCTGAAGAACGACCTGTCAATAACGTTTTGTATCCCGTTTCTCAGAGGCAGAAACACAAATGTCAATATCAGGATGGGTACTATGTCCGATAATGGAGATGTATACCCAAAGTGACTCTTCAGAATTCTCTCTAATGCTAATACACTAACGATATAAACTCCAACTACACTACCCGTCAAGAGGGAATAGAAAAGACTCCTGGTGAGGATTACACGAATATCTAGAAGCCTGTATTTAATAACCGCGTATCCTATCAAAACTGCATTGATAAGGTTGCAGGACATATCCACAGGAAAATCTTGTAAAGGAGTAAAGTTAGAAACACCACCGACGACAACCAGGATTGCTCCTAGAAGAGGATATTTCATCCGATTGCGCTGAAAAGGGGATCGTTCTCTCGCGAATCCTCTTAGCAGGTTAAACACACCATATGCCCAGAAGAAAGCTTCTACCATAACTAATAGATATGCGACGTTATTGAATTCTGGAACGTAGATACCTCCTTGCCCAATATAGACATTTCTGTACGCTAACCCTGTTAAACCAATGATCGCACTAAAGATGCAAGCTAAATAGGCAAAATATGTTAGTTTTTTCTGGCCCTTTATCCCTAAAAAAGCCAGGGTGAAAGGGAAGAATAGAATGCTGTATATTCCCGTACCACTTAAGATGAGGTTGTACCAAAAGAGCGCTGTTTGGGTATTCTTGCTGAAATTCACCATCAGGGAAGTGAATTGCCAGTAGATCATTCCGAAGAGATAAATAAAAAACAATCTGCGAACCCTAGCTTCTGTACCACTTCTTAAGGTAAGCAAGGCCAGAATAATATAGCTCATTAAGGCAACAATCTTGATGGTAGTTGAGAGAATTATCATTTCTGAGCCCCTCTGTGGTATTCGGTAAACGTGATCTTGAATTTCGTTCCGACGCTTCTATCAAGCTCGATGGTGCTCTCAAGCTGACCTACTAGCGTGTTCACCAATTGCAAACCTAATGATCCCGTGTCTCGGAAATCGAGCTCTTTCGGGAAACCGATCCCGTTATCGCTGATCATCAGCGCAAACTGACCCTCATCATCTACACGAAGCTCAATGTGGATTTCTCCTACCCTGCCCCCAGGAAAGGCGTGTTTCAGGCAGTTAGAAACCAGCTCATTGATGATCAATCCACAAGGAATGGCCGTATCAACACCCAGAAAGACATCATCCACGCTAATCTTCAGTCGGATGACATTCGCATTGACGCCATACGATCGGAACAGATAGCTTGCCAGGCTTCGAACGTATTCAGCGAAGTCAATCCTCGCCAGGTCTTGGGACTGATACAGCTTCTCGTGGACCAGGGCCATGGATCGGACACGGCTCTGGCTGTCCTGGAACATCTCGAGGGTCTCTATATCCTTGATGTTCTTGGACTGCAGGTAGAGCAGGCTGGACATGACCTGCAGGTTGTTCTTGACCCGATGGTGAATCTCCTTGAGCAGTACCTCTTTCTCTCTGAGCGAGGCCCTGATTTGCTCCTCCGCACGTTTGCGCTCGGTGATGTCGCGTGTGACTCCCAGAATGCCAACCGGTCGGCCGTCTGGGCCACGTAGGTCGGTCGTTTTGACCTCGGTCCAGACTGTGGAGCCATCCTTGCATTTGAGCTCCAGCTCCAGCGTCCGCGACCTCGACAGATCCTTTGGCTCCATTTGCTCTGCGGCCAGTTCTTCTGCAAGAACTTTCATGGCAACCTCAAGGGAGGCAGGAGTCAGAATCTCTTCCGTGGTCTGAGCCATTGCTTCCTCAGCGCTGTAGCCTCGCAGACGTGTGATGGAAGGGCTGAAATAGGTATAGCGGCCGTTCGTATCCATTGTCCAAATGACATCTGTTACGTTTTCGGCAAGTAGACGGTAGCTTCTCTCACTGTCTCGCAAAGCCTCCTCCGCCCGCACCCGCTCGGTGATGTCGCGCAGGACGACCACCTGGAAGGTGAGGCGGTCACGCCAGTCAAGCAAGGAAGAGATGCGCACGTCATAGGTGTGCTGCCTATCCCCCTCACCTAGCGCCATCTCCTTGCTTATCTCGGTCCCGTCGCAGGGGTGCTCCATTTGGGAACGCCACTCAGGCCACGCTTGTTCCATCGGCTGTCCCATGACCTCTGAGGCGGTGTGACCGATCAGGTGTTGGGCGGCAGGATTCAGGTCCACGACGCGGTTCTCTGGGTTCAACACGATGACGGCATCGCCCAAGCTTTCGAGAATGACTCTGCGTGACACTGACACAATGTCTCCCCGCTGCAAAGCAGATAGCCGCCATGCTAGAATCAGGCCACTCACGGTAAACCCTAACGATGTTAGTTGGAAGTATGGGAAAGGGTTCAAGCCGAACAAATCAACTACGTTCACCAGCCCGGGAACAAGCGCACTGAACAGCAACGCGATGCCTTGCCAACGGTAGAAGCGACGAGAACGCATCAGCATCTGGGCCAGCAGAAAGCTGGCAAGCAGAAGCAGCATGTACGAGTATATCACGAAAGCCCAAAACCACACGCCGCGGGTCTTACCTGATGCCACGAATGGGGCATCTGTATCCAGCCAAACGCGACTCCATACCAGACCGTGGGCCTCGTTGGTGAAGACCAACAGCAGGGTGATGAGAGGTACCACAGCCAACAGAACCAAGGTGCGACGCCTTAGCCAGTGCTCGCGGCCAGTGTACTGGAGCACAAACGCCAGCCACGCCGTCGGTGTGACGACGATGCCCACGAATTGTACCCTATCCCAAAAGACCTTGCTCGCCAAGTCCACGCTCCCTAGTTCTAGCGCATATCCTAGTGTCCACTCGGCGATGGCAAGCAGTACCAGCGCCGCTGTTACCCCCATCGGCGAGCGATGACGCCGCCATGTGTACAGCGCCGCCATGACCAACGCAACCCCTCCTACAATCAATGGGATCATGTAAGGTGTCCACTGCCAAACCATAGGCTCCACCCCCTTACGTTTCGCTCTCGTCTAACTTCCCTCCCCCATGCCGGTTAAGAGCGGTCTCAATGGCAGTCTGCAATTCCCTCTCGTCGAACGGTTTGCTGATATAGCCATAGTGCTCCGTTAGCTTTGCTCGCTGCAACGTGTTCTCATCCGTCAAGGCAGTGAGATAGACCACCGGAATATCGAAACGGGCACTTATCTCTTTGGTAGCTTCTATGCCGTCCATATCCCCTTTCAACCTGATATTCATCAGCACCAAATCCGGACGAGCCTCTCCTGCCTTCTGGATGGCTTCCTCTCCGTAAGAAGCCACGGCACAAACAGCATATCCCATACCTTGCAACCTGTCTCGTAGCTCCATCACTACGATGTTGTCATCCTCGACAACCAGGATCTGTGCCTTAGCCATGGCTACCCTCTTTCCTTTGCCTTAGTTCTGCAAACGTGATCTTGAATGTCGTTCCGCGGCTTCTATCAAGCTCAACGGTACCCTCAAGCTGAGCTACCAGCGTGTTGACTAATTCCAAACCCAGCGTTCCCGCATCTCGGAAGTCCAAACCCTCCGCGAAGCCCACACCGTTATCGCCGACCATCAGAATACATTCACCCTCATCATCTGAACGAAGCTTGATGCGGATTTCGCCCTCCCTGCCTGCTGGAAAAGCGTGTTTCAGAGAATTGGAAACCAGTTCATTGATGATCAATCCACAAGGAATGGCCGTATCAACGCCCAGAAGAACATCACCCACATTGAGCCTCAGTTGGATGACGTTCGTATTGACTCCATAGGACCGGAACAGATAGTTTGCCAGGTTTCGGACGTATTCAGCGAAATCAATCCTCGCTAGGTCCGGGGATTGATACAGCCTTTCATGGACCAACACCATGGCTCTGACACGGCTTTGGCTATCCTGCAACACCGCCAGGGCCTGTTCGTCCCCGACATTCTTAGCCTGAAGGTAGAGCAGGCTGGAGATGACCTGCAGGTTGTTCTTGACCCGATGGTGAATCTCCTTCAACAGCACTTCCTTCTCTCTGAGCGAGGCCCTGATTTGCCCCTCCGCCCGCTTGCGCTCGGTGATTTCAGCCTGCAATGCTTCGTTGGCTTTCAAGAGTTCAGCCGTTCGTTGCTTAACCCGTGATTCTAACTCGGCATTGGCTTCTGATAGCGCCCTCTCCGTCAGGTCGAGTTTGAATAGAAGTTGCAGGAAGAGAAGCGAACACAACGGGGTCACGACGGACGGAATAATGATTGAGATGACAATGCCGCTGGTCCGAACTCGTCCCTCAACAGGCCCACCAAGCATCACGTACAGAAGAACCGAAACCACCATTGCAGCGGCTGTGACTATGAGTGTGGTCCTTGTCGCGCCGAGTTTCCTTAGCAATTTACGAAGCATTGGTTTCCTCCACATTGAACGGCCAGAATCTAGGAGCTGGTCATCATGCTGCTATCCTAGATAGCAAACATGATGTTGAATTTCGTCCCACGACTGCAATCAGGTTCAGTGCTGTGGTCATCTTCGACAACCTAGAGCTGCGCCTCCGCCATTGCTACCCCCTTGCCTCGTACTTCACCCTGGCGAAAGTTATCTTGAACGTCGTTCCACCCCTTCTATCGAGCTCAATGGTCCCCTCAAGCTGGTCTACTAGCATGTTGACCAATTGCAGACCTAATGTCTCTGTGTTTCGAAAACCCGAACCTTCCGGGAAGCCGACGCCGTTATCACTGACCATCAGTGTCAACTGACCATCATCCGCACGAAGCTCGATGTAGATTTCGCCTTGCCTGTCATCTGGAAAAGCGTGTTTCAGGGAGTTAGAAACCAGTTCATTGAGAATCAATCCACAAGGAACTGCTGTATCAACACCCAGCAGAACCTCACCCACCTTGATCTTCAGTTGGATGAGGTTCATGTTGACTCCATAGGACCGGAACAGATAGTTTGCCAGGTTTCGGATGTATTCAGCGAAGTCAACTCTCGCCAGGTCTGATGATTGATACAGCCTTTCGTGGACAAGGGCCATGGACCTGACACGACTCTGGCTGTCCTGGAGTATCCCAAGGGTTTCTTTGTCCTTGACATTCCTGGACTGAAGGTAGAGCAAGCTGGAGATGACCTGCAGGTTGTTCTTGACCCGATGGTGAATCTCCTTCAGCAGCACCTCTTTCTCTTTCAGCGACTGCCTTATCTCGGCATAGAGGCGGGCATTCTCCAAGGCAGTGGCGGCGTGGTGAGCGAAAGCCTCCAGCCGCTGGGCGTCGGCGGGACCGAACTGGCCCGGTCGAGTCCCACCCACGTTCAGAAAGCCCACCGCTAAGCTCGCCACCCGGATCGGTGCGGACACGTAGGAGCGCAGCCACTCCAAGCTGTGTCCTGGGACCCACTCGGGATCAGCAACTGTATCCTGGATAACGATGGGCTCTCCCGTCAGTATCATCTTCGCCAAGGTCGGGTACTCTGTGATAGGAATGGAGAAGTTGGCAATCTGATCCTCCACTCCCAGCCGTTGGTATCCACGCCAGCGGACCACCGAGGCACTGTCGCCCTCTATTATCATCATGATATTGAAGGCATCCCCTGCGACGACCCGTTCCACCTGCTCCAGGATGCGGTCCAGCACCTGGTCGAGATCCAGGGTGCTGCCCACGACGTCAGCCGCCTGCTGGAGGGCCTCCGTCAGCCTTCGCTGCTCCCGCTCTGCCTGGAACAGACGGCTGTTCTCGACAGCGATGGCAGCTTGTTGCCCCAGGAGATGGAGCAGGCGTATCTCGTAGCGGTTGTAAGCGTCGCCCGATAATTTCGGCCCCAGGTTGTACAGCCCCACCAATTCTGTGCCGACGATGAGGGCAATGCTCAACTCAATGCCGTGTTGCTCGAGGAAGGCCTGAGCCTCGGCTGTCAAGTGAGGCGGAGGTTGCAGACGCAGCAGCGGGCGCCCCAAGCCATGCAGATATCCAACCAACGGGTGATCCACCGGCAGAGTGGGGCGACCATTACCACCACCGGCCAGGGCGAAATGCTCACCCGCCGGCTCGAGTACAGCCAGTGTGGCCCAGGTTATCTGTAACCGCTGAGGCACTTCTCCCGTCAACAGTGCGGCCAACTGGCCGGGGACGATGCTGGTGGCTAGCCTCTCGCTCATCTCCGGCAACAGCCGCTGGTAATCCAGTTTGATACGGTAGAAGGCGCGGTCAATCAACGCCTGTACCCGCTGACGCAGGGGTATGAACGCTAGCGCGATGCTCAGCGTGGCCATGAAAACCACCAGCGTATCGTTCTCCCGGTGTAACACCCCCTGAACCAGCAGGGTCAACAGCCGTACCAGGAGCAGATACAGACCACCCAGTAGAGTCGTGAGCGTGCCGTAGACCAGGGTGCGGTTGATGATGACCTCGATGTCGAACAGGCGGTAGCGCAGAATGGCTATGGCAAGGCAGAAGGGCACGAGAGCGATAAAGACCATGACTGCCGGATGAGGGAACAAGGGATGGCCCCCCAGCATCAGTGGCAAGGCATAGCCTGGGATCAGCACCGCAACCCCTATGCCACCGCTCCACAGTATCCAGCGGACCTGGGCGCGGGTCACCGGATCGCGGGCGGTGCGAGCAGAACGAATACCAACACTTATGGCCAGCATGATTTGTACCAAAGCGATAATCCAACAGACCCGGTCCCCAACTCGCAAGGCAACACTCCAGCCCGGAGATACTGCCATCGCTCCAAAGACGACCATGGGGTGGGAAGCATACAGGACGAAAGGCACCAGACGCGGGAACCGTTTCACCAGCGGGTGTGTGGAGGGGAAGAGCAGGGTGAAGTAGCAGGTCGAGGCAACGGCAAGACTATATGTAGCATGTTCGTAGATCCGGTGAAGCCAGAACGGCCAGCGCCAGGGTATGGTGCTGTATTGGAAATTGTAAGCATCGCCCCAGAATTGCAGCGCCCCTGCGATACAGAACAGCATCAATACTCGCGCAGCCAGTTCTTGGGAGCGTTTCCAGAAGACGAAGGTGCCAATCAACAACAAGATCATAGCCACAAACAGTTGTGGAGCCCAGCGGACCATGATTGCGCGGAAGGAGATAGGAGCCAACCGGACCTCTAGCGTAATCGGCTGTCCCTCCCGCAGAATCTCGTAGGTGACGACCCCACCGGTGCACCACTCCGCTCCCCGCGAAGCGCCACTCAGCCACTCATCAACGGTGTGGCCACCAGCACGGACGATGATGTCCCCCACCTCCAGGCCACCCGTTCGCTCTTCCAGCAGCCATTGGACGCGGAAGCCCTGGGGCGTGAAACTCACCAGGTCGCCCGTGGCCCCATCGGCCGGCAGCCAGGCGTAGAGCATAAAGACCCCCAGCCCCACCAGGAGACAGACCACCCACACGCCGTGCCAGAACCAGAGAGAGGCTTTCGTTCGCATGACCTATTTTCCTTTCAACCGCCGCGCCACCCACCACAGGCCGAAGCGATACCCCATCCAGGCCCACACAATGCCGCCGATCAGGTCCGGCAGGTTGTGCTGGCCGGTAAACAGGGTAGAGAGCAAGATGATTACAGCAATCCCGGCCCACAGCCAGCGCAGCCGGGAGCGCCAGTGCCACCAGAAGAGCACGATCAGCACCGTAGTGTAGGTGTGACCACTAGGGAAGGCATTATTCAGGTGGTCGTTCTCGTATATGAAGCGTACCAACTGCATCTGCCAACTATCTCCCTCCAGAGCCGGCCGGCTAGAGTGAGTGGGGTAAAGCAGATAGACCAGGTAGCTGGTCAATATCACAGTGATCGTGCCAATGACGAAAGCCCGGTAGAGGGTGTCGTCCATTTTCCAGGCTGCCCAGATGAAGCAGCCCACCCACCAAAACAGGCTCAACAGGTAGGGGATCGCCCAGATCGGCCAGAGGGGAATCAAGGCATCCCATGGCGTGGCCAGGACAACGCCACCCTGCACGGTGCGGTTGATGGGGAAGTACAGCAACTGGACGATGAAGAGGACAACCAACCACGCCAGACGCACCCACAGCGTCATTGCCAGTCGCGCAGATGTCTTGGAGGGTATCAGATCTCGTTCCGGGTTCGACATGGTCCCTCCTCAGAGGGTTCACTGGTCATTGGCAACCTTTTCCCTATCTACTGGTGCGGCAAGCGCGATCTTGAAAGCCGTTCCACCCCTTCTATCAAGCTCAATGGTACCCTCAAGCTGATCTACCAGCGTGCTTATTAATTGCAAACCTAATGATCCCGTACTTCGGAAATCCAAATCCTCCGGAAAGCCAATTCCGTTATCACTGACCATCAGGGTAAGCTGACCTTCGTCCGCACGAAGCTCGATGCGGATCTCGCCCTCCTTACCGTGCGGAAAAGCGTGCTTGAGCGAGTTGGAAACCAGTTCATTGAGAATCAATCCACAAGGAATGGCCGTGTCTACGCCCAGGAAAACATCCTCCACCTGGATCCTCAGTCTGGTGACATTCGCGTTGACGCCATACGACCGGAACAGGTAGTTTGCCAGGCTTCGGACGTACTTAGCGAAGTCAACCCTCGCCAGGTCTTGGGATTGATACAGCTTTTCGTGGACCAGGGACATGGACCTGACGCGGTTCTGGCTGTCCTGCAAGATCTCAAGGGGCTGTTGATCCTTGATATTCTTGGACTGAAGGTAGAGCAGACTGGAGATGACCTGCAGGTTGTTCTTGACCCGATGATGAATCTCCTTTAGCAGCACCTCTTTCTCTTGCAGCGAGGCCTTGATTTGCTCCTCCGCCCGCACCCGCTCAACGATTTCTTGCTGGGCTCGCTCGTATAGCCGGGCGTTCTCAATGGCGATAGCTACCTGGTTAGCGATGGTCTGAGCCAGAGCTACTTCCTCGACGCTGAAGTGTCGCTGCTGACCAATAGCGTCCAGGCCAATACTCCCTACCACCTCATCTTTCACAACCAGGGGCACGATAAGCATTGACCGAATGTCCAGCCTTTGCATTGCTTCTCTCACGGCGGCCATCAGTGGGTCGCTCCACACATCTTCAATGACCAATGGCTCCCGGTCGGCGATGATACGCTCGGCTGCCAGGTATCCCTGGACCGGAAACCTCTCCGCTGCTGCCCCGGTGGATGGATGTTCGGCCACCACATGCCCATGGGCATGTGCCTCATCAAAAAGGAGAATACCACTGTGGTCCGCTTCGAACACGTCCACCATGTGCTCGACGGTCATCTCCAGTATGCAGGTCAGGTCCAGCGAGGAACTGATCGCCCGAGAAACCTGGTGGACCAGCTCCAAGTCTTGCGTCTTCCTCGCTAGACGCGCTACCTGCTCCTGGGTCTCCTCGTACAGCCGGGCGTTCTCGATAGCGGCAGCGGCGTGGTCGGCGAAGGCACGCAAGGCATCAGCGTGGGTATGGGTGAAGAAGCCGAGAGTGGCGCTATCTACGTTCAGGAAACCAATCACCTCACCTCGCACGATAATGGGCGCCGCCGCATACG
>CAYMKL010000126.1:0-19913 GCA_964390805.1 uncultured Anaerolineae bacterium | reverse complement strand
CAAAATGCTCGCCCGACGCTACCCTGATTTATCCGCATTGTTAAGGTACAGCACCACATGTTAAGGTTCGTGCAAAACTCCAGGGGTTCTATTCCTCCAGGGGGAATGCAACCCCCCGACTTTTGCGCAAAAATATGGTAAAACGTGAAACGTGAAATGTAAGACATGGGACAAGCCCGCGGCCCCGTGCTTTCTGTGAGAGCAGGGCTGCGGGCTTTGTTAGTTTGCGTAAGTGCCTTCGTTGGGTTATAATAGAGACGGCCATCTGAAAACAAGGAGAGGAGTCGAGCAATGGAAAGAGCTTTGGGAACACTGTCAACTGAGGAATTCGAGCAACTGGTTGAACGTACGATAGACAGGCGTCTTAAGGTCTGGCTTACCCAATTGATGGATGCCTTAATAGACTCACAAACTACAGGCGAGGACAACCTGGAGCGGTTCATCGGCATGTGGGCTGATTTCTCACCAGAAGAGGATCGTGTGTTCAAGACCATTCTTGAAGAGCGAGCAAGTTACTTTGCCGGCCGCGAGATTGAGTCGGACAGGGAGGAATCAACGTCGTGAATCCTTCCATTCTCGACACAGATATGCTGATGCCGCTATTCAAAGGAGTGCCCCAGATGGTCGAGCAGGCACGACAACATCGGGACTTGTATGGCTACCTCAACATCACAATCATCACCTACTACGAAGTGATGAAAGGCCACGAGTACGTCGGTTCGCGCGACCGTCAGAAGGTGTTTGACGAGTTCTGCAGGTTGAACAACGTGATACCGCTCGATCAGACCGCTTGCAGGAGGGCTGCCCAGGTATACGCCGATCTGCGGCGACGGGGCGACCTCATTCCCGATGCGGACATCTTGATCGCCGGTATCGCCCTGGCCGGTGACTATGTGCTCGTCACTCAAAACGTGAAGCACTTCCGGCGCATCACCGGGCTGAGAGTTGAGAACTGGATGAATGATGTCACTTTGGGGAGGGATTGAGGCGGGCGGCACGAAATTCGTGTGCGCGGTGGGCAGCGGCCCCGACGATCTCCGAGCAGAGACGCGCTTTCCTACCACCACGCCAGAGGAAACCATCAGCCGGGCCATTCGGTTTTTTCAGCAGCATCAGCAAGACGAGCCTTTGACGGCCCTCGGCATTGCCTCTTTTGGCCCAGTGGATCCGGACCCGAATTCGCCCACCTTCGGCTACATCACCACCACGCCCAAGCCTGGCTGGGCTCACACCGATCTTGCCGGAGCGGTCCGGCGGGCGCTGGGTGTAGCGGTGGGCTTCGATACCGACGTGAACGGAGCCGCCCTGGGCGAACACCGCTGGGGCGCTGCCCAGGGATTGGACACCTTCGTCTACCTGACCATCGGCACGGGCATTGGCGGGGGAGGCATGGTCAACGGGAAACTGATCCATGGCCTGGTCCATCCGGAGATGGGGCACGTGCTCATTCCCCACGACTGGGATAGCGACCCCTACCCCGGTTCTTGCCCCTACCACGGCGACTGCCTGGAGGGGCTGGCAACCGGCCCGGCCCTGGAAAAGCGCTGGAGGCAGCGGGGCGAGATGCTGCCCGCAGACCACCCCGCCTGGCCACTGGAGGCCAAGTACCTGGCCCTGGGCCTGGTAAACATCATCTGCATCCTATCGCCCCAGCGCATCATCATGGGGGGCGGCGTGATGCAACAGCCAGTGCTCTTCCCGCTGGTGCGGCGGGAGGTGCAGGAACTGCTCAACAGCTACCTGCAAGCGCCGGCAATCTTGGAGCAGATAGACGATTACATCGTGCCGCCAGGGTTAGGCGATCGGGCGGGAGTGCTGGGCGCCATCGCGTTGGCGCAGCAGGTGTGAAAGGCGATATGCGACAAGGCAAGCCCGCGGCCCCGCACTTTCCGCGAAAGCAGGGCAGTGGGCTTTGCTCGTTTGCGTAAGTGCCGTCGTTGGGTTATAATAAGCAAGCCGGCATCCGCAACAGCGGTGATTGACCAGTGAGGGAACAATGAGGGAGGTAATAATGACGAGGAAGATTCGATGGGGTGTCCTGAGCACCGCCAGAATTGGCACCGAAAGGGTGATCCCCGCTATGCAATTGGGCAAGTACTGCACGGTTACGGCCCTTGCTTCGCGCAAGCTGGAAAAGGCACAGGCAGCAGCAAGGCGGCTGGGCATAGGAAAGGCTTATGGATCCTACGAGGAACTACTGGCCGATCCCGACGTTGATGCCGTTTACATCCCACTACCCAACCATCTGCACGTCCCCTGGTCAATCAAAGCACTGAACGCGGGCAAGCACGTTTTGTGTGAGAAGCCCATTGGCCTGAGTGCAGCCGAAGCTCAGGAACTGTTGGACGCTGCCAAGAAGTTCCCCCAACTGAAGGTCATGGAAGCATTCATGTATCGGCATCATCCACAGTGGCAGTGGGCAAAGCAGTGGGTCGCAGAAGGTAAAATCGGTGAAGTGCGGACGATTCAGTCTTTCTTCTCGTACTACAATACTGACCCCGACGACATTCGAAACAGGGCCGACATTGGTGGCGGAGGATTGATGGACATCGGTTGCTACTGCATTTCGCTTTCGCGGTTCATCTTTGGGGCCGAGCCTCGGCGGGTCTGTGGAATGATGGAATACGATCCAGAGTTCAAGATAGATCGTCTGACTTCTGGCATACTGGAGTTTGGCAATGGCACTTCGACGTTCACCTGTGCGACACAGTTGGCGCCCTATCAGCGGGTAAACATCTTTGGTACGAAGGGGCGGATTGAAATCGAGATACCTTTCAATGCCCCGTCCGACCGGCCGTGCAAGGTGTGGTATGAAGATGGTGCCAAGATTGAAGAGGTTGCGCTGAAGATTTGCGACCAGTATACAATTCAGGGAGACCTGTTCTCCCAGGCAGTGCTGGAGGATAGGAAAGCCCCAGTGCCGCTGGGAGACGCTGTGGCAAACATGCGAGTAATTGAGGCACTTGTCTACAGTGCCAACAGAAGATAATCTGTTTACTATACTTTCCGCTAAATCGGACCCGGTGAGCTCGTTGCCCAGGCAAGCGGCGATGCCCAGAAAGGCAGGATTTCACTTCCGGGTCAGAAAAGACAAGAGAATTTGAGGGTCGGTGGCCGTTTTCAGGCCTTGGCAGCCTGTTTTTGGCGGCGGTGGCCCAAAATGCCCTTGGGAAGGTGGGCAACCACGGAGGCTTTTTTTCGAATTCGCTCCGGCAAGGGGAAAGACTTGGGAAAAGGCGTCCGTGCCAGCACCCGGCGCAAGCGTCCGGGCGTGGGCTTGGGCTGGCGGTCCCAAAAGCCAGTAGGCGTTGCAGGCAGGGTGGATGCCAAGTAGGTCACCATGTTCCCCGCCAACAAGGCGAGTTCCGGGAGTCGTTGCTGACTTTCGGGGGCAAAGACAAACTGGCGTCCTGCACCCAACATCTGCTTGGCGGCCAGCGGCACCTGCTCCACCGGCCAGCGATCCCGATACAGTCCACGCAACGCCGCCCCGCTGAGCTTGCGCGGGCAAGCCAGGAGCCACGGCTCGCGGTAGCGTGGGTCATGAATCGCGACCACGTTGAACGTGGGGTTATCGGGATGCACTTTGACATCGGGCAATACGAGGTCGTCCCAGAACTCAGCGCGGAAGGTGATCCCGTCTTCTGTCCAGGTCTCCGTCCGATCCGATGGCGTGGCGGGGATGGTTTTGCCCTTGTAGGTGCGGGCTAACGGCCGCACCAACTCCCCGTACTCTGGTCGCCGACCATGTCCCTTGTATTCGGGCAGAACATTACGGCGGGCGGTGAAGTTCTTAGCAAGCCGCACCACATAGCGGGACAGTTGCGCCGCTTGCAGTTCCCGGATGCGGAAGCCCGCGTCGAGCACCGGCATCTCGTCGTCGGCCAAGGTGGTGATGACGCATTGCACAACCTTGGCTTTCAGGCTGACTTCGGTGGGGTCATCTGGGTCTGCACGCACCACCTTAAGGAGCAAGGCCACCCGTTGGCTGTTGACACTTCCCACCCGCGCGATCACCCCCAGGACAATGGCCGCCAGGGCTTTCCCCGCTGCCGGATGGTAGTGTTTGGTGAGGCAGCCCTTCAAGGCGGGTCGCCAGAAGGCCGTGAGATCGACGGCTATGGGATAATAGCCCTCGTATTGATGGGGCTGCCATTGGCCTTGCTCTTGGACATGGGCTTCCCAGCTTTGCAGCAACGTGTCCAACTCCCACGCCCCGCCCCAAAACGCCGCCCATGCGCGGCGGATAGCCGCCACGGACAGGCCTATAGCTTGTAAGGCGGGGAAAATGGCCCCACGGCTGGGCAAGAGCTGGCCACTGGTCAGCATCCACAAAAAGTGTAAAAGAGCAAGGTTGGTGCCGATCGGGAGGCTCAGCGTGACCGTGCAGAGAGCCTCCATAGTTCGAGTTGCGGCGATGGGCATTTTGCGTACCTCCTGGCTGAGTTAGGGATGTTTGCCCTATCTTACCACGATTTGGCAAAATTGCCTACCCGTAACTAATGGAAAGTTAGCGGAAAGTATAGTGTTTAAGGAGGTTCAACTATGTGGACTCTTCTTCCCATCGTCGTGATGATCGTCTTGCTTGTCATCAGTTTCGCGCTTGTAATCGGCGTTGCCCTTGGTGTGGGCTGGATACTCACTCTTTTCTTGCCTTTCTCCCTGTTCGAGGCAACTCTCCTGGGTATGATTGCTGCTATGGCCGCCTGGAACATCTGGCGCAACATTCTCAGCCCAATCGAACCCTTCGGTTCCAATGATTATGAAGAAGAAGAACCAGAATTGGAGGATTTTGATGAAATCCCTCCATCTCGCTTCTACAGAACGGATGCGGATAGAACCTGGGAGAACTGGTTTCGGTACATACTAGCCAACACTACCTACGACGACTTTCTTGATCTAGGTGGGATCGCCCAGATGAACGAGGGGCAACTGCAAGAGCTATCCATTCGCCTGACAGATGCAGCGATAGCAGCACTGAAGGCCAAATCGCCTCGTACTAAACGGTTGAGGGTAACTAAGGGGATGCTAAAACACGAGATGACCAGGATGGGACAGAAGCCTTACGATGACGACATCCTGGACACGGCGGTCATTGCAATCAATGACGAGTTGGATTCCCTCCAGGAAGAGTTGAGGGATGTGATCAGGGGGAAGTTGTGGAATGAACCTGTGGATGTGTTCTAGAACCTCCGAGCTTCTCGACTCGCTTTTCCGGGAAGAGTTCGACGATCAGACCAGGTATGATCCACAAGTGGTCAAACTGGTCGAAGAACACCTGGGACAGAGATCGCTTCACTCAAAAGCAGGATCCCAATTGGCTGAGGCATTGGTCCAACTGGCGAAGGCACGCGCCGTGGAGGGCAATCAATGAGTTGGATCGTTGCGCGACTCAGCATACAAGGGATCAAAGGTATTCTGGATCGAGTTGGCGATTTCGAGCTGGCCCAGGAGCGATATCCCAGATCAATCGTCATCTATGCCCCAAATGCCTGCGGCAACAGCGGCTATGCAGATGCAATCGAGTACCTTTTCTCAGAAGATGGCAGCCTGGCTGAGGAAAGAGATATAGAGCCCAGACTCTCCATGACGCTCGTCAATTCGGAGTCAGGGGAATCGGTGCAAGTTACCCGCCTGGTCAAGTCAGGCCAGGCCGATGATATGTCGTCAGACTTCGGCGAGCTCAGCCGAGTCGAACTTCGTTCCATTGTTCGCGCCGCTCCCGCTCAGCGTATCCTGCGCCAGCATGATCTCAGACGCTTTCTGGTTGATATGACCCCTGGCGAGCTCCGGGGACAAGACGCAGCCGAGCTTTCCAGGTGGTTCGGCCTGACACACCTGGAGCAGGTGCTCAAGCACCTGGAAGCAACCTCGAGCACATTGGCAGGTCGTGACCTCAGTTGGGAAATTGTGGGGCGAGTGCAAGACATCGCCAGACATACTAACCACTCCGTCACCAGGTACAATGAGCGGGCGGTATTGGACTGGTGCGAGGCGGAGACCGAGCGGCTTCTTGGCAAACGCCTGGCCATAGATTCGGTGGAGGGAATGAAGAAGGCCATTCGAACACTGAAACGGCTTCAGGGGCGGGTTATTGTAGCGTCATCTGCCACCGGCGGATCTTACCAGGCCAAGCTTGCTTTGGAGCAGATAGCGACCGGCCTGAGTTCCCAACACGGTCAACCTCAAGTCTGCCATGCTGCCCTGACCGATGCGGTGGCGGCGGAACGACATACAGAGAGCCTTTTTACTGTGGCCAAGAACAACGTCTTTCAAGAGGTGTGGGACGCAGCCAAGGCGATTTTGGAGTCACAGATCACAGGCGAATGTCCCGTGTGCCGCACGCCGTGGAGAAAGAGCCGCGCCGGTTCTCAGGAAGCTGCGGTAATCACTATCACCAGAAGCCTCGACGAACTCGCCGAGCTTGCCACAGCTCGAAACGAGCAACTGAGGACGACTCGTAGACTCAAGAAGGTCATCAGGAATCTAGAGAAGCGACTGGCACAGGTCTCAACAGAGGCCAAGAAACTATCGCTATCAAAGATCGAAGCCCAGGCCACAGAACTCGCGAAGGCTGCCAGAACACTGGCCACCACCGACCGCTTCCCGTCTCAAATACAGGACGAATGTGAAGCTTTGTTGGATCGTTGCCACGAACTTGTCGCTCAAAGAATACTCCCCGCGCTTCAAGGTCTCCAGCTCATGACGGTGCCGGTTACGCCCACCCAGGTCGAAGCAGCCATCGAGCATTTTCAGGCCTTGTGGGATGCCTTGATCCGCCTCAAAGAGTTACACCGCGAGCAAGAAGAGTATCAAAAGGTCAGACGCAGCTTCGATGCCCTGGTAGAGGTTATCCAAGAGCGCGCAGCCGCACTGGTGAGTGACGTGGTGGCCACTCTCGAAGACGATGTGCAATCCATCTACCAAACGATTCATCCGACGGAAGCTGCACCAAAAGTCCACATCGTTCCAGACACCGAGTCGAGGGCACTGAGAATGCAGGTTGGCTTTCACTCGCCTGACATGACGATCCCACCTGCCGGTCATCTCAGCGAGTCCCAAATGAACACGCTTGGTCTGGCATTGTTCATAAGCTCTGTGGGCCTGTTCAACCGCCAGTTCCCATTTCTGCTCTTGGACGATGTTTTTTGCTCCTACGATGCCGACCACAGAGAGCGAATCGTTGACTTGGTCGTCGAGCGTCTGGGCGGGTTTCAAGTGTTTCTGACCACTCACGACTGGCGCCTCTATTCGATGCTGAAAGACCGCCTCCATGACAAGGGCTGGTTGTTCGAGCGCATAGAAGAAGGGTAGCGTCTCTCCCCAGCCTGACGATCCCTTTCGCGGCAAGACAAGCCCGCGGCCCTACTTTCGGGGTTGCGGGCTTTGTGCGTTTGCGTAAGTGTCGGCGTTGGGTTATAATAGGGGCAAGTATTCACAGCAGTGAAGTATCCGCTACAGGAGAATCGCAGAACAGCGAGAAAAGCAATAAGGAGGGAGGCTTGGGACAATGGCGATACCAGATTTCCAGTCAATCATGCTACCTCTGCTGAAGTTTGCCGGTGATGGGGAAGAACACTCTTTGCGGGAAACTATCGAAGCCCTTGCCGACGAATTCAACTTGACCGATGAGGAAAGAAAAGAACTACTGCCCAGTGGCCAGCAAGCCGCTTTTGACAACCGTGTAGGCTGGGCACGGACATACTTGAAAAAGGCAGGCTTGCTGAAATCAACCCGAAGGGGCTACTATCAGATCACTGAACGTGGAGTAGAAGTCCTAGAGCGGGATCCCCCAGAGATAACCGCCTCCTTCCTGAGGAAGTTCCCAGAGTTTGTTGAATTCCAGAGACCGCAGAAGGCCAGAGCAGACAAAGCAATTGAAGAAACCGTGGGCGAAACTCAAACGCCTGAAGAAGAGATCGAGGCCGCTTACGAAAGAGTCCGGCAGGGTCTAGCGACAGAACTTCTGCAGACAATCAAAGGCTGCTCTCCTGCCTTCTTCGAGCGGCTGATGATTGAGTTGCTCGTCAAGATGGGCTATGGTGGCACGAGAAAAGACGCAGGTGAGGCCATTGGAAGGAGTGGTGATGGTGGGATTGATGGCATCATCAAGGAAGATCGGCTAGGGTTGGACATCGTCTACATTCAAGCGAAACGTTGGCATAGCAATGTAGGGCGGCCAGAGATCCAGAAGTTTGCTGGCGCATTGCAAGGTCAGCGGGCAAGAAAAGGGATTTTCATCACGACATCGGACTTCACTCAAGCGGCCCGTGATTATGTGTCTCGAATAGACAGCAAGATTGTCCTGATTGACGGCGACACGCTTGCCCAGTTGATGATTGACTACAACATTGGCGTAACCGCCGTTGCCTCGTATGAGTTGAAGCGAGTTGATTCAGACTACTTCACTGAGGAGTGAGGGCCGGTCTTGAGGGGCTGTTGGGCAGATGGCACTCCCACCGCAATTGGCCTCAGAAGTACGGTAAGACAAGCCTATGAAAAGTCAGTTCTCAAAAGCCTATCCCAACATTGCCTACTGGGTGGAGGCTTGTGGCTGGATCGAAATCGGGCAAGACGAGTTTAGCACCCCATTAGTGAGAGCGATTGATGAAGGTGGCATGGTCTGGGAGAGCAGTGACGACCATGAAACTGTGGATGAGGCTTTGCAGGCTTTGGAGATAGAACTGGCCGAGTGGTTAAAATAGGTGAAGGTGATTGACCAGCGGGGGAGCGAGGGTAATGCAAGTGTTAGTGTTAGAAAAGGGAGGTGTCGTATGAGAAAGCCAATGCTGCGTCAAGTCCAGATTCGGAACTACAAGAACATCGCAGCCTGCATAGTCAACCTGGAACGATTGACGGTGTTGGTCGGACCAAACGGCGCGGGCAAGAGCAATTTTGTGGACGCCCTGTCGTTTGTCGCCGATTGTCTCAACCACTCGGTGCAGTTGGCCTTTGCCAACCGGGGCGGAATTGCTGTCGTCCGTCGCAAATCTGGTGGCCATCCCACCCACATTGGCCTGCGGTTGCGTCTCGATCTGGCCGATGGCGGCTGGGCGGACTATGCCTTCGACCTCGCGGCACGCCCCCGCGAGGCCTTCAGCATCGCGCGAGAACGCTGCGTCGTTCAACCCTTTATGGGGCCACGCCACGAGTTTGAGGTAGAACACGGTACGTTCACACGCCAGGTGCCCGGTATCCGTCCACGGGTGCAGTCCGACCGCCTGGCTCTGACAGTGCTCTCCGCAGCCGAGGAGTTCCGCCCGGTCTTCGATTTTCTGACCGGCATCCGGCGCTACAACCTGCGGCCTGAGAGCGTGCGCGAACTGCAAGACCCAGACCCAGGCGAGGGGCTTGTACTCCTCTCGGACGGCAGCAACGCAGCAGCCGTTCTGCGACGGATCAAAGAGGAGAGCGCCCGCAATGGGCACGCTTACGAGCGCATCTGTCGGTTGTTGGGGAAAGTTGTGTCGGGCGCCACTAGCGTCGTGCCCAAGTCACTGGGACAGAAAGAAACCCTGGAATTTCGTCAGGATGTTGGACAGCAGCACGCCTGGCGATTCGATGCACTGAATATGTCCGATGGCACACTGCGCGTCCTGGGCATCTTGCTGGCGGTCTACCAGTCCCGGCCTGCGGCCTTAATTGCTATCGAGGAGCCGGAATCCACCATTCACCCTGCTGCGGCAGAGATCCTAATGGACATCCTCGTAGATGGCACAGAACGCTCACAAGTACTACTCACCACCCACAGCCCAGATGTACTGGACAGCAAAAGGCTGTCAGACAGCCAGATTGTTGCTGTAGAGTCTGTGCAAGGGGCAGCACAAATCACGCCGCTGACGGAGACCACGCGCGATGTGATCCGCCAGCGTCTTTATACAGCCGGTGAGCTATTGCGCCAGGGTGAGATACAGGTGGATCGAGACTACGCAGATCAGGCTACCAGGCAACTGAATCTGTTTGGCAGCGTGGAGGGCGCATGAACACCCCCGCCCTGGTACCCATAGTGGAAGGCTATTCAGAAGTGCAATCCGTGCCCGTGCTGCTGCGTCGCCTGTTGGCTGAGTGGAGCCGATACGAGATCACCGTCGCCAAACCAGTGAGAATTAGCCGCTACAAGATGGTGCGGCCTGGCGAACTGGAACGGGCCTGTGAACTTGCCCGACGCAGACCTGAGGGGTGTGACGCCATTTTGCTTGTGCTTGACGCTGACGACGATTGCCCAAAGGAACTGGCACCGGCCCTACTGGAGCGTGCCCGTAGGGCCAGCGCTGACATCCCGGCCGCCGTTATACTGGCAAAGTCCGAGTTCGAGGCCTGGTTCCTGGGAAGTCTAGAGTCGCTGCGTGGGGTGCGTGGCTTGGCAGAGACGGCAATGTCTCCTGAGAGGCCGGAAGATATCCGGGACGCGAAAGGGTATCTGAGTCATCAGATGACGGGCGGGCGTACATACGTCGAGGTAGATGACCAGCCTGCCCTGGCCCACCGCTTTGATTTGTGGTCGGCCCGCCGACGGTGCCCATCCTTTGACAAGCTCGTCCGAGATGTCGAGTCCCTGGTGATAGACCTGGATCAACTACCAGGAGGGTGATGCAGATGGGTGATAAAGTTGAAATCATCACCATAGACGCCACCAATGTCGGTGAGTATGGGTTCTTCTGCTACAAGAGTAAGCCAAAGTCGGCAGGATATCAGCAGAAGCTGAGCTGGCTAAGGCAGCGGTTTTCGGAAGGCATGAGGATCAAGATACTGTACGAGAACGACAGGTCTGTAGGGTTCATCGAGTACACGCCAGGTGAATCTGCCTGGAGAGCTGTCAGTGCCCCAAACTACCTAGTCATTCATTGCCTTTGGGTTGTTGGCAGAGGCAAAGGCAAAGGGTATGGTTCACGTCTGCTGAACGAGTGTATTGAAGACGCGCGAAGGACGCAAAAGCACGGCGTTGCTATGGTGACCAGTAGAGGTAATTGGCTTGCCAACAAGAAGGTCCTCCTCAAGAACGGGCTTGAGCCAGTTGATCAAGCGCCACCTTCGTTTGACCTGTTGGTCAGAAAGTTCGACGATGCCCCCTTGCCCGCTTTCCCCAAAGACTGGGATGCAAGGCTGAGCCGTTATGGTTCGGGATTGACAATCGTTCGCTCTGACCAATGTCCCTATGTTGACAACGCTGCACGGGCAGCTCTGGAAGCTGCTGGCGAGAGAGGTGTAGAAACCCAGGTGATTGAACTGAAAAGCAGTCAGGAGGTGCAGGATTCTGCGCCATCGGCGTATGGTGTTTTCAACGTCGTGTATAACGGGGAAGTGCTAAGTTATCACAGTAGGAGCAAGAAGGAGCTTGTCGGGCTCCTGGACAAGCACACGGGTTAGTGATGAAGGTTCTGATATTGATCAGGCACGCCAAGTCCAGTTGGAAGAATCCAGGCCTTCCGGATCGCCTCAGGCCGCTCAACAAGCGGGGTAAGCGAGATGCCCCTGTCATGGGAGAACGCCTGGCTGAGCGAGGAGTTGAGGTGGATCGGGTGATCTCCAGCCCCGCGACTCGGGCACTGGCAACGGCGGAGTTTATCACTGAAGAGATTGGCCATCCCTGGGATGAGATCATCGTGGATGAAAGACTTTATCACACTGATTCGTTCGAAATGCTCGAAGTCATCCAGGGCCTCGATGATTACCTGGATTGCGTGATGTGCTTCGGGCACAATCCTGGCCTGACGGATCTGGTCAACCATCTCTCTCCATACTACATTGATAACGTGCCAACGTGCGGGGTGGTTGAGCTGAGATTCGACGTTGATACCTGGGCGCTTGTAGGCGAGTTCGAGCCGACAGAAGTGGACTTCGACTATCCAAAGAAGGAGGTGCATCATGCTTGACCTAGTACAGAGCAGTTATGCTACACTCACGGAGATTTCGGATGAAGAAGCCGCCCAGCCAATTGAGCCTGGGGAATGGTCAAGAAAGCAGATCATCGGTCATCTCATTGACTCGGCGTGCAATAACCATCAGAGGTTTGTCAGGGCGCAATGGTGCGAGAAGCTAGAGTTTCCCTCGTATCAACAAGACGAATGGGTTGATTGCCAGAAGTACAACCTGAGAGATTGGCGTGAACTTCTGGACTTCTGGAAAGCCTACAACGAGCACCTGGCGCACATCATAAGCGTAATGGATGAACAGAATCTACGAACTCCCTGTGTAGTCGGTTGGTCATCGGAGCCGAACAGCGTCATACCACTGTCTGAGGTTATTGAACACTATTGGGAGCACATGGAGCACCATCTGAATCAAATCTTAGGAGAAGAGAATGCCACTACCCACTAATATCAATGCCATGCCAATTTTCGGCATCGTTTCATCCAGCCTGGAAATGACCAGAGATCGCTTTACACTTTTTCCGCGATTATGATCCAAACGGAGCGCAAAAGGCCCCCAAAATGGCCTCCAGAGGGGCAAAATGGCTGTTTATGTTCACTTGGGTCTGCACTCCACCAAAAAAGTGTAAAGTTGCTATTTTGGCGATTTGAAACGATGCCCAATTTTCGATGGCCACAATGACGTGTTGCTACGCCTGCCAGACCGTGGCGGGGCGCGCTCGTTTCTCGCTCGGAGTGGAGAAGGCCATCTCGATCTCCCCCGCGCCCGTGAAGCTGGATTTGCTGGTGGTTTCTTTGCCATCTTTGTTCCGTCTCCTACGGTAGACTACTCGGTCTCTCCAAAACCCGATCTACTCATCAGAACAAAGGACGGGTACGAGACGAAGCTGGCCGATCCAATAGACTTCGACTACGCTCACGAATTTGCCAATGAGGCAATCACAAGCCTGTTTCACCTTGAGGAAGCCGCTGAGGGTGCAGTCAAGGTTGTACGAAGCGTCGTGGAGCTGGTGGAGTGCCTGGATCAGCAAGTATTGGCCATCGTCCTGCACTTTGAGGGGGCTGAGGCGATAGATCCCGAATTGCACAATCTGGAATCATTCTACCAACGAGGCCTGCGTTCGCTTGGCATCACCTGGAGCCGTCCTAACGCCTTCGGCTGGGGAGTCCCTTTCAGATTCCCCGCCTCCCCGAACATCGGGCCAGGTTTGACCAAGGCGGGCAAGGAATTGGTGCATGCCTGCAACGATCTCGGCATCTTGCTTGACCTATCACACCTCAACGAGCAGGGTTTTTGGGACGTGGCGAAACTGTCCGATGCCCCCCTGGTAGCAACACATTCGGCAGCGCATGCCCTTACGCCCAGAACACGCAACCTCACTGATGAACAACTGGAGGCAATTGGTGATTCAAACGGGATGGTTGGGGTCACTTTCGCCATCCACGATTTGCGCCCCGATGGCGGACTCGAAGGAGATGCCCCACTGACAGACTTGATACGTCACATTGATTATGTTGCCCATCGCATCGGCATTGATCACGTCGCCTTTGGCTCTGACTTTGATGGAGCTACAATACCGAAAGAGCTGGGGGATGTTACAGGATTTCCCAGACTTCTCGCCGCACTGCGTGAGCACGGGTTTGATGATGCTGCTTTGCGCAAGCTGACTCATGAGAATTGGATTCGCGTGATTCAGGACACTTGGAATGACTAACTTGAGAGAGCAATGATACCCACCATAACGACTTCTCGCCTGATTCTCCGAGCATTCACAAAAGAAGATGTTGATCCACTGCATCACATTCTTGGCGCCAAGGATATTCTCCGTTACTTTCCGAATCCAGATCCCCCTTCACGGGACAAAGTTGAGAAGTTGATCTCTGCACAACTCAAGCATTGGGAAGAGCATGGATACGGATGGTGGGCCGTTGAGCCACGCTGGGAAAAGCAGTTGATCGGCTGGAGTGGGCTACAGTTTCTGCCGGAGACAGAAGAGGTTGAAGTAGGCTATCTATTGGACCAAGCCTTCTGGGGGAAGGGGTTGGCAACTGAAGCAGCCCAAGCCTGTTTGCAGTATGGTTTTGAGAATTTCGACGTGGAGAACATCGTTGCCATCGTGCACCCAGAAAACATCGCTTCCCAACGAGTCATCGAGAAGTTGAGGATGTCGTTTGCTGACCAGGCCCATTACTTCGGAATGGACTGCTATCGTTACTCGATAGAGCGTTCGTCTTTTAACTCGAATAGAGGTGAGAACCAGTGATACAGATTCGCGCATACTCGGAGTCAGATGAGGCAGCCGTAGCTGAACTATGGCGTGAGGTATTCCCAGGTTCACCTTCGTGGAATCATCCCGAAACCGACATTCGGCGTAAGCTCTCCGTGCAACGAGAGTTGTTTCTGGTGGCAACTCTCGGCTCCGAGATCGTGGGCACCGCCATGGCCGGGTATGATGGCCATCGGGGATGGGTTTACTACCTGGCAGTCAGTCCGAGACACCGACGGCAAGGAATTGGCACCGCCCTGATGCGCCATGTCGAGCGAAGACTCGCCAGTCTCGGCTGCCCCAAGCTCAATCTCCAGGTTCGCGTCTCGAACCACGAGGTCGTGACGTTCTACACGAAGCTCGGATACCAGATCGAGGAGCGAATCAGCATGGGAAAGCGCCTAGAGAAAACGAATCAGGAGAGCAGCTCCCATCAGCTAGACCGGGGCATTGCCCCGAATCTATACTAATACACAGGAGGAAAGTCAAAAATGGAAATCACCACCAAGCAGTTGAAGCGAGTTGATGTGGTCAAAGTAAGCGGCCGCGTTGACAGTTCTACGGCTCCGGAACTGGATGAGGTCCTCAAGTCAATCTTGGAGGCGAACCGATATCGCATCTGTATGGACCTCTCGGGCCTCGAATACATCTCCAGTGGAGGGATAAAGGTTCTCATCTCGACCCTCAAAACCTGCAAACGCTGGAACAGAGGTGATCTGCGTCTGGCCAACATGCCGCCCTACATCAGCGAGGTCTTCGACCTGGCCGGCCTCATCCCCCTGTTCAAGATATTCCCCGACGTGGTCGAGGCTGTGGGCAGCTTCTGAAGCGAGCACTGCAACGCCTTCATTCGAGGAGACACAATGCCCAAACAATGGGAATTGACCGTGGACGGTCGCCTTGAGAACCTGGCAACCATCGCCGAGTTCGTGACCAAGGCGGCCCAGGCCTCAGGCCTGAACGAGAAGGCCACCTTCGAAGTGCAGTTGGCCGTAGATGAGGCCTGCACCAATGTCATCGAGCACGGCTACGGGAAGGAGGAAAAGGGCGAAATCGCCCTGTGCTGCCAGTATGCGGAGGGCGATTTCGTGATCACCATCCGCGATAACGCCCCCCCCTTCACCCCAGAGGCCGTTCCCCCGCCAGACATCACCTGCAATCTGGACAAACGCAAGCACGGGGGATTGGGGCTCTATTTCATGCGCAAGCTCATGGATGAGGTCCGTTTCCGTTTTGGTCCCGAAGGCACCGAGTTGAGGATGGTCAAGAAGGGATGAACAAGATAGTCTCATGAAGGCGAAGCCGTTCTCGGCGACTCTGCTTGTGCTTGCGCTGGTGCTCGTGATCAGCGCCGCAGGCTGTGAGCCCGCGCCCACACCCCTGCTCCCCACGCAGCAACAGGCCCTGGAGCTGGCCGGCGGCGTGAGCGCCGAGAGGCTCATGGCCGACGTACGCTGGCTGGCCGACGACGCGCGCCGGGGCCGGCTCACCGGCTCGCCAGAAGAGGACATCGTGGGGGCCTGGCTGGCGCAACGGTTCCGCGATCTGGGCCTGGAGCCCTTTGCCGAGGCCGGGCTGGACGGCTACTTCCTGCCCTTCACCGCACCAGCGCTCACCCCCTTTGGTCGCGCCACCGAGGGGGACACGGCCCAGGCAGAGAACGTCATCGCCGTGCTGCCCGGCGCCACCCGGCCCGGCAGCTACGTTTTTGTCGGTGCGCACTATGACCACCTGGGGGTCGGGCCGGACGGCCAGGTGTTCAACGGGGCCGACGACGACGCCACGGGCGTGGCTGCCGTGCTAGAGGCAGCGCGTATCTTGAGCCAGGCCGCAGTACGGCCCGAGGAGACGCTAGTCTTTGTGGGCTTTTCCGGCGAGGAGATTGGCGCGCTCGGCTCTCTGGCCCTGTGCAAGTGGCTCGCCGCCGCGCACTTGCGCGAGCACGTCCTGCTGCTCAACATGGAGGTGCTGGGGGCCAGAGAGGGGACCGGCACCTATCTGAACGTCTGGGACGAGGACGTGGACATCACTGAGCCGCTGGTGGAAGCGGTACAGGCAGCGGGCAAACACCTGGGCGTCCCCGTCCTGCGGCGGGACCGCGACCCCGGCTCCGACGCGGTGCAACTGGTGGAGTGCGGCGTGCCGGCCGTTTCCCTAGATGTAGCCTGGAGCCTTGAGAACCACCCCTACTATCACAGCCCCGGCGACGACCCGGAACACATAGACGTGGACGGCTTTCGCAACGCGGCCCGCGTGGCCGTGTTCACGCTCTGGATGCTGGCCAACGACGGCTACTGAACACTCTACCCCTGCGCCGTCTGCTCTGCCGGGCCCGGCCTCTGCCATCATTGAGTTCTCATCCCTGGCTTGTCAGGTCTGTTCACGTGGGGGCGATTTCCTCTCCCCCCCATTTCGTGGTATACTGGGAGCCGTCTGGTTCGCGGCCTATTCACGGGCAATGGCGTGCCGACGAGCTCCTCACTCGCCCGCGCACGCATTCCCACCGCCGGAGAGAGGGCAAACATTGGATAAGCAGGCATTCATCCGCCGCATTGCAGCCGAAAACCAGGCAGACCCCGAGGGGACCAAGATCCTCTGGTCACGGCACGCGATTGCCGAGCTAGCCATGGAGGATTGGACCAGGTATCAAGTCGAAAGGGCTCTGCTCCATTGTCAGGTCATCGAGGATTACCCAACGCTCCACCGCCCTCTGCCCGATTGCCTGGTGTTGGCCTGGCCGGCCACAAACACCCCGGCCCACGCCGTGATCGCGCTTGACGAGGGACGGAATCGAATCCTGATGGTGACTGTATACCAACCCTCGAAGGAGGAATGGGAAGATGATTGGAAAACTCGAAAGTAACGGTCGTTGCCCACTCTGCGGTGGGCGGTTGACCCCCGACCAACAGGCCACGATCCCCTTTGTGCTGGGCCAGGTAGTCGTCATCGTCAAGGACGTGCCTGCCGAGGTGTGCCGCAGTTGCGGCGAGCCCTATCTCACCGGCGCGGCAACCGACCGACTGCTGGCGCTTTTGAGGCACTTTGCTCGCTTGCCGATGGAGGTTTCGGTCACTTCGTACTCGGAACTGGTGGCGGCGGAACCTGTCACGTCGTAAGGAGTCGCATCAATGAACCCAACGGACAAACCCATCGCCAACCCCGACGTCGTGCTGCGAGAGGAATTCGACGACTGGGCTGTGCTGTTCCAGCCGGAGACCGGCGAGGCGGTCGGCACCGGCCCGGTGGGCGTGGCCATCTTTCGTAGGCTGGACGGCCAGCGCACCCTGGCCCAGGTCGCCGCCGAGATCGAGGCCCTGTGCGAGGACGCGCCGGACACTGTCCTGGAGGATACGCTGGCCTTTGTGGAAGACCTGGAGCGACGTCTGTTCGTCCTCGTCGAAGGAAAGGATGAAAGATGAAAGATGAAGGATGAAATTCGCGTGATGCGCACGCCGCGCACGGTGGATATTGATCTTACGGCGCGCTGTAACCTGCGCTGTCGCTATTGCTACTTTTTTGACAACCCGGCCGTGCTGTACGAAGACCTGCCAACCGCAGAGTGGCTTCAGTTCTTCGACGAGCTGGGGCGTTGCGGGGTGATGGACGTCTGCCTGGCCGGCGGCGAGCCTTTTATCCGCGAGGACCTGCCCGAGCTACTGGAAGGCATCGTGCGCAACCGCATGCGCTTCAACCTCCTGTCCAACGGGGGGCTCATCACGGACGAGATCGCCGCCTTTCTCGCCAACACCGGGCGCTGCAACTACGTGCAGGTGTCCATAGATGGCTCCGGGCCGGAGACACACGACGCCTGCCGGGGCCGGGGCGCCTTCGAGGCGGCGGTGCGCGGCCTGCGAACCCTGCAACGCCACGGCGTCAACGTCGCCGTGCGGGTCACGGTCCACCGCCACAACGTCCGCGATCTGGAGGCTACCGCCCGTCTGCTGCTGGAGGAGCTGGGGGTAGGCTCCTTCGGCACCAACGCGGTCGGCTACCTGGGCTCCTGCCGCGTCCACGCCGACGAGGTGATGCTGACCACCGAAGAACGCCAGGCGGCCATGGAGGCGCTGCTGCGCTTGGCAAAGAAATCCGATGGCCGCATCCAGGCCCAGGCCGGGCCGCTGGCCGAAGGGCGCACCTGGCGGCGTATGGAGCAGGCGCGAGCGAATGTTGCGCCGCCCTTCCCCAACGGTGGCCGCCTGACCGGCTGCGGCTGCCACAGCAGCAAGATCGCCGTGCGCGCCGACGGGGCCATCGTGCCCTGCAACATGCTGGCTCACATGGAGCTGGGCCGCATCAACCACGACTCGCTGGCCGAGGTGTGGCAGCGCCACCCGACTCTGAACGAGCTGCGCGTGCGGCACACCATCCCTCTGACCGAGTTCGAGTTCTGCGCCGGGTGCGAGTACATCCCCTACTGCACCGGCAACTGCCCGGCCCTGGCCTACACCTTGATCGGCCAGGTGAACCACCCCAGTCCCGATGCCTGTCTGCGGCGGTTTCTGGAGGATGGAGGGACACTGGAGGCGCTATGGAGCTAATAGAGTACCTGAACGTCCTCAGAAAATGGCTCTGGCTCATCGTGCTCGGCACGCTACTGGCCGGCGGCACGGCCTACCTGGTCAGCATCAACACGCATCCGGTCTACGAGGCCACGGCCACGCTGCTGCTGGAGCAAGGTCAGAGCGGGAACCCTTTTGCCAGTTGGGTGCTGCGCAACGCCCAATGGGAGCCCGCCACCTACCGCGAGTTGATCCCCCATATACTGCCCCAGACCGCCGCCCGGCTGGGCCTGGACAAGATCGAGGCGGGGAGCATCACGGTAGACACAGTGCGCGATACGCGCGTCATCAAGCTGCGGGTGCGCGACGTGGACCCGCAGCGGGCGACCGACATCGCCAACGCCATCCCCGACGCCTTTGCCGAATACACCGACTCGGTACTGGCCCTCCGCTACGCCGAATCCAAGGACTCCCTGCACGAGGAACTGGATCGCCTGGAGACGGACATTGACGCCACGCAGGCGCGCATCGAAGCCGTCGGCGAAGCCACCACTGCAGCCCAGAAAGCGGAACTGACGCGCCTGGAGGAGACCCTGTCCCAGCAGCGCTACAACTATGGCCAACTGCTGACCGCCTACGAGAACGCGCGCATGGCGGAAACGCAGGCCAAAGGCAGCCTGGTGATGTTTCGCCAGGCCACCGTGCCTACTAGCCCGGTGCTCCCCCGGACGATGCAGAACACACTGCTAGCGGCCGTGGTGGGGGCCATGTTGGGCATCGGCGTGGCCTTTCTGATTGAGTACCTCGACGACACCCTCAAGACCCCAGAGGACGTGGCCCGTGTGCTGGAGCTGGTGACCCTGGGCAGCATTGCCCACCTGGAGTCTGGCCGGCGAGAAGGCGGAGCGAAGCCGCTGGTGACCGCGGCGCGCCCCCGCTCCCCCGTCTCCGAGGCATTTCGCGTCCTGCGCACCAACATCCAGTACGCCGGCGTGGACCAGCCCATGCGCCGCCTGATGGTAACCAGCCCCGGTCCCTCCGACGGCAAGAGCTTCCTGGCGGCGAACCTGGCCATCGTGTTTGCCCAGGCCGGCCAGTCGGTGGTGCTGGTGGACAGCGACCTGCGGCGTCCCACCCTGCACCAACTCTTTGACCTGTCCAACTCGGCCGGGCTGACCAACAGCCTGCTGAGCGAGGCCAACCCCGGCCTGGACGAGTGGCTGCTGCCCACGCCGGTGGAGAACCTGCGCCTGCTGGCCAGCGGCCCGCTGCCGCCC
>CAYMKL010000125.1:0-20592 GCA_964390805.1 uncultured Anaerolineae bacterium | reverse complement strand
AAATGCTCGCCCGACGCTACCCTGATTTATCCGCATTGTTAAGGTACAGCACCTGTTGTTCTAGCAAGCCTTGAATGAACCCTTCGAGATAACCCTTGATAGCTATCCTGGTTTTCTCATCGATCATTTCTTCCTCCAAATTAGAACTTCTTCAAAGAACTCGTTGGCTCGACGCCCAGTCCGACGGTTTACGTGTCTCCGTATAGTGTCTTCGAACTCAAATCCGGATTGAGCAGCAATGTCTTCGTATAAGTTGTCTCGATCACGAACGACGATAATCATTCGTTTGCCACTATCCATATATTCCCCTACGTGGGCGAACACAGATGCAATCCCCTGCTGATAAGCATCTTTTGCACTTTGAGAATTACCTTTGAAAGCCGCCCCTATTTCACTTTCACTATCGGTCGGAAGATCCAGCAACTCATAAGCATAGCAGTGTTGCTCGTGATAATCAATCAGTCCTACGTAGGGAGGAGAGGTGATCACACCGTCTACTCTGCAAGGTAACGAAATGGTTCTGGCATCGCCCCACAGTACGGTGACCTTTGCTTTTGTTCTGAGTTTACTGTATTCCTCCACCCGGCGAATCGTGTCCAGACTATATCGCTTCAGGAACTTGAAAGCCTCTTGAACAGGGCGACATATTCGGGAGTGCTTGTAGCAATAATAAGGCTCTGTTTGCGGTTGCTTGGGAAAATCCAGGTCAAAGTGAGTGGTAAGCCGTGCAGATCTAGCTGATCTGGATAGAATCACCTTGAGCAACTCCTGATACCGATAGTCTGGGATAAGAGACCGGTAGATCAAAAGCTCTCTCCTGGCTTGAGGGGCAAACCATTTCAAAAGGTACTCGTTGTCGGTATCCTCCAATTCATCATCAGCTAATTGCTGGCTGAAAAGTGTAGCCTGCGTTCTGTCCTCGACCTTGGCCAAAATATCCAAGACTTCCTTCTTGAGAAGCACCATGTCATACTCGTCGGTCTTGACTCTGGAGAGAAGACAGTTGAAGGCAGCGATATCACAGCCAATGGAATTCATGTTCAAGACATTGGCTTCGACCAAGGTGGTACCGGAGCCGCAGAAAGGATCATAGACTGTCTCTCCAGCTCTGAAGTACCTGCGTAGAAAGATTTCAACCAGTTGCGGTATGAACTTGCCCAAATAGGGGTGGAGGCGATGAACGTGTTTTGTCCGTTCCCGTTCAGGCAAGTCCTTCTCCCGCCAATTCAAGTTCAACTCATCTAATCTTGTCGCCGATGTTACCAGACGAGGGTCGGTAGGCGTTTCAGTGTGATACGTACTTACTCTTCTCTCCTCGTTGGTCAATAACCGGGTCTGTTCCATTTTCCACCTTCTGGTTGTCCCGCTTTGACGGTTATTGGCTCCATGAACACTCAATCTGCTGCGGGAGTCGAGTTACTACTGGATTATACAGCAGAAGCCCTTGCAAGTCAACCACCAGTACGATGCCCAGTCCGAGAAGCAAAAGCGGAAGGCATTTCAAACCTCCCGCGCTTCGTTGTTGGATGCCTTTTCCGTGAGGCCAGAATTGGGCCTGAGAGGATCAGGAATGCCGAGCAGCCCAACGCCACGCGCGACCTTCGGCGCTGACAGAGGAAATGAGCCATCGTTTGCCAAGTTGTCCTAGACTACCAATTCTCTCCAAGCAGTTCGAAATGTGCCTGTGAATGGTCACAAGCTGGGCAAACGCCTGGGGCTTCCGTGCCTTCGTGTAGATAGCCACAGTTCAGGCAACGCCACACAACCGGTTTATCCTTTCGGAAAACCTTGGCATCTTCAATGTTTTTGGCAAGTGCAAGATAGCGTTTCTCGTGCTGTTTCTCAGCAATAGCGATGGAATCAAATACCTTTGCTATATCTTCAAAACCTTCTTCACGCGCCACTTTGGCAAAAGATGGGTACATCTCTGTCCACTCGTGGTTTTCGCCACTTGCAGCAGCCTTGAGATTTGCGGCGGTATTCCCGATCACACCAGATGGGAAAGAGCCAGTAATCTCCACTTCGCCTCCCGGCATGAATTTGAACAGCCGTTTGGCGTGCTCCCTTTCGTGATTAGCTGTTTCCTCGAAGACCTCCGCGATCTGCCTGAACCCTTCTTTTCTAGCTGTGCTGGAAAAGAAAGTGTACCGATTCCTTGCCTGCGATTCACCGGCAAAAGCAGCCATGAGGTTCTTTTCGGTGTTGCTTCCCTTCAGTTCCATTTTGTCTCCTCCTTAAGTTTTGTTTGCTTCGATAAAGCGTCTCACGCTTGGGGTATGATCTGGGCAGGCCAATTGTGGTCGGATTCACGTTTTGGCGGCTTCATCAGCAGCGTAGGGCCTGTGCAGCTTCACGGGCTCGCCCTGCACTTTCCTCAGCCGCAGGTTGAGCATCTCCACGAACACCGAGAAGCTCATGGCGAAATAGATGTAGCCCTTGGGGATGTGCTGATGCAGGCCCTCGACGATCAGGGTGAAGCCGATGAGCAGGAGAAAGGACAGCGCCAGCATTTTGACGGTGGGATGGCGATCCACGAAATCGCTGATTGGCCCACACAACACTATCATGCCTGCGGCCGCCACGATCACGGCAGCGACCATGACTGGCAACTGGTTCACCATGCCCACGGCCGTGATGACCGAGTCTAGCGAGAAGACCACGTCCAGCAACAGCACTTGCACGATCACGCTGGCAAACGATGACGCAACGGGGGCTGCGGCGTGGCCTTCAATGCCCTCCAGCTTCTGATGAATCTCGCTGGTGGCCTTGCCCAGCAGGAACAAACCACCAAGGACGAGAATGATGTCTCGGCCCGATATCTCGAAGGTGAACACCGTGAACAGCGGCTCGGTGAGGCCGATGATCCACGAGAGCGAGAAGAGCAACAGGATGCGCGAGATCACCGCCAGGGCAAGGCCGGTTTGGCGCGCACGCGATTGCTGGTGGTCAGGCAGCCTGTCCGCCAGGATTGAGATGAAGATGACGTTGTCCACGCCAAGGACGAGCTCGAGGACGACAAGCGTCACAAACGCGATCCAGGTTTGGGGGGCTGTCAACCATTCCATAGGTGATCGTTACTCCTTTTCGTAGTGTGATGTGAGATTCGATGACGTAGCCGGTACCTCGGCGCAGCGCGGTGATGCACGGGTTGGCCTTGTGTTTTGTGGGCATCGTTCACCGCGCGCTACGGGAGAGTGCCTCCACCAGAAACACTGGGGCACCCCGCTGATTCTGCCGATTGCTTCTGCCAAGCCGACACATTATATACCAGTGGGGACAGAAATGCAAAACCGCTGGTAGCATGAAGGGGAGAGGATGGCAGTCAGTATGAGCAGTGCGATGCCCAGTCCGAAAAGCAGGAGCGGGAGGCGATTCAGACCTCCCGCTGTGCTTTTGGCTGTCCTTTCAGCAACTCCAGTCACCTAGAAGCACTGGGGCCCGCCCTGGACCTGAGCCCGTGCCGAAGGCTGCGTCGCGTCTCGCCCTTACCACGAGTCGGCCGATCAACGCTTACTTGATTTTCCCTACCGGGGCGACGTAAATGACGAACTCGTCCCTGCCATCCACACCTACAATGGCATCCATCTCGTCCTGATTGTACGCTCCGATGGCGCACGTCCCAGCTCCAATTGCTTCACTGGCGAGATATTGGTTTTGGCAGAGATGACCGGCATCCAGAGCCATCATTTTGTGGGCAACGAAGCTGTATCGCCATTCCGCTCGATAGGGAATGACCGTCCAAATGAAGACAACAGCGCCCTCGCCCGCAAAGGTCTGCCCCCGACATGCATCGTTGATCTTTCCCACCAGCTCAGCATCGGCCCGCAAAAAGCACAGTTTGTGCGCCAAAGGCAGATACCTGTGAAGTCCGGGCTCAAGTCCGTTCACTCGGTTTATGAGCAAGTAGGTTTCAAAGGGGTGCCGCGAACCGCCAGAGGGCACGGTCCGCCGGGTGGCAGCGCCGCCGCTGTAGACTTCCCGGACTCCCTGTGTTACCCAAACCAAGAATGAGAGTTCTTCCCGGGTCAAAGGTTCTTTGGTGAATTTCCTGCGGCTTTTTCGACGATTGACTGCTTCAATCAGCGGCATTCGCCCGACCGTTAGGTCTTTGGGCGCAATCAACTCGAT
This sequence comes from uncultured Anaerolineae bacterium, assembly GCA_964390805.1. Taxonomy (GTDB): domain Bacteria; phylum Chloroflexota; class Anaerolineae; order VGOG01; family VGOG01; genus CAYMKL01. The sequence goes on along the minus strand of CAYMKL010000125.1, from coordinate 16,464 downwards.
CAGTGTTGCATCTTTGGGGTAGGGCTTCTGAGGTGGAGGAGACGGTATCTTCTTTCTCTGATCCGTCTCTAGCTCCGCCCATTCGTCCCACCGATCGGCCTTGAGGAACTTGGGCATCGTTTCATCCAGCCTGGAAATGACCAGAGATCGCTTTACACTTTTTCCGCGATTATGATCCAAACGGAGCGCAAAAGGCCCCCAAAATGGCCTCCAGAGGGGCAAAATGGCTGTTTATGTTCACTTGGGTCTGCACTCCACCAAAAAAGTGTAAAGTTGCTATTTTGGCGATTTGAAACGATGCCGGAACTTGCGATAGGTTTCCATAGACTCCGTCTTCTCTCTCTATTCTCACCCACTCAGGTCAGCAGTTGCCAAGAACTGCGGCGGGCGGCGAACCTGAGTCGCCTGCTCGAAGGCGAAGGCAAGCCTGATGAGCGTTGGCTCCTGATAAGGCCCGCCGAAGAACGAGATGCCAACGGGAAGTCCAAATATGTAGCCGGCTGGCACTGTGATGTTTGGATAGCCCGCTACTGCGGCCGGGGACGAACTGCCACCGGAATGACGGTCGCCGTTGACCCAGTCGGTCAGCCAGGCTGGCCCTCCAGAGGGCGCAATAATCGCGTCCAGTCGGTGCTCATTCAATGTGGCATCTATCCCCTCGGCTCTTGAGAGACGCTGGTTGGTTTCCAGCGCTTTCAGGTATTCTTCACTGGTGAGCGGCCCTTTCTCCTCCGCCATGAGCATGATTTCTTGACCGAAGTAGGGCATCACCTTCTCCCGCTTGCGCTCGTTGAATTCGATGATCTCCTTCAGAGAGTGTACGGGGGCTTGGGGCCCGAGCCCCGCTAGATAGCTGTTCAAGTCGGTCTTGAATTCGTACAAGAGCACCTCGAATTCTGTCTCTCTAAGCTGTTTGGCTGTAGCGATGTTAGCCGGGTCCACAATTTCGGCTCCCAATCGTTTCATTTCTTCGATACACGCTTCCATTATCTGATCTACCTTTTCGTGAAAGCCGAAGAAACTGCGCGCGACGCCAATCCTGGCTCCCTGCATGCCGTTCGGGTCCAGGAATTGTGTGTAGTCTGTATATGCCCTGTCTCGATTCTCTTCCGTCAAAGGGTCTCGTGGATCCACGCCGGTAAGAGCGCCGAGCAGGATTGCGGCATCGGTGACGGTTCTGGCCATCGGACCAGCCGTATCCTGGCTGTGAGCAATGGGAATGATTCCAGACCGACTTATGAGACCCAACGTAGGTTTGATCCCGACGATGGAGTTTATTTGTGACGGACAGATGATAGAGCCATCGGTTTCCGTGCCAATCGCCACAGAACACAGATTGGCCGCTACCGCCACCGCCGATCCTGAGCTGGAACCGCAAGGATTTCGATCGAGGACATAAGGGTTCAGGGTTTGCCCGCCTCGGCTACTCCAGCCACTGGTAGACTTGGTTGACCTGAAGTTGGCCCACTCGCTCAGATTGGTTTTGCCCAGGATGATGGCACCGACCTCACGAAGCCTCTGGGCCACAAAAGAATCCTGGGGAGCAATTGAGCCCGCCAGGGCAAGGGAGCCAGCGGTGGTCATCATCTGATCAGCGGTATCTATATTATCTTTCAGCATGACAGGAATGCCGTGCAGTGAGCCACGGGTGCCTGTTGCCTCTCGCTCTGCATCGAGGGCATCGGCAATCTCTAGAGCATCGGGATTGAGCTCAATGACGGCATTTATGGTCGGTCCCTGTTTGTCAAGCTTTTCAATACGCTCAAGGTACATTTCAGTGATGAGCCGCGCGGTGTATTCCCCCGAGCGCATCTTTTGCTGAAGTTCGACAATCGTCCATTCTCTCATTGCAAGACTCCATTGCTCAAGAATCCACCCTTACTTGTGACGAAAAGCGTGCTGCACCAGATCCTGACGAAAGTAGCTGCTGGTCTCGCCTGTCACCGCGTACTGGTACACCGCCGCCGTATAAATGCCGCTCAGCGTCGAGCTCATCAGGGCCAGAAAGGTCAGTGCCAGGGCTAAGGCCACCACTGCCAGCACAATGAGAGCCACCGAGTCCGACGTGGCAGCCCATACGATCACCGGCACGCCGACGAGCATCGCCAGCAGCGACAGCAGACCGAATACGAGACCGATGCTGAAATTACCCACGATCTGCTCCCCCCAGGTCTTCTTCAGCAGATTCACACTGCGCTTGACGGCATCTATCGGGCCAATCTCCTCCACCACCAGGACAGGCACCACCAGATACGTGGCGATGTTCCAGGCCAGCCCGAGCAACGAAGAAACAATCCGACCCAGGGTACCTGCGCGCTCCGATAGCCAGCGCAAGATCATGCCCACCGTGGCCGAGATCAGCGCATAGCCCAGTATCGTTCCTACGCGGCCAGACGCGATGCGGAACCCATCGCCAAGCGTTGGATCGCCCCCGCGCAGGCGGATCATGGCTGCACCAACCAGGGCCGAGTTGGCGAAGAAAATCACGAAATACTGCGCCAGATAGAACAGGAAGGCCACCACCGCGCCGAGAACCCTCGACTCTCCGGCCACCACCGCATCGAAAAAGTTCGTAAGCAGCATCGGAAGGGCAAAAGTGGCCGTCACGATCAAAACGCCGACGGCCGACACGATGGGGAACACCATCAACTCCTTGTCGGCACGCAGCACACTGGCGCTGGCCTTGATCAACTCCCAGCTATTGGCTATCCGTCTAAACATCAAACCTCCTCCTTTCCATGATTGATGATCGGCTTAATAAGCTTTGGATATTGTACAGCATCATCCTTTACAAGTCAACCACAGATCCCTACACCGATTCCACGCGCCGCCAACCAATCCTGCTCTGGCCCAGACCTGTGCAGCGGGCGGCGGTGGTTGAGATGGATCAACCGCCGTAGTGCCCCTGAGTTGAAACTGTAGCGAAAGTATGGTATAATGAGCTAACGTACACCTGGCAAGCGCAACGAAGAAAGGAGTGAAACGATGTTACAAACAGTTCCTATCACTGCAAAGCAACTGGCCGACTACCGCCCCATCGTCGGTGAGGAAGTCATTGAGGAAATCCACTCATTGGCTGATCCGCTGCAAGGGGCGCGCGTCGTGCATATCAACGCCACGGCCTTCGGCGGCGGCGTGGCCGAGATGCTGGTCACACTGGTGCCGCTGATGCGCGACGTGGGACTTGATGCCGAGTGGCAAGTCATCGAAGGCGAAGACGAGTTCTTCAGCGTCACCAAAGCCTGCCACAACGGCCTCCAGGGTATGGACATCCCCTTCACCGAAGAAATGAAGGCCATCTGGCAGCGCTACAACGAGATGAACGCCCAAAGGTTCGAGGGGGAGTACGATTTCGTCGTTGCCCACGACCCCCAACCCGCTGGCTTGCTCCACTACCACGGGCATGAGGGAGGAAAGCACTGGGCCTGGCGCTGTCACATTGACACTTCCCATCCCAACCCGGCCTACTGGGGATTTTTCGCCCCCTACATCTCCGAGTACGAGGCCGGTATCTTCACGATGGAGCAGTACGTAGGCCCTGGTGTGTCCTACGACCACCTGGCGATCGTCACCCCGACCATTGACCCTTTGTCGCCAAAGAACGCACCCATACCCCTGGAACAGGCGCGAGAGATCGTGGCCCACTTCGGCATAGACGTGAGCCGCCCGCTCATCACCCAGGTCAGCCGCTTCGACCCCTGGAAGGACCCGTTGGGGGTGATTGATGCGTACCGCATCGTCAAAGCGCAGGTGCCGGAGGCGCAACTGGCGTTGGTCGGCTCGATGGCCTCGGACGATCCCGAGGGCTGGTACTACCTGGACAAGACCAGCCGTCACGCCGGGGAGGATTTCGACGTCCACATCTTGCACAACTTCCACGGCGTGGGCGCGTTTGAGGTGGGAGCTTTCCAGACAGCCAGCGACATTGTTGTCCAGAAGTCCACCCGCGAGGGATTCGGGTTGGTGGTAACAGAGGGATTGTGGAAAGGGAAACCCGTGGTGGGAGGCAACGCAGGGGGCATCCCATTGCAGGTCGTTGACGGCCAGACCGGCTTCCTGGTGGACTCGGCTGAGGAATGTGGCGAGAAGGTGCTCTATCTCCTACAGCATCCGGAAGAGGCAACACGCATGGGGGCGGCGGCACGGGAACACGTGCGGAGAAACTTCCTCACCACGCGACACTTGGCGGATTACCTGCGGCTGTTCCATCAGCTTCGGGCAAGATGAATCGTGCCAGAGTTACGCAAAGACCCTGTGATAGGCAGGAGGAGAGAGATGGAACGCATTGGGGTGCTGACAAGCGGCGGAGATAACCCCGGCCTCAACCCCTGCATTCGCGCCGTGGTGCGCACAGGGCTCCACCTGGGGCTGGAGGTGATGGGTATCCGTCGAGGCTACGCCGGTCTGGTAGACGGCGATATTGACAAGATGGACGCCCGCTCCGTGGGTGGCATTATCGGGCACGGGGGGACGATTCTGGGTACCGCCCGTTGTCTCGAGTTCTACGAGCAAAAGGGGCGGAGAGAGGCACTGCGCAGCCTCAATCGGTTCGGGATAGAGGGACTGGTGGTCATCGGCGGCAATGGCTCCTTGAGCGGTGCGCTGGAACTGTGGCGCCTGGGCTTCCCGACCATCGGCATCCCCAGCACCATTGATAACGACGTGAATGGCACCGACATCTCCATCGGCGTGGACACGGCGCTGAACACCATCCTGGATGCCATGGACAAGATCAAGGATACCGCCTCCTCCCACAATCGAGCTTTTCTCATCGAGACGATGGGGCGCCATTCGGGTTACCTGGCTCTGGTGAGCGCCATCGCCGGCGGAGCAGAACTGGTGCTGATCCCAGAGGTAGAGACGACCTTTGAGGAGGTCTGCCAGGCCATCGAAGACGCTTACATCCGGGGCAAAGCGCACTGCCTCATCGTCGTCGCCGAGGGATGGCAGCCGGGAACACAGGCGCTGGCCACCCATCTGCGCGAACGTCAGGACTCCCTGGGCTTTTCGGTGCGGGTCACGCAACTAGGGCACGTACAGCGGGGCGGTGCCGCCAGCGCCTTCGATCGGCTGCTGGCGGCCCGGCTAGGGGTAGCTGCAGTGCGCGAACTGGTCGCTGGGAACGGTGGAAATATGGTCGGCTGGGTCAAAAGCGGTGTCGTCCTGACACCTCTGGAGGAGGCAGTCGCCTTCCAGAAGGAGGTCAGCCAAGAACTATGCGAGCTGGCAGAGATTCTAGAGAAGTAGATCTTTGCATCTATCAAAAACAACTTAGTACAAAGGAGGAATGGCATGACAGTGAAAATAGGTATCAACGGTTTCGGCCGCATCGGGCGGCAGGTGCTCAAGGCGATGAAGGAGAGCTACTCCGATGAGTTCGACGTCGTCGCCGTCAATGACCTCTTCGACCCCAACACGAATGCCCATCTGTTCAAGTACGATTCCAACTATGGCATCTACCCGGGCACGGTAGAGGTGGTCGAGGGCGACATCGTCGTGGACGGCGATCGCGTCAAGGTCTTCGCCGAGCGCGACCCGGCGAAGCTGCCCTGGGGCGACCTGGGCGTGGAGATCGTGCTCGAATCCACCGGCGTCTTCCGCGACCGGGCAAGGGCATCCAAGCACATCGAGGCAGGAGCCAAGAAGGTCATCATCAGCGCGCCTGCCAAGGGGGAAGACATCACTCTCGTCCTGGGCGTGAATGATGACAAGTATGACCCAGCCCAACATCACATCGTCTCCAATGCTTCCTGCACCACAAATTGTCTGGCCCCTGGGGTCAAGGTCGTCTTGGACAGCTTTGGCATCGTCAAGGGCGTGATGACCACCATCCACGCCTACACCGGCGACCAACGCATCCTGGACCTGGGGCACAAGGACCTGCGCCGGGCGCGGGCGGCGGCTCTTAACATAATCCCCACCACCACCGGCGCGGCCAGGGCACTGGCGCTGGTCATCCCCGAACTGAAGGGCAAGTTCGATGGTTTCGCCATGCGCGTGCCCACCCCTACCGTCTCCGTTGTTGACTTCGTAGCAGAGCTGGAAAAGGAAGCCAGCGCCGAGGAGGTCAACGCGGCATTCAGGTCAGCCGCCGAGGGCCCAATGAAAGGCATCCTGGGCTTCGAGATGACGCCGCTGGTCTCCATGGACTACAAAGGCGACCCGCGCTCCAGCATCGTTGACGGGCCATCCACCCTGGTAATTGGCGGCAACATGCTCAAAGTGTTGGCGTGGTACGACAATGAGTGGGGCTACTCCGTCCGCTGCGCCGACCTGGCGAAGTTGATGGCAGACAGAGGACTCTGAATACCAACCAATGGAGAAGGAGTAGATGAGGACAGGTCTCGTCTACTCTTTCTCTATCTGTCCAGCATGGAGGTGCGATGAACAAGAAAACTATCCGTGACGTGGACGTGCGCGGCAAGCGCGTGCTGGTGCGCGTGGATTTCAACGTCCCCCTGGCCGAGGGGGGCGTGGCCGACGACACCCGCATCAGAGCCGCGCTGCCCACCATCAGGTACCTGCTAGACCAAGGGGCGGCACTGATCTTGATGTCCCACCTGGGCCGGCCCAAGGGCGAGGTGAAGGAGAACATGCGGCTGACCCCCGTTGCCGAACGGCTATCCAAACTCCTGGGCCAGAAGGTCACCCAGGTGGACGACTGCGTCGGGTCGGAGGTGGAAGCGGCGGCAGCCAGGCTGGAGCCCGGCGAAGTCCTCTTGCTGGAGAACCTGCGTTTCCACAGTGGGGAGACGAAAAACGATGCGGACTTCGCCGCCCAGTTGGCCGGCCTGGCCGAGGTCTACGTCAACGACGCCTTCGGCACCGCCCACCGCGCCCACGCCTCAACAGTCGGCGTGCCGCAGACGCTGGATGGGCCAGCGGTGGCCGGCTTCCTGATGGAAAAGGAGCTGGAGTTCCTGGGCAAGGCGTTGGAGGCGCCAGATCACCCCTTCGTGGCTATCCTGGGCGGGGCCAAGATCTCCGACAAGATTGGAGTCATCGAGAGCCTGCTCGGCAAGGTGGACTACCTGCTCATCGGCGGTGGCATGGCCAACACCTTCCTTAAGGCCCAGGGATACGAGGTAGGCCAGTCGCTGGTGGAGGAGGAGAGCGTGCCGCTGGCCAAGGAGATGCTGAGGAAGGCCGGACGCATGCTCGTGCTGCCGGAGGACGTGGTGGTGGCTGACAGGTTCGACGCTCAGGCCGAATCCAAGATCGTGCCTGTTAGCGAGGTGCCGGCCGACTGGCGCATCCTGGACATCGGCCCCATCACGGTGGAGCGCTTTGGCCAGGAGTTGTCCACGGCCAAGACGGTAGTTTGGAACGGGCCGATGGGTGTCTTCGAGTTCCCCAGGTTCGCTGCCGGAACGGTGGCTATCGCCCAGACCCTGGCCGAGACCAACGCCACGACCATCATCGGGGGCGGCGACTCGGCGGCGGCAGTGAAACAGGCCGGCCTGGCCGACAAGATGACTCACATCTCCACCGGTGGCGGGGCCAGCCTGGAGTTCCTGGAAGGTAAAACGCTGCCCGGCGTGGCGGCCCTGGAAGACAGGTGAGTAGTATGCTAGACACTACCCTCGACTAACCAACTTCTTCACACTCTTCTCAAACTTGCGCCTGGGCAACAGCAGGCGGCGGCCGCAGGTGCGGCACTTTATGCCGATGTCGGCCCCCAGCCGCACCACCTCCCACTCGTAGCCCCCACAGGGGTGCTGCTTACGCAGTCGCACTACGTCGCCTAAGCGGATGTCCATGGGCATAGCCCGTTACCTCCCCGAGTTTTATTATAGCACACCCAACCCGATATTGCGAATCTTGAGCAATTCTTTGCCTCCTCAGTGTTTTGTGCTATAATAACCCCGCTCGTTACTACTCAGGCTGGCGGTTGAAACCGCGCCTGGAGAGCTAAAGCTGACTGTCCACCTACGTGGACAGCGACGTCCACGCAGGTGGACGCCCGGCTGAAAGCCCTGGAGAGGCGATTTCAATCGCGGCACAGGGTAGCCTGAGCAGTCACCCCCGCTCTAAGAAACCAGGTTCTTAGCTGAGAGGATGTGATTTCTCGAACTGGGGGGAGCCCCAAAAGCAACAGTCTGTCCATTCAAGTAGCAAAAACCTGGTTTCTCCGAGAGTCCGTGAAGCGAAAGGGGAAAGATGATCCTGGGTCGCAGCCTTCTAGATATCATAACAATTCTGATCTCTCTGCTCATTGCCATTGATGTCCACGAGTTTGCCCATGCCTGGATGGCCAACGAGTTGGGCGACTCTACAGCCCGATACCTGGGACGCCTGTCCCTGAATCCGTTGGTTCACCTGGACCCGATGGGCACGATGATGATGCTCTTCAGCGTTTTCTCCGGATTTGGCATCGGCTGGGGGAAGCCCGTGCCGGTTGATCCGCGGTATCTACGCAAAGGGCCTCGGGTTGGCATGGGTCTGGTAGCAGCAGCGGGGCCTCTGGCCAATCTGATCTTGGCCGCTATAGTGGCTGTGCCCATTAGACTGAGGCTAACGATGTCGCGGTCGCTTGTGGACTTGCTCTTCACCGTGATAATCGTCAACATCGGCATAGCTCTATTCAACTTGCTGCCCATCCCCCCGTTGGACGGCTCCAGTATCTTGCGGGGGATCCTCAGCACCATCCGAGCCACATGGGCTTACCGGGTTTCAGATGTCTTGGACAGAATAGGGGCTCAGGGCTACATGATTTTTGTCTTGCTGATCCTGGTTGACCAGGTCTTGCCCATTAGTATCCTGGATCTGATTCTTGTGCGGCCGACTTATTTCCTGCTTCGCTTGATGACGGGCTTGTAGGTGTATCGAGTCAGCCAGTTCTTCCGGGCTCTAGTGGCTTGGGTGCCAACACAGGAGCTCGGCCTGCTAAACGAATACCTGACTCCCCTCCAGGCCGAGCTTTTTCTACGGATGCCGCGCTGTGACCAACGCCACGGCCTGGACGTTTTCTACGCCCTGCAGAGAAAGCAAAACGATGACCACGACTTGCTAGCAGCGGCCCTCTTGCACGATGTGGGCAAGAGCAAGGAGCGGTTGCGACTGTGGCATCGAGTGCTCATCGTGTTGATCAGAGTGGCCAGCACATCGCTGTTGGATAGGTTAGCATTGGAGGAACCACGTAGTTGGCGCTACCCCTTCTTCGTTCACCAGCAACATCCTGAGCTGGGGGCAGAGTTGGCTCAGGCGGCGGGCTGCTCGCCTACCACCGTAGAGTTGATTCGGCGTCATCAGGAGCCATCAGCCAATAACCCGCTGAAAACCCATCGGGACAAGCTATTGGTGGCACTACAGGAAGCCGATGGGGTGAATTAGCAGGGTATTGGATACTAGATATCGGATATTAGGAGGAGTCTTGGATGAGTAAACCGCGAATTACGATAGTTGGTTTGGGCTTCATTGGTGGATCTATCGGGCTTGCCCTGCACCAGGCTGAAGCCGATTTCGAGATAGTCGGCCACGACCGGGAACGGGGTGCAGCCAACCAGGCCAAGAAAATCGGTGCTGTGGACAAGACCGATTGGAACCTGGTCTCCGCCTGCGAGGACGCCGACCTGATCGTCATTGCCATCCCAGTAGGGGGCATCAAAGACACTTTGGCGGCCATCGGCCCTTACCTCAAGCCTGGTTGCCTGATCACCGACACGGCCAGCATCAAGTCGCCGGTTGTCGAATGGGCGGAAGAGATACTACCTAAAGAAGTGAACTTCGTAGGCGGTGACCCCATCGTCAGCGACGCGGGGACAACTGCCATTGATAGTTCATCCGGAGGGGTTGACGCGGCCAGTGCTGACATCTTCTCTGGGGCGGTTTATTGCCTCACTCCCGCAGCAGGTGCGGCTCCCGACGCGGTGCGACTGGCCTCCGACTTCGTCTACCTCCTGGGCGCTAAACCCTACTTCCTCGACCCCCTGGAGCACGATGGCCTCATGGCCGGCGTTGATCACCTGCCCTTCGTTCTCTCCGCTGCCTTGCTGGGAGTCGCCACCGAGAGCGCGTCCTGGCGGGAGATGCGGAAGCTGGCCGGGGGCGCCTTCGAGAACTCTACCCGCTTCGTCTCGGCCGACCCAACCACCTATCGCGATGCCTGTCTCGTAAACAGGGAGAACATCGCGCGCTGGATTGACGCCTGCTCAGGGAAGCTGGTTGAGCTCAAAGAGACCATCCTGGCCGGGGACGCCGAGGAATTGGAGCGGGTCTTCGAGGAAGCGATGATAGCTCGGCAGAGATGGCTGAAGGCCAGGGAAGCAGGTGAGTGGGAAGGGCAGTCACCTGAGATGCCTAGCATGGGCAGCTTCATGGGCCAGCTCTTCGGCCTGGGGAGACTGGGCAAGCGACGGCGCCCTGAGTCTGCCGAAGGTAAGAAGCGAGGCTAACGGTGGCCGTCGTTTACATCCTGCAATGCGCCGACGGGACGCTCTACACTGGCTGGACGACGGATCTGGAGCAGCGGGTTCGGACTCACAACAGTGGGCAGGGCGCCAGGTACACCCGTGGCCGTCGGCCGGTGCGTCTGGTGTACCGCGAGGAGCAGCCTACCAGGAGCGCGGCTCAAAGGCGAGAGGCCGCCATCCGTCGCCTGTCCAGAACTGACAAACTAAAACTAATCGAGGGAAGGTCGAATGACGAAAGCTGAAGACACGCATCACGCATCACGTTTCACGTTTCAGTCGAGCATCTCAGTGGTCTTGCCCGCTTACAACGAGGAGGAGAACGTTGGCCAGGCGGTCAGGAGTGTGCTGGAGGTGATGGAACCCATCACCCCTGACTACGAAGTCATCGTGGTAGACGACGGCAGCCGCGATCACACCTCGGAGGTGGTCGAGGAACTTGCGGAGAGTTATCCCAAGGTCAGACTGGTCCGACATGAAGTCAATCAGGGCTATGGCGGGGCCTTGAATTCTGGTTTTCAGGCTGCTACCCGTGAACTGATCTTCTTCACCAGTTCCGATAATCAGTACGATGTCGCCGAAGTAAAGAAGCTGTTGCCTTATATCGAAAGCTCTGAACTGGTGATCGGTTATCGGGCTGATCGCCAGGACCCTTTCATCCGTCGCTTCTTCGCCTGGGGCTGGACAACGTTGGTGAATTTGCTGTTTGGCTACGTCTCTCGCGACATTGATTGCGCTTTCAAGCTGTTCAGGCGCGAGGTTACCCGCCAGGTGCCCATCACTTCAAAAGGGGCCATGATAGACACGGAGCTGCTGGTGGGGGCAAAGAGAAGGGGGTTTGGCATCGTCGAGGTGCCAGTAAGCCATTTCCCCCGCCTGGCAGGAGAGCAAACTGGAGCGAACATCCGTGTTATTCTACGCGCTTTCAGGGATCTATTCAGGTTCCGTGTGCAACTGTGGAGAGAAGCAGATTAAGCTCAAAGCTCAAACGGCAACTTCCAACTTCCAAAATGACTGCTCACCTGCTCCCGCTGGACCCTAGTCCAGCGGTCTTGGTGGTCTATTGTGACCCTTAAACGATCCGCAAATCCTGCCAATCTGTGTTCTTTATTGCTGCTCCTTTTCATAGCCCTGGCCTTTGCCCGAGGGGTCTATGGCTTGGGGTCCCAAAGCCTCTGGTGGGACGAGAGCCTGAGCCTGCAACGAGCCAACTACGACCTGCCCCTCGTCTTGTCCAATGAGATCGTCCTCACCGATACCTCCAGGCAGGTGGTCACTTTCGACAATCACCCTCCCCTCTACTTCCTCCTGCTGCACTTGGTGGTCAGATTGGCGGGTCAGAGCGAGTTCGCCCTGCGCTTCCCCTCCCTGGCCTTCAGCGTGTTGACCGTGCCTTTGCTCTACGCCGTGGGCAAGTACCTATCCAATCAGCGGGTGGGGTTATTGGCTGCCCTCTTCGGCGCCATCTCTCCGCTATACCTCTGGTACTCCCACGAGGCCAGAATGTACACCATGCTCACCTTCCTGGGCCTGCTGTCGTTCTACTCCCTGCTCAGAATATTGACTCAATACCAAAGACCATCCGACCACCCGACCAAGGACCACCTGACCACCATACTATACATTCTGTCCTCCGCAGCCATGTTAGCCACCCACTATCTGAGCTCCTTGATCTTGCTGGCGGAGATGGTGGTCTTCCTCTCATTTCTTCCAAAGACCGGGCGGCGTCCTGAGCCCTGTCCTGAGGTCCCCCCTGAGCTTGACGAAGGGCCCCGTCGAAGGGCTGCCGAAGGATGGCGGCGGGTAGCGATCCCAGTGCTTGGAGTGCTATTGATCGCCCTGCCCATCCTCTACTACGGCTTCTCCATCTTGCCCAAAGGGGAGATGGCTGGGTTTCGCTTTATCTCCCTGCTCGAACTCCTGCGTGACGTGTCCAACTCCTTCAGCCTGGGAATATCGGTCAGCGCCGAACGGGTCTTGGCCGTCCATTGGGTCTTTCGAGCCGTTTTCCTGATCGGGTCTGTGTCCATAGTCTGGGGGACTTTCCGCCGCCCTCCATCCTCCAACCCTTCGACCAGGCTCAGGGCAGGCTTCCAATCTCCAATATCCAATATCCAACCCTTCGACCAGGCTCAGGGCAGGCCTCCAATATCCAGCAACCCCCTATCGGCCCTGATCTATCTGCTGGTACCCGTGTCGTCAATCTATCTCCTCTCCTATGTCCGACCAGCCTATATGAACATTCGCCATTTGATAATGGTCAGCCCTGCCTTTTATCTGATTCTGGCCGTGGGGTTGGCGACCATCAAGAAGAAATGGCCGCTGGTCTTCGCCAGTTGTCTGGCCTTGATGATCGCTGGCTCAACTCACTCCACCCAGCAGTATTTTCACAACGAGAAATACGCCAAGGACGACCACCGGGCCTGGGGCGAGTACCTCAAGGCTCATGCCCAGCCGGGCGACATCATCGTGGTAGACCCACCCCACACCTCCCAGCTCTACAACTACTATGCCGACGCTGGCCTGCCCTGGACCGGATTGCCCCGGCTGACCAGTCCCGCCCAAGATACCATCTCCGCCCTCACGGAGCTGACAGCGGAGTATGACCGCATCTGGTTGGCCCTCTCACACACCCCACCCTGGGGCGACCCGGATTTCTTGCCCAAGACCTGGCTTGAGCAGAACGCCTTCCTGGTGGATGAGAGGAGCTTTCACAGCTACGCCTCTCTGGTGCAAGCCTTCTGCTTCCTGACCAGCCCGCCTGCACTCGATGCCCTGCCTGAGGTTCAACACCCGATGGAGGCCAAGTTCGAGGACAAGCTCCTGTTTTTGGGTTACGATCTCAAGGGCAGGCCCGCTGCTGGCGGACAGTTCCTGCACCTGAACCTGTATTGGAAAGCCCTCCCTTCATCCCCCCCAGAGCCTGCCCTTAGCTCCGTCGAAGGGTTGGGGGGGAAAGTGGGGGGGCTAGAAGAGAATTACGGGGTCTCGCTGCGTCTTCTCGATGGGGAGAATCGCCTCTGGGGGCGGGCCGATCGCGCTCCCCTCAACGGCCACTATCCTACCTCGCAGTGGCAATCTGGCCAGATCGTCAAGGACGATTACGAGCTTTTGATTGACGTCGGCACCCCGCCTGGCTGGTACCGCCTGGAGATGGTGGTTCACGACGACAGACGGCAGTTGGCTGTCGTTGATGAAAACCCAAACTCCCAGGGGGCGGCGGTGGACATGGGGATCCTTCAGGTGGGAAAGCCCGTCTCTCCACCTGCCGTAAGCGGAGCGACGGCCGTGACGTCATGTGATGAAACGGCTTCATTGTCCCTGGAACATCGTCAGGTTATGGATTTTGGCGACCTTCGGCTACTGGGCTACGACTTCACCGAGGGGAGCTACCGACCGGGGGATTGGGTGTGGGTGCGACCATACTGGCGAATCCTTCGACAAGCTCAGGACAAGGCCACGCGGAAGTTAGCGGAGGATTACTCCTTCTACTTTCGTCTAGTGGATGAGCACAAGCAGCTTTGGGCCGAGGAGGTGATTCAGCCTGCCGGCGATGGATACCCCACCAGCTTTTGGGATGAGGGCGAGATAGTGAAGGGGCAGCACGCCCTGCGCATCCCCCTCGAAGCCCCTGGAGGTGATTACTACGTGGGGATTGTACTGCGCCAGCCTGAAGTGGCCGAGCCAGGTGGCCTTCTGCCTGGTCTGTTGGCAGCGTTCTCCCCCACTGGCTATGCTCTCGACATGGGGAAGATCCACGTGATTCAGATCGAGCGCGAGTTTGACGTTCCGACCATCCAGCACCCTCACCAGGCCAACCTGGGAGGGTTGGTGGAGTTCCTGGGTTATGATTTAGAGAGCGCCGGATTCAGTTCCGGCGAAGTCATGCCCCTGACCCTCTACTGGCGGGCCCTTGGAGAGATGGACACCAGCTACACCGTGTTCACCCACCTGATTGACGAGGATCATCGCATCTGGGGACAACAGGACAACCCGCCAAAGCAAGGTGAGCATCCCACGACACTGTGGATAAAAGGCGAAGTGGTAACAGATAAGTACAGCATCGTCATAGATCCCAGTGCTCCGTCGGGCCAATACGCCATTGAGATAGGCTTGTACAACGCGCGGGCGGGAGTACGGCTGCCGGTCCTCAATGCAGACGGGGAGAGGGTAGACGATCGGGTTCTGTTGCGAAAGGTGTGGGTGATAGCGGAAACGGAGTAATGACCAAGATGGCGATTGAAATCGCACCTGTGGGGGCACTCCGTGCCGGACGACCACCTACGTGGTCGTGAAAACCGTCCACGCAGGTGGACGACCGGCGCATTCGCGCCCTCCAGAGACGATTTCAATCGCTGTTCTGATTAGTAAGGAACTTATGACCAGACGAACTTACAACATCCTCATGATCGCCCCGACCAGCTTCTTCCTGGATTATGGTTGTCACGTTCGGATCGCGGAAGAGGCGTGGATCCTGGAGAAGCTAGGCAACAAAGTCACTATCGTTACTTATTACATAGGCGGGGATTTGAATGGTGTGGACATTGAGCGCACCAGGCCCATCCCCTGGCGGCACGATTACGAGGTGGGGTGTTCAAGACATAAGCTGGCCTTCGACGCTCTCCTGGCCATCAAATCGCTGCAAGTGGCTCTGCGTAACAAGCCCGACGTCATCCACGCCCACCTGCACGAGGGAGCTCTCATCGGCTACGTGCTGGGCAAGCTGCTGGGCAAACGGCAGCGCGTGCCCCTGGTGTTCGACTTTCAGGGCAGCATGACGGGCGAGATGATTGACCACCGCTTTCTGAACCCCGACGGAGCCCTCTACGGTCCTGTGCGCTGGGTCGAGCAAGTCATTGACCGCCTCCCTCCAGCCATCATCACCAGCTCCCGTCACGCGGCTGACCTGCTTAGAAATGATTTTCGTTGCCATTCCGCCAACATCCACATCGTGCCCGATTGCGTCAACACCGACACCTTCCGCCCCGATGCCTTCACCCAGGAGGAGCGCGTCAACCTGAAGGCTCACCTGGGCATCCCCCCGCAGCGCAAAGTCGTAGTCTATCTGGGCCTGTTGGCCGAGTACCAGGGCACTTCCCTGCTGGTGCAGGCGGCAGCCCAGTTGGTCAAGACGCGCCCCGACGTCCATTTCCTGATCATGGGATTTCCGGGCGAGGAGGGCTATCGGGACTACGCTCACAGCCTGGGATTGGCCGACCACGTCACCTTCACTGGCAAGATGCCCTACCAGCTTGCGCCGCGCTTCCTGGCCCTGGGCGACGTGGCCGTATCCACCAAGATCTCGGCCACCGAGGGCAGCGGCAAGCTGTTGAACTACATGGCCCTGGCCCTGCCCACTGTGACATTCGATACCCCCGTCAGCCGAGAGTACCTGGGCGACTGGGGAGTCTACGCCGAGCCTGGCAACCCCACAGCTCTGGCCGGAGCACTCGGCTTTATCCTGGAGGACGAGAAGAGGGCTGCCACTCTGGGGGCTGGTTTGCGGCAGAGGGTGATAGAGAGGTACTCCTGGGAGCAGGGGGGGAGGCGGATCATGGGGATATATGATTTGCTGGTCTGAGGTGCGGCGGCGTAGTTGAGGCGGTGCTGCCCAGAAGAAACAAAGGCCACGAAAGGCGCGAAATGCTTTCGTGGCCTTTCGCGTGTTTGTAGAGTAGAGAACAGGTTTGGAGTACTCCCAATGTCTGTAGGTCTCTTGGTCAGCTCATTTACTCCCCGTTTCCAGGCGAGTGCCTCAATTAACCAAACCTTGGACACCCAGAGGTCCGCCCCTGCTCCCCCTCGTCGAACCGTGCGTGAGGTTCTCCCTCACACGGCTCTCCGATGTTCTTCATCCGAGGGCATCCACGGTCTGTTTGTGCCAGCGGACGGTTCCACTCAGCCGATAGACGATGAAACCGCCGGGTGGCACTCCGCTTGGCCGCCCGGTAGAGCGCCCGCTGAAGTTCTCGAACTTTATCTGTGGGGTTTTTAGTCAATCATGACTTCTGCACACGAACGGAAAACACACATAAAAGGGCGTCTGTAAATTAAC
>CAYMKL010000124.1:0-20816 GCA_964390805.1 uncultured Anaerolineae bacterium | reverse complement strand
TTACCACAAACCGGCTATTCTTTCAGCTTAACTCGACCCATTGCGGTCTACTGATTATCGAACTCACGGTTTCGTAAGGATCACTTGCGACAAGTTGGCAGTAATCAATCAGCGTATCAATCTTACGTCGAAGAAGTTCAAACAAATCGATGGGTAAGATTTCCATACCCCAGCCACCCGACATCTGAATTGCTTTGCCTGGGAGGAGACACTGCAAATAGTGCTGAATAAGACTGAGCCTCTCTTCGGGCAATAGGAAGTAAAGGAAAAAAGGATACTTCTCGTCGAGACGATGGATAAAGGCCCTGATCTCCGGTACTGTCCACCAGATGGAACTCTTGTCACGGTATTTGACGAAACGAAGAACAATCGATCCTTTTAGCGCTCTGGCATCGGGTGGAATGCGACTGACTTCATTGAAGACGTTCATACAAGAGATGTCGCAGTTATCGAGATACTCTGCGGCTATTTCTAAAACACGGATTTGTTGCGTCATGGTTTTGTCTCCTTTCGTGACTGTTTAATAGCCCCGGTAGTGAGAAAGCTGCTATCTTACACTTATCAAACGCCAATGTTCTGATGAACATTCCCTATTTAGATATGGCACCTGCGCTATGGTCGCCGAACTCGCTGTTATCTGGACACTTGTCCACCTATATCCCCGATCTGGCGTATTAAGCGGACGCTTCTCCACATAGCACACCCTCTCAGGCGGTAGTGGTCCGCGGCGGCGGCAGCAGCGAGCCCACCCCGCCCAGAAAGGCAACGCCCGCCGCCAGCAGGAAGGTGCCAGACGTTCCAAATCAGACCGCCGATGACAAAGGGCACCCTAGGTCAGCTTTCATATAACCTCGGGACATCAATCCTCGCCAGGCAAACTCCTTGCCGAACCCCATGATTATGCCCGGTAGGATACGGAGGCCTCTTCAAGTATTCTACAGGAGGGAAAAAGCAACTCCGCCAGAAATCACTCCTACCAGTATCATCAAGACAAATGCTCTGATGACTAGGCTTCGGAGTCCTGGGGAGCCAGAGAAATACGAAATTGCTCCTTTAGAAATCGTGTTCATCAGAGCAGCAATTATCACAGCCACACCAGCCACATCGGAAGATAATTGGGCGCCTTCTGCCAAACGAGTTACACTGAGAGTGATTGCATCAACATCTGTCAGCCCCGTGAGAAAGCTAGCCAAGTACACACCCGATGATCCTAAAAACGTTTGGGCATATTCCACTACTACCAACACAAAAGCGAATAAGAGACCGAACTTTATCGCTGTTGACAACTTGAGAGGATTTGTGATTCTGTACTCTGGATGGATGGTATCTGTTTCCCTCAGCTTGCTTTTCTGAATTGCGAAGACAAAGATTACACCAGTAATCAACATCAATGTGAATGGAATGATAACCTTGAGCGCCAAGGGGGGATGGATAACCAGGATCAGGAATAGTACTCGAGGGAGCATCACAGTGGATGCTAGAACGACAGCTCGTGCATAATGATGAGCCATGTGGGGATATTCCCGACTGGCAGAAGAGAAACTGATTGTTGTTGCTGTACTGCTAGCTAATCCACCGAGGACACCCATGAGGTTTATACCCTGAGAAGGACCTAGTATTTTCATTAGAACATAACCGCTAAACCCTATACCCGAAACGAATACAACCATCAACCAGATTTGGAAAGGATTCAATAGGCCCAGTGGATCAATCGTGCGGTTGGGAAGCAACGGTAATATCACTGCGGCTACCAGAGCAAACTGAAGAGTAACATGAATATCCTCTGGACTCATGTTTCGGATGAATCCATGCAATTCACCCTTAAAGGTTAATAGGAGGGAGGTGATCACAGCGAGTGCGATAGCAATCAAAGCATGATCCCCCATAACCAAAACGCCGAAAAGAAATGTCAATATCGCTGCGACTTCGGTCGTGATGCCAGTTTCCGTATCACTACGCCCTAATGCTCCAGAGTAGCTAACCGTTGTCATTAGGATCAGTCCTCCCAATGCTAAAGCAGCCAGGGTTATTCCAAAATCCGTAGCCAGAAATGATGAGACGGAACCCAGCAAGGCAATCAGAGAAAACGTTCTGATTCCTGCAAAATCCGGGGCACCCTCCTTTTGCTGATGGAATTCTCTTTCCAACCCAATCAAGGCACCAATCACTAATGCAAAGCCAAAGCGCCACCAGGGTTCGAAATCAGATATGCTAAACATAGGTCCTCCCAACTTCACTCTCCTAGCCCGTCATGGGCAAGCCTCTCAGGCCCCGACAGGGAAGTGCTTTGTACCACCGCGACAGGGCGCACTCGACAATGGCGCCAGGCACGTGGCTCACGCTCTCGCTGCCGTGCGCGGCGGCCGTAGCAGCAACGAGCCCATCGCGCCCACGAAGGCCACACCCGCGGCCAGCAGGAAGGCCGGGCCGAAGGATCCTGTCGCGTCGGCCAGAGCGCCAGCCACGCTCGGCCCCGCCGCCTGCCCCAGGCCGAAGAACAGGGTCACGAAGCCCAACGCCGCTGGCGCCAGTCGGCTGCCCAGATAGTCACCGCACGCGGCGGCCACGATGCCGGGGATGCTCCACGCCGTCAGGCCGAAGAGGATGGCGGAGACGGTGTAGCCGGTTGGGCTCTGCCACAGCGCGAACACGGCATAGCAGGCCGCCTGCGTCAGATACACCAGGGCCAGCCCAACCTTGCGCCCGATCAGATCCGACACTGTGCCCCAGATCAGCCCACAGAAGATGCTGATCCACCCCACGACGGCCCACAGGTTCCCAGCCGCCTCCTTGGTGTAGCCCCCCTCGGCCTGGAGATACTTGGCAAAAAAGGTAACATAGATAACGTACGAGAAGCCGAAGGCGATGTAGACCAACGCCAGGTGCCACACCGCTCCAGAGCGGTACACTCGCCCCCAATCCAAGGAGGAGGCACGCTCCCCCTGCGAGTCTGGCTCATCCCCCTCGGCGGCGATGGGCTGCAACCCCTTCTCCTCCGGCCGATCCCGCAGCAAGGCGAAGGCCAAAAGGCCCAACAGCAGCACCAGGACCCCCAAGATGAACCAACTGTATCGCCAGCCATCTTCGCCAAACCTATCCAGTATGCGCGGCACCAGGGGACCAATGATCATCAGCGCCAGGCTGGAGCCACCCACGGCAATGCCTGTAGCCAGCCCCCGCCGCCGGGTGGCAAACCAGGCCGGCAGCAGCGACATCACCGGGACGTTGCTCCCCCCGCTCCCCACGCCAGTCAGCACCCGCCACACCAGCGCCCCCTGGAAGCTATTCGCCAGGCCGGTCAGGGCCATCGTCACGCCGACGAACAGCATGGAGACGCCGATCACCCGCCGTGGCCCGTAGTGACTGGCGATGAAGCCGCCGATGACTGCCAGGGCCAGGTAGCCGATGAAGTTACCTGTGGCCAGCGCACCTGTCTGGGTGTTGCTCAAGCCCAGCGCCGTCTGCATGGCCGGCAGGACCATCGTGTAGCCGAAGCGAGCAAAGCCTATGCACCCCATCACTGTCAACGTGCTGGCGGCCAGAATCACCCAGCCGTAGTGCAGGCCACGTGAATGTGGATGCTCGCTCATTATCATCGTGCCACCTCAGTCGGTAGGTTCGTGGGTTCGTAGATTCGTAAACTCGTAGATTCGTAGGGACCAGTGACGAATTCACGAACTTACGAATCTACGAGTCTACCCGCATTTACCCCAACTCTCGCCGGTCCACCACCCGCCGGGCCTTGCCCATGCTGCGCTCAATGGAGGCAGGCTCGACCACCTGCACAGCGGCGGAGATGTAGAGGGCATCCCGCAACGCCTTCTTGATTCTCCCCGTCATCGCCCTGACCGCATCCTCGCCGCGGGCGTAGAGCGGCTGAGATGCCTCCACCCACACTTCCAGCGTGTCCAGGCGATCCGCCTCCCGATCCACGTAGATGACGTACTGAGGCTCTAGCTCTTCGAACTGCAGCAGCACGTACTCGATCTGGGAGGGGAAGATGTTGATCCCCCGGACGATGAGCATGTCGTCGGTGCGGCCCAGCACCTTCTCCATACGCACCATGGTGCGCCCACAGGCGCACTTCTCAGTGTGCAGGATTGTGCGATCCCGTGTGCGGTAGCGGATCAGGGGCAGCCCCTCCTTGGTCAGCGTTGTGAAGACCAACTCGCCCAACTGGCCGTAGCCCAGGGGCTCGCCGGTTTCGGGGTCAATAATCTCCGGCAAGAAGTGGTCCTCGGCGATGTGCAGACCGGTGTGATAGGGGCACTCCACGGAGACGCCGGGGCCGATGATCTCCGCCAGGCCATAAATGTCGTAGGCCTCCAGGCCCATCTTCTCCTCAATGTCCTCACGCATGGCCTGAGTCCAGGGCTCCGCGCCGAAGAAGCCGGCCCTCAGCTTCGTATCCGTGCGGAGGTCCACCCCCATTGCCGCCGCCTGTTCGGCCAGCACCAGCGCGTAGGAGGGAGTGGCGTTGAGGATGGTAGACCCAAAGTCCTGCATGATCTCGATCTGCCGCCTGGTCAGGCCGCCGGACACAGGAATCACCGTGGCTCCGATCTTCTCCGCGCCGATGTGGAACCCCAGGCCGCCGGTGAAGAGGCCGTAGCCATAGGCGTTGTGGATCATATCGTCGGCTGTCGTTCCCCCCGCCGTGTAGACCCGCGCCATCGTCTCTCCCCAGACCTCCATGTCATTGGCAGTGTAGCCGGTCACCGTCATCTTGCCGGTGGTGCCGCTGGTGGCGTGGATCTGCTTGAGCTCACCCACCGGCACGGCGAACATGCCAAAGGGGTAGCGGTCGCGCAGGTCCTGCTTGTTGGTGAACGGCAACTTGGCGATGTCCTCCAGCGACCGAATGTCGTCGGCCGACACGCCCGCCTTGACATAGAGTTCCTTGTAGAAAGGCACCTTCTCCATGCAATAGGCAACGGTCTTCTTGAGCCGCTCCAGTTGCAGCTTCTCCAGTTCAGGACGTGGCATGGTCTCGAATTGTTCGTTCCAGATAAGTGCTTTCTTCTCAGTCATTCTGTCTCGCCTCCTAATTTAGTCAGATTGTCTAGCAGAAAGGACCAGGGATTAGGGGCTAGGGGCTAGGTATGGTTGACTTCCTTGTCCCTCATCCCTTGTCCCTTATCCCCCGTCCCTTCCCATCTGGAAAGCCCGTCGGTTCACCTCGATGAACTTCTTGGGCACCCGCTCTGCGATCACCTCTAGCCAGATCTTTGGCGGAACCTGAGCGATGAAGTCCGAGAGAACACCCAGCACCACGATGTTGTGCGCCCGAGCATTGCCCGTCTTCTCTGCCAGGCGCATGCTCGGAACGAAGTAGCTATGCGGTGCATGGCCATCGTCCGTCACCTGGCCCAGGATGCGCCGCACCTCCTCGTCATCGGGATACACGTCATCGCCCGAACTGACGGAGAGCGGCGGGATGCGCATTTCGCCCACGATGGCCGTCCCACCAGGGCGAAGCATACTAACATAGCGTAGCGCCTCCAGCTTCTCGAAGGCCACCAGGTAATCCACCTCTCCCCGGCCGATGAGGGGCGAGTGAACCTTTTCTCCCCAGCGCACGTGGCTGCTGACGCTCCCCCCGCGCTGAGCCATGCCATGCACCTCGGCTTTTTTGACGTCGAAACCCGCTCTGACCCCGACGTGGGCCAGCACATTGCTCGCAAGCAACGTGCCCTGACCGCCAACACCAACTAGTAGAAATCTCACGTCTTTCACAGAACCTCCCCAATTCTCATCATTTCGTCCCTGAACAAAATCGCTTTACGAGCGCATACTTGTGCACACACCTCACAGCCTGTGCACAGCAGCGGGTCAATCCAGGCGATGGGTCGCTGGGTTTTGGCGTCCAGCCGTTCACTCTTGACGATGGCCGGGCAACCCACCTGGAAGCACAGGCCGCAGCCGTTGCACCGCTCCTCGTTGACCGCCAGCGTCATCCACTGCTTCCTGGCCTCAGGCAGCAAGGCGCACTCCCGCTGTGAGATGACCACCGCCGGCCCCTCGGTCTCCAGGCAGTCCCGTAAGGCCGCCTCCACTTCCTGGAGATTGTAGGGGTCCACGGTGTGCACCCGCTGGATACCCATTGCCCGCGCCAGCTCCTCGAACTCGACCGCGTGGGTCGGCTGCCCCATCAGCGTCGTCCCCGTGCCAGGGTGCTGCTGGTGACCGGTCATGGCGGTGGTGCGGTTGTCCAGAATGATCACCACCGTATCGCTCTGGTTGTAGGCCACGTTCAGGAGGGCCGGGATACCGGTGTGGAAGAAAGTGGAATCGCCGATCACCGCCACGTGCTTCTGGGCGATGCCCGCCTTGCTCACCCCGTGGGCCTGGCCGATGCTGGCTCCCATGCAGCCGCAGGTGTGCAGCGCCGAGAGGGGCGGCAGGAAACCCAGCGTGTAACAGCCAATGTCGCCGCTGACCACCAGCTTGAGTTTGTTGGTCGTCAGAAACACACCCCGGTGCGCGCATCCTGGACACAGGAGGGGCGGGCGCGACGGCAGCCGCATTGCCTCTCCCTCTCTCCCCCCCCAATGCCTGCCCTGAGCAAGGTCGAAGGGTTGGGGGGGACTGGGGGGGGGTGGCAGTATCCCGGCCTCAATGGCGCTCTGCCGCACCACGGTGGGGTCGAGCTCGCCGCAGATGGGGAAGATGCTTTTTCCCTCCACCGGGATACCCATCAGCCGGATCTCCTCCTCAATGAAGGGATCCAATTCCTCAACGACGATCAGCCGGTCCACCTGGGCCGCGAAATCGCGGACCATCTGCTCTGGCAGGGGATAGGTCATACCCAGCTTGAGGAAAGAGGCGTCGGGGAAGACCTCCCTGGCGTATTGATAAGCCACGCCATTGGTGACAATGCCCAGCCCTGAGCGGCTCGACTGAGCTCGCCGAAGTCCTGTCGAAGGGCCCATTTCTACCCGATTATAGGGGAACGTCTCGGCGAACTCTTTGACCTTCTCGATACGTTTCTCCATGACCGGGTGACGCCGCCGGGCGTTGCCTGGCACCATCACGTACTTGATGCGGTCAATGCGGTACTCAGGAGGCTCAGTGGGCTCCTCGGCCGTGCGCTCGCTCAGCTCCACGAGGGTGTCAGAGTGAGAGATGCGAGTGGTGAGCCGCAACATCACTGGCCCGTCGAATTGCTCGCTCATGTCCAGGGCCACGCCCACCAGGTCCTTGGCCTCCTGGCTGTCGCTGGGCTCCAGACAGGGGACGCGAGCGAACTTGGCGTAGTGGCGGTTGTCCTGCTCGTTCTGCGAACTATGCATGTTCGGGTCGTCGGCTGAGACGACAACCAGTCCCGCCTCCAACCCGGTCATGGAAGCGTAGAAAAAAGCGTCGGCCGCCACGTTGAGGCCGACGTGCTTCATCACTGCCATCGCCCGGCTGCCGGCATAGGCCGCTCCAATAGCCGCGTCCAGGGCGACCTTCTCGTTAGGCGACCACTCGGAATAGACCGCGTCGTAGCGAGCGAGGTTCTCCAGAATCTCCGTGCTGGGGGTGCCGGGGTAGGCTGCCGCCACCCGAACGCCGGCCTCGTAGGCACCCCGCGCCACGGCTTCGTTTCCTGAAAGTAATTGTTTTGGCATAGTGTCTCCGTATTTTCAGATTCAAGCAACACAGCAGACGTGAACTACTTCTTCTCCCATCTTCTCCATCGCCGAGAGCAGAACATCCTCGTCCAAGTCTTTCATACGAAAGGTGAGATAGACGCGCTCCGGGTCATCGCTCCGGAAGGCAGCCACAGAGCAAAGATTCCCCCCCAGATCGGCGATCACCCTGGTCAATCGGGCCAGTTCGCCCGGCACGTCGGGCACTAGAAGGGTGATGCGCAGCGACGCCTCTTTGCTACCCAGAACCTCTACGAAGACCTTGAAGATGTCGGTCTCGGTGATCACGCCGACCAGATCCTCATCACGCATCACTAACAGGCAGCCAATGTTGTTCTCCACCAACGTCCGCGCAGCCTCTTCGAGAGGATAATCTTCAGGCACCGTGATGGGTGGGCTGCTCATCACCTCTCGGATCTGCAAGTTAGCCAGCAGGTAATTCATCTCATAGATACTGAGCGACGAAACCGATGAAGGCGACGCTCGTAGCAGGTCTGCCTCCGTGACGATGCCCACCGCTTTCCCATTCTTGTCCACCACCGGCAGATGACGAAACCGGCTTTCGTGAATGATGCGGAGGGCCTGGGGAAAAGGTGTGTCAGGCGTGATCGTCACCGGGTTGCGGGTCATGCGATCTTTCACTAGCATCGGAGTCTCCTTTTCTCTTATCCCTTCCTACCCAGGTAAACCGTCTGCACCCGCTCGTCAGCGGCCAACTGGGCCGTCGTTCCCTCCAAGACCACTTGGCCAGATTCCATCACGTAGGCCCGGTCGGCCAACTCCAGTGCCGCCCGGGCGTTCTGCTCGACCAGAAGGATGGTCATGCCGCGCTCTCGCAGCTCACCCGAGACTCGGAAAATCTCCCTGGTCACCAGGGGAGCCAGGCCCAGAGAGGGCTCGTCCATCAGCAGCAGCTTGGGCTTCGCCATCCATCCCCGGCCCAGGGCAAGCATCTGCTGTTCGCCGCCCGACAGAGTACCGGCCGCCTGCTTCACCCGGTCCTTTAGCCGGGGGAAAATCTCGAAGACGAACTCCAGGTCCCGCTCGATCTCCTGTTTGCCTCCCCCCCCCAGCCTCCCCCGCCAGCGGAGGGGGGAGAGGGGAGGTAGGCGATGGTACGCGCCCAGGATCAGGTTGTCCAGGACGCTCATGGTGCTGAAGACCTGCCGTCGCTCAGGCACCTGGCTGATCCCCAGCCGCACGACCTTCTCGGGGCTCAGGTTCGTGATCGGCTGACCATCAAAGGTGATCTGGCCACTGCGGGCGGGGACCATCGCCGAGATGGTGTTCAGCAGCGTGGTCTTCCCCGCCCCGTTGGATCCGATGACGGCCACGATCTCACCCTCAGCCACTTCCAGGGCGACATCTCTTAGCGCCTGTATTCGCCCGTAGTAGGTGTTGACCTGCTCCAGTCGCAACATCGGCTACGCCATCTCCTCGCCCAGGTAGGCTGCGATGACCCGCTTATCAGACCGGACCTCGGCTGGTGTCCCCTCCGCGATCTTCTGGCCGTGGTCCAGCACGACGATGCGATCAGCGATGCCCATCACAAACTGCATATCGTGCTCCACCAGCAGCACTGTCATGCCGTCGCCCTGGATGCTGCGGATCAATCCATCCAGCTCTTCCTTCTCTGGGTGGTTCAGGCCGGATCCGGGCTCGTCGAGCATGAGGAGTTTAGGCTCCGTAGCCAGGGCCCGGGCAATCTCCAGCAATCGCTGCTGTCCAAAGGGGAGGCTCAAGGCGTTCTCGTGGGCCTTCGCTTCCAACCCCACGCGGGCCAGATTGTCCATCGCCTGCTTACGGATCATCCTCTCCTCGCTCCGACCATGGGGCAGACGGAAAGCCGCGCTGAGCAGCCCGTACCCGCTCTTCACGTGGCGGCCCACCATCACGTTCTCCAGGACAGTCATGTTCCCGAACAGCCGCACACTCTGGAAGGTGCGGGCCAGGCCCAGGCCGGCGATCCTATGTGGCTTGAGGCCGTTCAGCGGGCGGCCCTGGAAGCGGATGCCCCCCCCTGTGGGGGGCAGCACTCCTGAGATCAGGTTGAAGATGGTGGTTTTACCAGCCCCGTTGGGGCCGATAATGGCCAGAATCTCTCCAGGCTCCACGCTGAAGTTGACATCAAATACGGCCATCAGGCCGCCGAATTCCTTCCTAAGATCCGTTGCTTCTATAAGCGATGTCTGCACTTTGAACCCCCCCGGGATGCACCTCACGCTGCTCAACAAATCTGCGTTGCAGTCTCCGCACCAGATTGACACTGCCGGCGGTCAGACCCTCGGGCATGAAAATCATAATGAAGATTAGAATGATACCGTAGGCGATCAACTCGTGCTCCCCCCCGGCCCCGCGCAGCAGGTTGTGCATTCGGGCTCGCAGCACTTCCTTGACCACATAGACGAACGACACGCCGAAAGGCGCCCCCCAGATGCTGGCCAGCCCTCCCACCGCAGCCATGCATACTAACTCCACCGAGGCCACGAAGGAGAAAGGCCTGGGAGCGATCAGGGCCTGAAAGTGCGCGTACAGGCTCCCGCCCAGACTGGCGATCATCGCACTGACCACCAATATCTGGAGCTTGTAGCGATCCGTATCCACGCCGGTGACGTTCGCCGCCACCTCGTTGCCGTGGATGGCCCGCAGCGCCCGCCCCACTCGCGAGTTGACGATGTTCAGGGCGACGATGATGACCACTATAGCCACTGCCCAGACCAGGAAGTAATACCTTTCCATAGGCCAGAGTCGGAAACCATCGCCGATGGCCAGGCGAGGGATACCGGCGATGCCATCGCTTCCGCCCGTAAAATCCTCCCCCTCCCGGAACAAGGTATAAATCACGATGCCCACGCCCAAAGTGGCCATGGCCAGGTAGTTCCCCCGCAGCCGAAGGATCGGCTTGCCGATGAGGTAGGCGAAACCTCCTGTCAGCATCATCCCTACCAGTATGGCCAGCCAGGGCCACCACCAACTCCGAGACATCCCAGGCAGCACGTCGTGTCTGGTTGCCAGGGTAGTCATGATGGCAGAAACGTAGGCCCCCAGCCCATAGAACGCCGCCTGGCCCAGCGAGATCTGCCCGGCGTAGCCCATCAAAAGGTTGAGTCCCACCACCACGATGGTCAGAATACCGATGCGAACCAGCGTATCGAAGGTCACCATGCCGTCAGTGAAGTCTCTGAAGCGGAAACCATTGGGCTGCGCGATCTCGATCCATCCCAAGGCCGCAACCAACACGATGAACACAATTAGCCCCGCAACATGCCGGTACTTGGCCCAATCTCTCCGGACTCTGGATATTTCACTTCGACCGGGCTCAGTGCAAGCGACTGCGCTCAGTACAGGTTCCATGCTAGGCCTCCTCGACAGCTCCCTCCCCGCCGCCGATGAAGCCCTGAGGGCGGAAGATCAGTATCAGAATCAAGATGACGAAGACGATGATGTCCTTGTAGCCAGATGACGTAACCCCGGCCCCGATGTTCTCAGCGACACCCAGCACAAGCCCTCCCACGACCGCTCCAGGGGAACTGACCAGACCTCCCATGATGGCGGCCACGAATCCTTTCAGCCCCAGCATCAGTCCCATATCATACGTGGGCCTGGTGGCAGGAGCCATGACCATACCGCCGATAGCGCCCAGGGCGGCGGCAAGTGAAAAGGCAAGGAGGGACATGCGGCTGGGGTTGATGCCCATCAACTGCGCGGCCTTTCGGTTGACGGCGCAGGCACGCAACGCTTTGCCTATTATGGTGCGCTCGAAGAAGAACGCCAAAGCGCCCAACACTACCGCTACAGTCCCCCAGATCCAGAAACTCTGGGCCTTCACGATCAACCCTCCGAAGCGTAGGGTAATGTCCTCCATCTGCAGGGTGGTGAAAGCCGGCACGAAGTAGGGGCGAGTACCCCAGATGATGAGTG
This sequence comes from uncultured Anaerolineae bacterium, assembly GCA_964390805.1. Classification (GTDB taxonomy): domain Bacteria; phylum Chloroflexota; class Anaerolineae; order VGOG01; family VGOG01; genus CAYMKL01. The sequence goes on along the minus strand of CAYMKL010000124.1, from coordinate 9,261 downwards.
CCAGCGCTCGGATGGAAATCGTGGCGCCGATGGTGATGATAATGAGTGCAACGATGGGAGCTCTACGAGCGGGATAGATGGCTACCCGCTCCAGGATACCCCCGATCAGAGCGGTTCCAACCACCGCTAGGGAAACCGCCAACACCAGTTTCAAGGGGGGGGGCAAGGGGAGGTCTGAGTGATAGACGCTGACGCAGAGCATGGCTCCCAACATGACGAACTCTCCCTGGGCGAAGTTGATGATGCCGGTCACACTGTGGATGACAACGAAGCCCAAGGCGATGAGGGCATATATGCTACCACCCCGGATCCCATCTATGGCCAACTGTGCATAGTGTTGAGCCGCGAAGTGCTTCTTGTGACCAAGATACAGGACAAGCGCGATTAATGCCAGGATACCTATGGCCGTGATTGCCGTCCTTCCTGATCTGCTGCGAAGAAATTGTCGCATTTGTGCTCCCGAACGATTTGTTGAGAAGATACCAATTAAGGCTCAAAGCCCCGTCCCCGGGCCACCCCGGGGACGGGACTCAGAGCTTAGGTTGACACGTATGCTAACCTAACTGCCGGTGCTACCACTCCTCTCGTGGGAACGGTATCCATTTGCCGCCTTCGACCTTGAACCAACTGAAGGACTCGTAGGTGAGGCCGTAGTGGTCGTCGGGCGCGATGTTGAACACCCCCGCCGTGCCGGGCCAATTCACGATGTTGGTCTCGATGTAGTCCCGCACCGCAGCCCGCTGCTGCTCCAGCGTCAGCCCCTCCGGCAGAGACTCCAATGCCTCGATCACCCACATCAACCCATCCCAGGCATGCCCACCAAAGGTATTGACTGGCTCACCAGTGGACTCGGTGTAGGCTTGGAAGAACTCCGTGAAGACCTCCTTCTGCGGATGACCTGCAGGAAGATCCTCGGCGATGATCACCGCGCTGCACGGCAACTCCACTCCCTCCGCCGCAGCTCCGGCAGTCGTGATGAAGTCCTCAGTGCACACGCCGTGCCCGTGGACGATGGGGATGTCTGGAAGCGCGTCTCGCAGAGCGATGGTCGCCATCGAAGCGCCAGGCGGAATCGCGCCCACGATCACCACGTCACAGCCGGCAGCCTGCACGCCGGCTACCTGAGGGAACTCAGTGTCGGTGCGCTCGAAGGAGTCCGAGTAGGCTGTCTCAAAGCCTGCCGCCTCCAAAGCGCCCGACGAGTTGTTGAAGCAGTCCTTGCCATAGCCGGTGTTCTCGTACAGGTAGCAGACCGACGTGGCTCCCATAGCTGTCAAACGTTCTACCTGCCACGTGGCCACGTCGCCGTTCGACTGCGGGGTCTTGAACACCCAGGGCCTCATTCCCCCTGTGTCGGGGTCGGTGATGATGAGCACCGAGGAGGCCATAGATACGTAGGGTGCCTCAGCCTCTTCTGCGACCTCGGCGATAGCCAGGCTGATAGGTGTGACGCTGCCCATCACCAGGGCTGCTACCTCGTCCTCGTCAACGTAGCGGCGCGCCACGCTGACGGCGACGTCGGGGTTGGTCTCGGTGTCGCCGATGAGAATCTCGACTTGGTGCTTCACCCCATCTGGCCCAACGATGCCCCCTGCCTTCTCCAAACGGGCGGTGATGATCTCGGCGACGTTGCGCTCAGGCTCTCCCAGGAAAGCCCCACCCCCGGTGACGCCGGGCGCGAAGCCGATCCTGTAAGCCTCACCCTCCATGACCCACTCCTCTCGTGGGAACGGTATCCATTTGCCGCCTTCGACCTTGAACCAACTGAAGGACTCGTAGGTGAGGCCGTAGTGGTCGTCGGGCGCGATGTTGAACACCCCCGCCGTGCCGGGCCAATTCACGATGTTGGTCTCGATGTAGTCCCGCACCGCAGCCCGCTGCTGCTCCAGCGTCAGCCCCTCCGGCAGAGACTCCAATGCCTCGATCACCCACATCAACCCATCCCAGGCATGCCCACCAAAGGTATTGACTGGCTCACCAGTGGACTCGGTGTAGGCTTGGAAGAACTCCGTGAAGACCTCCTTCTGCGGATGACCTGCAGGAAGATCCTCGGCGATGATCACCGCGCTGCACGGCAACTCCACTCCCTCCGCCGCAGCTCCGGCAGTCGTGATGAAGTCCTCAGTGCACACGCCGTGCCCGTGGACGATGGGGATGTCTGGAAGCGCGTCTCGCAGAGCGATGGTCGCCATCGAAGCGCCAGGCGGAATCGCGCCCACGATCACCACGTCACAGCCGGCAGCCTGCACGCCGGCTACCTGAGGGAACTCAGTGTCGGTGCGCTCGAAGGAGTCCGAGTAGGCTGTCTCAAAGCCTGCCGCCTCCAAAGCGCCCGACGAGTTGTTGAAGCAGTCCTTGCCATAGCCGGTGTTCTCGTACAGGTAGCAGACCGACGTGGCTCCCATAGCTGTCAAACGTTCTACCTGCCACGTGGCCACGTCGCCGTTCGACTGCGGGGTCTTGAACACCCAGGGCCTCATTCCCCCTGTGTCGGGGTCGGTGATGATGAGCACCGAGGAGGCCATAGATACGTAGGGTGCCTCAGCCTCTTCTGCGACCTCGGCGATAGCCAGGCTGATAGGTGTGACGCTGCCCATCACCAGGGCTGCTACCTCGTCCTCGTCAACGTAGCGGCGCGCCACGCTGACGGCGACGTCGGGGTTGGTCTCGGTGTCGCCGATGAGAATCTCGACTTGGTGCTTCACCCCATCTGGCCCAACGATGCCCCCTGCCTTCTCCAAACGGGCGGTGATGATCTCGGCGACGTTGCGCTCAGGCTCCCCCAAGAAAGCCCCACCCCCGGTGACGCCGGGCGCAAAGCCAATCTTGTATGCCGCACCCTCCGCTGGCTTCGATGCCTTGGTTGATGTTGCCTCGGGTGCCTTAGTTGGAGTCGCCTCTGGCGCCTTGGTGGGGGTTGGCGTAGCCTTGGGCGCACAGGCCGCCACCAGCCCTACCACGATCAACATAGTAATGATCAAAGAAACTCGACGCGTGTTCACTTTTCTCCTCCTTCTTGCTTGGTTTGTGTAAGCAAATCCCCAGGGGCTCTCCGACTCCATGGAGCTTTGCCCACCTTGGAGTACCTCCAGTTGGGAGGCACCGATTTCTTAAATCCCCAATGATATGCGGTGAAACCAGAATTCCCTATTAGGAAAATGACCTCCGCTTTCCCCTACCAACTTGCCCTCCCAAAGGCCCTTTTTCTGGTTTCATATATGTCAATGGATACCACCTCCTTTCCGCCGGCGACTTTTTCGGAAGGTCCCACAGTGCGTTCTCGCCAGTGAAAAGCCACTTGGGGCATCCGGGTATTTTAACAATTCGTGCTCCAACCGCGCCCTTTATTCGTTCCTTTCGCGTTTACCTCCAGATAATCAAAAAAGCGTGGCCTCGGCTTGCTCCACGCTTTTGAAAAACTGATGAATTGCTATGACTTAAGGTGTGGTATCCTCCGGGCGTGGGGCAACTTATATGATGCCTTGGTAAAGGCGTAATAACTAAAATAACCCTCACGCCCGCGAGTAGATACGCTGAAGGACCCCTGCCTCGCAAGGAAATTGACTTTGATGGCCTCATATTGCAGCTTGCCCATCATCTCCAACCCTCTTTCAGAACTGAGGATATGATAGCATAAAGGGAGATAAAAGTCAAACCGCCCCAATCTCCACCCGCGAGGGAGACAAGCTTCTGAGAAGAAAGGCTTGCCTTTTTGAAGAGGTCAAGTATAATAGAGGCCACGGTTAACCATGAAGAAACTGATCGCCTTATTCACCACTTCACTAATTGTTGGCTTCTCTGGGGCGCTGATGCCGGGGCCTCTCCTAACGGTGGTCATCAGCGGGAGTGCTCGGCAGGGCTTCTGGGAAGGGCCCGCGCTGGTGCTGGGCCATGCCGTGGCAGAGGCTCTCATCGTTGCAGCCCTGGCCGCTGGATTGAGCCGCTTGTTGAAGCAGAATCTGGTGGCCGGGCTCATTGGGCTTCTGGGGGGAGCTTTTCTCCTCTGGATGGGCTTCGACATCGTCAGGAGCGCGTGGTGGGGCACGGTCTCCCTGGAGCAGACAATGGGCCCGGAGGCCGGGCTGCAATTAGGCCCTATCATCACGGGCATCGTGGTCAGCATCTCCAATCCCTATTGGGTGCTCTGGTGGGCCACGGTGGGTGCCAGTTACGTGGCCCTCTCTCTGGGACGAGGACCTTTGGGCTTGGGCTCCTTTTACTTCGGCCACATTCTATCCGATCTGAGCTGGTATAGCCTGGTGGCCCTGTTGATCGCCAGAGGCAAAGCCCTGCTGAGCCAATCCGTCTACAGGCTGATCCTGGCGGTGTGTGGATTCTTCCTGATCGCTCTGAGTGTCTACTTCATCTGCTCGGGCATCGGTTTTCTGCGAGCAAAAGCCGTAGCTCGCTCCCCATCAGATTGAAGAGAGGAGGTGATGCGAAAGGCAGATTGCTTACCAGAAACGATGGGGTCCACAAGTTCGCTTAGTCACAAGGAGGAATTCCAATGAAAGCAAAGTTTGATTCTCGAGCCAGGAAAGGACTGGCGATTTTGGCAATCGTGCTCTTGAGCATTTTCTGGCTGACGCCCACTGCCGGGGCTGTTGAATTCAAGGGCGGGGGAGAGGTGGTCATCGGCCCGGGCGAAGTGATCGAGGATGACCTCTACGTAGGGGCTGATACGATCACTATTGAGGGGACGATCAAAGGCGACCTCATCGCCGGCGGCGGCGAGATCATCATCAACGGGACGGTGGAAGGCGATTTCTGGGGTAGCGCCGGATATATCACCATCAATGGCGATCTTCAGGACGATGTGCGCATCGCTGGCGGAGTTCTCACTCTGGGGCCAAACGCTCAAATCGCTGACGATGTCTTCGCTGCTGGCTACAGCTTCGACGCCATGGACGGCAGCACTACTGGCGGCGCGCTCTTCTGGTGGGGTTATCAGGCCGAGGTGGCCGGAGAGGTGGAGGAAGACTTCGGCGGGGCGATGGCTTCGCTGGAGATTGCCGGGAGCATCGGGGGCAGCGTGGACGTAGACGTCGGTGAACCCGATCCCGATTTCGAGGCTTCGCAGTCCTTCTTCCAGACGTGGATGCCCGCGCCGATGATGCCACCTGGCTTCAGGGTAACTGAGGGCGCAGAAATCGGAGGGAAGCTGGCTTACACCAGCGGCAGCAGGGGTGAGATAGACGCCGGAGCCGAGATTGTGGGTGGCGTCGCCTACCAAACACCGGTGCCATCACCGGTGGAAGTGGAGGAAATGAGGGTGGAAGTGCTAACTCCACAGCAGGTTGCTTTGAGCTGGTTCCTGGGCCAATTGCGTCGGCTGATGGCCCTGCTGTTGGTTGGCTTGCTCCTCGTCTGGGTCTTCCCGAGTTCGGTGCGGGAGGCAGCGACCACTCTGCAGACCAAGCCCTGGAGCAGTCTGGGCTGGGGTATCCTCGTGATCATCTTCGTCTGTATCGCGGTCCCTGTGGTAGGCTTCTTGATGATCGTCCTGGACATCATCTTCGGTGTGCTGGGCTTTGGTGGGCTAGTAGTCTCGATCACGGGCCTGGGCGTTCTCACCAACGTGGCGATCATAGTGGGGTTCCTGATCGCGGCAGGCTACATCAGCAAAATCGTGTTCGGCTTCCTGGTGGGGCGTATGATCCTCGAACGCATCCGGGAGCGAGGCGGGACAGGCCGGGTCTGGCCGCTGGTGCTGGGAACAGTGATCTTCGCCCTCGTCAGGGCCATTCCCATCCTGGGTTGGTTCATTGGCCTGATTGTCACCCTCCTGGGCCTGGGAGCCCTCTGGCTGATGGTCTGGGAGGCTCTCCGTCGTCGCCGGGCCGCTCCCGCTTACACCGTCGAGACCCATTTCCGCTGAGTAGAGGTGCATTGCCCCCGGCCGAAGGCATTCTGGGAGGGGAAGAGCCATAACCGCCCCGCGCACCAACGCGTGATGGATCAGGCGAGATATTATGACAGGGTTGCCATGTCTGCCACTCACTACTTCACCGTCAGTCAGATCACCAGCTACATCAAGGGGCTCTTCGAGGTAGACTTCGTGCTCCAGGACCTCTGGATAGAGGGCGAGGTCTCTAATTTCGCACGATCGGCGGCGGGGCACGCCTATTTCACCCTGAAAGATCAGGCCGTTTCATCACGTGGCGTCACGGCGGCCAGCATCCGCTGCGTGATGTGGCACTCGTTGGCTGCACGGCAAGGCTATCTCCCCTCCAATGGAGAGGCCATTTTTGCCCATGGTCGCATCTCTGTCTACGAGGTCCAAGGCACTTATCAGCTCTATGTAGACGCACTCCAGCCGGCCGGCCTGGGGGCCTTGCACCTCCAGTTTGAGGCCCTCAAGAAACGTCTGGAGGCCGAGGGCCTCTTCGCCCCTGAGCGCAAACGTCCCTTGCCCCCCTTCCCCCGCTGCCTGGGCGTGGTCACCTCGCCGACCGGCGCCGCCTTCAGAGACATCTTACACGTCCTGGGGCGCCGCTACCCCCTGGTTAAGGTGATCCTCTCCCCTACCCTGGTACAAGGAGACAAAGCGCCGCTGCAGATCGTGGCCGCCATCGAGGCCCTCAACGAGCAGACAGATGCCGAGGCCATCATCGTCGCGCGGGGCGGCGGATCGCTGGAGGAGTTGTGGGCCTTCAACGATGAGCGGGTGGCGCGGGCCATCTACTCATCGCGCCTGCCTGTGATCTCCGGCGTGGGCCACGAGACCGACTTCACCATCGCCGACTTCGTGGCCGATGTGCGGGCTCCCACCCCCTCGGCTGCGGCAGAGATCGCCGTGCCCGATCAAGGAGAGCTGCGGGGAACGCTGTACCTCTGCCGAAACCGCCTGGTCACGCTCATGGGGCGGCAAATAGCGGAACGGCGCGGTGCTGTTGAGTCCCAAGAGCGCGTCCTCAGCCGACTATCACCTCAAGCCAAAATCGCCACCCATCGCCAACGTATAGATGAGCTTACCCGCTCGGCCAGCGCCACCATGGCTCACCAGTTGGCCCTCCGGCGGGAGCGGCTGCGCGGCCACCTCCTGCGCCTGCAGAGCCTCAGCCCTTTCGCCACCCTGGAAAGGGGCTATTCCATAACTCGTCAACTGAGAACGGGGGAAATCGTGAAGAGCGTTGCACAAGTGGCTACTGGGGGTCGAATCGAGACCCAGGTAAGCGACGGGAAATTCGAGGGTCTGGTCGCTTGGGCAGTGCAATGCCAGGAGAACCAGAAATGAACGAAGCAGGGGAATTGTCTTTCGAAGAAGCATTCAAAGCATTAGAGGACACAGTGCACCAGTTGGAAGGGGGAGGGCTAACTCTGGATGAGTCCATCGCCCTCTTCGAGCGGGGGATGAAGCTGGCCGAGCACTGCGGCCAAAAGCTGGACGAAGCCGAATTGAAAGTGAGCCAGTTGGTGCCCTCGGACAAGGGGGGCTACGAGACAATGCCTTTCGAGGAAGAAGACGCGTCGTGAGACCCTTGGGGTTTTCCAAAACCCCAAGGGTCTGCTTATCTCAGACTGACTCCCCCTGCATAGACCATGGCCCCGCCCAGGTGATCTTCACTTGAGCCAACTCTCCTCGCCAATCCCCATCGTCTCTGAAGAAGACCAGCTTGTGAGTGCGGGTGCGGCCCTTCCACTTGCCCTTGTGCTTCTCTTCCACTAATACCTCGACAGTTTCTCCCAAGAGCCGCTGGTTAATCTCACCCGCGATGCCCTCCTGCAGGTCCTCGATCATCTTGCGACGGCGTTCTTTCTCCTCTTGAGGAACGTCGTCGGGGAGGCGGCTAGCGGCGGTGCCGGGGCGGGGTGAGTAGATAGCAACGTGCACCGCGTCGAAACGGGTCTCCTCCAGAAGCCGGTAGGTGCTCATGAATTGCTCCTCGGTCTCGCCGGGGAAGCCAACGATCACGTCCGTCGCCAGGCTCACTCCTGGGATGCGCTCGCGAATTCTCGCCACCAGCCGACGATACTCGTCTACGGTGTAGCCTCGGACCATGCGTTTGAGGACGGCATCGTCGCCCGATTGGACGGGGATCTCGATGTGCTCGCAGACTTTGGGCAGGCTGGCCACGGCCTCAATGAATCGTTCTTTCATATCGGCAGGATGAGAGGTCAGGAAGCGGATGCGCCACAGGTCTTCGATTCCGTGAACAGCGGTCAGGAGGTCGGCCAAATCGGGCTGGCCCGACAAGTCGTGGCCGTAGGCGTCCACGTTTTGACCCAGCAAGGTCACCTCTCGCGCCCCGCGTTTCACCAGACAATCTGCCTCTTCCACGATTTCATCCACAGGTCGGCTTCGCTCCCGCCCCCGCCGTAGCCTGACGATGCAGTAGGTGCAAAAGTGGTCGCAGCCCTCGATGACCGGAACGTGGCAGGATACTGGAGACGTGAAACGTGAAACGTGAAACGTGAGGCGTGGAGTGGGGTGGCGGGTCTGGACGAACTTCAGGAGCCCCTCGACGTCCGAGGGTTTGAGGAAGGCGTCCACGTAGGGGAAGTTCTGTTTTAGAGTGGGGACGTCGTCTACGAAGCAGCCCATTACGGCGATGAGGGCTTCGGGGTGCTTTTTCTTGAGGGGCTTGAGGGAGCTGAGGCGACCCAGCACCTTGTCCTCAGCGCTCTGGCGCACTACGCAGGTGTTTAGGACGACGAGGTCTGCGGCATCGGCTCGCTTCGTCCAGCGGTAACCCAGGCGTTCCAGGCTCTCTGCCGCTCGCCGCGAGTCGGCGGCGTTCATTTGACAGCCGATGGTCCAGATATGATAGTGTTTCATCAACAGCTTTCATACAGACTTACACGCCGCGAACGCAAAGCAGGGTGCACAATCGTGAGCAAACTGTCTCCAAATCACGCTTGCTCGTACAACTCTATGAAATCCACTCGCTCTAGGTCACTGTCAAAAGAAGCCATGGCTTGAATCCCGCTCTTGGTCATTAGAGCAATGTGAGTGGCATCGTTTCCGAGATTTCTCTCTCCATATCCACGCTAATAGGATTATACTCCTTTTCTGAAGGAAGTGCAATCTTTACCGGACCCCAGCACTGGTCGCCCTCGAAAACTCGCTCACAATCTCCCGTTGAGCGGCCACGTTCTTCAAGAACGAGCGCCGTATCCCCTCATCCGTAATCTTCGCCGCCCGCTCTTGCAGCAGCTCATGGGCAGTGGTCAGAACCTCCCCGGCGCGGCGATCTCCGTTGCCACGCAGGACCTGGTAGCAGGTCAGGTACACCTGGAAGGGATTGATAGTGCCATCTA
>CAYMKL010000123.1:0-20864 GCA_964390805.1 uncultured Anaerolineae bacterium | reverse complement strand
CTGCCTACCAGTAAGTAGAGAGTCAACTTCATAGAGGCGTACTCTCGTAGCTCGCGCCAGCCCCATATTCCGATGAGCAGGAACATGGGCAACACAGCTAACTCATAAAAGACGAAGAGCAAAAAGAGATCGAGGGAGGCAAAGGCGCCAAAGACCCCTGTCACCAATAGAAGCAGCAGGGCAAAGAACTCCTTAGGGTGTGAATCCACTGCCCAAGAGACCAGGACGCCGCCAAAGATAACCAGCCCGGTCAACAGCAACATAGGCAAGCTGATGCCGTCGGCTCCTAGATGGTAGGAGATGCCAAGGGGTGCTATCCAGTTGATTTGCTCCTCGAACTGAAATCCGCCCAGCGCTTGATCATAGCTGAAATAGACCCAGAATGACATCGCCATTGAGATAAAAGCACAGATGAGCGCTGTCACCTTGATGGCCCGGTGGTTTTCTTTTGGCAAAAGGGCGATGATCAGCGCCCCGACCAGGGGAGAGAAAATGATTATGCTAAGATAAGGAAGGTCCATAAAGCTGCCTCGATTCGAGGTTAGAGGTTGGAGGTTAGATGTTGGAGGTTGGATCACCTTCCACCTTCCGACTTCCAACTACCAACTACCACTTCAACAGGTTGATCTCGTCCACATCGGTCGTCTCTTTGTGGCGGAAGATGGAGAGGATGATGGCCAGTCCGACCGCCACCTCAGCGGCGGCCACGGCCATCACCAGGAAGACGGCGACCTGGCCATCCAGGGAGTTTGCCGCTTCATCAATACTGTGCACGAAGCGGCGGTAGCGGGAGAAGGTGACGAAGGCCAACCCGGCGGCGCCCATCATCATCTCGATGCACATCAGGATGACGATGGCGTTGCGCCGCACCAACGCGCCGACGACGCCGATGGTGAAGATGATTGCGCTTAGGGCTAGGTAATAGGATGGTGTGATCATGTCAGTCCTGGGTATTGGATATTGGGTATTGGGTATTGGGTTTTCTCTTTGCCAGAACCACTGCGCCTACGATGCCTATCAGAAGCAAAACCGCGGCCAGCTCGAAGGGTAGGAGATAGTCGGTGAAGAGCAGCTCGCCGATGGCCTGCACGTTGCCCACGCTGGTGATGGCCTCTGGGGTATCAGGACCCTGAGTGCTGGCCAGCGTTCCACTGATGATAACGTAGCCCACTTCCACGAACAGCACAAAGGCCAAGACGATGGCTAAGCAGGTTTTTGAGATTTGAGATTTGAGATTTGCTGTTTCTTCACCCCCACCCAGCAACATGGTCGCAAAGAGGAACAACACCACAATCGCCCCAGCATAGGCGATGACCTGGACGGCGGCCAGGAACTGGGCATTGAGCATGAGATACAGTCCCGCCAGGCTGCAGAAGTTGACTAGCAGGGACAGGGCGCTGTAGATGGCCTTCCTGGCGATGATCACGCCGAGGGCGGCGATGACGGCGATGGCTCCCAGAACGATAAACAGAACCAATTCCATGAAGGCTAGTCCTCCAACAGAATAACGTGAGGCGTGGCCGGAGTGAGCAGTCGCTCCTTGGTATAGGCGAGGTCATCCCGTTGATAGTCGGCCAGGGCGAATTCGTGCCTCAGCTTGATGGCTCCGGTGGGGCAGGCCTCTTCACAGTAGCCGCAGAAGATGCAGCGGCTGAGGTTGATCTCGTAGACCTGGGCGTAACGTTCCCCCTCGGAGTGGCGTTCTTCGTCGGTGTTCTCGGCAGCCTCGACGTAGATACAGCCGGTCGGGCAATAGGCCGCGCAGAGGCCACAGCCCACACAGAGCTCCAGGCCGTTCTCCTGCTGCAACTCGTGCCGTCCACGGAAGCGGGGGTACAGGCGAACCTCTTCCTCAGGATACTGGACGGTGACAGGCTTGGTGAAGAGATACCTGAGGGTCACCCCCATGGCCTTGAGAAGTTGATATAAACCGTTAATGGCTTCAGTAATGACCATGTTCAATATCCAATATCTAATACCCAATCTCCAACTTCAAGTGAGCAAGACCACCACGATGGCCGTCACCGCCAAATTGACCAGCGCCAGTGGCGCCAAAAACTTCCAACAGAACTTCATCAGCTTGTCGTAGCGCACCCGGGGCAGGCTGGATCGCACCCAGACGAAAAGGAAGAGCATGAAGACGGTCTTGGCGAGGAACCAGAACATCGGGATGAGAGGGTGCAGGTCTGCAAAGGGTCCCTGCCAGCCGCCCAGGAACAGGGTGGTGACAACAGCGCTGGCGGTGATCATGTGGATGTACTCGGCCATGAAAAAGAGCGGGAATTTGATTCCGCCATACTCGGTGGCGTAGCCAGAGACCAGCTCGTTCTCCGTCTCCGGCAGATCGAAGGGGGTGCGGCCAGCCTCGGCGAAGCTGCAGATCAGATAGATGATAAAGGCCACGGGCTGGAACACGATGAGGGGCAAGCTGCTCTGGTACTCCACAATCTTCACCAGGCTCAGATCGCCGACCATCAGCAGGATGCTGACTAGGGCCAGCCCCATGGGTAGCTCGTAGCTGATCATCTGGGCCGCGGTGCGCAGGGCCCCCATCAGGGAATACTTGCTGTTGGATGACCATCCGCCCAGAACGACGCCATAGGTTGCCAAACCAGCCACGGCCATGAGATATAGCACGCCGACGTTGACATCGGCGACGTACAGGGGAATCTCTCGGCCGAAGAGATGGATAGACCTGCCCAGCGGGACGACGGCGAAGGCGAGGAGGGCAGTGGCTATGGATAGTCCTGGCGCGATGAAATAGAGCACTTTGTCTGCTGTGGAGGGGATGATCTCTTCCTTGAAGATGGCCTTAACAGCATCAGCCACAGGCTGCAAGAGGCCAAAGGGCCCGGCCCGATTGGGCCCGTAGCGTATCGTGAAGCGAGCGGCCACCTTGCGCTCGAACCAGGTCGTGTAGGCGAAGCCGACCAGCAGTCCGACAACAATGATGATGCTCTTGATGAAGGGGATGACTATGTTTGCTACCAGGTCCATTGGCGATTTCCTATTTGCCACGAATTACACGAACTCGGAAGTGGAAACGGCTTTCACTAATTTTCCTTACTCTGTAACCTTCACCCAGGTGATGGCTGCTTCCTTATCCAACAGGGCACTGACGGGCGCTACGGCGAAGCTATGGGGTACGAAGACGCAGCCAGGGCGGGTGTCCTCGCTGATTTTAGCGACTAGCTTGAGTGCTCCCTTGGACGAAGCCACGGTCACTGCTGCGCCGTCGGCGATCCCCAGCTCCTGGGCGTCGGCGGGGTTGATCTCTACGAAGGGCTCAGGCACAAACTGGCGCATAATCTCCGATTGGCCCAGGCGGATGCCCCCGTCGTAGAGCAGGCGGCCGGTAACAAGGGACAGAGGATACGCTTCGTCGCTCGCTGGCGGTTCATACTCCGCTTTGACCGGGGCCGAAGGCTCTCTGGGCTCCTCAGCTCTGGGCAAGCCGCCTTCTCCCAAATCCCTGTAACCGACATCTCTGTACATGGGTGCCAGCTTGGCGATCTCCGCCATCACTGCCCCAGCCGATGCGTGACCCAGGTTGCTGTCCATGGCCTTGGCCAACTCGGCCAGGATCTGGTCATCGGGTTTGGCTTCGCCCGGTGGCCGCAGCGCCTTTCGCACTCGCTGCACCCGTCCCGCCAGGTTGGTGAAAGTGCCTTCCATCTCGGCGAAGCTGGCCGCCGGCAGTACCACGTCGGCCAGTTGAGCCGTTTCGGTCACAAAGAGGTCCTGGACCACCAAGAAATCCAGCTTTTCCAGCGCGTCCTTGCCTATGAGGGTGGCCGGGTCGGGCTTCATCACGTAAAGGGCTTTGAGCTTGCCTTCAATAGCTGCTTCCAGCATCTCATCCGCAGATAACCCTGCCTCGGATGATAGCTTCGCGCCCCAGCGCCTACCGAATCTCTTACACGTTTCGTCGTCAGTTATGCTTTGTCGGCCCGGAAGCAGATGGGGAGCAATGCCCATGTCCAAAGCGCCCAGGGAGTTGCAGTCTGCGGCCAGGTAGTAGGGGCCGGCGCTGTTGGTCAGGGATTGGGTATTGGGTATTGGATATTGGATATTGGATGAGGGGCCGCAGATGATGAGGACACGCTCGGCCTGGGCCAAGATCTCCGCTGCCTGATTCAAGGTTTCACTCGGCACGCCAGTTACCTCTTCAACCACGGACGTTTCACGTTTCACGTTTGACGTTTCACGTTTTACCAGCCCATTGAGCAGCGCCACCTCACTCCCGGGCTTGTACGCCAGCCAGGGGCCGCCATAGCGATTCAGTGCTATGCGGCGCGGATTGGCCACAATGATCTTCGTTCCCTTGGTGAGCACGGCACGCCGAATGAGAAGCTCGACGATGGGCGCTTCCTTGATGGGATCAACGCCCAGCAGGAGGATGACGTCAGCGTTCCCCACCTCGGCCAGGGAGCTCAAGGGCCTGGCGCCGTCGGGCATGCGACCGATGTGGTCCACGTTGTTGGTGCCCACCACGGCCCGCATGAATCGCTGGAAGAGGTAGTTGGCCTCGTTGGTGGTTCGCGTCGAGCCGATGCCGCCCACGCTCTCCGGCCCGCTCTCCTTTGTGATCTCGCTCAGTCGCTGGCTTACCAGGGTTAATGCCTCCTGCCAGGTGGCAGGCTCCAGCTTGTCGCCTCTCTTGATCAAGGGAGTCTTCAGCCTGTTGGGGCTGTGGACGAAGGCGTGGCCGAAGCGGCCCTTGTCGCAGAGCCACTGGTCGTTGACCTCGGCGTTCTCCCGCGCCACGATGCGGCGCAGCTTATTCATCTTCACGTCCAGGGTGACGTTGCAGCCCACGCCACAGTAGGGGCAAATGCTGGGCGTGTGCTCCAGTTCCCAACTGCGAGCCTGGAAGCGGGAGACACGGCTGGTGAGAGCCCCCACAGGGCAGACATCCATGATATTGCCTGAGAAGATGGAATCGAGGGGGCGGCCAGCGAAGGTGTCCACTCTGCTCCGCTGACCTCGCTCGAAGTAGTCCAACTGCGCTTCATCAGCCCACTGCTCCAAGAATCGCACACAGCGTCGGCACAGGACACAGCGCTCGTCATCTTTGACGATAAGGGGACTGATGGCATAGGCTTTTCTCCCGCGGCGCTTCTCCTCAACGAAGCGGCTCTCGGTGGCCCCGTATTTGAAAGCCCAATCCTGAAGGGTGCACTCTCCGCCCTTATCGCAGACGGGGCAGTCGAGGGGATGGTTGATGAGCAGGAATTCCAGCATCCCCTTGCGAGTCTTGATCACTTCTGGGGTGTTGGTGTGCACCACCATCCCCTCCCGCACGGGCGTAGTGCAGGCCGTCTGCAGGCCCCGCATCTTTTCGATCTCAACCAGGCACAGGCGGCAGCCCCCCAGGGGGAGCAGCTTCTCGTGGTAGCAGAGGGTGGGGATCTCGATGCCGATGCTCTTGGCTGCTTCCAGGACCAATGTTCCCGCCGGGACTGTTACCTCTTGGTCGTTTATGGTTAGAGTTACCAGTGGTTCCATGTATCAAAATCCTGTGTTGTACACACTGGGCAACGCCGCTAATTCGTTGCTACTACCGGTACAACTCCTTGTAACCACCCTTACGCCAGACAATGTCAACCAGAGCGATGGTTTCTTCTTCGTGGTCAATCCAATAGACCACACGATACGGGCCGATGCGATATTTGCACAGCCCCTCCATTCCTGCTGGTGGGTTCTTCAGCCGTTCGTGCTCGATTTGATCGGCATTTTCAGAGAGCCAGGTAAGCTTGCGCAAGATACGGGTGGCGTTCTGCCGGTCCAGATGTTTGAGGCTGTTCGTGGCTCTATCAGACAGACCGAGCTTATAGCTCATCCTCTAGCCCCAACTCTTTGACTACATCCTCAAGCGATGTCATTCTGCCCGCTAGATAGTCGTTCTGCCCAGCCTGCAGCCCAGCGATTACCTCAGGGTCACTAAAAAGTGTTTGGTCTTCCAATTCCTGCAGCCGGTCCAGAAGAAGCCGAAACAACTTGATGTCTACTACCACAGCCGTCGGTTCCCCATACTTGTAGACGGTGGGAAGCTCTTTTATCACAGAGTCTAATTCGCCTTTCACCTTCACTGTCATTATCGTTCACCTCACTGTCAATGGGTCTCAGCTATCCAGCTCAAAAGAACTACTCCAGACAGTGCTTCTCGCGAATGTGATACAGGTACTCATCGCGGAAGTGCTTGATGCTGGAGGTGATGGGGCCCAGGGCCGCGTCGCCCAGGGGGCAAAAGCTCTTGCCGCCGATGTTGTCACAGATGTCCAGGAGGAGATCGAGGTCCTCTTCACGTCCCTGGCCACATTCGATGCGGTGCAGGATCTTGTAAAGCCAGTCAATGCCCTCGCGGCCAGGGAGGCATTTGCCACAATCCTCGTGGCGGAAGAAGGCGGTCAGCCGCTCCACCACCCTGACAATGCAAGTCCCCGCGCCGATGACGATCACCGCCCCGGAGCCCAGCATAGAGCCGGCCTCCATCAGCGATTCGAAGTCGAGATTCACCTGGTCTATCATCGCGGCGGGGAGCATCGGCGTGGAGGCCCCGCCAGGGATGACGGCCTTGATGGGCTTTCCATCCGGCGGCCCGCCAGCACAATCGTAGATGAGCGTCCGCAGGGGCGTGCCCAGGGGCAGCTCATAGACGCCGGGCTTCTTGACGTGGCCGCTGATGGCGAAAAGCTTCGGCCCTGGGCTCCTCTCCGTCCCGAAGCCCCTGTACCACTCGGCTCCGTGCTGGACGATGAAGGGCACGTTGAACAGGGTCTCCACGTTATTGATGATGGTCGGCTTGCGGTACACGCCCTCGCTGGCCGGGAAGGGCGGCTTGAGCTTGGGATGTCCACGATCCCCCTCCAGCGAGGTCAAAAGCGCCGTCTCCTCGCCGCAGATGTAGGCTCCCGCGCCACGGTGCACCACCAATTCCAGATCATAGCCGCTGCCCAGAATATCCTGGCCCAGGTAGCCCTTCTCGTAGGCTTGCTCTATGGCTCGTTCCAGCCGCTCGGCCCCGAAGGCGTACTCACCGCGGATGTAGATAAAAGCCAGTTCCGCCTGGCAGGCGTAGGAGGAGATGATAATGCCCTCGATGAGCCCGTGGGGGTCGTGTTCTATGAGCACCCGGTCTTTGAACGTGCCCGGCTCGCCCTCGTCGGCGTTGCACACCAGGTAGCGGGGGGAGACCCCTTTGGGCAAGAAGCTCCATTTCACCCCAGCCGGGAACCCGGCTCCGCCCCGCCCCCTCAAGCCTGAAGCTTTGACCAGCTCCACCAGCTCCTCGGGTTGGTACTCCTTCAGCGCCCTGGGCAGAGCCTGATACCCGCCTCGTTTGATGTAAACATCTATCTCGTGGGAGTTGGGGACGCCCACGTTTCGCAAGAGGACCTTTTCGTCCATTCTGAACTTCCAATTTGCCACGAATTACACGAATTCTACGAATCTTTCCCCCTTCGTGTCAATTCGTGAAATTCGTGGCGGATGAATGCCGATCAGCGCACCACAACCTCGATTGAGTAAGTCTCCAGCGGGTCCACGCCCTCTTCCCAGGGGCGGTGATAGACCAGCTTGAGGGTAAACCTGCCTGCGTTCACCGCCTCGAAGCGGAGGATCTGTACCCCTCCCGCCCCGAGAGCTTCGGATTCCGCCTTGAACTCCGCTTCGCCCGCCTGCCGCAGCACCTGCTCATCCAGAGGCTCTGCGGCCTCCCACGAGTAGCCAGTGGTCGGATTGCCCTCCAGGGTGACGACCAGGGTTTGGCCCTTCTTGAGTTGCATCTCACGGCCATTGTCGTCAATACTTGCCTTGACTTCCTGCTGTTGTGGGCTGCAGCCAGTGGCCAGGGGGAGCGCTAGGAGTAGGGTGAGTAGTGCGATAAGACTGAATCTGTTGTTGAACACTTCAGTTGCTCCTTTCGAGGGGTTTGATTGATCCTCTGACGAGCGCTGACGATTGGCGAATGGAGCTGTACATCATTCCCCCCTTGCCCTGACATACTCAGAAACGTCCACGTTGTAAGCCACATCCTCAATCGTAACCACGAGCCAGGGCGTTCCCTCGTCCAGCCAGGTCACGGCTGCGGGTGACGGAATCATGATCCCGTGGAATGTCTGCCAGCCTAGCGGCTCGAGTCGCCAGGGAATCTTCGCTTCGTCTGTGGCTTCCCGGTAGCGCATTGCCTCCATCGTACGGATCAGCCCGGTTTCTCGGTCAAACACGACGGTGAAGGTATCCTCCTCCTTGCCGAAAGGCACCACGAGGCGGGCAGTCGTGTCGTCTATGGCTTCCCAGTGCACGCGAGGATCAGTCACAAATATCGGCGGCAGCCAGAGCGATTCCCCCCACAGACCCAGGTTGGCGGCCATGTCGACTTTCGGCTCGTTCTCAATCACACCGACGGGCAATTCCATGCGGGCTTTGCCGTCGAGGTAATATTCATTGACTTTTATCAGCGGATAGCTAAAGATGGTCGCTTCAATGTAGTGCCGATAGCCCTGGCCTGCGTCATGGGTGAACCTTAAGCGTGACGGGAAGTGCAAGCCGAATTGCCGCAACCTGGCCGACCCGGTGAGAACCGCCGATTCGATGACCAGGACGCTGTCTCCCATGATCATCCTGTAGAACCGAGCGACAGGCGTCGGCAAATCTGCCGGCAGCTCGACGGTGTTCAGGGCCGGTTTCTGTTCTGAGTAAGCGGGGAAGGGCTTCGGCTTCACCTGGAGTCCCAACCAGCCGATGCTCACCAGAAACAGAAGTACACCAACGATGACCACGATCACTCTAATTGCGGTGCTCATTTTTCCGCCTAATACGAGGTTGTCTACTGCACCTACGCCAACTCGACAAGAACCCGATCTATCTTTTCCTCAGCTAGATTTTAGCAATACGTCTCATCTACCTGCATCATCGGCGCCGTGCCGCAGGAGCCGAGGCACCCGACGGTGAGCAGGGTGAATTTGCCGTCTTTTGGCTTGACAAAACCCAAATGTATGGTATAATACCTGTGGATCGGGTGGCCGAGCGCGCTAGAGACTAAATCTCTAAGCTCCTTGGCTTCAGGCCCGCAAGGGAGCCCCGGTCCTTTTTTATTTGAAGAGCTGCTGGATGTCCTTGAAGGTGATCTTTCGATCAGCCTCCTTGTCTCCCAGATAGACTCTCCTTGCTAACATATCAGCCGCCGAACCTCCAACTTCCCAAAAGCTGATAAACCCTCCTCGTAACGATGGATCCTCACGGTGTAGAAGGCTGAGGAGAAAGTCCTTAATCACACCCTCGTTCTTTTCCCCTGGATAGTCTTTGTCAATCACCACGTGCTCGATCTGTTGAAGATGCGGTTTGATGAGAAGATAGACAAAGGCAGCCAGTAAACTGTACCGGTAGAACGCCTTGCTGCGGTTGGGACGCCAAGCTCTGAGCCAGTCTCTCGCAGCACGTTTGATGCTACTTTCAATCAGAATTGATCCCCGGATTCCATCGGAAAAAGCGACAGCCGTGTTCTTACTCCACTGCTCTACCTTTGCACTGAGGTCTACTTCAACGATGTAGCGCATGGATCCATTCCCTATGCCAACTCCTCCAAAATCCGCTCTATCTTCTCGTCAGTTAGATTCTCGTAGTACGTCTCATCTACCTGCATCATCGGCGTTGTGCCGCAGGAGTCGAAGCACTCGACGGTGAACAGGGTGAATTTGCCACTACTCGGGTCTCAAGCCCTTTCATCCCTTGAGATCTCTTCTATTCGTGAGGCAACATCGGATAGCTCATAGGCTGCTATCCGACGCGCAGCCTCTTGAATGTCGCTCAGGAAGTCCTCGTCCGTTCTCTCAGACATATACGATACTTTTCTCAATATCTTCCGCGATTCGAGGTATTCTAATCCCTTGTATGCCAGCGGGAGTGAGCACGTCAACTTTCTTGCCCAATAAGCTCTCAAGATATTCAGTGAATTCAACGAATCTGAAACCTATCGGGCGCCCAAATTCCACCACCAAGTCAACATCACTCGCTTCGCTGGATGTGCCTTTAGCATAAGATCCAAACAGTCCTATCCTTTTGACACCATACTCAGACGCAAGATATGGGTGCTTCTCTCGGAGTAACTCTGCAACGGTTTGTTTTGACATTATTAGCTCCTTTTCAGAACACGCCCTACACCAACTCCGCCAAAACCCAGTCCATCTTCTCCTCAGTAGGCCAAGTTTACCAGTAATGGTGTACTAATTCGCGGATGTAGCGGTCGTAGATGGAACGTACCTGGGCCATCGTCTCCTCGGAGAGGGGAGGCAGATCCGCGGCAGTGAAGTTCTCCTCGGCCTGCGACGGGCGCTTCGCACCGGGGATGGCGCACGTCACGGCATCAAACATCAAAATCCAACGCAAGGCAAACTGCACCATACTCATCCCCGCCGGGCAGATGGCCTTTAATTCCTCAACTGCTTGCAAGCCAACGTCGTAATCAACGCCGGAGAAAGTTTCACCCCGATCAAATGCCTCACCATAGCGGTTAAACGCTCGGTGGTCGTCAGGCGCGAAGGTGGTATCTGGTTTTAGTTTGCCCGTGAGCATCCCGGAGGCCAGCGGCACACGCGCCAGGATACCCACTTTACGCTTCTGGGCTTGCTCAAATAGAAGCTCGGCGGGTCGGTGCCGGAACATGTTGAAGATGATTTGCACGCTTTGCACGTTGGGATACTCTATTGCCTTGAGAGCTTCTTCCACCTTTTCCACGCTCACACCGTAGTAGCGGACTTTGCCCGCTTTGACCAAGTCATCGAGCACGCCAAAGACCTCCGGCATGTAGTAGACCTGGGTAGGCGGGCAGTGGAGTTGGAGCAAATCGAGGGCTTCTGTATCCAAGTTCTTGAGGCTGCGCTCCACAAAGGCCGTGAGGTTTTTGCGGTTGTAGTCTGCCGCGACGTGTGGATCTAACCGCCGTCCGGCCTTGGTGGCGACATAGATGGTTTCACTGTGTTCACGACGCAGTTGCGCCAGCAGCCGTTCGCTGCGACCGTCGCCATACACGTCGGCGGTGTCGAAGAAGTTGACGCCAAGCTCTATGGCCCGGTGTAACGCCGCTAATGATTCGCCATCTTTGACCGGACCCCAAGCCCCGCCAATGGCCCATGAGCCAAAGCTCACGGCAGACACTTTCCAGCCTGTGCGTCCCAGTTCTCGGTATTGCATAGACTCACCTCTCGTTCGATCTACGGTGACTGCTCAGGCTACCCTGTGCCGCGATTGAAATCGCCTCTCCAAGGCTTTCAGCCGGGCGTCCACCTGCGTGGACGTCGCTGTCCACGTAGGTGGACAGTCAGCTTTAGCTCTCCAGGCGCGGTTTCAACCGCCAGCCTGAGTAGTAACGATCTACGAAGCTACGCAGTGATCGTCAAGCCATACCATGATACCTCGCTTCTCGTTACGACGCCTTGTCCCTACACCAACTCCGCCAAAATCCGGTCTATCTTCTCCTCAGTCAGATTCTCGTAGTACATCTCATCTACCTGCATCATCGGCGCGGTGCCGCAGGAGCCGAGGCACTCGACGGTGAGCAGGGTGAATTTGCCATCAGGGGTGGTCTCGCCTACCTCTATGCCCAACTGGCGACTGATGTAGTCCACGAGGTGCTCCGCGCCTAAAAGGGAACAGGAGATGTTGGTGCAAATCTGGATGACGTGCTCTCCCACCGGCTGCGTGTAGAACATGGTGTAGAAGCTGGCCACCGAAGCCACCTCGGTGGGCGGCAAGTCCATGGCCTGGCCCACCTCCTGCATGATCTCCTCGCTCAGCCAGCCATGCTCCCGCTGGGCGATCTCCAGCGCGGGCAGCAGCGCCGACTTAGGGTCGGGATATTTTCTTCTGAGTGCGTCTATCTGTGTCTTTGCCTTCTCAGAAAGCATACTATCTATCCACTTCTCCCAGTGTGATGTCAATCGAGCTGATGATGGCCACCATGTCCGACAGCATCTGACCCTTGGCCATGATGCCGGCCGTGCTGAGGTTGGAGAACGACGGGCCTCGGATCTTGCAGCGATAGGGCTTGGTGCCGCCGTCGCTGACGACGTAGAATCCCAATTCACCTTTGGGGTTCTCGCAGCTCACGTAGACCTCGCCCGGCGGGGTGCTGAAGCCCTCGGTCACCAGCTTGAACTGGTGGATCAGGGCCTCCATGCTGACGTCCAACTCATCCCGCGGGGGCAGGGCGATCTTGCGGTCGGCACACTTCACCGGGCCGTCGGGGAGTTTGTCCAATGCCTGTTCGATGATGCGGATGCTCTGGCGCATCTCCTCCATGCGCACCAGGTAACGTGCGTAGGCGTCGCCCTCGGGCTGGGTCGGGATGTCGAAGTCGAAGTCCTGGTAGCTGGAATAGGGCACGGCCTTGCGCACGTCGTACTTCACCCCGCTTCCCCGCAGGCAAGGCCCGGTCACACCGTAGGCCATGGCCGCCTCTTGGGGCAGCACCCCAATGCCCACCGTTCGAGACTTGAAAATGGGATTCTCAGTGACCATGGCATGGTACTCTTTCAGGCGCCGGGGCATCTCAGTGATGAAAGCCCGCACCGCGTCGGGCCAGCCCTCAGGAGCGTCCCGGCGCACCCCTCCGATGGTGAAATAGGTGGGGGTCTGGCGGGCGCCGCAGATCATCTCGAAGAGGTTGTAAATGTCCTCGCGGTCGCGGAAGCAATACATCAGCAGGCTCATGAGGAGGCCCGCCAGGTCGAGCACGCTGGTTCCCAGCCAGATGAGGTGGGCCCCTAGCCGCTGCAGCTCACAGCAGATGACCCGCAGGTATTGGGCGCGCGGCGGTATCTCCACGTCGAGCAGCTTCTCAACGGCCAGGACGTAGGGTAGGTTGTTGTTCATCGCTGCCACGTAGTCCATGCGGTCGGTGTAGGGGATAACCTGCTGGTAGAGCTTGTGCTCAGCCGTCTTCTCGATGCCGGAGTGGAGGTGGCCAATGTCCGGATGGGCACTGATCATCGTCTCGCCATCCAGTTCCAGGACCACCCGTAGCACACCGTGGGTGGCCGGGTGGTGTGGTCCCATGTTGAGGACCATGTACTTCTCGGTATCAACGCCAGGGGGAAGCGAGGGCGGCGGGGACTCAGCCGGCATGATCTGCGTCCCCAGGGTTTCGTGCTCTGGGAACTCTCGGTTGGCCGAGAAGACCACCGGCTCGCCCCCCAGAGGGTAGTCCTTGCGCAGAGGGTGGCCCACCCAGTCGTCGGGCATTATGATGCGCCGCAGGTCGGGATGCCCTTCGAAGGCGATGCCCATCAGGTCGTAGGTCTCTCGCTCGTGCCAGTTGGCCGCTGGCCAGACGCTGCTAACGGTTGGGGTTTTGGGCGGGTTCCCGGAGATGGGCACTTTCAGCCGCAGGTGACGACGGTGGGGGATGGAGTAGAGCTGGTAGACGGCGGAAAACCTCGCTGAGGCGAAGCGCGGTCTCATGTTCAGTTCCGAACGATCCAGGCCGGTCACGAAGAGGAGGGTGGTGTACTGGAGCTCAGGGTCGTCGCGTAGAAAAGTGCATACATCCACCAGCTCCTCGGCCCGGGCAGTGACCGTCGTCTCTCCGCGGAACTCCTGTATTCCTAAAACAGCCTCTGGAAACTGGGCTCTAAGTTTCTCGATTTCGTTACTCATAGTCTGTGAACTTCTCCTGCTCTATCCTTTCTTGGAGCTTCATGATGGCGTAGAGCAGGGCCTCAGGACGGGGTGGGCAGCCCGGCACGTAAACGTCCACGGGGATGATCTTGTCCACTCCCTGAATGATGGCGTAGTTGTTGAACATCCCTCCAGAGGAGGCACAAGCGCCCATAGCGATGACCCATTTGGGCTCTAGCATCTGTTCATAAAGCCGCTTGACCACAGGGGCCATCTTTTGGGAAACTCGACCGGATACGATCAGGATATCAGCCTGACGGGGCGAGGCTCGGAAGGCTTCGCCGCCGAAGCGGGCGATGTCGTGGCGGGACATTCCGGCGTGCAGCATCTCGATGGCGCAGCAAGCCAGGCCGAAGGTAAGGGCCCAGGGCGAAGACTTGCGGCCCCAGTTGACCAGCTTCTCCAGGGTGGTGGTGATGACCGTATCTCCAAGCTTGGTCTCTAATCCCATTCCAGAGCCCCTTTCTTCCAGATGTAGACGTATCCCACCAGGAGGATGATCACGAAAATGGCCATCGCTATCAAACCGAAGACCTTGAGGTCTCTAAACACCGTCGCCCAGGGATACAGGTAAATCACCGCAATGTCGAGGACGATGAACAACATGGCCGTGAGGTAGTATTTGACAGGAAAGCGTCGCCGGGCATCGCCGAAAGGGATCTTGCCGGATTCATAAGGAAGGAGCTTAGTTTTAGTGGGCTTACGGGGACCTAAGAGGGTAGGTACGATGAGAGCTAGACAGGCAAACGCGGTAGCGACCACGACGAGGATTAAGATAGGGAGGTAATCCATGGGCATGAAATTGAGGTCCTCTCCGGATTGAATGTGCTGAGCGTTGGCGGGCCAGGTGGCAGAATGGTTCTCTGGGGGGTAGCGGCGTTCAGTTTATCACAATCGCCTTTGTTTGTCAAATAGCGATGCCGCGGAGCAGTCCGCCAGCTCCCTGGTTGAATTCTCTGACGTTTGGCTCATGGATGAAGATGTTGTTGCACCGATTCGTCCGGTGCGGAGGTCTGGAGGATCATCAGACATTTCGCTGGCTCACTGCCCGGATTTCGCCAGCAATGGGCCAGGCCGGCCTCAAAGAGCAGAGCATCCCCCACCGCCAGCCGATATTGCTGGCCGGCCACCTCGTACTCGATCTCCCCTTGTAGGCAGTAAACCAACTCATGGCCAGCGTGGACTATTATCCGTCTTCCACTGTCAGCTCCTGGCTTCAAAGTTACCACAAAGGGCTCCAGGGTCTGATCCTGCAAGCCCGAACCCAGACTCTCCAGCAACACGCTGGCGCTCTTGGAGCACGGCCGCTCACCAGCACGAGTCAGGATCACTTCCGCCTTTTCACCTTCCTCTTCAAAGAAAGAAGCAATAGGCACACCCAGGGCAATCGCCAGGCGGTGCAGCGTAGCCACACTGGGCGAACTGACGCCCCGCTCGATCAGGCTGATGGTATTGGGCGAGAGATCGCACACCTCTGCCAGGGCGCGCAAGGATAGGCCGCGCCGCTCGCGCAATATTCGCAATCTAGCTCCAACGTCAGGTAGCTTCCTCGCGTTCATGATTCCTGCTCGCTTCCATCAGTGTTGGCTTTATTATATCATATTTCAGATTGGATACAAATAGACCCTCCTATACTTTAGCCTCCCTGTACGTCCCAAACTTGATACACTTTCAGACAACCTGGTAATGCACCTGCTGGCCATCTGTGTAGATTTTTCCGCACTAGGCGCCGAGATGAGGCAGAATTGTCCTAAAGACTTGACACCTAGATGATTCTGTGGTATACTTTCGCGCGCATAGGTACAAAAGGCTTAAGTCTACTTGTACTCAGATTGTCTGAACACGGGGAAAGGAGATCTGCTTGATAATGAAAAAGAGACTTGCTTTCATCGCCCTGGTTGTAGCCTTGATGGTGGGGACGCTCCCCATTATTGGCCAGACCGGACAGGCTCAGGGTTCTCTACAGGAAGCGGCAGAGGTCTATTTCAGCGCTGGGCCGAGGACCATCCAGGCAGCCGATCTGTTCGAGAATCTGAACGACGGTGATCCAGAGAACGATCCTTACATCATCAGCGTGCGTTCGGCGGAAGACTATGCCAAGGGGCACGTACCTGGGGCGGTGAACATGAGCGTGAAGGCGATGTTCACTGCTGAGAACCTGGCCACTATTCCGCCTGACAAGGACGTGGTGGTGATCTGCTACACGGGTCAGACGGCAGGTCAGGCGACGGCGGCGTTGAACATGCTAGGGTACGAGGCCTACAGCCTTCTGCATGGCATGTCCTCCTGGACCACTGATCCTGAGGTATTCGTCAAGCGCTTCAATCCTGAGACGCATACTGCCGGCTACGCCGTTGACACCGAGGCCCATGAGCCGGGCGGTCCTTACGGCTTGCCGACCCCGCTGGCTGCCAGTGTCGTTGGAGCAGCCGACGCCTACTTCAGCGGTGGGCCGAAGACGATCCAGGCTGCCGACCTGTATGAGAACCTGAACGACGGCGATGCGGAGAACGACCCCTACATCATCAGCCTGCGTTCGGCTGAGGACTATGCTAAGGGTCACGTGCCTGGGGCGGTGAACATGAGTGTGAAGGCGCTGTTCACCCCCGAGAACCTGGCGACGATACCGCCTGACAAGGACGTGGTGGTGATCTGCTACACGGGTCAGACGGCAGGTCAGGCGACGGCGGCGCTGAACATGCTGGGCTACGAAGCCTACAGCCTGCTGTTTGGGATGTCCTCGTGGACCACTGATTCTGAGGTGTTCGTCAAGCGTTTTGATCCTCAGAAGCACGCTGCCGACTATACCGTTGACCTCGAAGTCCACGAGCCAGGCGGTCCCTACGAACTATCCTTCGCCGTGGCTCCGATTGCTGTTGAAGTAGCTGGAGTAGCCGAAGCGGCAGACGTCTACTTCAGCGGTGGGCCGAGGACCATCCAGGCGGCTGACGTATTTGAGAACCTGAACGACGGCGATCCAGAGAACGACCCCTATATCATCAGTCTGCGTTCGGCTGAGGACTATGCCAAGGGCCACGTCCCTGGAGCGGTGAACATGAGCATGAAGACACTGTTCACCACCGAGAACCTGGCTACTATTCCGCCTGACAAGGACGTGGTGGTGATCTGCTACACAGGTCAGACGGCCTGTCAGGCGACGGCGGCGTTGAACATGTTGGGCTACGAGGCTTACAGCTTGCTGTTTGGAATGTCGTCCTGGACCACCGATCCCGGTGTTTTCGTCAAGCGCTTTGATGCTGAGAAGCATGCCAACGATTATGCTGTTGACACGGAGGTGTACGAGCCGGGCGGTCCTTACGGCTTGCCGAGTCCGCTGGCTGCGAGCGTTGTCGGGGCGGCTGAGGCATATTTCAGCGGTGGGCCGAAGATGATCCAGGCGGCTGACGTGTTTGAGAACCTGAACGATGGGGATGCGGACAACGACCCGTACATCATCAGCCTGCGCTCTGCTGAGGACTATGCCAGGGGACACGTTCCTGGGGCGGTGAACATGAGCGTGAAGACGCTGTTCACTGCCGAGAACTTGGCGACAATTCCGCCTGACAAGGACGTGGTGGTGGTGTGCTACACAGGTCAGACGGCCTGTCAGGCGACGGCGGCGTTGAACATGTTGGGATATGAGGCCTGCAGCCTCTTGCATGGGATGTCTTCCTGGACCACCAACCCCGATGTTTTCGTCAAGCGCTTCAATCCTGAAGTGCACGCCAGCGATTACACTATTGACACCGAGACCCGCGAACCCGGCGGTCCCTATGAACTGCCATTCGCAGTGGCTCCAGTCGCTGTCGAAGTAGCTGGAGTAGGTGAAGCGGCGGAGGCATATTTCAGCGGTGGGCCGAGGATGATCCAGGCAGCCGATCTGTTCGAGAATCTGAACGATGGTGATGCGGAGAACGACCCGTACATCATCAGTTTGAGGTCTGCTGAGGACTATGCCAAGGGCCACGTCCCTGGGGCGGTGAACATGAGCGTGAAGACGCTGTTCACTACCGAGAACCTGGCGACGGTTCCACCTGACAAGGATGTGGTGGTGGTGTGCTACACGGGGCAGACGGCCTGTCAGGCGACGGCGGCCTTGAACATGCTGGGCTACGAGGCCTGCAGCCTGCTGCATGGGATGTCGTCCTGGACTACCGATCCCGAGGTGTACGTCAAGCGCTTCAATCCTGAGGCGCACACCGCCGACTACGCCGTTGACCTCGAAGCCCACGAGCCAGGCGGTCCTTACAGCCTGCCGACCCCATTGGCTACCAACGTCGTTGGAGCAGCCGACGCCTACTTCAGCGGTGGGCCGAAGACGATCCAGGCTGCCGACCTGTATGAGAACCTGAACGACGGCGATGCGGAGAACGACCCCTACATCATCAGCCTGCGTTCGGCTGAGGACTATGCTAAGGGTCACGTGCCTGGGGCGGTGAACATGAGTGTGAAGGCGCTGTTCACCCCCGAGAACCTGGCGACGATACCGCCTGACAAGGACGTGGTGGTGATCTGCTACACGGGTCAGACGGCAGGTCAGGCGACGGCGGCGCTGAACATGCTGGGCTACGAAGCCTACAGCCTGCTGTTTGGGATGTCCTCTTGGACCACCGATCCTGAGGTGTTCGTCAAGCGTTTTAATCCTGAGAAGCACGCTGCCGACTACACCGTTGACACCGAAGCCCACGAGCCGGGTGGCCCCTACCAACTGCCGTTTGCGTTAGTTGAGGAAGAGCTCAAACCAGTCCCCCAGCCAACGCCTGAGGCCGGACTATTGCCGGTGGCGCTCGGTGCCAGTAACTGTGTGGCCTGCCACACCGACGAGCCGAGCTTGCGAGCCCTGGCTGTAGAGAAGGAGGTGAAGTCGGAGGAAACCTCCGGCGAGGGCTGAGTGGGGGAGTTGCCTCCGTTGGAGGCATGGGAGAAGGTTTTCGTCGGTGACGAGTTCCTGGTTTCGGTCCACAATGTTCAAAACTGCATCGGCTGCCACGGTGGTGTCGAAGGAGTAGACGACAAGGACGAGGCCCACGAGGGCGTGGTGCGAGATCCCCTGGAGGACTCCCAGCGGGTCTGCGGCGTTTGCCACGTTGATGCCACTAAAGTGGCTGCCACCAGCCTGCACCAGAATCTGACAGGCTATCACACCGCTTTGACCGCCCGTGGGGCCGATCTCAGCGATCCCCAGATGCAGGAGGCGTTTGGCAACCACTGCAACGATTGCCATACTACCTGCGGTCAGTGTCACATCAGCCGGCCGACTGCCATGGGTGGCGGTCTGCTTAAGGAACACCAGGTCAAGGAAGTCGCTTCCATGAAGGACACCTGCCTGGCCTGCCACGGTGCCCGCGTATCCAATGAGTATCAGGGCAAGAACGAGGGCGTCGAGGGAAGTGTCCACTGGCTAGAGGAGGGGATGTCCTGCTTCGAATGTCACGATACGAGCCATTACCACGGCGACGGCACCGAATACGCCCATCGCTACGACGGTGCTCCCGGCGTGGACTGTCTGGAGTGCCACGAAGAAGCAGCGCCCGATCAGAGCGAAATAGAGGAACACAAGATCCACGCCGACAAGGTGGCCTGCGAAGTCTGTCACGCGTCCGGCCCGTACAAGAGCTGCTACGACTGCCATGTGGCCGTGGACGACAAAGGTTTGCCCTACTACAAGACCGGCGAGAGTGAGTTGACCTTCGAGATCGGGCGCAACCCTAACCAGAGTGAGGACCGACCCTGGGACTACGTCCTGGTGCGCCACGTCCCCGTTGCGGCGGATACCTTCGCTTTCTACGGGGATGATCTGTTGCCCAACTTTGACAACGCGCCGACCTGGAAATACGCCACGCCCCACAACATCCAGCGGATCACATCTCAGAATGAGAGTTGCGAAAGCTGCCACGGCAACGTTGAGCTCTTCCTGACGGCCGACGATGTGGCTGTGCAGGAAATGAAGGCCAACGCTGACGTAATCGTCGGACAGGTGCCGCCCATAGTGCCTCACCCCGATCTAGTCAGTTACAAGATTCCTCAGGCATGCGTTGGGTGCCACCCCAAGGCGGCCGAGGAGGATTGGGGTTTGCTCAACGAGAACATACACTCCCTCAACTGGGTGGTCGAACCGGCGGGCGAGGTCATCCTCTGCGAGGATTGTCACTCTCCAGAAGGCAACTTCGGCTGGGCAGCGGCTGGCTACAGCGTTGAGGAGGCTGCCGAGTTCATCTGGGCAGAGTATCCACCCATCACGGAGACCTCGTATCGTTCTGAACCATACTGGCTTGGGGTGTTGGGGATAGGTCTGGCCATCCTCATCGTTATCAATGTCGTGGCGGTCGTCGTGCTGGTGACTCGTCGGTCCAAGGCTGACTGATCGCATAGCCCAGGAAGCCGTTACACATTTTTAGGAGATCGAAATGGATAGCAACAAACGAGCGACGGTGGATCGAAGAGATTTTCTCAAGCTCACGGGCGCTGGTCTGGGTGGGCTGCTCCTGCAACCGTCGGGGCAGGCTTTCGCTTCTGCTCCCAACGAGGATGATGTGACCATTCTATACGATGCTTCCAAATGCGTCGGCTGTCTGGTCTGCGAGGAAGCTTGCAAGGAATACAATAGGTTGCCGATAGAGACAGCGCCTCCTTCTGAGCTATCAGCCATCAAGTGGAATCTGATCAAGCAGAGACAGGGGGTTGATGGGGCGGACTGGCCTTTCTTCAACTACCAGTGCATGCACTGCACCGATGCAGCTTGTGTGACGGTTTGTCCGACCGGAGCGTTGTACAAGGACCAAGAAGGCTTCGTGGCTTTCGACCGGAAAAAGTGCAACGGCTGCGGCTACTGCACCCAGTTCTGTCCCTTTGGCGTGCCCCATTTGGGGGATGTCAACCTGATCACCGGCCAGGCCAAGGCTGGCAAGTGCACCTTTTGCCAAGAGAAGGTACAGGCAGGGATAGGCGGGCCGTCTTGTGCGGAGGCCTGCCCAACCGGGGCCCTGGTCTGGGGTGGACGAGAGGCGCTGTTGGAGGAAGCGAAGGCCAGGGTGGCCGACTTAAAAGCCGAAGGGTACAGCAAAGCCAGGCTCTACGGCGAGAGCGAGGCCGGCGGGCTGCATCGCCTGAGCATCCTGCTGGCCGAGCCAGCGGCCTACGGCCTACCCATTGATCCCCAAGGCCCGATCTCTTTCTCCTTCATTTGG
>CAYMKL010000122.1:0-20871 GCA_964390805.1 uncultured Anaerolineae bacterium | reverse complement strand
GGCTGGCCCCCTGAAACCCTCAAGGAGCTTCTCCCAAGCGGGTAACGCTCCCCTTGCCCTCTGTTGCCAAGCGGGGCGAAATCTGCTATAATCTAGGCAGTGATGAATTAGAGAGGGGTAAAGCAAATGCGAACATTTCTCAAGGCGTTAGTGGCGATTGTGTTGGTGGCGATCATTGCTGGGGCATCTTTTCTGGCGGGCTTTGGAGTCAATCAACTCGTTAGCCCCACCCGAGTCCAGCCCATAGCCGGTGGGCCAGAGCATTTCGATCTCTTCTGGGAAGCGTGGCACATCGTAGAGCAGGAGTTCTTTGGCGAGCTTCCCGATCCTGATGAGCTTACCTACGGTTCCATCCGGGGTGCGTTGAGGACTCTCGATGATCCGGCCACCATACTGGTGGAGCCTGTATCCTCGGAAGATCAGATGATTGATCTGAGAGGGGCCTACGAAGGGATCGGAGCGATCGTGTCAGTGGACGATGAAGACCAGATCATCATCGTCTCACCCTTTGACGGCTCTCCCGCCATGCAGGCCGGCGTCAGAGCCGGAGATGTAGTTCTCATGGTTGACGATGTGGCGGTTACGGGCATGCCGCTGGAAGAGGCGGTGCGCCTCATCCGCGGGCCTAAGGGCTCGACCGTGCGCCTCACCATCATGCGGGCGGAGGAGACCATGCCCCTAGTGATCGAGGTGATCAGGGGCGAGGTGGAGCTGGCCACCGTGGGTGGGATGGTCTTGGAAGATGACATTGGCTACGTGCGCATCTCCCTTTTTAGCGAGCGGACAAGTCGGGAGTTGGAGGAAATCTTGCAAGAGCTAATGACGGAGAACCTCTCGGGCTTGATCCTCGACCTGCGAAACAATCCCGGCGGCGTATTTCCCTCTGCTGCCATCGAAGTGACCAGCCAGTTCGTGGAAGAGGGCGTCATCGTCTACCAGCAGTACAGCGATGGCCGAGAGCAGGCGCACCAAGCCGAACGAGGGGGGCTGGCTACTGACATCCCTCTGGTGGTCTTAGTCAACCAGGGCACCGCCAGCAACTCAGAGGTTGTGGTGGGGGCCATCCAGGACTACGGCAGCGGTGTGCTCATCGGCGAGCAAACCTTCGGCAAAGGCTCGGTGCAGAGCGTCCACGAGTTGAGCGACGGATCCGGCCTGCACGTAACCATGGCCCTGCTGCTGACCCCCGACCGCCACCCCATCAACGGGGTGGGCCTCACTCCCGACATCGTGGTGCCCTTTACTGAGGAAGATTTCTTACAGGGCATGGATCCTCAGCTCGATCGGGCCATAGAGTATCTTCAGACCGGCCGCTGAGATCGGCATACTACAAGGAGAGAGAAAACGGCCCCATTGACATTCACTCAAGAGAATCTGCCAACGCCGGAAGAGTTTCGGCTTCTATTGCTGGAAGCTTGGCTCTCTAGCAATCCACTTGACGAACTGCTGGAACTCGCTGAACGACTGCGGGAATGTGAACAACGGTACGGAGTGTCCTCGTCAGATTTCTACGAGAGGTACCAACGAGGCGAGATGGGAGATGAGCGGAGGATCATGCACTGAGCTATGTCATATGGTGCTTTGCAGAATCGCTGGGCTGCTGTATCCAACTGGCCGGCAAGATAGCGCGCTGAACAACCAAGCAGAGGACAGAGAAAGCCATAGCTGAACGGAGACAGAACTATGAAAAAATCCTTTCGATTGTTCATCATTTGCATAGTATTAGCCCTTTCATTGGTTGCCTGTGAGCAAACGCCAACCGTGCCCCCCGACTCTGTCGAAGCTTTGACCATCAGAGCTGTTGATGGAGATACCATCGAGGTAGAAATCGAAGGAGAGGGCTATAAGGTGCGTTACATAGGTATAGATACCCCTGAGTTGCACCACCCCACAAAGCCAGTGGAGTATTACGCTCAGGAAGCCTATGAGAAGAATAGGGAGTTGGTAGAGGGCAAGACGGTCTTCCTGGAGAAGGACGTCTCTGAGACGGATAGCTACGGACGCTTGTTGCGCTATGTGTACGTGGGAGACATCTTCGTGAACGCCTACCTGGTGCAACAGGGCTACGCTCTGGTATCCACCTACCCGCCGGATGTCAGGTATCAAGAGCGTTTCCTGGAGTTGCAGCGGGAGGCCAGGGAAGCTGGGCGGGGGCTGTGGGGAGAGGTTCTGACATCGGTGTCGCGTGGCGAGGTGATCATTGATCCAGATTGCTCTCAATTTGATGCGCCTGGAGATGACCAAGTGAACCTTAACGAAGAATACGTCTGCTTTACCAATCAGAGTGATCAACCTGTGGACATGACGGGCTGGGGTGTAAACAAAAGGCCTGACACCTGGTACACTTTCCCTGAGTTCGTTCTAAGCCCAGCGGCAAGCGTTAGATTGCATACTGGCAAGGAGGTGGATACGGCCACCGACCTTTATTGGAGTAACGCAACGACCCTTTGGAGGAACATCCACGATGCAGTCTACCTGCACGACGCCGATGGTAAGCTGATTGACGAATACTCATGGTGAGGACGGAAACAAATTGGACAAATTCGCCAAGATGGTGTATACTTACCTCAGTTTGAAAAGGGAGGCAAGGTTTTGGCTAACACTAGATCAGCTATGAAACAAATCAGGAGCTCGGCCAGGAAGCGAGAGCGCAACAAGCTGTTTCGCTCCCGAGCTCGGACCTGTATCAATAAGACCAGGAGACTTATCGCTGAGGGCAAGACCGAGGAGGCCAGGGAAGAGGCCCAACGCGCTATCGTTGCCCTGGACAAAGCAGCCGAGAAAGGTATCATCCACAAAAACAAAGCCGCTCGTGGCAAGTCGCGATTGATGAAGAGTCTTAACCGAATGGCGTAGTCAGCCAACCGGCTTGCTCTGCTTGCGAGAGCCTACAGAGAGTATCGCCGATTTACTAGCGATGCTCTTTTGTTATTCCAACCGGCGAGGACTCCGAAAACAGGATTTGCCTTTTCCCGACAATTGTTGTAAACTATAAGCGAAGTTGACGGACTGTAAGTCAGACACAGGAGATGAGGATATGGTAAACGAGGGACGTGGGAAGGCATTGGAGACTACCTTGCTTAGCATCAAGAAGCGTTTTGGCGATGGGGCCATCATCAGGCTGGGTGAGGCCACTCATCTAGATGTGGAAGCCATACCAACCGGGTCCATTTCTCTGGACATTGCCCTGGGGATAGGCGGCGTGCCCAGGGGAAGAGTAACTGAGATCTATGGCCCTGAGGCTTCGGGCAAGACCACCTTGGCCCAACACATCGTGGCCGAAGCCCAAAAGATGGGTGGCCTGGCTGCTTTCATAGACATGGAACATGCTCTGGATCCGACCTATGCTCGCATGTGCGGAGTGGACGTAGACAACTTGTACATCTCCCAGCCCGATACCGGAGAGCAAGCGCTGGAGATCGCCGAGGCTTTGATAAGATCGGGAGCGGTGGACGTGGTGGTTATTGACTCGGTGGCCGCGCTCGTGCCCCGGGCCGAGATCGAAGGGGATATGGGCGACGCTCACATGGGTCTGCAGGCCCGCTTGATGAGCCAGGCCCTCAGAAAGCTCTCCGGCGCTATAAAGCAGTCCAATACGTCCATGATCTTCACCAATCAGCTCAGGATGAAGATTGGAGTCCTCTTCGGCAACCCAGAGACCACTTCGGGGGGCAGAGCCCTGAAGTTTTACTCCTCGGTACGCCTGGACATGCGGCGGGTGCAGTCCATCAAGCAGGCGGGAGAGATCATCGGCAGTCGCACCAGGGTTCGGGTGGTGAAAAACAAGGTAGCCCCTCCATTCAAGAAGGCTGAGTTTGACATCATGTACAACGAGGGCATCTCTTGGGTGGGAGATGTTCTCGATTTGGCCACTGAGATGGATTTGGTCACGAAGAGGGGTTCTTACTACTCTTACGGCGACACTCGCCTGGGCCAGGGCCGGGAGAATGCCAAGGAGTTCTTTAGGAACAACCTTGAACTGACCCTCGAAATCGAGAACAAGGTTCGCGAGACGGTCGGCCTGCCGCAGAGAAGCTACGTACCTCCAGCCGAAGAAGTTGACGAAGTCCTTTCCAGCTCAGCAGATGAGGACTAACCTCGTTGCTGAGAGCGTTCTGAAGGGACCGTGTGGAGATCCAACGGTCCCTGCTTATGCACAGATCATTTGAAAACGAAGGAACCTACGCTCCACCTACCAATGGCTTCTAAGCCACAGCTATCAATTGCGAAATGTCAGTGTAGTCCCATTGGCACAGTAGATAAGTTCTTGACTTCGCCGTTCAGCCCTGTGCAAGGGTATAAAGACTCACTTTAGTTAGCTCGGCTAGATCTGAATCCACCTTCCCTGTATTTCGGTCGGAAGGTCGGGACTTGCGTTTATAGCGTGTGTCAGTGGGTATCTGGTATTGAGCTCGCCCAGGCGACCTCCCTCATCCGAGTCGAGGCGAACACTTCGACAAGGCTCAGTGCAAGCGCCACGAGAGGGCGAATCGGATGTGTGACAAGTTTGACTAATTGAGGTTCTCTTTGCTCGTTTCTTAGGGCGAGCTAAAGCAATAGTCGCTCCTGCGTGCAAGCTCAGCGATAGCTGTGGCAACCAATTGCCACGGCTATTTTTGTTTTGGGATAAGTATGGCCGGAACGATAACGGCTCTGAAGGTTCAAAAGAGGAACCCCCAGCGGGTCAACGTCTTCTTGGATGGTCGCTATGCCTTTGGCTTAGCAGCTATCGAGGCGGCCAGGCTGCGGCGTGGCCAGGTGCTCTCTGATGAGGACATTGAGGGGCTGAAGGAGAGGGATTCTTTTGAGAAGGCCCACGATCGCGCATTGCGCTTTCTATCCTACCGCCCACGCAGCGAAGCCGAGGTGCGTCGCTATCTGCAGGGCAAAGCGGTGTCTCCTGCTACCGAGGAAGAGGTGATTGAGCGCCTGACGCGGGCCAAACTGTTAGATGACCTGGCCTTCGCATGCTATTGGGTAGAGAACAGGCAGAGCTTCAATCCGCGCGGTTTGCGCATGTTACGCTATGAGCTTCGCCAAAAGGGTCTGAGCGACGAGACCATCGCCCAAGCGCTGACGGACCTCGACGAGGAAGAGGGCGCCTATCGAGTCGCCCTTCGACGAGGCCGCAGGCTCGCCCATTTAGATCAAGTATCCTTTCGCCAGAAGCTGGGTGCGTACCTGTTGCGACGGGGCTTTCCCTACGGGGTGGTTAACCTGGTAGTGGAACGCACCTGGCAGGAACTTGGAGCAGAGGGTGAAAATATTGACGAAAGTGAGGATGCGAGATGAAAGGATTGCCTTTGAACATTGTAGTTTCTGTGATTGCTCTCTCGTTTGGATTGATCCTGGGCTATCTGATCAACCGGTATCTGAACCAGACACGCATCGAATCGGTTGAGGCAGAAGCCAAACGCTTGCTGGGCGAGGCTCAAACTAAGGCTAAGGAGTTGATACTTGAGGCGAAGGACGAGGCCCTGAAGTTCCGCGACCAGGCCGAGGCCGAGGCCAAGAAAAAGCGCTTCGAACTCCAGAGGGAGGAGGAAAGGCTGCAAAAGCAGCGCGAGGCCACCGACCGCAAAATGGAAAGCATTGATAACAGAGAGCGCCATCTCAACAAGC
This sequence comes from uncultured Anaerolineae bacterium, assembly GCA_964390805.1. Taxonomy (GTDB): domain Bacteria; phylum Chloroflexota; class Anaerolineae; order VGOG01; family VGOG01; genus CAYMKL01. Next base: position 15,249 of record CAYMKL010000122.1, on the reverse strand, counting down.
GCCAGAGCAAGCTGGATCGCGGGCAGAACGAGCTGGACAAGTTGCGCCACAAGATCATCCAGGAACTGCAGAGGGTATCTAACTTGACCAAAGAGGAAGCGAAGGAACTGCTGTTGCAGAACATTGAGGGGGAAGCCCGTCAGGATATGGCTCGGGTGATCAGGAGAGTAGAGGCCGAGGCCAAAGAGGAAGCTGAGCGCCGGGCTCGGGAGATCATCACTTTGGCGATTCAACGGTTCGCCTCCGATCAGGTGGCGGAAGCGACAGTTTCCACGGTACCTCTGCCAGGAGATGACATGAAAGGGCGTATCATAGGCCGAGGTGGGCGCAACATCCGGGCCATCGAAAAGGCCACCGGCGTGGACGTGGTAGTTGATGATACGCCCGAAGCAGTGATCCTCTCCTGCTATGACCCTGTGCGGCGCGAGGTGGCCCGCGTGGCTATGAACAAGCTGATCCTGGACGGACGCATCCACCCAGGCCGCATCGAGCAGTTGGTGAAGCAGTCTCGGAAGGAAGTGGACGCCGTCATCCGCGAGGCGGGGGAGCAGGCCGCCTATGAGGCTGGTGTGCCCGGCCTGCATCCTAAGCTGATGGAGTTGCTGGGCCGGCTCAAGTTCCGCACCAGCTACGGCCAGAACCAGTTGGCTCATTCGCTGGAGACATCTGGTCTTGCGGCTATGATGGCTGCCGAATTGGGGGCCAATGTTCCCCTGGCCAAGGCGGGGGGGCTTTTGCACGACGTCGGCAAGGCCGTGGATCACGAGGTGAACGGCCCCCATGCCCTCATCGGGGCCGATATAGCCAGGCGATTGAGCGTGTCCGAGGAAATCGTCAACTGTATCGCTGCCCACCACGGTGAGGAAGAACCCCAGACTCTGGAGGCTATACTGGTCGAGGCTGCCGATGCTATCTCTGGCGCCCGCCCAGGCGCTCGCCGCGAGAGCCTGGAGAACTACCTCAAACGGGTTAAGGCCCTGGAGGAGGTGGCCGATTCCTTTGAGGGCGTGGATCAGTCTTATGCCATTCAGGCTGGTCGCGAAATCAGAATCATGGTCAAACCTGAGGAGATTGATGACCTGGCTGCCATACGCCTCTCCCAGGATATCGCCAAGAAGGTGGAGGAGACCCTACAGTATCCAGGCCAGATCACAGTCACCGTCATTCGTGAGACCAGAGCTGTAGAGCACGCCAATTAGCGGGGGGTGCCCAGCGCCGAACTGGGGCTCGACCCAACAAAGGCATTGTGGCAAAAGCAATACTTACGCTCGCGACGGATCGCCAGATCCAGCCGGAGCGAAGTGAGGCTTTTACCCTAATGCCCAAAAGGACAAAGCCCTGCCGGCTGACTCTTAGCTGGTAGGGCTTTGTCCTTTCAGAGCGAAGGTTTACCTTCGACCGATGTTCTGGCGGCGTTTGGTAACTAGCGTGGCTATGGCCAAAACGAGGACTAGCACTACCAGGCTCACTTCGATAATGCGCAATATTATCAACTCAGACCTGCCGCGACGGACAGCAGCCGGGGCAGTCGGTTTCTGCGGGAGAGGTGTCGAAGGCAGGGCTTGCACAACGGCCGTGGGCATGGCTGTGGGTGTGAAGGCAGGCTCCGCCACAACAACCGTGTCTGCTGGCAGCGGCGTTGGCATTGGCGTAGCTTCAACTTGCTCCTCTCCAGGACTTAGTGGAGCTTCGGCCGGCACCTCCTTTTCGACCGTAGGCGGGGCGCCGGCAGCCTCCATTTCCTTGGCCACCGTACCCGTGGTAGGCAGGGGTTTGGGCGTTCGCACCAATTCGCTTCTGTCCTCGGCGGGGACGGGCGAGGGTGTGGCCTCGTAAGCAGACTGGCTCTCAAGGACTGGCGCTTCGACAGGGGCTTCCACGACCACTTCCTTCTCGACGACGACGGTCTCGACCGCCTTCTTCTCGACGACCACCTCCTTCTCCACCTCCACGGTGACCGCAACCTCCTTCTCGACCACCACGGTCCGAACCACCACCTTCTCCACTGGCACCTCCCGCACAATCACCTCAGGCGCCGTGACCGGAGCCCAGTAGGGAGGCAGGCTGATCAAGAAGGCGTCGCCGGCCAGCACCACGGCCAGGAGGACGGTCGCCAGAGCGGTGGCGGCTCTGAGGTAGGCATAGGTTCGCCTCGTCTGGAGGAATCTGGCGCTCTGGGCGACCTGAGCTGGGCGGATGGTAAAGGCACGAGGCACGGCCACAGGGGGCAACTGTCCCAGCAGGGCCACTGTCTGGCGCAGGGTGTGCAAATTCCGAGCGCAGTCGGCGCATTGAGCCAGATGCTTTTCCACCCTGGCTTGCTCTTTGGGCGAGAGCTCACCATCCAGGTAAGCGGAGAGCATCTCCTCAATGCGTTGATGCTCAGATTTGAATAGGCGGCTGAACATTGGTTTGCTCCACTTCGGTGGCTGGTGCTTACTTGACCAGCCAGATGCTCACTCGTTCTTAAGACGGTATCGAGAGGGCAAAAGTTCCCTCTGCTCTAAAAGAAAGTCTCGCATTTTGCCTCGGGCGCGGCTCAGGCGTGACTTGACTGTTCCCAAAGAAGCGCCGGTTACCTCGGCTATCTCCTGGTAGCTCAGCCCTTGGACATCGGAGAGGACCAGGGCGACGCGCTGCTCTGGCGGCAAGGTCCCCATGCCAACCTGGATGGTCCTGCTCAATTCCTGGCGCATGGCGTACTGCTCAGGCGACTCCCCAGAATCAGTGAGGGACGGCTGGGGGACTGAGTCGAGTTCAAGGATGGCATCCAGGGACGTAGCTGGTCGCCGCTGCTTGAGACGAAGCTGATCGTAGCAGGCGTTGGTAACGATGCGCATGAGCCAGGATTTGAAAGAGCCGCCCCTGAACTTGTCTATGCCCCTGAAGGCGGAGATGAAGGCATCCTGAGTTGCATCGGCGGCAGCGTCACCATCGCCCAGGATTCGATAGGCAAGGTTGTAGACCATGCTCTGATGGCTCAACACCAATCGGTTGAAGGAGGCGACGTCGCCCTGGCGTGCGGCCTCAATGAGGGCCTTTTCGTCCATCTGCTGCGCGCCTAACGCAAATTGACTTGACTAAATTCGTTTATTGGTTTATACTTTATAGCGGTGTCCAGAGACCAGGTTTTTGGCCAAAGAAAATGTGACCTTCCACACTGTGGAAAGCGGCCAAAGCAACGGTGCGCCCCTTTGAGTAGGGGAGAAGCCTGGTTTCTCCCAAGTAGAAACACCTCTGGGCCGAAGTGGCGGAACAGGCAGACGCGACGGTCTCAAAAACCGTTGAGGCTTTAACCTCATGTGGGTTCGAGTCCCACCTTCGGCACCATACCGTAATTATACCAGGTTTTGTCCAGAAAGGCTAGAGGCAACTTACACCGAAAGTAGGTGGGGCTGATCTCTGATGGTCAGGGGGTAGCCCCATCGTTTTGGCTAGGGGCGCGAACGAGGCAGAGTGTCATTGAGAGGAGCCCTTCGGCAGGCTCAGGGTAAACTCCGCGACGAAGCAATCTCCAGCCCACGACAGAGGAGATTGCTTCGCTACACTCGCAATGACACAGATAACAGAAAGGTGATTGCCAATGCCATTAGTAACCAGCAAGGAAATACTACAGCTTGCTTTGGCCGAGCGTTTCGCTGTGGGGGCCTTCAATGCCAACAACATGGAAATGGTGCAGGCCATCGTCGAGACTGCCGAGGAGGAGCGCGCGCCGGTCATCCTGCAGGTCAGCCAGGGAGCCATCCGCTATGCTGGTCTGGATTTCGCGGCTGGCTTGGTGAAGATCGCTGCCGAGCAGGCTGGTATTCCCGTGGTTCTGCACCTGGACCACGGCACCAGCTTCGAGCAGAACGTGATGTGTTTGCGCGCCGGCTTCACCTCCCTGATGTTCGATGGCTCTAAGCTCCCCTATGACGAGAACGTGGCTATTACCAAAAAGGTTTGTGACATCTGCCATATCATAGGTATCCCTGTCGAGGCGGAGTTGGGCTGCGTGCTTAGGGCCACGGACGGCGTGACGCCTGAGGAAGTGGAAGCAGCTATGACGGACCCCGATCAGGCTAAAGAGTTCATCGAGGTGACCGGAGCCGATTCTCTGGCTGCGGCTGTCGGCTCAGTCCATGCCATGAAGGCCCGCGAGGCCACCCTGGACATCCCGCGTATTGATGCCATCCGCCAGAAGGTCGGGGTGCCGTTGGTCTTGCACGGCGCATCAGGCGTTAAGCACGAGAGTGTGCTTGAGGCCATTGAGCACGGTATCTGCAAAGTCAACGTAGCGACTTATCTGAGTCAGGCTTTTGTGCGCGGAATGAGAGAGGGTTTCGAGAAGCATCCCGACGAAGTGGATCCACGCAAGTACCTGAGCATCTCTCGCGAGAATACCAAAGAAGCAGTGCGGGAGAAGATACGTCTTTTCAGGAGCAACAACCGCATTGATTCCAGCGGTGGCTTCAAAAGCCCACCCAGGCAGTACCGGAGTGTAGACCTGGGGGGGAGTGAGGAGTAGCGGATAGCGGATCCCATGGCCGCAAAGATCATCACTATTGAGCGCCATATCCTAGAACAACAGCGGTTCTTCTTTCCCGAGGCGACGGGCGAGCTTACCTATTTGCTGTACGACATCGCTCTGGCAGCCAAGATCATCTCCCGTGAGGTGAGCAAGGCGGGTCTGGTGGAGATCCTGGGTCTCGCTGGCGAAGTCAATGTTCAGGGCGAGCAGGTGATGAAGCTGGACGTGTTTGCCAACGAGGCCATAATCCGCATGAACGATCACACGGGTCGGTTGTGCGCCATGGCCTCCGAGGAGAACCCCGACATTATTCCCATCCCGGAACAGTTTCCTTGTGGCAAATACGTGCTCGTCTTTGACCCGCTGGATGGCTCGGCCAACATTGACATGAATGTTAGCGTGGGCACGACTTTCTCCATCCACCGCAAGGTCTCGGGTGGACGACGGGGCACGTTGGAAGACTTCTTGCAACCCGGCTACAAGCAGGTCGCTGCGGGCTACGTCATCTACGGCTCCAGCACCATGATGGTTTACACGAGCGGTCAGGGAGTGCATGGCTTTACCCTGGACCCCAGCGTGGGCGAGTTCTTGCTCTCGCATCCCAACATCCAGATTCCGTCCCGAGGCAAGTATTATAGCACTAACGAGGGGAACTATCACTACTGGAGCGAGGGCGTTCGCCGCTACGTGGATTACCTGAAGGCGCCCGATAGGGCTACCGGCCGACCCTGTTCGGGGCGCTACATTGGCACGCTGGTGGCGGACTTTCACCGCAACCTGCTGGCGGGCGGCATTTTCATGTACCCGGCCGACACCAGGGATCCCAAGAAACCGCACGGCAAACTCCGGCTGCTCTACGAGGCGGCGCCCGTGGCCTTCATCGTCGAACAGGCGGGCGGGCGCGCCTCCGACGGCACGCAGGACATCATGCTCATACAGCCAGAGTCACTGCACCAGCGAGTGCCCCTGTTCATCGGCAGCCGCGAGGACGTTGACAAGGCCGAACAGTTCCTCCGCGAGTTTGGGTAGCCCCAAAATCGCTCTGAGGGGATTGCCAAATCCCCGTTTCAGTAGAACACAATCGCTCGCGGTGGATTGTCAAATCCGCCGTCAAACCGCTGGATCGCCAGATCCAGCGGGAGCAAATTGATGTACCGGGTTTGGATAGATCAGGCTAAACTTACGGGAGGAGACTTATGAGGATTGGAATACTAACTGGCGGCGGGGATGTCCCTGGCTTGAACGCTGCCATCAAGACGGTGGCCTACCGCGGCGAGAGTGAAGGCTACGAGATAGTCGGCATTCGGCGCGGCTGGATGGGTCTGCTGCACTACAACCCGGATGACCCTGAAACCCACGAGCGTTATATCCAACCTTTGAGTAAGGCTAACACTCGCACCATTGATCGCACCGGCGGTACTTTCTTGCACACCTCCCGGGTCAACCCCAGTCGCGTGCTGCCGGAAAGAGCACCGGCCTTTCTGAAACCAGAAGGACGGGAGCCCGACAATAGAGGGTTACTGGACTATACTTCTCACGTGCTCAACAATCTGAACCATTTGGGCATTGACGTGTTGATCCCCATCGGTGGTGAGGACACGCTGGGATACGCCGCCCGGCTGTACCGTGAGGGGTTCCCCATCGTATCCATCCCCAAGACAATGGACAACGATGTCTTTGGGACCGATTTCTGCATCGGCTTTTCGACCACAGTCACCCGCAGCGTCGGTTTCATCCACCAACTGCGCAGCTCTGCTGGCTCTCACGAGCGTATCGGGATCATCGAGCTATTTGGGCGCCACTGTGGGGAGACCTCGCTTATCTCTGCATATCTGGCCGGTGTAGATCGGGCCATCATCTCCGAAGTCCGTTTCGACATCGAGAAACTGGCCGATTTGCTGATGGGGGACAAACGCGCCAACCCTAGCCATTACGCCATGATGACCATCTCCGAAGGGGCCAAGATCATAGGTGAGGAAACTGTCCATAAGGACGAAAGGCTTGACCCCTATGGGCACAAAAAGCTGGGTGGCATCGGTGCTGTGACCGCTGCCAGGCTGGAGAAGATAACGGGCGAACAGACGCTGATGCAGGAAGTCGCCTATCTGATGCGCTCCGGGGAGCCGGATGCCTTGGACGTTATGGTTGCCATCAACTACGCCAATATCGCCATGGACCTGATTGCGACGAAAAAGTTTGGGCGCATGGTGGCCTTGCGTGATGGGCGTTACACCGACGTGACGGCGGAGTCGCCATTGCTGGGGGTAAAGACTGTGGACGTGCGTGCTCTGTACGACGTCGAAGAGTACCGGCCCAAGGTCTGGCACGTCCACGGCAAGCCGATGTTCCTGTACTAAAATCTGTGGGTCGTTCAATGAAGAAGCTCGGAAGCGCACAGCGTTTCCGAGCTTTTCTGTTCTAATTTCGGCGTCAAGGGGATTCGACCTGCTGGCAGCGATTCACGTTTGACGTTTCACGTTTCACGCAGCCCTAGCTGATGACTTCCATCCCGCCCATGTAGGGCCGCAGCACTTCAGGAACGACGATGCTGCCATCGGCCTGTTGGTAGTTTTCCATGACAGCGATCAGAGTTCGGGGCAGGGCCAGGCCGCTTCCGTTGAGGGTGTGGGCGAACTCAGGCCTGGCGCCGCGCTCCGGCCGGTAGCGAATGTTGGCCCGGCGGGACTGGAAGCCCTCGCAGTTGGAGCAAGAGCTGGCCTCCAGCCACTCCTCGCAGCCTGGAGCCCAAACCTCAACGTCGTACTTCTTGGCGGCAGCGAAGCCCAGGTCGCCGGTGCACATCTGCACCACCCGGTGGGGGATGCCCAATCCTCGACACACGTCCTCCGCGTTGTCCACCATCTTCTCCAGTTCCTCGTAGGAGTTCTCCGAAGTGGCGAACTTGTACATCTCCACCTTGTCGAACTGATGGCCTCGCTTGATGCCCCGCGTGTCCTTGCCGGCGGAGAATTTCTCCCGGCGGAAACAGGGCGTGTAGGCCACGTAGGACAGCGGCAACTGGTCCGCGCTCAGGATCTCGTCGCGATGCAGGTTGGTCAGCGGAACCTCGGCTGTGCCGATGAACCAGAGGTCGTCTTCGACGTCGTGGTAGATGTTGTCCTCGAACTTAGGCAAGTGTGCTGCTCCGACCATGCCTTCTCGCTTGACGACGAAGGGCGGGTAGATTTCGGTGTAGCCGTGCTCTTTCACGTGCAGGTCGAGCATCCAGGTGATGAGCGCCCGTTGAAGCCTGGCTCCCGGACCCTTGAGCACATAGAAGCGCGTGCCAGAGAGCTTCACCCCCCGCTCGAAGTCAATGATGTCCAACACCGGCCCCAAATCCCAGTGCGGCAGTGGTTCGAAATCGAACTGGCGAGGTTCCCCCTCAGTGCGCACCACCAGGTTCTCGCTGTCATCCTTGCCAACAGGAACCGTCCCGTGGGGCATGTTGGGCACCTGAAGCATGGCCTCCTCAAGCCGTTCTTCCACATCGCTCACTTGGCTATCCAGGGCTTTGATGCGCTCCCCCACCTGGCGCATCCCTGCGATGAGAGCCTGGCGTTCTTCTCCCTTCGCCATGCGCCCGATCTTTTCAGAGGTGACATTGCGCTGATGCTTCAGGGCTTCCACCTCCGTCAGCAGAGTGCGCCGCTCCTCGTCCAGGGCCAGGATCTCGTCAATGGGCGCGTCGGTGTTCAGTTTGACCAGAGCCTCTTTGACCTGGTCTGGGTTCTCGCGTACGAAATTTAGATCAAGCATGACAAACTTCCTCCTTTAGTTTAATAAAAACACTCCTCATCCCTGATAAGGACGAAGAGCGCTCGTGGTGCCACCTTATTTCGTTGCCGCCTCGCAGACAGCAACCTCATGGAGTCCTCGGACTCCGGCTCGATAACGGGAGCATCCGGCCTGGCATAATCTGGCTACTGGCTGATAGCTGATGGCCGATAGCTGATAGCGATCTGCCATCTGCTATCGGCTATTCGCTATCTGCTATCCGCCAAACGCCATTTCCGCTGGCGACTCAGGAGGGGATTTCAACAGCCTATGACTATCGCCTTCCAGCAATCGGCGACTCTCTGGAAGTCTAGTGCTGCCTACTCGTCTCCGTCGGTGTCTTTCTGATGATTATATCGGGCTGTCTCAGACAGACCTATTATATCCCAAAACGGCGCTTTTGTCCAACGGGCATTACCGCCAGAAAAGGCGTTCGATCAAGACTTGCAGCCTGTTCCTCAGGGGAGCAACGAGAAAGGCGACGATCACGGCGGAGACCAGGGCGATGAGCAAGACTCCCCAGGATATGGCTGTTCCGAACAGGCCAGCCAATACGGAGACCATCAGAATGTAAAGGGCTACTACGGTTATCCCCAGCATGGTGTAAACCAAGCCCCAACGGACGAGACGGTCTACGTCCAGCAACGAGCGCTGTTTGAGGATGGCGTAGGTGAGGGCCATGGGAAAGGCGACGGCCGAGGTGACGACGATGCGGGCATCTACCAGGGCTCTCCCCGCGAAGATGTTGGATACCAGCATGATGATGAACGGCAAGAGGGTGAGGGTGATTCCCCCTCCCATCTCCCGCAGTTGCTCCCTGACCTCCGCAGACACTGTGGTCACGTAGGTGTGAACCAAATTGCCAATCCAACCCAAAAAGCTCAGAGCTAGGCTGAGGAAGAGTAAGTCGAACAATGAGCCAAACTCTCCTTTGAGCTGCAAGGGGAATAGATAGGCGTTCAGACAACCTAATGCCAACCCAGGCAGATAGAACAAAGCCAGGATGGGGATCCGCCATTTTCGGCCTATCCGCTTTTCCTCAGGGAAGACGAGGGAAAAGTGTAAGAACAGTCCCACCACCAGACCCGTGCTGACGCGCTGCAACATGCTGGTCCAGCGTATGAAAGAGACGTTGACGTTGGTGTTGGTGAAAGAGGCCACCGCCACTGCCAGGCAGAACACGAGGTAAACTGTCGCTGTCTTGTCCTGGCCCCGACCGAGATAGACGAGGACACCTGCGATCCAGAAGACCAGAGCTATCAGGTAGTAAATGCCATAACCTTCCAAGAAGAGAGGCATGGCCTCGACTGCGAAGGTTAAGGATTTCTCCTGCTCGCCGCGCTCAATCGTGATGGTAGCAGTCTGATGGCTCTTGATTTCTTTCCAGGCTTGCCTGAATTCATCCCTCTCGTCTAGAGGCACACCCTCCAAGCTGAGGAAGATGTCGTCTCTCTGCAAGCCTGCCCGCTCCGCCGGCCCACCTTCACGAAGCGCAAATACAACACCATCAGTGTTGTTCCAGTTGAAGCCCAGAGCCGGCAGGCTTAGGTCATGGACATACGAGACGAGACCGACCCCAAGTACCAAGAGAGCCAAGACTAAGAATGGTAGCCTGCTCAGGAGGGTCCGGGCATCCCTGGGGATAATATAGCTTTTGTCAGCCAATGTCTCCACGACAGCCCCCTATTAGCTTTGCTCATTATTCTACCCTATTTCCACCAAAATGTCCATCCCAGAGCGGCAAACCCTCGCGGCCTCCCGTACCGATGGGGAATCTGCGGGGAGTAATCATTTGCCTCCTCTAGGCTTTTGTGATATAATACACAGGCTGAGAGACGGGCAGACAAACCTGTCTCTTTGTGCTGTCAATTAGTGACAAGTGTCTGAAATCCCATTCTGGAGGAGAGCGTGCTCCTCAACCAAGCCAAACACATCTACGAACTCACTCCTTTTGGAGCTTTGGCTTTCAAACCTCGCTGCGAGACTTCCGCTCCAACCCTCGCGATTTTGGAAGTTGACCCCTCTGGTAATCCTATTATCTCTTGTTGGGCTAAGGTCTCCAGCCGAGCCCCCAGCGGCAGCGGTCGGGAGGCTTTGCCGAACGGAAGGCCAATCCTATCCAGTTTGTCCTATTCTTAAACCCAAAAAAGGGAGGAACAATGATGTTAACCGAAAAACCTGTAACCACGTTTTTGGACGAGCTATCCAGTTCAGCTCCCGCCCCCGGTGGGGGGAGTGTGGCGGCCATATCAGGCGCTTTGGGCGCGGCACTGGTCAGTATGGTCTGCAACTTGACGCTGGGCAAGAAGAAATACGCTGATGTGCAGGAAGACATCAAGGCCCTGCTGGAGAAGTCGGAGGCGCTGCGCAAAGAGCTGACCGACCTGCTGGAAGAGGACGTTAAGGCCTACACCGCCTACTCGAAAGCGGCCAAGATGCCCCGCGAGACCGAGGAACAGAAGGCCGAGCGAACCAGGGTCATGCAGGAGGCGCTGAAAGGCGCCACCGACGTGCCGCTGCGCATCGCCGAGGCTGCGGTCAAGGTCATGGACCTGTGCATGCCCGCTGCCGAAAAGGGCAATGTCTGGGCTGTGAGCGATGCCGGGGTGGCGGTGCTGATGGCCGAAGCCGCCCTGCGCAGCGCGGCTCTCAACGTGCTCATCAACCTGGGCTCCCTCAAGGACAAAGAGTTCGCCGCCCAGAAGCGCGCCAAGCTCGACAGCCTGCTGGCAGGCAGAGGCGTCATGCGCGATGTCATCTACGACCTGGTGGTGGAGAAGCTGTAAGAGGCCCTTCCAATTGGTGGACTTTGACCACGAGGCTATCGAGCGATATGGCATCACTGCCCAGGACGTAGAGAACGCCCAGGGCTACATAGCCATCTTGCGACGGACAGACTCCCAGACCTACGTTCCGGAAAGGACCATCGCTGGAGCGAGGGCCATCCGAGAGACCAAAGACGTTGACGGGTGAGGGCAGTGATTCGGTTGGGATTGGATTCACATCAATGAAGTAAAAGCAAGAGGGATGGCTTGATCAATCGTCGCACAGTCACAAACCATCCCTCTCCCAATTGCTGGATTGCTCTAATTTCTCAGGCGACCCGGCGTAGCTTGGCTGGGGCAACGCGGGTCGCGAATTTGATCCCGAATCGAGCCTGTCGCTGTGCTGCCTTCACCACCTTTTGCATGAGCATCACGTTGGTCATGGGGCCGATGCCGCCAGGGACGGGGGTGATGGCGCTGGCAACGTTCTTGACAGCCTCGAAATCCACGTCGCCAACCCATTTGTCATCCAGCTTCGCGAAGCCGAAATCGAGCACCGTGGCGCCAGGCTTGACCATCTCAGCAGTGATCAGGTGGGCTACACCCGTGGCAGCGCAGAGTATGTCGGCCTCACGGGTCATCTCGTACAAGGGGTTGGTGTGGAGGTCGCAAACAGTCACCGTGGCCCAGTTTTGCACCAGCAGAAGGGCCATAGGCTTGCCGATCAGGTTGCTGGCTGCTACCATCACTGCCCGCTTGCCGTCTGTCTCGATGTTGTAATGCTCGATGATTTCCATAGCAGCGAGCGGAGCAGATGGCACAAAGTAGGGCCCTACATCCTGGGGCCGGTCAACGAAGGCGGCCTGGGCCAGCCGTCCGGCGTTCAGGGGGTGGACACCGTCTACGTCCTTGGCGGGATCAAGGGCTTCGACCACCACGGCATCGGTGATCCCCTCGGGCAGTGGCTTCTGGATGATGATGCTATGTATCTCCTTGGCGGCATTCAGCTTCTGTACCAGGTCTACCAACTCATCCTCGCTCACGTCCGTGGGCCGAGTGTGAGACTGGAAGGCAATGCCTACCTGCTCGCAGGTCCGCTTGATCATCTTGGCGTAGCTGATTGAGGCCGGATCCCAGCCCGCACGTACCAGGGCTAAGGTTGGAGTGATGCCCTGATCCGCCTGGAACAATGCTACTTCTTTCTTGATCTCGACTTGATTTGCCTTGGCCAATGCTCGGCCGTCTAATATCTTAGCGCTCATTTTTTATCTCCTCTGTTATTGTTTTGATTTTGTTGTGCCTAGTATAGCACATCTACTGAGAACTGTCATCGGCTGGAATAACCATTTTATGCACGTATTTGCCTTAACAGAGAATGCGTATGGACTTGGCTCTCAGGGTAAGCATTCTTGCTTAAGCAACTGTACTCGAGCGTTCATGCTTTTTGAGTCGTGCTTCAAACATTGACTGGTTTGGGAAAGGGTAGTGGATAGCACTGTGGACAAGATCAGGATTCTGCTGGCTGACGACCATGCTATGGTACGGGAGGGCACCAAGGCATTGTTGGGGCGGGAGGACGACTTGGATGTTGTGGCTGAGGCTGGCGATGGGAAGAAGGCCGTTCAGCTAGCCATCAGACAGCGACCTGATGTGGTTATCATGGATTTCGCTATGCCCAAGCTCAATGGCATAGAAGCCACCAGGCAGATCAAGGCTATTGATCCGACTATCGCGGTGCTGGTACTCACCGCCTACGATAGCGAACAATATGTCTTTGCCTTCCTGGAGGCAGGAGCGGCTGGCTATTTGCTGAAGGATGTGCACATTGATGAGCTGGCCAATGCTATCCGGTCTGTGCACGCCGGCGAGTCTATACTTCACCCAGCGATTGCCCGCAAGGTGATCAACCGATTCGCCCAACCTACAGGAAAACGCAATGGTAAGGAGAATGCCCTGGCTCCGCTCACTGAGCGGGAGCTAGAGGTTCTGAAACTAGCTGCCAAAGGGATGTCAAACCATGAGATCGCCCGCGAACTCAGCATCAGCGTGCGGACGGTCCAGACGCACCTGGCCAACATCTTCAACAAAATGTGTGTTGGTTCCCGCACCGAGGCGGTGGTGGGCGGTCTCAAGAGAGGTTGGCTTACTTTCGAGGATACACTCTAGAGAGTTGTTCTGGCATTGCTAATGAAGAGAACGATGATGATTCCGACGCTGACTAGAAACAAACTGAAGGAAATCAGAGGCAATCGTGATTTTTGGATCCTCATATCCATGCTGGCCGGCGCTACGTTTCTCCACTATTATACTCCTCAGATAGGATCATTAGCCTCATACCCCCTGGCTCAATATGCAGTAGTGCGCGTCATGTTCATCCTCGCCATAATCAGCGCAACCGCTACCTTCGGGCACACGGGGGGGCTGGTAGCTCTGGCCATCGTTGCACTGCTCATGCTTCCCCGTGTTTTCCTGATCTCATCTCGCCCAGTAGATGATCTTGCGGAGGTAATTGCTGTTGCCATCATCGGCCACCTCGTGGTGTGGATGCTGGGGGGCAAACAAAGGGCTGTTTCGCGGCTGAAAACAATCAGAGCCATCAATACCGCGTTGACCCAATCCCTGGAACTGGAGCAGATTCTAAACGATGTCTTGGACAGAATTTTGGAGGCGATGAATGTGGAAGCCGGTGCGGTGTATCTTCTGGATGAGGAGGAGCAGGGATTGACCCTCGTTGCTCATCGCCACTTGCCGACTGAGATAACTGCGTCTGCCAGCGGCTTGAAGTCGGCCAGGATGCTGGCGCACTGCGAGGGCCTGGAACATCAGTTGGCCATGCCGTTACGCTCGGAAGGCAAGGTCAACGGTCTTCTTGTCATAGGCAGTCCTGAACCCTGCCCTTCTTTTCATAGGGAATTGAAGCTGATGACCACCATTTGCAATGAAATCGGCATGGTCATCAAGAACGCCCGCCTGCTGCAGGATGTTGATAGGCAATTACAAATCGAGCGCTGCATGTACGAAGTGGTTGAGGAAATCACCACAGAACTGGAGCTGGACAAAGTTCTCCCCAAGGTGATGCGGATTGCCGAGGAGTTGGTAGGTGCTGACGGGGGGGTTGTCGCCTTATGGGATGAGAAAAGAGATGTTATCATCTATCCATATCTTCACAATTTGCCTCGGGAATTGGCCGAGGTGACAGTATCTGAGGGGGAGGGGCTATCTGGAGAAGTTATGGCTACCGGTCGCCTCATAGTTGTTGATGATTACCAAACCTATGCCAAGGCCATACCTGAGTTTGTCCAGGCCGGTCTCGCCAGCGTGGTGGCAGTACCCATCGTGAGTGGCGTGAGGACGTTTGGTGCGCTAAGCCTTTTCACTTTTGATGAGGCAGGGCACCCTTTCGCTAGAGATCTGGCCATCCTCGCTGGCATCGGGCGTCAGGCCGGCATTGCGATTGAAAACGCGTACTTGTATGACAACATGCGTTTCTACGCTCGCCGAATCACCCGGGCGCAGGAGAATGAGCGCCGACGTATTGCCCGCGAGCTTCACGATGACACAATCCAATCCCTTGTCGGGCTCTCGCGCCGGCTCGAAGCTCTAGCAGCTTCTTATGGGCAGCTACCTGAGACCACCCCCCAGCATATCAGAGAGATCCATGAACTGGTAGATGATATGATACAGAGGGTGCGGAGGTTTAGCCAGGACCTTCGGCCTTCTACCTTGGATGATCTGGGTCTCTTGCCTACCCTGGAGGAATTGACAGCGGATTTGAATCGAGCTGGCCTCCGGGCAGAGCTTCAGGTAATGGGTGGGAAACGACGCCTTGCATCTGAGGTAGAGCTGACGTTTTTCCGCATAGCGCAGGAGGCATCGAACAATATCATGAAACATGCTCAGGCTACCCAAGTCGTCACCACAGTTGAGTTAGCCGACAGCGCTATCAGGATGACGGTACAGGACGACGGCAAAGGATTCAAACCCCCAACACCGGTCAACCACCTGGCGGCTATGGGTAAGCTGGGGGTCATTGGTATGTATGAACGCGCCCGGTTGCTGGGAGGTACACTGGTGGTGCAGTCAGAACCCGGCCAAGGGACCAAGGTGATCGTCAATGCGCCAATCTAGGTGCCATATCTAATTTGACTACGTCGTGTATACAATCGACTGTCCCCATTCAGGGGGACAATATGCTTG
>CAYMKL010000121.1:0-21127 GCA_964390805.1 uncultured Anaerolineae bacterium | reverse complement strand
CAGGAAATGCAAACAACACAAGATGAGCTAGTCCGTCTCTCTGAGACGGCCGAGGACCTGCCAGGTTTCCTGAAGCAAGCATGCAAGCTGATGGGGATCAGTCTCCGCCAGGCTTCGCTGCAGGCGGGTCTATCCGCAGCAACGATCTGGAACTTCATCGCTGGCCACACCAAGCGAGGCGACGAGGACACCATCACCAAGCTGGCCCTATTCTTCAAAGTCCCTGAGGTCAATCTCATGGCCCTGGCCGGCTATGGGCGGCCCCAGCGTGTCTTGCCCACCTATCGCCTGGAAGAAGCCGAGGCGGTCTGGCAGGTGCTTACCGAGGAGGAGAAAGACAGATGGATCGAGTATGGCGAGCTCCTGATCCGGGGACGTCGATAGGCGGGGACCTATGGGCTACAAAAAACATTCGACAAACGACCCTTTGAAAAAGCCTACATAGCCTACAAAGCCTGCACAACCCTACATACCCTACACCCGGTGTAGGCTTGTACAAGCCATGCTGTTAGCCCCTTGATTCCTGTTATTTGGCAAAACGCAGAACGCCACCTGCACGGTTGACGCAAGTGGCGTTTTCTTGTGTCGTGTACGCCCGGCGTGGGCGATAGTTAGGGGACGGAAGTTCTCTGAAGTGATTGATCAGCCAGCGCCTCACCGCGCGCCCAGTTCTGCTTCACCTCGCGATCTTCCATCAAACCGGCCAATGTCAGACCATAGCGCAGGCCATCAAGAAACGCTGTCCCGCCGTGTAGTCCCGACTTGGCCTCAGCGACGAGTTGCTTGACTTCCAGTAATAGGGCTTGGCGCTGTGATGTTTCCATGACTCCAGATCGTTTCTATCGGCACCAGCAAACTAACCAGGCTTGCCGAGGTCCGGCGTGTCTCATAACGTTGCTCTTGGTACCCTCATCCGTCCGGTGAAATCGAATCCACTGCAATCAAGTATAGTACAAATGTTCTATTGTGTCAAATGGGTTTGGAGACCGACAGGCTATGAGGAGGTATCAGATGCTATCCCATCCCCAGCGCCTTCAACGCCGCTGCCAGCGGCTCCGAGTAAAAGATCGGGTCCACTCGCTCCAGGATGTCGGGCGGAACTTGCATGAACTGGCGCTGATTGCCGATGGGAACCAGTACCCGCCTGGCGCCGTTGTCCATGATGACTTGCAACGGTTCCAGAAGGGAACGGACCGGCAGGATGTTTCCCTGAATGGTCATTTCCCCCAGGACGACTAGGCCAGCCTGCACCGGCTTCTCCCGCAGCAGGGAATACAGGGACACAAAGAAAGCCACACCTCCCTGCGATCCCTCCTTGCTGTGCATCAGGTCTACGATCTGGACGTGAAAGTCGTAGCTGTCCACGTCGCGCTCGATGCCCAGCCGCGTTTTGTTGGCCCTGATGTGGTCAAAGGCAGTGACAATGGAGTCCTTCATGGCCCGGTCAGGGCTGCCGGTGATGCGCAGCTTACCTGAACCGCTCATGCGACTGACCTCAATACGGTGTAACGCCACCTTGTCACTGTCGGTCAGGGCAGCCGTGTAGACGCTGCCGGGCGGCATGGGGTCTTGGCTGATCAGCCGCTGACCACCCTCCTCGGGCACGCCAACGAAGTGCTCCTGCATCGCCTCCGTGTCTATGTAAGAGAAAGACGTGTGGTAGTACTCGAATGCGCCCATCTTCTTCAACTGCTCTTTGACACGGCGACGCCCCTCCAGGGCCAACTCCAGGTATTCCTGCACCTCCTCCCGGCTGGGATCGCCGGCCGGGTGCAGGAGCTTGACCAGGCCAGACACAGAGCGGCGGACGGCTTTGGCATCCCGCGTGTTCAACTGGCTGCCCAGGCTGAAATGGCGGTCGAATGCCTCCGTGTAGTTCCTTCGGCGCAACTCACGCAGCGCTTCGGCCAGATAGTCAACCACAAAGCCGTAGTGGTCGGTGAAGAACTCGTTTTGCATCTTGGGTATCTCCCAGCCAGGTAGGTAGAAATGCAGACGGTCAATGAGCGCCATGTCCTGCATGTCCTCTGGTAGAGGCTGGAACAACGTGCCAGTGCGAACCAGTACGTCAACGGGCTGGTTGATGTTGCCGTTGAAGACCATCGAGGCTTCCGCCACCAGTTCTTCCCGACCCCGGCTGAAGCTACCGCTCTCCATGTAGTCCTTGAGGATCTGGAGGGCGGTCCTGTCACGGAAGCTGATGCCAGCCACCTCGTCGAAGGCGACTGCGTCCCACAGTCCCACCAGACCGACCCGGCGCGTGCTCATGTTATAAAACAGGTTGGCCACGGTCGTCTTGCCGCCCGAGATCAAGATAGCATAGGGCGAAAGGTCACGATAGACGTACGACTTGCCGGTGCCCCTGGGACCCAGCTCGATCAGGTTGTAGTTGCGCTGAGCCATGGGCACCAGACGCATCAACATGAGCAATTTGACCCGTCGGCTAAAGGAGGGCGGCTCAAACCCGATGGAGCGGATCAGCAGGTCGAGCCATTCATCGGTCGTCAGTTCGCCCCGCGCGGCGCAGTAATCGTCCAGGCTGAAAGCGGCCACTTGAATCGGTTTGAGGTCGGTGATGAAGAAGGGCCGTGTCTTGCCGCCAACCTCCTCCTCGGCACGGAACTCGATGTCCACCTGGGTCCAGACACCTCCCTCCAGCAACCGCTCGTAGCGCCGCACGAAGGTGTCGGGAATGTGCACGAAGCGATTTCCGAAATTCACCACCTCGGCCCAGTACTTGGTGCCGTCCAGACGCACCAGCACCTTGTCAATGTACCGCTGCTGGCCCCGTTCCTTCACCCGCGACTGGGCCTTCATGGCCTCGTCGGGGCGGATGATGTGATCGGTCAAGGTGTTGTTCACCAAACGCAGGCCGGCCTCGACCGCGACGGGATCGTCCGTGGCGCAATACTTGCCCAGCAGATACTCCAGCACGTAGGTCGGCACGTTGGCGCCCACCTTGACCTGGCGAACCAGGTCCTTGCGCACCACTTTGCCTGCGAAGACTTCGTTTACTTTGCGGTCCAGTTCGGGCATTTTGTCACCTCGTAAAACGTGAAACGTGAAACGTGGAACTTGTGTCAAGCGATCTACAGCGTGATGGCGAATGGGACGTGGTCCAGGCGCGCCAGGCTGACCCCGGTGGTCGCGTCCAGCAAGTGAACCGTCACCTCGTCCACCGCTGGCGTCTCGGTAATCATCAGCGTGACGGTGTTTGTGGCTATCGCCTGGGGCTCGTCGGCATCCAAGGCCAGTTGGACGTCCTTGGTGGCCTCCTGGAAGCCGTAGCTGGCCGACACCGGTACCGAGATGGGTTGGTTGCCAGCCCCCCGCACTTCGACTCGGATGGCCGGTGGCTCTACCGGCAACAGCTCTTCGGAGCGGCCCTCCACCGTGACGGAGAGAAACCGCGTGGATATGGCGCGGCTGCCGAGGGTCAGTGCCCACTGTACCCGAGCAACTGCCGCCGGCGCCAGGGCGACGGCCAGGCGAACACTCAGCACCGGAATGACCAGTTCCTGCAGCGACAGACCGCCGTGAAAGTACTCCATCGCGCCGCCTTTGACCTTGAAGCAGGAAAGATTCCAGGGTGTGGCGATCTCCAGGTTTCCGCCGATGCCAAAGGCGGAAAGAGGCGCGCGCAGAAAGCTGGGCGACTTCGCTCCACCTTGGCCAACCCATACCCGACGTTTGAGGGTCGCTGTCTTGCCCCCTGGTGCGTCCATCTTCGCGCCAACTGACAGTTCCTGACCAAAGAGATAGCCGTGATCGGCGCTGATGACGACGGTTTGTATCCCCAGGCCGAAGAGTGCTTTTATCGCCCGGCGAAGTTGGTTGAGAACGTCGTCCAGCATGCGCCGGGCCAGCGCCGGGTTGTTCTCGCACAGGCCATCAATTCCTTCCGTCGCCGTGACCACGATCACCTTGGCCAACTTGAGAGTCTGCCTCAAGTGGGTATCTGACAGCGGTGCCAGTTGATCCAGCCGGGCCACGGCCACGCCCTCTCCCACAGCCGCCTGAAAGTAGGCCAGCCGCGCCTGGCGCGTTTTAAGTGTGTTGTCGCCGACCGCGAGCGCCAGCTTGTTGCCCCCGGCAGGCATCACCGTGAGCCCCTTTTCCGCGCCGGGCATCAAGGCCGCCATGCCGATCTCGGTGATGGTGGGTGGCGTGGCCAGCGCCGGGCTTAGCTCGTATGCCCATCCCGGTTCGAGGATGGAGATCAGTTCCCGGGCCATCTCAAAACGCAAGGCATCTACCAGGATGTAAGCCGCGCGCCCGCTCTTTGCTGCCGGGGCCACGACCTCTCGATAGACGTCGGCCTGGAGCAACACGTTGGGGAGCTCGAACTGGTCGGCGGCGTAAGCCCGCGTAAAGAGTTCAGCCAGATGATCGGATACGGCAGCGTAGCGCTGGCGGGCCTGGGCCACCAACCGAATCAGCGACTCGTGCTGCTGAACGTCGAGTTCGAAGCGGTGGAAATCGCGTTCCAGGTGGCGCTGGGCGGTATCCAGATTGCACCACGGCTGATCGCCAAGGGCATAGTTGGACAGTAGCGCGCCAGCCGACCACTTCTTGCCCTTGAGTGTACTCTCTACCCGTGCTGCTTCGACCAACACCCGGCCGGCGTCCAGGATGACCTCCCAACGGGCCTTAATCTCCGGCTTTTGCGCTGACCAGAAGCCACTGAGCCGTGCTGCAGCCAGTTCGACCAGGCGCGAGTTGGGTCGTTTGGCCAGAGCTATTTCAACTTCCCTTTGCAGCCGGGCTTCACTGGCGGAAAAGGTCTCGGTTCGGGCCAGGGCGTCCAAGCCCAGGTCTAGGGAGTTCAGCCCAATCTCAGCCTGCACTCGCCCAGCCCAATGGACGTAGCTGTCGGCCACGTCGCGCCGGTTGCGCCAGGCCTGGGCCAGATTCGCGGCAGCCTGGCGGGCTACTGGTCGCTCGGCGACGGGAAACGTGCGGAGCGCCTGGGGCACGCTCTTCCCCAGTGCCTCGATCAAGTCGGTGACCAGTACCTGGCGGGCCAGTTGCGCTCGCAGTGCTGCGGGGCCCTGATCGGACGGAAAGGGAACCCCCAGCGCATCAGATAGCAACCCCGCCAGGTTGCCTAGGGCTTGCCGGGCCTCGATCTCGGTGTCCAGCGCCGGGTCGGCCAGGAAGCGAATCGCCACCTCGGAGGTGTTCCCGCTGCCGAAGATGACGGCCACCGCGCCGGTCCGTGCTTCGGCACCCTTTTCTGCCAATTGGTCTAACTCGGTCAGGGACAACTGCCCGACCTCCACCTGGCTGACAATCTCCTCCAGAGCTGCTGGTGGGAACACAGCCCCCAGCGCCCGTCGGGCTACGGCGGCCAAAGCAGTGTTCTGCTCCGGCGGCTGTTGACCGGGTTGCATCCTCACACCGGCCACCTCGAACTCGATCAGCGCGTGGCGCGTTTCTGCCTGGGCCAGGGGCACGTAGATGATCAGCCGGGGCGGATCGGTCCTCTCTGCCCAGAGCGGTTCCAATTGGCGGCGCAGCCAGATGAAGCCGCGCTCTGGATCGTAGCGATGTACAACGGCACCAGCTAAAACCTCGGCTATAAGCGACTGAGCCAGTTCCAGGTACGCTTTCTCTGGATCAAACCAGACAACCGTGCCGCGTGTTTCTACTTGTTTGCGAAGCTGGTCAAGTAGAGCTTCGGTTACGAGAGCCATGCTGTCCTCCGAGTACGGGATGGGTGGGATATGACCGGGCAAACGTGGTCTTTCTAAATGCAATTGTGGCAGTTCGACGGCTAGGGTGTTAGATACCTGCGTCGGTATGCGAACCGGACATAGAGTGGATGAAGCAGACAAACGATCACCAATGCGACAATGGTGCCTAGAATGACAATGGCCATTGATGATTGGAGCCATCTCAGAAGCCTGGCTATCAGGATAGCACTCAGGCAGCCATTGACAGCAGTCAGGACTGACTTTGGGCTACCGTGGAGAAGCCATCGCCCTACAAAATACTCCGTCCTTGTGGGAGCTTCATAAAGCTCAGGGGCATCATAATACAAGTGCTCAATAAGATAGGGGTGGCGGTTGGTGAAATAGCTTTGGATGGCTCGTAGTGCGTTCACGAGATGCTTTATTCCATAGCTGATCTCGGTCAAATTTAAAAAGGTAAACCCACCCCACAAAAGAATGACTGCCGCGAGGAGGTCGGGGATGGGAAACTCAGTTGGAACCATGGGTGGGTTTGCAGTCACGAGAGCAACATATGCAGCTATCACGCCCAGCGCAACCGTCATGAAAGAGTTAAAACGAGTATGGTAGATTTCCCATTGGGAGAGCTCCATCCGGCTCAGACGATCATACTCTGCAAGCAGAAACGGGATGTCAGTATCAACCTCACTGGCTTTTCGGTCGGTTTCCGGTCTCTTTGAGATATGCGTGGAATTCTCCGGTTGAGTGGATTGAGAATCACTCTGATATTCGCTCATTGTTGCACTCCTTTCAGGGTCTTGTCATTTATGCTAGGGCGGTTCTTCTAGCAACTGAATGTGACCTGCTACAGATCACTACTTCACTATTCCCCGTTCCTGCATTCGTTGAGCCATCGTGCTCCACGGATACTCACCCGCGATCAGCTTCTCCCACATCCGCTGTGCTTCTTTCCACGGCACCAACTCCCACAGCGGGGCGATGCCGATTACCACACCGTCGTTGAGGTCGGGCGGCAGGTTCAACAGGGCAACACGGTCCAGCCTATTGCGGAAGTCGGTCACTTCGGCCACCAGCCTCTGCTGGCGCTCGATCTCGCGTTCTCTGCGACGACGGGCGCTACTGCTGAGAGCGTCCAGCCCTTGCTGCAACTCCTCCAATCGGGCCTGCTCCAGCGCTACCTTGGCGTCGGCATAGTCGCGGCCGGCAGCAAAGAGTGCGTCTGGCCTGAGACGATGGATGTAGAGCCATAAGGCATAGTTGCGCTTCTCCGATTGCAGCAGCCAGTAAATGGGGGCTTTGCGGCGGCTCTTGGAGTAGCGCTTGATGTGGAAGGCGAAGAAACCCCGGCGCGGGTCGCGGAAGTAGTCGCGCAGGCTGCTAACCCCCAGAATGTCGCACGCCTCGCGCTCGATGTCGTCGGCCTGGGCGCCCCACAGCAGTGCCAGCACTTCCCGCACGCGGGTCACGATGTCGGCTTGGTGCGTGGGGTCATCTACCAAGATACCATCCCAGGCAACCTGGGGATATTGGGTATTGGGTATTGGGTCCTCGATTGGCGAGGGCAGATCGAGCACAGTTTGTCGGGCGCGGAGCCAGGCTTCGGTGGCGATGTTGTCTTTGCTGGCAGGGAGGCCGTCGGTGCCGATGAGGGCGCCGGGGGCGCAGCGGGGCAGCGGGTCGAATGGCCCCTGGAGCGCAGGCAAGAGCGTGGGGTCCAGGGCCATGCGCACGTCCCAGCGGCCGAAGGCCACGCCGACGCACCACATGAGCAGGTTTTGGACGCGGGCGGGGAGGTCTTTGGGTGGGGTAAGTTCTTCCTCATCATCGTCTTCGTTGAAGATTGGGGATTGGGTATTGGGTATTGAATATTGGCCCATTTCGGTGCGGACCAGGCCACGGTCGGCTTCGCTCAGGCCGTAGAGGTCGAATACGAGGTCGTCAATCTCGGCCTGGATGGCGGCCAAGCGGGCCTGGGTGGCTTGGGCTTCGGCTTCCAGGGCGAGGCTGGCTTCAAGCAGGGAGCCTGCGCCCCGCTGTTGGACAAGCCCAGGCAAGCAGAAGGCGTGGGTGGTTTCATCGGTGCGGTCGCGGTTGCGTTGGCGGTCGTGGGCTTCGCGGGCCAGGGTGGGGAGGGTGATGCGTGATGCGTGATCCGTGAGCGGGGGGATGGGAGTGCGCTGGATGACACCGACCTCGTAAGAGCCAAAGGCCATTTGCAGCTCGACCAGCATTTGGAAGGGCAACGAGTTCACAACAGCCAGAAGAAGTAGCGCGTGCCTACTGTCATCAGCAGGAATAAACACAGCCGGTCCTTTGTGGCTGAAGATACAACCAGTAGGCATAGGGCGAAAGCTGAGCCCTTTTTGAGTGCGTAAGGACCAGGTCAAGCCTGGGCGAAAGAAGTATTCAATGTTCTGAGGTCTCGATGCCAGGCGACCGTCAGGTTTGAAGAAGTTACGAATGCGTTCGCCTTCGTTTTCCCAATCAACTGCCAGATGAATGTCGTTGTAGTAGGGGGAATAGGTACCTCCCTTGGCGAAGTGTGCCCAACGGTGGTTTTCTTGGGTCTCCTTGGCTGCGTACGCAAGTGATCTAGACGGCATCTCCCACCAGGCACGGACAAAGCGGAAGTCATTTGCAGTAACCATTCCCTGCCGTGCATCGGTTAGCTCTTCCACTCTCGGCAACGACGCGAATAGTTGGCGAAAAGAATCGCTCACCCAATACGCGAAGGGGGAGCCGGGGATCATGGAGAAGTCGGCTGGGTCGAAGGCGTAGGTCTCGTCGGCCTTTCGCGTCTCGTGCAGGGCAGCGATCTGGGCGGCCAGGGCGTTGCCTTTGTCGTCAATGGGGGTTTTGAGGAGGCGGAAGAAGATGGTTTGGGTCATGAGTGGGCATCTTGCAGAATAAGGTCAACCAGGGTCACCAGATCAGCAGGCGGGTCGGGGCAAATGTACATATAGGCGCTCAGCACATCGTCCCAAGCCTGCCGGCCAGAAAGCCGCAACGGGAAACGCTCTTGCAGGAGTTTCAGCACGACCTTGCCGGAAACCACCCGCTCCAGGTCGCCAAGGGGAAGCATTCGCAGAACGGCCAGTCGCCCGGTGTACATCTGGCCCAGGTCATCGGATAGGCCCATCCTGGCCTGGAGGTGGCGCAGGCGGGTGGGTACGTCGCCCAAGGTCTCCAATGCCTTGGGGTGCCCGCAGTAGGACTTGTCGGCCTCTGGCAACGCCTTGAACGCCACATAGTCCAAGTTTCGTACCTGGCGCAGCGTCCAGTTGTAGGCTGAAACAGAAAGGCATTCCTGGTACAGGCTCTCAATCGTCGTCTGTGCCTCATCGGGTGTGTCCCAGCCAGGCTTAGGATCGCGCAGGGTGTGAGGGTGGATATACCGATACCAGCACTCAGCGTCGAGCAGGTAGTTCTCCAGCGTGTACTTTGGGGTGCGCAGGACGCCATTGGCTGGCAAGGGGGGATAGCTGATGTCTTCCTCGAAGTCCCGATCTATGATGCCATACACACGCTTGGCACCCAACCGGGCCCGCAGGGTCGCCACCGCGTCCACCACCTTCTCCCAGCCATTTTGGGGGAAGAACGTGACCTCCCTGGCCCGACTGCCAAACCAGGTGTTGTAAAACCAGGCATCCTCCAGTTCGGTTTCGCCCTCCACGAGGACACACACGCCGCTCCCTGAGGCGCGCCACTTGACTTCAATGTCGCTCAGCGTCGGATAAGTTGTCATGGCGCAACCCCTTCGCCATTGTCGGGTACAGGCAGGTCAAACCGGTCCTCGGGATGATCCAGGTTGACGAACGCCCCGCCGCGCACGGACTTGATCACCTCCAGCGAGTGCGTCGCCACGATCACCTGCGCGTCCCATTCGCGTGTGATCGCGCGCAGGTTTGACATGACCAGCCGCTGCAAGGTGGGATGAAGGCTGTTCTCGATCTCATCAACTGCGATCACCACGCCCGGCCGCTGACGACGGGTGAGTTCCCCGAACAGGAGAAGGCATTGCTGCTCGCCTGAGGGAAGCTGGTCTAATCGGACCTGGGCCGTGCTGCCATCGTCGCGCCAGAGCGTGGGTACCCAAGCTCGCCCTTCACGGATGGTGACCGGGCGATCTGGACCCAGAATCGTTTCCACCGCCGTGGCGAAGGGCTGCAGATAGTTGCGCTCTCTGGTTCCCTTCTCCAGGTCCAGGTAATTCTGCCATACCCAGAGCTGTTCCAGGCTACCCTGCCAACGGTCAGTGTGTGAGAAACGAAACCTCCACGGTCGTTCTTCCGGTGGTGGTTCAATCGGCCCACCGCGTGTGACACCCAGTTGACGGTCGTGAGGAAAGTAAAGCAACCCGCCGTGGAGCTCGGCCTTGCCCTGGTGCATTAGTGACACTGCTTTGCGCAGTTTGCCGGCCAGAGCGGTCTTGCGGACATACGGCCGACCACTCTTGCCCCGCTGCACGAGGTGGCAAAAGAGATTGGGCCACTCCTTCTCCGCAGACCTGGCCAGGTTCCGTTGGCCCACGGCGATGTGCAGGATCCGAGATTGGCCATTGTCGAAAAGTAATTGCTGCTCCAAGCCCTGGTAGACGTCTGCGGAAGAGAGTTCCACCGTCATGCAGATCAGACCGGTCTCCCATGCTTCCTGGACCAGGTCTCCGGGCCTGTCCGGCTCCAGTACAAAAGCCAGCAGTGCCTCGATTGCATCCAGGACAGATGTCTTGCCGGAACCGTTGGAGCCAGCCAACACAGTCACCGGCCGTACCGTATCGGTCTGCGGGTCCACAAACGAAATGCGACGTTCCCCCCGGAAGGAGCGAAAATCATTGAATAGAATCTCTCGAATACGCATCGTCCTCACTCCTTTCTTCTACCTCTTTTGGTGACTCGTTATCGCCTTTGTCCTGCATCGTGTGAGGATCAGGGTGGCGTTGGGTGGCCAACAGCACGGGCCAGAACCACGTTAACATGCTGATTCAGACTCACCCCCTCCCGTTCGGCTGCTTCCACCAGGTCCCGGTGCAGAGAGGCTGGAACCCGCACCACGAATTTGCCGCTATAGTCATCCAGGGAACGTGGCTCAGGAATGGAAACACCATCTTGCAGGGAGACCTCAATCCACCCGCGCATTGCGTCCTGGATCATCTCGATGGCCTCTTCCGGGGTGTCGCCCTGGCTCATGCAGCCGCGCAGTTCTTTCACGCGAACGAACCAGCCCTCGTCCCCGTCGCGCTGCAGCTCGATCGTGTATGGCAGGTTCATGTAGTAGTCAGTGGTCTTGTTCATCGTTCAGTCTCCATCTACTTGCCTGATGGGATAGTATCATATTTAGTACTATCTGTCAAATCGGCGGGGCAGTTTTTTCCAACACATACGCCGCTGTCTCCACCATCGCCGTATCCAGCACCCCGTAGCCCAGGTCGGCCAGGGCGATGAGTTGGGCTTCCTTCAGCAGAATCTCCTCTCGCCACTTGCGGAAGCTGGTGAGGAAGAAGCCGGTGCGGCTGGTGATGGCGCCCAGGTAGCCACCGGGTCGCAGCAGCTCCAGCCCTCGCTCGACAAAGGCGGCGTACAGGTCGTTCTTGGTGCGGGGGTAAGCATTCTTGATGTACTCTTTGCTGCCCACGCTGGCCGCGCCGAAGGGTGGATTCATCAGCACCACGTCAAATGGACGCTGCAACAGGTCCACAAAGGCCATGCCCTGGATGGCGTCGTCGGCAAAGAGGCGACGCGAAACCCGCTGCTCCAGGGTGGCTCGCTGCGCATACGCTCGCAGCGATTCCACCACCCGGTCCTCCGCCTCGGCCCAAAACGCCTCGTCGTGCAGATCGCGAGGATCGAGGCGCAGCGGCAACTGCTGGGGCTGTTCTGGGCCAAACAGCGTCAACTGGATGGCGGGGGGCAGGCTGGCCAGGGTCTCCCGCGCCTTGCGCACCGACGCCCGGATCTCTTGCTCGATCTTGAGCAGGCTCCCGGCCTCGCCCGCCAGCTTCATCTTCTCCCAGACGTCGCGCACTAGATTGCCCAGCACGGCTGGCTTCAGGTCGCGCACGAACTCGCCCAGCAGGTCGTACTCACCCGGCATTGGCTCGGCGCAGACGATGTGGGTGTGATCAATGCGGGGCCGCTGGCGCACCTTGAGACCCATCTCGGCATAGGCCCGCTGCGCGCGCAGCCAGAGGGCAAAGGCAGCGATCTGGGCGGCGCGCAGGTCAATGTCAATGCCGTGCAGATTGTGCTCCAGGATCAGGCGCGGTACGGCCTGCTGGAACTCCTCCCGCTCAGGGTAGTCGCGCCGCAAGGCCGCCCCCAGGTCACTGTCGTCGTAAGCCTCGTCGTAGATGGTCAGCAGCAGATCGAAGCAGTAGAGCAAGAAGTGACCGCTCCCAGAGGCCGGATCCAGA
Source organism: uncultured Anaerolineae bacterium (assembly GCA_964390805.1). GTDB lineage: Bacteria > Chloroflexota > Anaerolineae > VGOG01 > VGOG01 > CAYMKL01. The sequence goes on along the minus strand of CAYMKL010000121.1, from coordinate 9,025 downwards.
ACCCGTAACTCACGCGGATCACGCTTCACGTCTTCACGTTTCACGCCGTCACGTTTTACGAGATAGCGGCACTGTTCCGCCAGCCGCGTCTCCCCCTCCCTCATCTCCCACCACAGCCGGCCCAGGGTGTTATCCGCCAGGAAGGCCACCACGTAGCGCGGCGTGTAGAACTGGTTGCGAAAGGCCAGCTCGTAGCTGTTGCGCGGCGCACTGGAAGCCCTGCGAGCCTCCTCGCGCAGTTCGGTCGGGGTGAAGAACTGGTAGATCCACCCGATGGTCTCATCCTCGGCCCAGACCGATTCCAGGGCCGAGTCGTTGAGCAGGCCCAACACCTGCTGCAGACACGGCTGAGAGGGAAAGAGAATCGAGGTGGGCAGAGTTCTGTCAAAGAGCACGCCCAACGTCTGGCCCAAGTCGTTGGACAACAGCTCCAGGTAGAGTCTGTAGCCACCATCGGATTGCGCCCGCATCGCCTCTGGCGACAGCAGGCTGAACTGCTGAAAGCCTTTGGACTGATCCCCAACGCCCACCGAGGGCTGGATCAGCGCGCGGCTGGGATGCTCCATCAGCTTGAGGGCGGCCAGTCGATTGAGGAAGGTGAAGGCGCTTTCGCGGACGTAGCGTTGCACCGCCTCTTGCCGTCCTGCTCCCGCCACTTCCTCGTGACGAAGGGCTGCTTCGATAGCTTGGCGATCCGCCCTCCCAACGGCATCCAGGTGGGCCAATCCCTCCAACGCCTCAACCGTGCCGTCGGCGTGGACGCCGTAGGTGCCCTCCAGTTGCAGGGTCAGGTCGCGTTCCAGCAACCGGCGGCACTGGACAACGATGTTGTAGATGACCTTGCGCAGCGCTTTGTCCATCTCTTGATGCAGCCCCTATGCCGAGATCATGGCCTCCAACTCTGCCACCCGCGCCGCCACCAGTTCGTCCAGCGCCAGGCAGACGTGGTTTATGGTATCCACTGCGTGCTGGGTCCAGGCAAACGTGATCTCCTGGGCATCGCTGCCTGGGTCGGACTGGGAGCGGTCGGCACGATGGACGATGTCGTTACGGCGCTTGATCGTGTCGTTCAGAGTTCTTGTCAGTTCTTCTTCCTGCCGGTTCAGGCGCACGGCGATCTCGCCCCAGGGATCAGCTAGCCCCAGAAGAGCGCCCACGACGTGGACACCCTTGTCCCTGCTGAGATACTTGAAGTTCACAAAGCCCACGATCTTGTTTGAGACATACTCTGGGGCATTCTCGTCATCCAGCAAGCGTAAAGTCTCATCAAGGCTGAATCGCAAGTCGGAGAAATAGTTCTTCACGACTTTGTCACCACGTGGCACGAAATCGCGCCCACGAGCACGGATCATCACTGGCAGGCTGGCACGGAGCAAGGCGGGCAGGTAGGTTTCAAGTGCCGTACACGAGGCAACGACGGCCTGGCGTAGGAGGTGGCAGAGCGTGGCCTGGCGCAATGTCGAACGGGGTAACTGGGCCCGCTCGCGCACCAGGCCAAGAAAGACCTCGTTGTAGATGAGCATCAGGTCTTCGTCTACCGAGGCCTGGATGACATCGCGCAAGGCATTGAGCATTTCGCCCCCGGTCAGGATGTTATCGTTTGAGTCGAGCAGGCGATAGACGCGAAGCAGCAACACGGCCGGGCGCATGTTGTCCTCAAAGGTCTGCCTGGGGCTGAGGGTGGTGATCATGGGATTCATGGCCTTACTCCAAAACCACTTTGATGCCCGAGGCGATGAGCTTGAGCAGATGATCGCGCAATTGCTCTAGCAATTCGTCAACCTCCTCGGGCGTGCCGAGGGTCTGCCCGACGCCGGTCACGTCGGCGACCCGCACCCGTTCGACTGTTTCCTCCGGCGCGGTCAGTTCCTGCACCCGCAGCAGTACGTCTGACCGCAGGCCGTTCACGGCTGCCAGGTCAGAGGCCATCTCGCCCAGGCTGGCCTGGCAGATGGTGCAGACCAATTCGCCCTCCGGCATATCCAAATCGTGAGCTCTAGCTGTCAGCGGTCTCAACAGGGTTTCCTGCATCTCTTCCGGCACCAGCGGCCAGTTGGGCTGGGCCTTGATGTCGTCTATCGCCTCGGAGAAGGCCGCTGCGCGTTGGTCATGACGCACTTGATGTACCTTCTGAAAGGCCGCCTCCATGGATCTCAATGCGTTAGTCACTTCCACTGGCACCTGATAGTAGGTACCGTCCTCCAGGCGTGCTTGCAGGAACTGGTACAGCTCGGCCAAGTCTCCATTCACGCCTTCAGTTCGGAGCCGCGGCCAGACCTGGTTAACGGTGGCTCGCATCCAGCGCAGTTGGGCTAATCCCTTCTCATCTATCGCCTTGCGAATGGTGGCAACCCGGTCTCGCAAGTCCTGGAAGCTGGCGCCCTCGCCGGCCAGCATGTTGACACAATCGTCTGAAGGGCTGTTGAGGACGGTCTCCAATGTCGTGCGATACTCTTGTAGCACCTGGGTCAGCGGGATGCGGTGGGCGCGGACGGTGGCTTCCACGGGCAGGAGGGCCTCCAGCTCGGCGCGGGCCAGACGTTGGAAAGCCTGGGCAATGGCGCTCTCCTCCACATCCACCTCTTCGCCGGTGAGGGCTTCATAGCGTCGGGCAGCGTCCACTAGCGTTCGCAGGTCAGGGGCCTTGCGCGGCGCGAAAGAGGCCGCCCGGAAGGCGTTGGTGCCGCTGAAGGGCGCTCGCACCTGCGGGTCCAGGTGATTGCGATAGCGCCGGCCCTGGTAGGTGACCTCGATGGCTCCGCCTCGCAGCAGCGTCGCCAGCACCAGCCACAGCATCTCTCGCTCCCAGCCGTAACCGATACCGCCGAAGCGGCTCTCCAGTGTCCGTCCGGTGACCTTGTTGCCGTAGGAGTGCTCGCTGGCCAGGTAGTCGGCTACCTCCTTGACCACCGGAGCGTTCAGGTTGACCACATACTTGGTCCCCTCCTTGGCCACCAGGCTCAGACCATCGGGAGGGCCATAGAAGACCTTGGGCAGCCCGTTGAGGTTGGCCGCTTTGAGGATCGCTTCTGCATCGCTCGCTTTGAGCGGTCGGTAACCCATCTCCAGCTTGGGATAGAGATCGGGCACCGCGTAGTCAAAGAACGCCTTCAGGATCTCATTCAATGTTTTGCCCAGGGCAGCGCCGTCCTTGGAAACGCCACGGAAGAACCCCTGGCCATCGGCCAGACCCCTTTCCAGTCGTTCCTTGAGTCGTTCCTCCCAGCGCATGACCTCCGTCTTCTCCGCCGCCAGGCTCGACGATTCCTCTTTGGTGATCTTGCCCTGGGCGCGGAGTTGATCGTATTTGCCCACCATCCGCCGCGAGCGGTAGAGTTCGGCCACGGTCTCGTCAATCTCGGTGGTCAGGCTCATGACCCAGAAGATGTCATTCCGGTGGGAAGGAAGTCGGCTGTCGTCGCGGGTCTGTTCGCATGTTGTCTGGAAGACATCTGGCCCGTCGGCCACGCGCAGCACCAGGGGCACCTGGGCTTCGCCGGAGGTGATGGTCCGGCCGTTCCACGCCACGCCGACCCGGAAATTGCGGCGATACTTGTAGCGCGTCCGGCCTGGCTCGGAGAAGATGACGCGCAAGCGATCTTCCATCAAATCGTTCCGCTCCCGGGGATTGGGATTGTGGGCGTTTCGTTCGGCGGTCCAGGACTTCTCCTGGGCGGTCTGCAACTTCCATCCGTTTTCGGTCTGACGGACGAACTGTGCGTCGCGCAGCCATTCGATTGCCTGTTTCACATGGGGCAGCGGGGCGTCATCTCCGAGCTTGCGATAGAGCAACGCGGCCAGGTTGGCCTCGGTGCGGGGCAAATCACGTACGTATTCCAGCAGGGCGATGGCCTTGGCAGTGCGGGCAGGCCAGGGGTCATCGGAGGAGCGCCGGGCGATGTCGCTGAAGTCCTTCTGCTTTTCGCTGGACAGGTTCCCCTCGATCAGGTCAAAGATGCGGTCCAGGCTGACCAGAGTGCCCACTGGCGCATCGGCCAGTGCGGTGCGGTCGCTGACCAACATCTCGTAGGCCTGCTTGATGATGGTGCGGTTGCTGCCACCGATGTGCCTGGGCGCACCGGGTTGCAGGCGCATGCCCGACACGATGTCAATGGACAGATCAATAAAGTGTGGGAGATAGGGATAGAACTGCACGAACTCGTCGCGCGCAGCCTCGAACCGGCGGGAGGTACGCTCCAGCCGCGTGTGGGTTTTGAGCATGGCCGCAGCCTCGTCAAAGCGCTGGAGCAGCAGAGGCTCCGCCTCCGGCTTTTTGGCCAGCACGCGCCGGGTGGCCACTTCGCGGATGTCGGCCGGAGCCATGTCAATGCGTATCGGGAAGCGGTCCTGAAGCCTGGCCAGTTGTACCCGCTTGTCGTCAATGGCCGCCACCACCTCATCCAGCTTCTCCTGGGAGGTGACAATGACCCACACCGGCGCGACGGCTTTGCCGGCCAGCACTCGGTTCTTACTCTCCTTGCCGAATTGCTCCACCACAGCGCGCAGGTTTTCGATCTTCTCCACGCTGCGGGCCACGTATTGGCCCACCTCGTCAATGACAAAGGTGACGGTGTAGCCAGGACGGCGGCTGGCCGTCAGTTCAAAAGTGCGATCCACCAGCTTGCGAATAGTGACGTCGGTCCCTTTCTGGAGCGAGGCAGCCCACGAATCGGGCGTGGGGTAGGTGGCCGGATCCACCTTGTGTAGCACGGCACTGGCCCGCTGGATGCGCTGTGCGCCTTTGCGTACCTGTCGCCACACGGCGTAGGCTTCTGGTGGTATACCCGCTAGGGCGAGCGGAACCGATTCTGCCGGCATACCTTCGCCCACCTGGTCTCCAAGCATCGTCGCGCACGCCTGGACGAACTCGGCCAGACGACCCTCCGCCTCCAGTTCGATCTCCAGTTCGGCCACGTCGTAGTCCTGGGCGTAGTCCAGCTCGCGCAGCAGCACAGTGTACATGATCTCGGCGATGGGCTCGGTGGCGCGACGGACCGCCCGATCCACCTGCACGTCGAACATGATGACGTGGGAGTCGAAGCGCGCGATGAGGAAGTTCACCAGGTCGGCGATGCGCCCAACCAGGGGATCGCCTGGCGACTGCTCCCGCAACTGCTGAATGAAGAGCTCCGCTGCCGGGTGACCCAGCACCTGGCGGTTGGAGAGGATGTACCCCAGGTTCTTGGCGAAGGACGACTTGCCAGAGCCAAAGAAGCCCGAGATCCAGACGCCCACACCCTCGGTGGGATCGCTGGGCGCGTCGGCGATGGCTTGTAGGATGTCCCTGTACTGCCGCTTAATGCGATCGGTGGCCACGTACTCGGTGATCTCGGTATGCACGGTCTGCTCGTCATGCTGGTCGAGCTTGATGACCTCTTCGATGGGTTGCGAGAGGTCGCGGGATAGTAGTTCACGGATGGTTTGCATAACTTGTCCCCCTTAAATGGACACTCAAAACATGCTCGTGCGTTTCTAAACGCACGGTGTTGTCGTAGAAACGCACGGCGTGCGTTTTTATGCGTTTTGGCTCAATTCGTAAGCGGCGCCCCGCCCGGTGCGCGGGCCGACCGGGCGCAGCCGGCCGGCGTCCACTTGCTTCTTCAGCAGGCGGTAGGCCTGTGGGCCACTCACTTGGCACAACTCCATCACTTCACGCCGGGTGATGCGGCCGTGCGCTTGCACGTAGGACAGGATGGCGGCTTCCAGATCGGCCAATGTCGCCTCGACCTTCTTCTGGGTTTCTCCTAGCAGTTCCGGAGCCAGGCGATACGTTGTTCCCTCGGCTCGCAGCAGGCCGGCCTGGGCCAGCTCCGTTAGCAATCTGTCCGTGGAGGCTACATCTCTTTGCAGGATAGGGGCCAGAGCGCGCGCGTCGCTGATTTTGTGCTGCCACAGTTCCCACAGAATGAGCAGCTCTCCCACGTGCACAACTCGTCCCAATCGCCGATTGGCGCGGACGGAGAGGAGCACAAAGTCCAGGTCGCCTGGCCGGCTATCCAGCGTTACCGTCACGCTGGCCTCGCTGGAGCGATCATAGCTCGGCGCCGGACGGCCGTTCTGCAACTGTCCAGTATAGATGATGCCCACGCCGCGCCCCGTTTTTTCGACCAACCCGATGCGCTTGAAAGCGTCGGCTAGCAGAGGATTGCGAGGGCGCGGGGCAACCGCCAACAGGTTCCCGGCGTGGACGCCGACCACAAAACCTCCCGGATTGGCGATCAGCGCATAGTTGTCGTGGAGTTGTACGTGGACGGCACCTAATTTACCATAATCGCGGTGAATGAGGGCATTGTTGACGGCTTCGCGTATGCCGCGCCGGTCGTAGCGCGGTACGCCCACACGAAACGAGCCTACCATCAATTCCTGTTCCTCGTTACGCACGCCAATGGCCTGCAAGATCCACTCGTGGATGTGCAGTAGCGGCCAGCGGCGGAACTCGTTGACGGCCACATCACTGCCACGCAACACCTGGAAGGCGACCTCGTGAGTGGGGACGTGGTTGCGCAAAGCGGCTTCCTTGCCGACGAGCAGCAGCCCGGTCAGAGTGGGCGTCAGCACACCGTTTTCGGCGCGTACCAGCCCCAGTGCGCGAGCAGTTTCCTCGTCAGAGAGCTCCAACAGTGCGGCATCTCCTCGGTTCTCTTCTACCATCCGGCGCAGGCGTACAAATTCCAGCGGGTCCAGGTCACCCCACTTGGCGCCAGGTAGCGGCAGCGACGAAACATCCACCGTCCCCCGGTCGGCTCGCCAGCCGGGTAGCTCGTGCGGGTACAGGGGACGGCAGCCCGGCCGACCGTGGGCATCCATGTAGCGGATCAGCAGTCGCCCCTCGCTGGTCGCTACCGGCTGTTGTCCAGACAGGACGCGGAGCACCGCCACCGGGCCTTCCGGCAGACTCACGAAATCGGCTTCTACACTCACGGGTGGCACCGTACGATTGGCAACAAACGCTGCCAGCGCTGTCGGATGGGTGCGGTGTTTGGCGTGGAGCCCGGTCACTGTGCCATCATCCTCCACGCCCACCAGCAGCGTGCCGCCCTGGGCGTTGGCCAGGCAGACCACGGTTTCTATCAGATCTGCATCTGGCAGTGGCCCCTGGTCGCTCTTGAACTCCACCGCCAGCGTCTCACCCGCTGCGATCAGTGCACGTAGTTCCTCCTGTTTCATCTGTCCTCCTCGTACCACTCCTCGTGCCTATGCGCGATGGCGAACGACTTGTTGGTCTTGCACTTCTCTCGTACCCGCTCCGGCCAATAGCGCATGGCGATGTGGCTCCAGTCGTAGTCGCCCTGCTGCAGGCGCTCCCAGTACTTCTTCGGCTCGCGTTTCCAGATGGGGATCAGCTCCCACAGCGGGGCCAGGCGCAGGATGACACCGTCGTCAATCCAATCGGGCGCGGGCTCGTATCCTTCGCGGACCACCTGTTCCATCGTCCCAGCAAACTCGGTGATCTCGTCCAGGAGTTGGCTGGCTTTGTCAATCTGCCGCTCCACCTGCTTGCGTGCCCGCCCCTCCTTGCCCTCCAGTTGCGCCGTCAGGTCGCCGATGTGCAGGCGCAGGCCGTTCAGCTTGTGGTCGAGGTAGTCGCGCTGGAGGACGTAGAGGGTGCTGCGGTTCACGCGCTCGTGGAAGAGCACGAAGCCGTGGCTCCCCTTGGCCGACTGCAGCGGCCAGTAGACAGGGCGTTTGCGATACCACTTGAAGTGCCACTTGGTGAAGAAGTTGCGTTCGAGGAACTTGCGGAGATCGCCGTTGGCGCCTACGGCTATCACTTCCTGGGTGGCCTCCGCGCCCAGCATCAGCGTGAGGGCTTTGTCCACCAGTGTGGGCAGGTCGCGCGGGTGGCCTTCGTCCAGCACAGCGATGCCATCCGGCACGGCCAGATCGCGCAGGGCGGCTTCGACCTCGGCGGGGAAGAGGTGGCGGCCGCCGTCGGCGTCCACGTAGACGAAGCGTTTGGGCGAGCCGACGAGTTGGTCGAATTCGGCTTCGTCGGGGGTGGGAAGGGAGCCGACGGCGAAGTCCTCACGACGGTAGACGGCGGAGCCCAAGCCCCCCCTTCCGTCCCCCCCGACATCAGGGGGGAGACCAGGCTGGAAGCGGCCCAGGACGATGCCGACGGCGCTGGAGATCCAGCGGATAGCCAGTTCTTCGCGGGTTATCGGTACTTTGGGTTCGGCCTCCTCCTCTGTGTCAGTGCCTCCGGCCAGTTCAGCTTCGATGGCGGCGCGGTCTTCGTCGCTGATGCCGTAAAGGCGGTAGACCTCGTCGTCGATCTGGTGCTCCAGGTCGGCCAGACGAGCCTGGGCCGCCGACAGATCGCCAAGGCAAATGTCCCAGCGCAGTGTGGCAATGAAGTCGATGGTAGTTTCGTCTCGGTTTGCCTGTGTCATGAGTAGCCTGACCGCTTCGGTCGATTCTTGAGCCAACTCCTTACTTGTCAGTATCTCGACTTCTACTGGCGAGCCGGAAAGCTCGGCGTCCCCAAATGATATTGTAGGATTCAATCCCATGAATAATTCGAGCACACGGGAGTTCATGTAGCCAAGCAATGAAAAGCTGTTCAAATGTGTGAAAACCCCCCAGCCTTTTTGGTCGAAGATGAAACCAGGCGGCAGGTATCTTACTGCGAAGCCCTTTGAGCTGACGGATGAGAACGTCAGGCCCTCACGAAAATAGAATTTGGGATTGCGGATAACAGAGGACGGCTTTATTTGCTTGATCTCTATCCCATCAACACCCCAATTGACGACATACTCTTGGTTACCGTACCACTTCTTGTATCCTCCACCTTTTGTGTACGGGAACCATGTGCCCTTACTCCTGGCAGCATCGGTGCTATCTCCACAACCGAAACTGATTCTCACAATCCCGATTTCCCACCAATATCGCAGAAATCGTGGATTGTCTCCAGTCTGGAGCCCGACACAAGGTTTGACGTATTCTCCGAATCTGGGTAGCGTTTCATACAGCCTCTGAGATTTCCAAACCGGGCTGACAAGACCCCGTAGAGCACGTTAACAAC
>CAYMKL010000120.1:0-21240 GCA_964390805.1 uncultured Anaerolineae bacterium | reverse complement strand
CCCATACGTGTCAAGTTGGTAAAGATCGTTCCCACGAAAGTAGGCTTGAGCGTCATTGAATTGGACTTGAGCAAGACTGTGATCTCTGTACTGGGAATGTATCAGAGGCAACCCTCCTTCTTGCGTATCAGGTACGGATTCATTGTTCAACGTCAGCTACATCTGTCTGGTCAGATTCGACTCGATTGACCGAAATCAATGGCATTCCTAAATCGCGCACTTTTTTCAGCAATCCGTGTAAGGCGGCCTGATCAACCACCGGGCCAGTCAGGATGGTGTCGCCGTCCTCTTCCAGAGTGATGGTCAGGCCCTCAAACCAATCTGTCCATTGATGGCCTAGATGGCCTTTGATTCTGATTTGGTAGATCATCGGTGGACTCATCAGGTTCTGGGGCGAGTTTGTTTGACGTTACTCTATCAGGCAATCTCTTTTCTCAGTCCCCAGAAGGTGAGATAAACCCCGAGAATCAATTCGAAAAGTATCAAGGGGTACGCAAGATTTCTGATTGCTTCTGGCAAACCAATCATGGGTAGAGCATAACCTAGAGCATATAGGACTGCGCCTATCACTCCAAGAAGCGCCAGAGGAGATGGAATCGCTTTACTTTTGTAGAAGAGCATATTATTGAATACGCTTGCTATTCCCAGGAAAACAAACGCTATGTCTCCTCCATGAACGGATGCTGACACAAGAATTTGACCAAGATAATCTGCTATTCCATTGCCAGGGGATAATGGTACGGTCTGGCTCAATCCCAGAATGAGAAAACCAGCAATTATCCCTACCGTCAAAAGCACTTGCTCGCCTATTCTCCATCCCAACGCCAAAAGCGCAAAGAACGGATTCACCGGTTTCAGGATTTGAAACAAGGTGATCGCTAATGCAAATTGAGCGACCACTCCTGTGAAAGCGAGGAAGTTTCCTAAACGGTATTGAGAGGCATTATCTTTTACCAGTTGAAAGGTATTCGAGTAATTCTCCGTATCTTGAAGCGGTTCCTTCAAAACCATGTTACCCACGAGAAACACTGCAATGGTCAAAAGAAATAGAATGCCACATAGTCTGGATAGTGATTTGGTGTTCATTTTTTCCTCCTGAATGGGATGTTTTGGATAGTGGCAGGTTTTGGCTGAAAACGACTACCTGTGCCACTTGCTTAATGCACAACTAGTTCGACAATGTTAAGTTTAGACCTCCGAGGTCTCCAATGGGTGATTGCACCCGTCGAAATGCCTGCAAAAGCTACGATTTCGCCATCCTAGAGCTGTTTCACAGACCTCGGAGGTCTGACGCAGGCGAAGTTAACATTGTCAAGCTAGTATACCAGCAAAACGGTGTTGTTGTCTAGACACTAAAGTGTTGTTTGGGGGTGTTGTCTCTGAGGTTATTGAGGGGGGAGGATGTTGAGGGATCTGGCTTTGTTGATCGCCTGGGTGCGGCTCTTAACGCCCAGTTTGCCGTAGATTCTGCGGTTGTGTCCTTTGACGGTGTCCAGGGCCAGGAAGAGTCTCTCGCTAATCTCACGATTCGAGAGTCCTTCGGCAATGAGTTGTAGTACTTGTAACTCGCGTGGGCTCAACGGCTCGATGAGGGGCTGGGAAGGTGGGGAGATGGGGAGACGAGATCGGCCTTCGCTCCTCTGCTCCTCAGCTTCAAACGCAGCCAGCAACTTGCCTGTATAGTCTGGCATCATCCCACGAGCGGCTGCTTCGTACAACAGTTGAGCCATCGGGACGCCTTCGTCAACAAAGGTGCGGATGAAACCACCCGGTTCTGCCAGCGCCAGCGCGTCACCCAGCAGTTGCACAGCTTTGTCCTTTTCGCCATGTGCATACAGAGCAACCGCCTGAAGAACCATGGCCTTGAGCGTTTCATCTTTCCAATCCTTGGCCTCCATTTGCTGGCGATATGGCTCCAAAACAGCCAGCGCGGCAGATGCGTCTCTCTGGGCTAAATGTACTCGGGCCTGGCTAGGGGGAAGCTCGTACGCCTGCGCCAACTGAGCGGCTGCCGCCAGATCGCCCTGGCGAAGCAACACGAGCACCTGTGCGGCAGCGACCTCAGGTATGCAATGGGCAAGGTGATGCTGTTGCACAGAGCGACTGACCTCGTCCAGAATAGCGGCCGCGCCAGCCCCATCTCCCTGGGCGAGTTTCAACCGGGCGAGGAATAACTCACAGGCGATTGATTTGTCCGCGTGCTCTATCTGCCGCGCCAGTTGGACGCTCTGTTGCCCGTGACGTTGGGCAGCGTCCAGGTCGTTCCACTCGTAGAGTATCCGAGCCAGGCCGAGATGCGCTTCGCCGATGTATGGCAACGGTTGCTCACCTGCCAGTCGCAAGGCGTGCTGGTAGGTCTGGGCTGCCTGACGGAGCTGCCCCCCTCCTGCCTGCATGTCTCCCAGGGACGCGGTGGCCAACATGGTAACGATGATGTGACCGGCCGTCTGGCCGTTGGCTATGGCCTCAGCAAAGGCCTGGCTGGCTGCGGTCCGGTCGCCCTGCAGTCGGTGGGCAAGCCCCAGGCTTAAGCTAGCAGCACCGCGAATGGCCAGATTCTCGGGGCGCAGGAGTTCCAAGGAGCGGCGCGCCAAGGCGATCACGGCTTCTGGCTGGCGCCGAAGGCCAGCCAGCGAAGCGCGCCCGTTGGCGATACGTCCCAGGAGATCTCGGGTAGAGGCATCCTGCTTGGCGTCTTGCAGGGCTGCTTCTGCAGCTTGATATGCCTCTTCGGCATTGGCAATTCGCCCCCTGGTCATTAACACCTCGGCATACATCACCCACAACGAGGGCCTGGTTTCGAGCAGGCTTGCCGGCAGCGACTCTAGCCAATTCAGTACGGGGGTCACTGCGCCGCGATGGTACAGAGGATTCCCATCTCCCTCAACCAGGCGCGCAGCCCGCTCGAAATCGTTGGCGGCGGCAGCATGGCGCAATGCCTCGAGCTCCAGGCCGTTTTCCTCGTACCACGCGCTGGCGCGGATGTGTAATTCGGCCACCCTCCCCCCCTCTTTCCCCCCCATTGGGGGGGATGAAAGGGGGGGAGGGTTTTGATGCAGTCGCTGCCGCAGCAAATCAGCAAAGAGATGATGATAGCGGTACCAACGCCGCTCGTTGTTCAGCGGCACGATGAAAAGATTGGCGGCTTCGAGGGCTTCCAGGATTGCCTGGCTGTTTTTCTGTTCAGTGACGGCAGTTCCTTCGGAACTGGCCGTTCCTCTGGAACGGTAGAGCGTTTCGGCATAGCCGAAACGCACGGCATCGCACAAGGGGCCGCTCAGGCGGTTAAGGATTGAGGTTTGCAATAGAAAGTCTTTGGTGCCTTTGGGCCGCTGCTGGAGCACTTCATCGGCCAGATAGTCCTGGATGTAGCGGTTACTGCCGGTGAATCTGTTGACAAAGTCAGCGATGTCGCCACTTCGCTTGAGCCCCTGCATCGAGAGCGCGGCCAATTGCAGCCCGGCAATCCAGCCCTCCGTGCGGGTCTCCAGTGCGACCACGTTCTCTGCGGAAAGGGTAAGGCCCATCACCTTGTCCAGGAAGGTGGTGATTTCGTCGAGTGTAAAGCGCAGGTCAGCAGCGCGTATCTCGGTCATTTGGCCGCCAGCACGCAGGCGCGACAGGGGCAAAGTCGGATCGGTGCGGGTGGCGATGACCAGGTGCATCCGTGGCGGCAGATGGTCGAGGGTAAAGGCGAGGGCATTGTCAACTGGTTGGGATTCGATAACGTGGTAGTCGTCGAGGACGAGGGCGAGGTTGGCTGGGAGGCCCGCGATTTCATTGAGCAAGGTGGTCAGAATTAGTTTGACGTTGACCGCCCCAGGGGATTGAAGCGCGGCCAATAATCCCCGCCCAGCTTCGCCTTCAATGGTTTGCAAGGCGGCGACAAAGTAGGCCAGGAAGCGGGCCAGATCGTTGTCCCCTTCATCCAGCGAGAGCCAGGCAACGCGCGCACGCTGCCCGCAGCCAGCGACCCATTCGCTCAGCAGCGTGGTTTTGCCAAAGCCGGCAGGGGCGGAGACGAGGGTCAGCTTGCGGGCAAAGCCGCCGCTTTGCCTAAGCAGCCCCGCGTTCAACCGCTCAATCAAGCGTGGGCGTGAGACCAATTCCGGGCGGGCGCGGGGAATGTAGAGTTTGGTGGTCAGCAATGGCACAGCCATTTTGCCTTCCCTGGTAGCACTTGGTAATGTATTCTAGCATAATTCGCTTGTTACGTCCAGTTAGCAAGAAAGCCACCGTGCGGGTTGACGCAAGTGGCTTTCCCCCGTTCACCCTTTTGCAGATCACACGCCGAAAACACGACTCCAGAGCCTCGGTGCTCAGTCGAGCCGTCGAGCCCCGCCCAGGGCAAAACGCCCGCCACCCTCACTGTCCTGGCGCTCTTTGCAGCCTACGCGGAGGTGGTGGGGGCGAGGGGTGTGGAACTGGTCATCAGTCTGCAACACCCCGTCGTCGTCGCCGGCGTCCTGTTGGGCGCGGTGACGCCGCCGTTGTTCAGCGCCCTCACGATGCTATCTGTTACGCACAACGCTTTCGACATGATTGAGGAGATTCGCCGCCAATTCAGAGAGCGCCCCGGCATCCTGGCCGGCACGGAAAGGCCCGACTATGCAGCCTGTGTGGGTCTGGCTGCCCAGGGTGCGGTGTCATCCCTGGTGATACCGGCCTTCCTGGCCATCGTTCTCCCTGTCCTGGTTGGCGTCGTCCTCGGCCCTGAGGCCCTGGTGGGGGGATTCCTGGGAGGGAGCATCTTCACCGGCGTCATCTTCGCCCTGCTGATGTCCAACGCTGGGGGGCTGTGGGACAACGCCAAGAAGTTCATTGAATCGGGGGAGTTCGGCGGCCCTGGCTCGGATGCCCACAAAGCCGGCGTCGTCGGCGACACCGTCGGCGATCCGTTCAAAGACACGGCTGTCCCCTCCATCAACACGCTGATCACCGTGATGTCTCTGGCATCCTCCCTGTTCGCCCCGATCATCGCTGCTTTCCACTTGTTCTAGGGTTCGGTAGTCTTCCCTTTGGCGATCCGGCGAGAGTAGAGTGGGAACTGGGTTTTGCCGAAAGCGTCAAGGAGTCTTTCCTTGACGTTTCTTCTTCGTGGGGCATAATCGCGCTTTCTTGAGGGGCGAGATAGCTGTCGAGGATTGGGCTTGGATTGGGGGACTGATCAGTTCACAGAAGAAGCCGATACCCTCCGAGCGATAGCGAGGTTTGGTGAATGTGGGGTTGGGTTGCTCACCCTTTTTACCCCGTTTACATTATCAAGCACTTTTGAAACGTAAAGACGTCCACCATTCAACCTTTCATCGAATGGTTGGTCAAGCGTGGGGCCAAAGTCTACACCGACGAGTATTGCATCTACCAGTTCCTGCGTCGGGTAGGCTACCAGCACGAGACAGTCAACCACAGTCAGGGAGAGTACGCCCGCGGAGAGGTGCACGTCAACACCGCCGAGGGATTGTGGAATCTGTTGCAGGAGCACTTGCGTAAGCACCAGGCGTCTCCAAAGTCTATTTGCCCCTCTATGTCGCTCGCTTCGAGTTCCTGCACAACCGGCGGGGACAAACCGATTGGAGCAAGTTGATGGACTTGCTGTGGATGGGAGTGCAAGCCGATTGTCGCTCGTTGCGACAGGTGATCCGGGAGGGGAACGTGAAAGACCTGTGCCTAATACCGGGAGTGGAAGTGAGTTAGGCGAGCACCAGAGTCACCAAAAGCCGTCGGCCCAAGCAAGCCGACGCCTCGCCCGCTGCTTGAAACGGGATAGCGGCCAACACCACGCCCCCAGCTCCCTTCCAAGCAGCGGAACATAGGCCGCCCAGGGTGCTTTGGGCGGCGACTGCCTCGCTTATGAGCCCTCAATTTCCCTTCCCGTGTACTCATGGGCTTGTTTCTACCCTTCCCACGAAAATAGGTTTGAGCGTTCCTCCTTTTCGTTACTTATCATTGGGGTCTGTTTCATTGCAATTGGCGTTGTTGCTGTGGGGAACTGTCAACGGATTCGGGGAGCGGACTGAACAGATTCACAGTCGGGTTAGAGAGGAAGAGTCCCGCCGGATAGGCGATCATCCGTTCAATCTGTTCCAAAAATCCGTTGACAGTATGCCCTTCTAGGAACTCCCAACCCATTTGAAACGCACCCTGATCATTACTCTGCCGGGTCGGGAACAAGTTCGAGCGCACTAGCCCTCGGACTCTCGGGCGAGCATCTCTTCCGCAGTCCGAAGGAGCAGTTGTTCAACCTCGAAGTAATAGCTCCGAAACCATTCCCATTTACGGGCTTCTCCGTGATACAACAGGTTGACGTTTGTCATCACCAGGATACCGAATGTGCCTTGATCGGTTCGCTTAAAGATCATTGTGCCGCCAAAACCCAACTGCCCCCCTACATGTCCCTCCACCTCATCCTGGCACAGGCTCCATCCCACGCCCTGTCCCACCAGTGGGAAGCTGTTAATGTTCCCATGGGCCGGCCCGGCACTTTGATGCATCATCTCAACGGTCTCTGGCTGCAAGAGCTGGTAGCCGTTGGGCGCAAGGCCTTCGTTCATGTGCGCGATCATGAACTGCGCCAGATCCGTCACGGTCGTCCTCAGCCCGCCTGCTCCAGGTGCCCACTCATAGAGCGGGATCTGGAGAAGGTTGTTCTGGACCAGATCCGCTTGCTCCTCACGAATAGGGACCCGTTGCCCATCCATCAGGAGGTAGTTGCCCTCGATGCGCTCATAGGGCAGCGCATGGAATTGCGCCAACTCCGACACGCTGTAACCCGAGTGGGACATTCCGAGCGGATCGAGGACGTGCTCCTCGATGTATTCTGCCAAGGATTGCCCAGTAACTTGTTCCACGATGCATCCCAGGAACTGGAACGCGGTATTCGAATAGTTGACCGTGCCTGGCTCGAACTCCCAGACATCCGGTTCGTGGTAGACACCACCTGGGGTCAACAGGTCCTCGTAGAATGTCTCGCACGAGGGGTAGGGGTCGAGCCGGGGAAACTCGATCCCCAGCAACTCTTCGCCGAATTCGTACACAGAATAGTCACCCTGGAATACGTATACGCCCTCAGCCCCTGTCTCTTGGCCCAGGCCAGATTGGTGGGTAAGCAGCATACGAATCGTGATCGGAGTATCGGGGTAGTCGGGATGCCTCACTGGGAATGGAAGGTATGTGCCCACATCCTCATCCAGATCGAGCACACCCTGCTCGACGAGTTGCAGCACCGCAGAGGACGTGAACGGTTTCTGGATCGAGCCCACGATGTAAACCGTGTCCAGTCCTGCTGGCCCGTCATAGTTCTTGGCCCAGACTAACTCATTATTGACCACAATCCCAACCGAGAGGGACGGAATGTCTCCTTCCTCCATCAGGGTCTGAATCTGCTGGTCCACAGCGTCATCAATGGAACCCAGTTCGGCCCTGATGGTTGGGGTTGGCACGGTTGCCGGAGTGGGTGGGATGGCTGTCTGACCGAACCGCTCGTCCAGCCACTCATTGACCATCGCTGTCACGTCAATGTTCGTGTGCCCGCCGCCTTCGGGACGGTGGTAGACCACGTCATAGCCACTCTTCTCCAGCTTGGCGACAAAGCCATCTGTGGCCTTGATAGACAACTGGGGGTCGTCTGGTCCGTGAATCACCAGGAACGGCAGTTCTTTGGCTTGACCGATGTAGGTGTTCATGTCGTTCTCTTTGGTGTTCCACGGCGGCCAAGGAGGGTGGGGATATCCCGCTACGACAATGGCGCCGTCAAACAACTCGGGATGCCGGAATCCCATGCGCCATACGCCATAGCCACCCATGGAGAAACCATAGCAGAAGGTTCTGTTGACGTTGAACACTTCATGGGCCAGCTCGATCAGGTCGGCCGCGTCATCTTCGCTCGTTCCGATCCACCAGCCACTCAGGTCTCGACCGCGCGGCCCCAAAACGATGACCTCGCGTCCCGCAAAGGTGCGCGTCGCCTGCCACCAGACAGAGCCCACTTCATCCACGCCACTGCCGTGCAGGGTGACCATCAGATCGTACTGCCTGGAAGGGTCATAGTTCGCCGGGAGATAGATGGAAAAGGGCTGCAGCGTGTCGTCCAGCGGGGATCTGAACGCCGACAACAGGTAACCGTCCTTGACATAGATCGAGCCGTGCTCCACGCAGGTCTCGTACAGGGAAGCCACCTCTTCCAGATCCTTTTTGATCTCTTGTGGGTCGTCGCGCTCGCTAAAGCCTGCGATGTGGCTCTCCAGTGTGGCCAGGCGATACTCCAGGGCATCTGCGCTATTGCGCGCGTTCGCATCGCTCGCGTCAAGAGCCAGTTCCTGGATGCCCGCCTCGAGTCGAGCAAGCGCTTCTGGGTCGTATCTGTAGAGGATGTCCTCCCAGTATAGTGAGTCATTGATCCGCACGGCCAGGCGAAAAAGCCCCACGGTCGCGGGAAGCTCGATCTCTCTGCCGATCGTGGACTTGCCGGCGTCCAAGCCCTGCTCGAACTGCCACTCGGAGATGGTCTGGCCCGTTTCATCCTCGAGCACGATGGATCCCACCGCGGAGAGTGCCTCGGGGGCCCAAACGCACAGTTTCAGGTTCGCTGGGCCTTTGGAAATCAGGCGCGTCTCGAGCACACCGGTCATCTGCAAGCGCGACCGGTCGGAAGGCACAAAGTAGAGCGGCGCGTAGCGACGAACGTTCATCCACTCCGTAAACCAGTCCGGCACATAGATCAGTGTCTTGATCGTTCCGTCGTCGTCCCGGCTTCTGTACCTGACATTGATTCCCGCCTGCCCGTCCATGAGCGGATGGAAGGGATAGAGGCGCGACCAGGGGATCTGGACCAGGTACTCTGCCGTGCCTGCCTCCTGGTCCAACTTGATCTCTGGCCGGAAGTCGGGCAGGTTGCGCAACGGCCAGGTGCCATCCTTGTTCACGAGCACGGCGACCGGCTGGCCATTCTCCATTGAGAAACCGTACGAGTAGAACTCGTCCGCGTATGGGTCGCTGTAATCCTTTGGGGTCAGGAAATTGATCAGGAACCCGTCGCCATACCGCCAGCTCCGTTCCCCATCTCTGAAATGGGTGTCTTCAACCTGGGCCTTGATCGTGAAAAACCGGTCGTCGTACTGGAATGACAGGTTGACGATGGGAAGCTTGTGTTCGCTCTCCAGCTCCCAGTCGTACCAGGTTCCCTCCTCTAACGTGATCGCCTTGGCCTCGTTCTCCCTCAGCGCGTTCTGCTTGGCCAATTCGATCAGCTCGTCAAACCTGGGTTCAGATCGAACGTCCTCATAGCCCGGGTCCTCCAGGTAGCGATAGTAGTCCGTGCCACCGCCCTTGAGGATATCTCGCTCCATCGCGGCCAGCGTGTCTCTGGAACATCCAATGAGCAGCAGGACGGCTGCCAGCAAACTGATCAGGATGAACCACATTGCACGTCTTTTCATTTCTTGCCTCCTCTCTTTGTTCTTGGATCTGTTGTGTTTGTCAAAAGGTATCTCTGGTGGGATTCTGTGTTTCATTGCTTTTTCCTCCTTCGAGATCATTCTTCCGAAACCACAGTGGTCTCTACTCGTTTAACTAGCAGTATAGGCAGGCCCAGGTCACGGATTTTGGCCAGCAGGCCGTGCAAGGCAGCCTGATCTACCACCGGGCCGGTCAGCAAGGTCTCGTCGTTGGCTTGGAGGGTAATGGTGAAACCATCAAACCAGTCAGACCATTTCTGGCCGAGATTGCCTTTCACCCGGATTCGATAGATTCCTTGCTTGTCGAATTCATGCCCGTTGCTCATAGGGTGTGCCTCCTTGTGATTCCTCAGTTTCGCCTACAGTATATCAGGCAACTGGGGGATTTGTCATCCCCTAAATGGGGGATTCGGGTGGGGAATTCTGGCAGGAAACACGACTACTCAAGCTGTCATTGCGAGTCTTCCATGGCGCATCGCGCCATCCGTAGGGGACAGAAACGCCCCACCCTCACCCTAACCCTCTCCCTGCGAGGGAGAGGGGACGTGCTCCCTCGCCCCGTTGGGGAGAGGGCTGGGGTGAGGGGAAGTTTCTGAGTAGCGAAGCGAAGCAATCCCCAAGCCGCAAGTAGGAGATTGCTTCGTCGCGGAAAAATGCTCCTCGCAATGACACAGGCTGAGCAGTCACCGGAAACGTAAAAACCCCCACCTGCTTGGTGGGGGTTTTTAGATCGGGTTGGGTGGTGAGTGGGCTACAATAACCCCAGTTCCCTGGCTCGTTCAACCGCAGCTATGCGCTTGTGTACATTCAGCTTGCCATAGATGCTCTTGATGTGAGATCGGACCGTGCTGGGAGCGATGAGGAGTTCTTCAGCGATTTCGGTGCTGGACAGGCTGGTTGTCAGAAGCCGCAGCACCTCCAGCTCGCGTTGGCTGAGAGGCTCAATGATTTTCGATTTCCGAATTTCGACTTTCGATTTAGCGGAAGTCGGAAATCGAAAACCGAAGGCCGCCAACAGTTTGCCCACGTACTCCGGCGCAATCCCTCTCACCATTGCCCGTCGAAGCAGTTCGCCCATCGGCGCCCCCTCATCAATGAAGACGCGCAAGTAGCCTCCCGGCTCGGCGAGGGAGAGGGCGCGTTCCAAAGCCGCGAGGGCCTGCTCAACCTTGCCTTGCGCTTGCAGAGCCAGGGCCCGCAGGATCAAGATTTCGATGACAGACCCCGTCAATCCCGTTGATTCTGCCATCTTGAGGAGCCGGGCCAATAGACAGTGAGCGTCCTCCAATTCACCTTGGGCGATGAGGATTCGAGTCAACAAGATATGCTTGTACCTGAGGCCGATACTGATCTCATCGTCAACGCTCGCCCCGGTCTCCTGAACCCACCGGGAAGCTGCTGCCATGTCCCCCTGTTTCAGTCGCAGGGCCGTCTCATAAAGATCCGTGTAGGCGACGTGATAGGATTCGCCGCTCCTGGTTTGTCGGGCTTTCTCAAGGGCAGCGAGGCCAGCGTCGAAATCGCCTGTGCAGGACAGCACGATGGCCAGCCGCGTGTAGCAGATCCACAATTTGTCTGCTTCCCGGCGTTGCTCGGCCAGCTCGACGCCTTCGTTGGCGTAGCGCAAGGCGGCGTCCAGATCGTTCCACTGAAGCATGACCTCACTGAGGCGGGCGTAGGCGTAGTCTGTGCCCGGCAACCGCCGCCCCCCCAGTCGGGTGTATTCATCGGCGAGGTCCAGTGCCTGGCGGCAGCTAGCGGCCGCTTTGTGCAGCTGCCCCTTGTCCCGCTGCAACGCAGCCAGGTCGCACAGCGCATGGACAGCCGTGTGACTGTCACCAGCCTTCTGGCTAACGGTGACGGCTTCCGAAAAGGCCTGGGCTGCTGCCTCAAGATCGCCATCAATGTGCAACACCGTGCCCAGCATGGCAGCCACAAACGCCCGCGTCTTCAAGTCATCCTCAGGCAAGAATTCCAGGGCTTGGCGAGCGAGTCCAGCCGCGCGGAGCATATCTCCCTGCAATTCTGCAATATAAGCCCGAATAGCTGTGATATGACCTGTCGCGTGATGCCCCTCGATTGGGCTCAGGACGGTACTCAGAGCCCGCCCGGCATCTTCAAGGTGATGTTCCACGTGATCCAACCGACCGGTGTACACGTGCAGCCAGGCACGGGCAATGCAGAGCCAGGGCCGGGAGCGAACCAGTTCCTCTGGCAGTGTATCCAGCCATCTCTCCAAGGTGGTCAACTCGCGGAGGTCCAGCAGTTCGAAGGCATGGCCCTCAACCAGACGCGCCACCTGTTCGAGGTCACCAGCCACCAACGCGTGGCTCGCGGCTTGGGCGATCAGCTCGTTCTGCTCATACCACTGGCTGGCCTGGCGGTGCAAGGCCGGCACCTGGTCGGGCTGGGTTTGCTCCAGACGGCCGCGCAGCAAATCGGCGAACAACTGGTGGTAGCGATACCAGCGACGGTCGTCGTCGAGGGGAACGATGAAGAGGTTGGAGGATTCGAGGTGCTCTAGAATGGTTTGTGATTGGAGGTTGGAAGTTGGAGGTTGGAGGCTGGAGATTGGACTTCCAACTTCTAACTTCCAACTTCCAGCCTCCAAAACAGCGTCACACAGGGAGGCGGTCAGCCTCTCCAGGATGGAGGTCTTCAGCAAGAACTCCTGGATCGTCGGAGATTGTTGGTCCAGAACCTCCTCCACCAGGTAGTCCAGGACGAAACGGTGGCTTCCGGTGAAGGCCCTGATGAAGCTAGACATGCCATGGATGCCCTGGGTCTGTCTTCGCCCCTGCATGGAGATGGCCGCCATTTGCAGGCCCGCGATCCAGCCCTCGGTGCGGGCTTCCAGTGCGTCCACGTCCTGCGCAGAGAGACCCAAGCCCATCGCGTCGTTGAGGAAGGCCGCGGCCTCTTCGGACGTGAAACGCAGGTCCTTGGCGCGCAGCTCGGTCATTTGACGGCGCGCCCGCAGCCGCGCCAAGGGCCAGGGTGGGTCAGACCGGCTGGAGAGGATCAGGTGCATCTGCGGGGGGAGGTTGTCTACCAGGAAACGCAGCCCGTCCTGGATCTGCTGCTCGGTAATCACGTGGAAATCGTCGAGGACGAGGGCGAAGCCACGCCCTGATGGTTCGACAGGCTCACCACGACGGCTTGCCGAAGGGGGGTCTTGAATTCGGGTGATTTCGTTTATCAAGCCAGTGAGGAGGGCCTCAACGGGAAGTGGTTGGGGAGTTTCGAGCCCAGCCAGAACCGATTCCCCGGTCCCGGCGTGAATCGTCTGCAGGGCAGCGATGAAGTAGCTCCAAAAACGGACCAGATCATTGTCGCCTTCGTCCAGCGAGACCCAGCCTACGGGCCGCCCACAGCGAGCTACACATCCACTCAGCAGCGTGGTCTTGCCAAAACCTGCCGGAGCGGAGATGAGGGTGAGCTTGCGATCCAGCCCCGCGTTCAACCGGTCCATCAAGCGCGGACGCGACACCATCTCCGGTCGGACAGGGGGGATATAGAGTTTGGTTCTCAGCAATGGGGTGGTCATCTTGCCTTCCCTGCGGCATTGGGCAGCCAATTCTGCGCAACCCCGGGGCGTTAGGTGCTGTGATTTTACCACATCTTTTCTATTCTCGCAATGTCTACGAAAAAGCGCCCGGTCCTCAGAGAGCCGGGCGCCTTAGATAGATCCATGAACCACTGACCCTACGGGAACGTCTGAGATCACTGAAGCCCTTTCAGTGCGATGACTCCTCTTGCCGCAGCGGATGAACAGCGGATAATTGGATACCCGCTCCTGAACCGCTGACTCCGCTGAAACCGCTGAGTCTCTTTTCAGCGTAATCAGCGGTCTCAGCGTCTCAGCGATTCAAACCCTTCACCATCCCAGTCTCCTCTCTGGGAATGATGCTAGCCCCAACGACCGCGCAAGCGGGGGTCTAATGCGTCGCGCAACCCGTCTCCCAACAGATTGAAAGCCATGACGGTGACAAAGATAGCCAACCCAGGGAAGAAAGTGCCCCACGGTGCCTGGCGCATGTAGTCGCGGCCCTGGCTGAGCATGATGCCCCAGCTCGGTGTGGGGGGCTGCGCACCCAGGCCCAGGTAGCTGAGGCTGCTCTCGATGAGGATGGCCTGGGACATGAACAACGTGGCTTGCACGATGATCACCGGCAAGGTGTTGGGCAACAGGTGATGGACGACGATCCTCCAGCCAGGCGCACCAAGGCAGTGGGCAGCTTCGATGAACTCACTCTCGCGCAGCGATAGGAACTGCCCACGCACCAGACGAGCCATGCCCATCCAACCGGTGAGACCGATGACCAGCATGGTGTTGAGCAAGCTAGGGCCGAAGAGAGCCACGATGGTCAACAGCAAGAAGAACCCCGGAATGGACATCATGATGTCCACCAAGCGCATCAGAGGCCCATCCCACTGGCGTTTGTAGCCTGCCAAAGCACCCACGGCAACCCCAACGGCAACGAGAATCACCACAGAGACCATCGCCACGGACAGCGAAACCCGGCTGCCGACGAGAATGCGGCTGAAAACGTCGCGTCCATATTGATCCGTTCCCAACCAATGCTCGGCGCTGGGCGGATGCACGCTTTGGCGCACATTCTGCTCGGCCGGATCGTAGGGCGCAATCTGTGGCCCTAGCACAGCTAGCAAGGTGATGAGTATGACAGCCATTAACCCCACCAGCGCCAGGCGATGGCGACGAAACATCTGCCAGGCACGGGCCATGTTGCTGACGTGGTGAGTGTCAATTCCGGTTTGACTTGTAGCTCGTTTTCCCATATCAAGCTCGCGCGGGGCTGAAGTCCCCGCGCTGAGAGAACAAAGCCCCTTCGGGGCTGATCGCAGCCCAGAGGGCTTCGTTCTTTCAGCCCAGAGCTTTAGCTCAGGGCGATGCGGCGCAAAACGTTAGTGACCCTGGGCTAGAGGCTGGCTACCAACCTGCGGGAGGATGGGCAGTCACTCGCCAGAAAACGCAATGCGCGGGTCAACGACAGAGTAGAGAATGTCCACCACCAGGTTGACGACCATCACAAACGTAGCGGTCAACATGGTCAACGCCATGATGGTGGGGTAGTCCCGTCGGAGTACGGCATCATAGCCCAGTCGCCCAATCCCCGGCCAGGCAAAGATGCTCTCCACGATGATGGAACCGCCCAGCAGACGCGGAATGGACATCCCAACGACAGTGATCACGGGCAGAATCGCGTTCTTCAGAGCGTGCCGAAACAGGATGGTTGATTCCTTGAGCCCTTTGGCCAGCGCTGTGGTGATGTAGTCCTGCCTTATCACTTCCAGCATGGCAGAACGCATGAAACGGACATAAACCGCAGCGTAATTGAGGGCCAAGACTACAGTGGGCATCACAAAGTAGGGCAATCTCTGGACGAGCGACTTGTCCATCCCGGCCCCAATCGCCGGCAGCACATTCAATCTGACGGCGAAAAGAAACATCAGCAGCAGGGCAAACCAGAAGTTGGGCAGCGATAGGCCGAAGAAAGCCAGAACCGTGACCACGTTGTCCAGCAGGGAATACTGGCGGGTGGCTGAGAGGATGCCGATGGGGATGGCCACGACCAAAGCCAACATCAGCGCGCTCAACTGCAACTGCGCTGTGGCGGACACGTGGGAACCTATCAGGCGCAGAACCGGCTCTCCATAGCCATAGGCAAAACCGAAATCTCCCCGGAGGGCACTGCTCAGCCAGCGGATGTACTGGACAGGCAGCGGTTGATCCAGACCCAGCCTGGCCATGACCCTCAGCCGGATGGCGGGATCCACGCCCGCAGAGAGTTCTGGGGGCACGTAGAAAACCGTGGGATCGCCTGGGGCCAGGTGGATGAGCGCAAAGACCAGGAGGCTGAGTCCCAGGAGTAGGGGGATTATGATGAGGATTCGCCGGAGAATGTAGCTCTGAAGGCCCATAAGACTCAATCACGCATTATGCATCACGAATCACGGTTTCTGACACCACATGTGAATGCCACCGTACGTGTGAAGTGCAGAAGGAACTACGTTCTTGAACCTGGCCTGGGCAAGCATTGGGTTGGGCCGCCAGAAGACCGGAAGCGAGGGCAGATCCTGATTGACGAGCTCGGTAATCGTGTGGTACAGAGTCTTGCGGCTCTCCAGGTCAGGTGTCAGCCGCGCCTCCTCCAGCAGAGGGTCTACCTCAGGATGGCTGTAGCTGGAGTAGTTGTTGGGGCCGCCCGTGTGGAAGTAGTCAACCGTCGCATCCGGATCCGCCACCGCTATCGGCCCGTTCATGATCATCATCTCAAACTTGCGCTGGAGGGCATTCCCATAGAAGGTCGTCCACTCGATTTTCTCGACCTCGACCTCGATTCCCAGTTTGGCCAGTTCCGCCTGAGCGAATTCCACGAAGTGCTCGCGGAAGAAGTTTCCCTGGTTACAGGCCAGCTTGATCTTGAACCCGTCCGCATAGCCCGCCTCCGCTAACAGCGTCTTGGCCGCTTCAAGATCATACTCAGGCAGCTTGGCGGCCGGGTCCCACGCCCAACTGGCGGTGGTGATGTGCGCATTGGCCGGATCGGTGGTCCCTTGCAGCACGCCTTCCGTGAAGCCCTGGACGTCAATGGCCTGGGCGATGGCCTGGCGTACCCGCGAGTCCTGGAGGATCGGGTGATCCAGGTTGAACCACAACGTCTCGGCTGCGATGGGTGGTTGCTTGTAGAAGGTCAGGGCTTCCACCTTCGCCAGGCGCGGCACCTCGGTCGGGGGTGACATCAGCGTCATGTGGATGTCACCTGCCTCCAACGCGGCCGCTATGGCTTGCATGTCCGGAATCACCAGAGAGGTGATCGTCTTGGCGCACGGCTTCTCGCCCCAGTAGTCGGGGTTCCACTCCAACACCATACGGTTCCCCTTGTCCCATTCCTTGAGCTTGTAGGGCCCCGTGCCGATGGGTGCCTGATTGTAGGGAAGGTCGTCCGTGATCTCCTGTCCCTCCAGAAGGTGCTTGGGAAGGAACTTGAGATCGAAGATCGCTGTGGCCAGGAAGGGCGCATTGGGCTTGTTCAACTTGAACTGCACGGTCTTGGCATCAATGATCTGGAACCCTTCCAGAGAAGTCACATCTCCTGCGATCACCTTGTCGGCGCCTAGCAGGTCTGCAAACCGCTGCTGAAGAACGCCGGTGTAGCTGGGCTTCAGAATCTCCATCACCGTGAACTCGATGTCCTCGACGGTGAAAAGCTCCCCATCATGCCAACACACGTCGGCATCGGTCAGGTGGAAGGTGTAAGTCGTCCTGCCCTCGGAAATCTCCCACGACTGGGCCAGGTGCGGCAGCGGCTCGCTGGTCGTGGGATCGAGATGGATCAGGCTGTCGAACAACATGTGGGTGCGCCAGAACCCGTCGAGATCCCGTGCCAGGATGGGGTTCACGCTCACGGTATCCGCGTTCTGGCCGATGATCACATCAAACCCGCACTCACATTCCCGTGCTTCAACTGGAGGCCTCGGCGTAGCCGTGGCGACGATCTCTACCTTTTCAGGGCTTGGTGTGACGCAGGCCACCAAAATGAGGATGACTGCCGTCAAGACGGCCGTCGCAGCACTCAGTCTTTTGCACGGCATTTCGGGTTCCTCCCTTCAGTTGCGCTCCCAAATTCTACCACATCTATTCCATCCCTGCAACATCGTTAAGTTGCCCGAGTGCGTACACACAGGAAACTCCCCGGCGCAATGGTCAACCGGGGAGTCTTGGGATTGGGATTTTGGACTGTTCTTGGATCTTCACAGCAGGCTACTGTGTCGCAGCCTCTTGATCTGCTGTCTCCGAGACGCCCACTGACACGACCTGGGGTGTCACTACTCAAACTTGAAGCGCCACATGGCGATCAGGAAGAACAAAACTCCCACTCCAGCCAGCAGGCCCACCTGAGGCAGCACCTCCACCACATCGGCGCCCTGGCTCATCAACTTGAGGTAGCCCTCGATGGCGTGGGAGTGCGGCGTGAACTGGGACAGCACGTGCAGAAAGCCTTCATCAGGGAGGCCAATGATGGAGCCACCCACAGCTCCCAGCACGATTGAGATAACAAAACCGACCCCGTCCGCCTGGCTGCGCGTCCGGGCCAACGACCCCACTAACATGCCCAGCGAGGCCGCGGCCAGCGCCAGTGTCAGTGTGATCAGAGCCAACCCGAGGGGCGAGTCGCCCAGTGGTATGTCAAAGAAGACATTCCCCACGCCCAACACGAGCAGCACCTGCAAGCCCACCACCAGCATATAGGCCAGCATCTTGCCAGCGATGATCGAACCCCGATGGAGAGGCGAGGCCAACAGGCGACGAAACGTACCTTCCTCTTTTTCGGTCAGGAGCGAAACGGCGATAGTACCCACGATGAAAAAGGCAAACATCACGGCGTAGGAGGGCATGTAGTAGCTGTAAGCGCTGTCCAGGCTCTGCGTCTTGACCCCTTCCAGATCCTCCCCCGTCACGGTGATCTGGGGATTCTCGAACATCTCGGCCAACTGGGTCATGACGACCCCCATGGTTTGCGCCTCCACCGCACTCCGCACTTGAGGGTCAGCCTTGTCAAAGGCCCCCGACTCGTCCATGACGGTTCGGATCCCATACCGGATCTCGCCCTGATAGATCACCGGCGTCACCACCTCGTTCACGACCCCGGTGATGATGCCCCCGTACTGCTGCTGGGCCGGGTCCACGATCACCCGGACCCTGGTTGGCTCAAAGGCGTCCACCTTTTGACTGAAATCGGGCGGGATGACGATGGCGGCCAACGCCTCCCCGTCGGCCACTTGCTTGTCAGCCTCTCCGACCGTGTCCAATTCTTCGATGCGCAACGCCTCAATCCCGTGGAGTGTCTCGACTATCTGAGCACTGTGCGGACCCGTGTCCTGGTTTACCAGGTAGACGGCAAGCCCCGGCGTGCCCCCGCCCGAGATCGAGCCAATGACGGAGGCGAACATAACCGGCATCAAAAAGAGCACCGCCAACTGTCCCCGATCCTTGAAGAGAACCTGTAACTCTTTCCAGGCTACTGCTAAAGCGTTCTTAATCATGGTTGCTCTCCTCTAGTTCTATCTGCCACTAATGACACGAATTGACACGAACAAGATCAAATGAATTGGTGAGAATTCGTGAAATTCGTGGCAAAAGGCTAGTCGAACTCGAAGCGCCACAGGCCGATGACGAAAAAGACCCCCGTAAAAGCCAGCAGGGCCAGCATCTCGGTCGTGACGTCGGCCAGGCCCCGCCCGCGGACGATCAGGTCCTGGTAGGCCTGAACCGCCCAATAGTGGGGCACTCCTTTGCCAATGGTGTCGAGCAGGCCGCCCAACAGGAACGGGGGAAAGAGACAGCCACCCACCGCGCCCATCGTATACAGCACCAAAGCGCCCAATCCACCGATCTGACCTTCGGTGCGGGCGATAGCAGCGATGAGGATGCCCAAACCGGTGGAGCAGAGCACCAGCAGCAGCGACACCACAACTAAGGCCAGTGGGTCGTTCCCCAGCGTCAAACGATCCAACCCCAGCAGGGGCAGCACCAGGATGCTGACGGCAAAGATCACCACGATCTGGGTCAACCCCATGATGAAGTTGGGGATCATCTTGCCGGCCAACATCGCGGCCTTGCTCATCGGCGCGGCCATCAAACGGCGGAAGCTGCCCTCTTTCTTTTCTCGATAGATAGAAAAAGCGGTCGCCTGGGCCGTCATAAAGACAAACAGGATGGTGAGACCGGGCACGTTCTGCTCGACGGAGTTGGGCTCCTCGACCCGCTCGCCCAGGTTGTCAGGCGGCGTCTGCTCGACGGCCACCAGCGGTAATGTCTTGGAGCGCTCGAACTGGCTTTGGGCCTGGGCCACGACCCTTTCCGCCGTAAAGACTTGAGACTCGGCGGGCGATGTCCCTTGCATAGTGCCCATCTGCTCAAAGCTAGCGATGAGCCTGGTCTGGAGTGCCATCCCTCGGCCCACGCCGTTGACCACCCGCAGCACCGATTCGGTCGTGGTCTCGTCTGCGTCGGGGTGGCTGACCAGGCGCAGCGTCACCGGGCGGCCGTTGGCCATATCAGCCGTAAAGCCGGCCGGGATGGTCAGCACTCGCTCGATCTCAAAATCCTCCAGCAGAACTTGCGCCTCGGCCTGATCATCATACAGCTTGACCTCTATCCCGCCGGCCCCGTCGAGACCGTCAATCAGGGACTGGGCCGCTTCGCCGCCGGGGTCCAGACTCACTACCGGCAACGTGAGTAGGTCGTCCTCGTCCCCGCCCATGAATCCCTGCATCGCTGTGCTGAGCACGAGGATGAACACGAACGGCAACAGGAACAGATTGATCAAGGCCCCCCGGTCTTTGAGTGTGATCTGGATGTCCTTTAGGGCTATGTGCAGTGATTTCATGGCTTTCACTCCCGCAGCTTCTTGCCTGTGAGATGCAAAAAGACGCTCTCCAGGTTGGGTTCCAGGATCTCCAGCGAGGCGATGGGGATGTTGCGCTCGTTGAGAAAGCCGATCATGTTGACCAGAGCCTGCTGGCTGTGCTCGGCTTCGATCTTGACGAGGGTGTAGCTGGGAGCCGGCGCGATCTCGGCCACTGCCGCCTCTTGCCCCTCGGCCGGCGGTGGTGGGGCTGGCTGCGGCGCGATTGTCGCCCGCTTGACCGCCGGCAAGGTCGTCAGTTGAGCCAGCAGCGCGTCATCTACCTGTTGCAGGCCAACGTGGATCACGCCCCCACCCAGCATGGCGATCAGGTTCTTGATCGTGTCCAGGGCGATGATCTCCCCCTGGTCTATGATGGCCACCCGGTTGCACAGCAGCTCCACTTCTTCCATGTAGTGGCTGGTGTAGACGATGCTCATGCCCCGCTCGCGGTTGAGCCGCATCACGCTCTCAAAGATGTGGTTGCGGCTTTGGGGGTCCACGCCGACGGTGGGCTCATCCAGAAACAGAAGTTTGGGCTGGTGGACCAGGCCGGCGGCGATGTTGATGCGGCGCTTCATCCCGCCCGAGTATTTCTCTATGGCTTCGTCGGCGCGATCGGTCAGTGCAACGATTCGCAGCACATCACCCACACGTTCTTTGAGCTCCTTGCCGCCCAGGCCATAGATGCGCCCGAAGAAGTTGAGGTTGGCCCGGGCGCTGAGCGTGGGATAGAGGGCCAGGTCCTGGGGTACCAGCCCGTTGAACTTCTTGACCTCGTCCATCTGGCTGATGATGTCATAGCCGCCGATGCGCGCCGTGCCCGACGTGGGCGGAATGACGCCGGTCAGCATGGAGATGGTTTGCGTCTTGCCGGCGCCGTTGGGGCCCAGCAGGCCAAAGACCTCACCCTCTTCGACGGAGAAGCTGACTCCTTTGACGGCTTCAAAGTCACCGTACTTTTTCACAAGGTTGTCTACTTCTAGAATGTTAGGCATCGGGTGTACCCCTTTCTATGTGTGCTATACATCTTGACTAAATCTCACATGGGTAAGTCTATGAATCGAAAGCTGCGCCCCCGGATTAACAAACAGCCGACCACCCACCGGGATCGCTCCCAGTATAGGGATCGGCTGTCAATCTTTCATACCACTCTCCTCGGCGAACTACGATTGCTGTGACGAGGGCTGCTATGGTGCCAGACTCCGATTCATATTTATGCGGCTATTATACCAAAGATTGAGGCAGAAGTCAATACACAATCTGGGGAGCGTTACGGGTTTGGGATAAGGCAGTCAACCTAGCGTAACAATTGTGCAACCAGAGACCAAATCGGCAAAATCGAGACAAAAACA
>CAYMKL010000119.1:0-21245 GCA_964390805.1 uncultured Anaerolineae bacterium | reverse complement strand
TTGACCGGCAACCCCTTCATCCCTTGTACTCTTGAGGGGTAGCCTGAGTAGTTACTCGGGGCTCATCAAGCGGTTGACCTGCTCGTAAATCACCCTCAGCGTCTTATCTAGTTCCAGGGCGGAGGTCACGGCCAGGCCGACGTCGTAAAGGCCAGCCATCTCTTCGTAGAGACGAGCGTTCTGGATGCCCATAGCCAGACGGTCGGCCATCGCCTCCATGACCACGACGTCTGCCTGGTCGAAATCGTTGAGGTGGATGCTATGCACGTCCAGGGCGCCGATTACCTTATCGCCCAGCTTGACGGGAACACACAACTCCGATCCAGTCAATATCTCCTCCTCCGCGAATCCCTTGATGTAATAGGGGTCTTTGCTGACGTCTCTGGCCAGCCAGGACTTACCTGTCCTGGCCACAAAGCCGATAATGCCCTCGTCCACAGATTGGCGATACGCGTCCGCCACTCCGTGTTCGAAGCCGCCGGCTATCGCCTGCATCACTAGCTCGCGGCGCTCGTTGTCCAGAAGCAGAAGGGCCGCGTTGTAGTAGTTGAAGCTCTCCTGGATGGAACGGATCACCTCCTGCATCAGCCTATCCGGCTCCAGGATGGAGGCCGCTTTCTCACCCACTTCGTTGATAAGCGCCAGTTGGGTGCTTCTGCGTTTCTCTTCCTCGAAGAGCCGCGCGTTCTCGAGAGCCACGGCCACCTGATCGGCCAACGCCTGACACAGATGGATTTCGGCATCTGTGAATTCCCGCTCGTGCTCGGTCTCATCCAGTTCCACCAGGCCAATGACCCGCTCGCCGACGATCAGGGGCAGGATCAGCAAGCTGAGGGAGCCATTCTTCTGCAGAAGGGCAATCTCAGACGGATCCGCGTCAGGATCGGTGGCCAGGATGCTGATGGGCTGGCGCTTCTCTAGCACGGCACGAGTGGCCGGGAAATCATCCAAAGCATAGCTGGTCCCTGGCACGTCGGTATCTTCGAGCCGCCGTTGACGCCATTCGGTGAAGGTCACCATAGCATCGGCTTCTCGATCCCAGCGGGACAGGGTGCAGCCAGCCACCCCGGTGGCCTTGACCATCTCCTCGGCAACGAGAGCCGGCACTTGTTCGAGGTCGAGGGTAGATGAGACAGCTCTGGCTACTTCCAGCATGGTGGACAGTTCTGTGGCTCGCTGTTCGGCTTCGCTGAAGAGCCGCGCATTCTCGATGGCCACGGCCGCCTGATCGGTCAGCAGGCCCAGCACCCGCAGTTCCTCCCGGCTGAAAGTGTGGGGGGTAAGGAAGGCGATGGAGAACACTCCCAACACCTGCCCTGCTCGCTTGAGGGGGAAGCTGGCGATGGCGTGCAAGCCCCACTTCCGTGTCTCAGGGGTGGTGTAAAAAGGATGCTGAGTAGCATCGTTGATGACCACGGCTTGGCCCTCTTGGGCCACGAGGGCTGCGAGACCGTCGCGACGCGGCGTCTTCACTGCCGCATCGTGTCGCCCATCCTCCCACAGCGCAGCGCCAAAGGTGAAGGTATCGCTCGTCTCATCATAGAGGTAGAGGTGACAGTTGGTGGCTCCCACCAGGGACAAGGCGTTCTTGGCAATGCTGTCCAGCACGGCATGCAGGTCGAGTGAGGAGGTGAGCTGCAGGCTGGTGCGCCGTAGCGTGTCTAGCTCCGCCACACGCTGCTGTGTCTCCTCGAACAGCCGCGCGTTTTCAATAGCGACGGCGGCCTGGGCAGCAAAGGCCTCGGCCAGTCGAGCGTGCTCCTGGGTGTAGAACCCCGGCTCGCGCTTGTCCAGGGCGATCATTCCCACCAACTGCTCGCCGATCAACATCGGTACTCCCAGCCAGGAGCGGACAACAGTCTGCACGTGTGGGCCTTTTCGAAATCCCTCGTACACGGTCGGGGCATCCTCCACGATGAAGGGGGCGCGGGTGCGGATCACCTCGCTGTTGGGGTTGTCGCCGTCGGCCGGGAAGGAGATGCCCAGCAGGTCCGGCAGGTTGGAGAAGCCGCGCCCTCCCACAAGCTCCATCTGGTCCTCCCTGAGAAACTGGACTGACGCGCTGTCGTAGGGCACCACTTGCTGCAATTGGGCCAGGATGCGGTCAATCACCTCGTTCCTGTCCAGGGCGGTGGTTAGTGCCAGCGCCGCCTCCCGCAGCGTTTCCTGCTCCAGGGCGCGCTGTCGGGTTTCCTCGTAGAGCCGCGCGTTCTCGATGGCAATGGCCGCCTGGCTGCCCAGCATGACTACCGAATCCAGGTCGTCTTGACTGAAGATCGGTTTTCCTACGTTGTTTATCACCGTCAGGGTGCCGATCACCTCACCTTTGATGAGTAGTGGAGCTACCGCTATGGACTTAGCCTTTTCAGGTTCCCTCTTAGCCTTATCCAGGGCAAGCCCTGTGTTCCGTGGGTCGGTCAGGATGTCCTCGGACATGGTAGGTATTCTCTCCCTCAAGACCCAGCCACTGATTCCATCTTGGACTTCCTGATAAGTGAAGCCCTCCACCTGGCCAGGAGCAAAGCCAAAGCCTACGACCTTGGTCAGCTTCTCTGCCTCCGGGTCCAGGAGCAATATGAGGCTCTTGTCGGCCTCAGTTAGCGAAGCTGAGCGCTCGACAATGAGTTGCAGCAGTGCATCCAATTCCAGGATTGAAATGATGTCCTTGCCTGTCTCGTACAGCGCTGTCAATTCGTCAGCCTGCTTTTTGGCCTCCCCGTACAGCCTTGCGTTCTCGATAGCGATGGCTGCCTGGTCAGCCAGGAGTCCGAGGACACGCCGTTCACTTTCGTCGAACACATGCGGCCTGTTGAAGGCAACGGTCATCACGCCCCCTACTCGCTGGCCGATGCGCAGCGGCAGACCGACAATGGCCCCGCCCCATGGCCAATCTTGAAAGAGTGGGTGCTTGTCAACATCCGGTACGAAGACACGTTCTCCGGTAAGGGCGACAGTGTATGTTAGCCCCTGCGGGCGTGGCTCGGCGTACGGTTCCTGCTGAGGGGCATCCGCCCACAGGGCCGCACCGAAGCTCAACCGCTCGCCATCATAGAGAAAAACGTGAGCATCATCAGCGGCCACCAGTCTGATAGTGTGGTCGAGAATCGCCTCCAAGACCGTCTGCAGTTCCAGAGTGGAGGTCAGGTGCAGGCTGGCCTGGCGTAGGGCATCGAGTTCTGCGCTGTACCTGCGCTCGGCCTCATACAGACGGGCATTGCGGATGGCGATGGCCGCCTGCTGGGCAAACAGGCCCAGCAGTTCAGCATCGGCCAGCGAGAAGGTGTACAGGGGCTCGGCCAAGACGTTCAGCACTCCCAAGAACTGATCTCCCCAGTGCACAGGTGCGCTCACGACGGCTACGTTGGTCAGCTCGTCGTAGATGGCTGTCCTCCCCTCCCAATGCTGGTAGTCGTCCACGATGAGTGGTTGGCCGGTCTCCCAAACCTGGCCGGCCAGGCCCTCACCGCGATGCAGGATGCTCCCGACTGGCACCTGGGTCTCGCCGACGTTGACGGCCCATTCGATTACGTCTAGCTCTGGCCGGTACAGGGAGATGCCACCTCCAGTTCCCCCCAGTAGTTCGACTGCCCACGAGGCGATGGAATGGAGAAGAGCATCTAATTCCAACTCGGCGGTGAGTTCCAAGCCCATCTGCTGCAGCGCCTGCAGGTGGGCCGTGCGCTGCCGGATCTCCTCCTCCACTCGCTTGCGCTCTTCCACCTCGCGCTGCAACTCGTCATGGGTCTGAGCATTTTTTAGAGCAGTGACTGCGTACGTGGCGAAGGTCTCGGCCAGGGCTAGGTCTTCGTGGGAGAACGATGTCCCTGTGCGGCTGAGGCACATCGCTCCGAGAACTTTGCCGTCAACGATAAGGGGCGCGACGATGACCCGCTCCTCTTCCTCAAAGGGGGTACCCGGAATCTGTTGGCCGAGGATGCTGACTGCGGCATCGTTAAAGACCAGGGCATGTCTGGCCTTTATGGCCTGGCCTGTGAAACTGGCCTCAACGTCGAGCGGAGTGGAAAGGATCTTCTCCTCGTAAGGTGGCTCGATAGCCACGACGGGGGTAAGGGTTTTGCTGTCCGGTTCCAGTAGGTAGATCGTGCAACCACGAGCCTCCAGAATCTCTTTGGCCCCCATTGCGATCCGGGTCAAGACTTCTCTGAAATCGAGGCTCGCGGTCAGGTAGTGGGCGGTTTCGAGAAGCTTCTCTTGTTGACGGGTTTTCTTCTGCAGCGTCTCCTCTACCCACCTACGCTCGGTGATCTCCCTCACTACTGCCACCGAACCTGTGAATCCACTCTCAATGAATACTGGGGACGATTTCGCAGAGTACCACCTGACCCTGCCGCCTATCTCAAGCCAGTATTCAAATTCAACCACCTTGCCTCTTTTGTTCTCCTCGAAGGCCTCGACAAATGGCTCGTTCAGATGGGGTGGCATTACGTCTGAGTGCATTTTCCCCATGAATGCGTCTGGCGGTAAGTACAGGTCATCGGTATGTGGAGCATGATGGAAGATGAATCTGCCTTCACTGTCGAAGGCAAAGACAAGATCAACCATAGACGACAGTATACCGCTGAGTTTGCTCTCAGACTCTTTGAGCGCCTCCTCCACCCGCTTGCGGTCGGTGATGTTGCGGGCAATGCCCAGCACCCCAACGGGCTGGCCTTCCCCTTCTAGGAGGTGAGTGCTGACCTCTACCCAGATCGGCCGATTCTCTTTACCGTAAGTCAGAAGCTCATAGGGCCCGGTCCGTAGTGCACCCTCTAGCTTCTCCCGAATCTTCTGCCGCGCCAATGGCAGATACTCGGAGTCAACAATTTGAGCGATGTTGAGCTGGAGAATCTCCTCGTTGGTGTAACCGTAGATTCTTGTTGCCGCCGGATTTGCCGAGGTGAAGTTCCCCTTCAGGTCGTGCGTATAGATGATGTCATTGGCGTTCTCGATCGACTCTCTGAACCGCCCTTCCGACTCCCGCAGGGCCTCCTCCGCCCGCTGACGCTCAGTGTCCACCGCTTCCAGATCGGCGACCCGCTGGCGCAGTTCCACCAACTCATTTACCAGTTGCTCTTTTGTCTTGTCTCGGTTTTTCATCTTGCGTAACTCCTGGAACAGGCAGCAAGCTCACCTTCGGGAAGCTATCAGCTCAGGTTATACCTGTTCATGGCAGCCACCATGCCTTCTGCCAGCCAGAGCTCCACAGCGGAAATGACTCTCTCGTAGACCTCATCAATAGTGATCCGCTCGTCGGGGGTGAAGTCGCCCAGGACGTAGTCCACGGGGTCGCCGTGGGTTGGGCGGCCTATTCCCACCCGCAGACGGGGGAAGCCGTTGGCGCCCAGGTGCTCGATTATTGATTTCATGCCTTTGTGCCCACCAGACCCGCCTTCGGGGCGCAGACGGACTCTGCCCAGCGGCAGGTCGAGATCGTCGTAGATCACCAGGATGTTCTCAGGGGGCATCTTGTAGAAGCCAGCCATCCGTTCCACCGCGTCGCCGCTCAGGTTCATGAAGGTTTGGGGTTTGGCCAGGATGACTTTGAGGCCGGCAACCTCGCCCTGAGCCAGCAGGGCCTTATGTTTTCGCTTGCTGAACGATAGGCCCCAGGCTTCGGCCAGGCGATCGAGGCACTGGAAGCCGACGTTGTGTCTGTTGCCGGCATATTTTCGGCCAGGGTTGCCCAATCCGACGATAAGTTTCGCTATGCTGGGTTCCCCCCTTCGCCACAAACGCTTGAGAGCTTGCATCATCATGACCACGTTTCACTCATCAGAACTGAGCTATCAACCAGGAGACAAGTCGCCGCAAAACGATTAAGATGCCCATCAGCAGGAACAAACCCATGGCTCCCCCTGCGCCGTAGAGCAAAGCTTTGCCTAACCCTTGGGCAGTGATATTGAGTCCGGTTTCTGCTTCTGGCTCCGGCGTGACTCCGGCTGGCCCAGGGGT
Source organism: uncultured Anaerolineae bacterium (assembly GCA_964390805.1). GTDB lineage: Bacteria > Chloroflexota > Anaerolineae > VGOG01 > VGOG01 > CAYMKL01. The sequence continues at coordinate 15,293 of CAYMKL010000119.1, read as the reverse complement.
TGAGGTGGGTCTGGGGGTGCCTGTCGGCGGCTGCTCGATGATCACCGTGGGCGTGGGGGGCAGGGGGGTGCGGGTGGCCTCAGGGGTGGGCGTTGCCGTGGGCGTCTCCGTTGGCTGGGCATTGACCACCGAGATCTGGCGCACGTAATACTCGTCGTAGTTGCCGTCCACACGAACGACCCTGAGCCGCAAGCTGTAGGTCCCATCGGGCACCAAGGTGGTGTCCCAGGTTTCCAATCGCCCATCAGTAACCTGCACCTCGTAAAGCCCCAGAAGCTGCCACTGATCGTTGGGGTTGGGCTCTGGCGCAGAATAGACCTCGTATTTCCAAAAATCGGGGTGGGTGGCCGTGCCTTTGATGACCAGTAGGCCGCGCACTACATCGCGATCTTGAGGTGAAGTGATGACTGCCCTTTGCTGCGGCGGAGCAGCCTCAGGCCTCGCGATGGGGAGTCCCATAACAAGGGCGGCGAGTAAGCATAGAACTAAAACATTGTTCTTCATCTAGTTCCTCCCTGGTATTATTCCACCGTAAGTTTAGCACAAAAAGGCTTTGAGGACAAGGCCAGCATCCAGTGATCAGTGATCAGTGGTTATTGACCATATTCAGAAACCCTGCTATACTTATCCTCGTTGCCTCGTTACTCGTTGTCTCGTTACTCAAAACTCCGCAACCATTGCTGCCCTTTGGTGTTGTAATAACAAAGCACTGAAGGACCGCTGGAAAGGCTGTCCTGTGACGGAAACGGAAAGCGAAGAAGCTCTAGTGGAGAGGGCCAAAGAGGACCCTGTGGCCTTCGGTGTCTTGTACGAAAAGTACGTTAGGAAAATCTATAACTACATCTACTGTCGCACTGGCAACCGCCACGATGCCGAAGACCTCACCTCCAGGACCTTTCACCGGGCTCTCGCTAACATAGATCGTTACGAGAGCAAAGGCTTGCCCTTCTCGGCCTGGCTCTATCGAATCGCCCACAATCTGGTGGCCAACTGGCTCCGTGACCGCAGCCGGCACCCGGCTGTGTCCTTGGATCAGTTGGACTCGATTGGACGGCGTAGCACAGACGCTATCGAATATCAGGCCGAAGTCAACGAGGAGCGAGAGGCCCTCCTCGAAGCCATAAGACGGCTCCATTCCGACCGCCAACAACTGCTCGTCCTCAAGCTCATGGAGGGGATGTCGAACGCTGAGATCGGCCAGGTGTTGGGTCGTAGCGTGGGAGCTATCAAGTCTCTGTACTTCCGCACCCTGATAGAGCTCAGAGAAGACCTGGAGAAGGGGGGAAGCCAGTGAGAGGGATCGAAAACGTCACCGACAGCGCGGCCGATGTCCCTAAAGAGTTGATGTTAGACACAACTCTGCTCATAGATAGCACTACCGTCATACCGAAGAAGCTCATAGAAGCATACGGTATTACGGTGATTCCTGTACCCATACACGCTGGTGGGAGGGAATATAGAGATGGAGTTGATATAACTCCTGAAGAGCTCTATGCTTTGTTAGAGACATTGAAGGAGCGCCCGTCTACTGCTGTGCCTGGGCTTGGGGAGTTCTTGTCGTTTTACAATGATCTCCTCGAAACATACCGGAAGATAGTCTATCTCGCACCCAGCGCCAGGCTCACTGGTGTTTTCAATGCCGCAGTTCAGAGCGCGAAACAAGTGGAGGATGCTGAGATCGTTGCTATAGATCCTCCAGAAGAATTGGGGGATGGACTATACACTGTTCACTCCGATGATCCTCTGCTAGAGAACAAGTTGGCCGAGATAGGCAGGTTGACTGCCCCGATCATTGTGGTGATGAACACAGACTTTGTTTCAGGAGCAGCCGGGCTGGTAGCCCTCGAAGCGATCAACGCCATCCACGAGGGAAGCTCTATTGATGAAGTCGTTGGAAAGATAATTGAGGCCAAGAGAAAGACGGACATATATTTGGTCCTCAACACACTTGAGTATGTAGTAGATAGAGTCGGAGAACTGCAAGCCTTCTTAGGCACCTTGTTGAGAATAAAACCTGTACTAACGCTAAGGGACGGTTATCTTGAAGATGTGGCTAAAGTGAGAGGTGAGCGGAAGGCCAGAAGAAGGATGATAGAGCTGGTCAAGGAAAGAGTGGGTGATGAGAGAATAGATGTCTACGTATTACATTCATTGGCAAGAGAAAAGGCGGATGATTTCCTGGAACAGATAAGAGGTGAACTTAACGTAGGTAACTCGTACATTGATGACATCGGATCTTCTGTAAGTAGATACATTGGCAGAGGGGGATTGGCTATAGTCTATATGAGTGTCGAATAGCTTGCCAGCAAAACCACACCTACAAGGGGTGCACTATTAACTTATATCCAAAAGAAAAGAGGGGAGAATATGATCAAAATCGTTACCGATAGTACTGCCGATGTCCCTGAAGAGTTACTGGAGAAGTACGACATTCGAGTGGTGCCTATCAACATTCAGTTTGGCACAGAGACCTATCAGGAAGGCATTGACATTGACCGGCCGACCTTCTTCCGGAAGCTCGACGAGTATCCGACCATACCCACGTCGTCGCAGCCCTCGCCGGGGCAATTCGTCGAGGTCTACAAGGAGCTGGCGGAGCAGGGCCATTCCATCCTTTCTGTTCACCTCACCTCCAAGCACAGCGGCACGTACCAGTCGGCGCTGCTGGCCAAATCAATGGTGCCTGAGATTGAGGTGGAGGTTTTCGACACGCTATCTATTTCGATAGAGACAGGCTACCACGTGCTCGCCGCCGCCAGGGCCGCCGAGGAGGGCAAGAGCGTGGGGGAGATCATCCAAATCCTGGAAGGGATACGGTCGAGGATAAACCTTTATCTCACTCCAGCTACTCTGAAATACCTTCAAAAGAGCGGGCGGGTGGGCAGGTTGTCCGGAGCGCTGGGCGCGTTGCTCAATGTCAAGCCCGTCATCAAGGTGGAGGACGGCGTGCTCGAGGCTTTCCAGAATGTGCGCACCAGAAGCAAAGCCCTGGATCGCCTGGTGGAGCTGACCGCGGAGGCAGTGGGCACAACAGATCCCGTCAAGCTTGCCATCACCCACGCTGAAGTTCCTGCTGAGGCAGAAAAATTGAGACAGCGACTGGAGAGCACCTTCAACTGCGACGAGATGATCGTGGTGGACCTCTGTTGCTCGCTGACCGTGCACGGCGGGCCAGGCATCATCGGCCTCATCTCGTATAAGGTCTGAGGAACAACGGACTGGCAGGATTTAACGGACTGGTGGGAAGAATCCGTAAATTCTGCGTATCCTGTTCTGATTGAGAGAAGGTTTGGCTTTCGAGGGGGAAGGCCATGGGAGAAAGAGTGCTAACCGAGATATTGGCAGCTCATGCCGATCAATTAAAGAAAGGCCAGGGGAAGGGGAGCGACTATCTCGCCATGTTTCCCGACTACCAGGAGGAGCTCAAGCCCCTGCTGGAAACGGCGGAGAAGGTCAGCGAGGTGCTGGAGCCGGTGGAGCCTGCGCCGGCGTTCTGCCAGAGCCTGCACGATGATCTGCTTGCCGCTGGTCAACGGAGACTGGCCGAAGGCGTGCCGCAACTGGCCAGAAGCCCCGGAAGGCAGATCCTCATCCGCGCGGCGGCTCTGGGCTCGGCCGTTTCTGTGGCTGGGGCGATCGCTTACTTTATCCGCTCTCGTGTGGCTGCTGAAGCCCAACCAGCTTCGGCTGCATAACGTAAACTTCGCTTTCTACCCCCCTGCTACGGAGGGGCGTCCCTTTGGGCTTAGCCTCAGGACGAAGCCTCGCCCCGATTTCGTGGCCAGACTGCCCTGAGACGGGGCGGGACGCCCCTTGGTAGCGATTCTTAACAAGTACACATGGAGGTAAATGGTGAGATATTCCGGAATCACCGGTTGGGGCAAGTATGTCCCTGAGAGGATTTTGACTAACCAGGATCTGGAGAAGATGGTGGAGACCAGTGACGAGTGTATCCTGGCTCTTACAGGCATCAAGGAGCGGCGGATAGTGGGGCCGGATGAGACGGTCTCGACGATGTCCCTTGCCGCCGGCCAGGACGCCTTGGCGGTGGCCGGACTGGAACCACAAGACCTGGACCTCATTATCGCGGCTACCTCTTCTCCCGATTATCTTACGCCCCCTGTCTCTTGCATGATCCAAGGTGTGCTAGAAGCTCCTCGCGCCGCGGCCTTCGATCTTGGCGCCGGTTGCACCGGCTTCATCTACGCCTTGGCTACCGCTCACCAGTTCATCGCCACTGGAACCTACGACAACGTGCTGGTCATTGGCGCTGAGATCATCAGCCGCTTTGTGGACTGGGAAGATCGCGCAACCTGCATTCTCTTCGGAGACGGAGCCGGCGCCGTGGTCTTGCAGGCCAGCGATGCCCCCACAGGGCTTCTCTCCTTCGCCCTGGGCTCCGACGGCAGTAAGTACGATGCTCTCATCGTGCCCGGCGGTGGCAGCCGGCATCCCTGCTCCCAGGAAGTCCTGGACAAAGGGATGCAGCGCATCAAGATGGACGGAAGGCGCGTCTTCAAGTTCGCCACCGAGACCCCGGTCGAGGCAGCCGTCCGGGTCATTGAGGGCAGTGACTTGTCCTTTGACGACATCGCCCTTATCATTCCCCATCAAGCGAACCTCAGGATCATCCAGTCCTTTGCCAAGTCCCTGGAGTTGCCCTTGGAGAAGTTCTACGTCAACCTCGATAGGTACGGTAACACCTCAACCGCCGCTATCCCCATCGCCCTTTGTGAGGCCCTGGAAGAGGGGCGGGTGAAGGAAGGGGACAACATCCTCCTCCTGGGCTTCGGTGCCGGTCTGACCTGGGCTGCCGCAGTGGTGAAAGTTGGAGTGCCCCAGGCGGTGCCCTGGCCCATCTCCTGGCCGCTGGCGTCTCTGAAGGACCGCTCCTTCAGCAGTGTCAGATCTCTGGCCAGGGGCGCAGTTGGTGTTCTGTCGGCCATAGTTGGCGCCTTTCTCCTTCCCCTTTACTCCAGTACAGACAAGCGGGACTGAAAAAGTAAATAGCTGCTCGTTACCAAAGCCCGCCCAATCAGGGCGGGCTTTTTCCCTTTTTGGGCCAAATTGAGTATAATACTGGTTGCTGGACCACAAACCATAGGTGGAGGGACGATCATGAGAAACTCTTCAATTAGAGTCTTTGGTAGCAGACTTTTGATTCTAGGCGCGATTCTTGTCCTTGTTGGCTGCGGGGGCAGTACGCCTACTACACCGGCGGATCCCATGGCCCACCTGGAGGCAGGGCGTGCCCACATGCAAGCAGGCGATATAGACAAGGCGATTGCTGAGTTGGAAGCGGCTGTCCAGGCCGACTCGAACTTGACCGAAGCTCACTTTCGGTTGGGCAATGCTTACGCGGAGCAGGGCCAGTTGGACAAGGCCGCCGAGGAGTTCAAGGCAGTCGTGGACCTGGATGCCAATCACGCCGACGCCCATTCCAACCTGGGAGTGGTCTATTATCAAAAGGGGCTGCTGGCCGAAGCGGCTAGCGAGTTTCAGGCTGCTTTGGGCATCAAGCCAGACGATGCCGAGGTGCATTATCTCCTGGGAGCAGCTTATGTACAGATGAGCAGGCTGGACGAAGCGGTGAAGGAGTTCGACGCAGCTCTGCAACTCGATCCCGAACTTCCTGAGGCATATTTCGGCCTGGGGACAGTCCATCAGCTTCAGGGTAACAAAGAAGAAGCCATCAAGGCTTTCGAGCGTTTTCTGGAGGTGGGTCCTGCCCAGGACTCACAAGCCCAGGTTGAAGCCGAACGCACGCTCAGGGAGCTTAAGGGGCAATGAATCGCATCAGTGTCAACCTAAGCTCAAAGGCCCGTCCCCGGGCCGCCCCGGGGCCTGTCCTGAGCCTGCCGAAGGGACGGGGCTCAGAGCTTAAGTTGACACAAATGATAAATAGGAGCCTGAATGTATCAAGAAACTGTCCTCGATAACGGCCTACGGATCTTGACCTCGCCAATGCACCACACTCGCTCAGTGAGCATCGGCTTCTTCATTGGCGTGGGCTCGCGCTACGAATCGGATGAACAGGGTGGCGTCTCTCACTTCATCGAGCACATGCTCTTCAAGGGCACGGAGAATCGCCCTACGGCCAGGGATATTGCCGTGGCCATCGAGGGAGTCGGGGGGATCTTTAACGCAGCCACCGGCCGCGAGTCGAGTCTCTATTGGATCAAAGTCGCTCAACCCCATTTGGATATCGCCATTGATGTGCTGGTGGACATGCTCCGACATTCTAAGTTTGACCCAGAGGAGATTGATAGGGAGCGCAGTGTGATCATGGAGGAGATCAATCTAACCCGTGACACGCCCGATAGTCTGGTTTATCTCCTCATCAGCGGCTTGGTCTGGCCAGATCACCCCCTGGGGCGTGACATCGCTGGCACCAAGGAGAGCCTCGGCACCCTGGACCGGGAGGGCTTGCTGGCTTACCTTAATCGCCACTACCAGCCGAGCAACACCGTGATCAGCGTGGCTGGCAACGTTGAGCACGAGGCAGTGGTGGGGAAAATGGCTGCCTTTTTGGGCAACTGGGCCACGGGCGAGCCCCCTTCCTATCGCCCAGCCGAGGATGATCAGACCGAGCTGCGCCTGCTAATTCATCCCAAAGAGACCGAGCAGGCCCATCTCTGCCTCAGCGTGCCTGGGATTCCCCGGGACCATCCAGATCGCTTCAAACTGCGTTTGCTGAACACCGTGTTGGGGGAGGGGATGAGCTCCCGCCTTTTCACCGAGATCAGGGAGAAGCGTGGCCTGGCCTACAGCATCTACTCTTACCTCAGCGCGATGCACGATAGCGGAGCGGCGGGGGTTTATGCTGGCGTAGATCCAAGGCGGATCGAAGATGCGATCAAGGCTATTCTGGGAGAGTGGGACAGACTGAGACAGGAAAGTGTGCCGGCCGATGAACTGACCAAGGCCAAAGAGTTCGTCAAGGGGCGGCTGTTGCTTCAGATGGAGGATAGTTTCAGCGTGGCTGCCTGGGTTGGCCGTCAGGAGGTGCTTTCGCCTGAGGTTCTGACAGTGGACGAGGTGATAGAAGCTATTGAGGCCGTGACTGCCGCTGACATTCAGCGGGTGGCTCAGGGCCTCTTCCTGGGAGAGAGGCTTAACCTGGCTGTGGTGGGTCCCTTTGAAGATGGGGAGGGGTTCAGGGAGTTGCTTGAGCTATGATAAAGCTGTTGATGAGTTGGGACATAAAGTCCGGCCTGGAGTCAGCCTATTTCGATTTCATCGTCAACGAGTTTGCGCCTGGCCTGCTCAAGTTGGGCGTTCAGCCGGCGGAGGCATGGTACACTGTCTACGGCTCTGGCCCCCAGATCCTAACCGGAGCAGTGGCCAGGGATTTGGAGACGATGAACGAGATCCTGGATAGCAATGAATGGCACGATCTGCAGGGCAAGCTCCTTGTCTACGTTGTCAATTTCGAATACAAAGTAGTGCGCGACACCGGCCGGTTTCAGTTGTGATCACTGCATTCTTACCACCACCGCGGCGTCGCCCCACAGCTTCTCCAGTTGATAATAGCCCCGCATGATGGGGGCGAAGATGTGAACGATAACACCGCCGTAATCCACCAGCATCCACCCCGACGATGAGTCCCCCTCGATGTGCAAAGGCCTGACCCCCTCTTCTTTTGTCTTCTCAGTGACCTCATCAGCAATGGCTTTGACCTGGCGCTCGCTCTCCCCGCTGCAGATGACGAAGTAATCAGCCAATAGGGAAACGGAGCGCAAGTCCAACAAAACTATGTCGGAGCCCTTCTTGTCAGCGATGGCGTTGACTATTCTCCTGGCTAGCTCTATTGATTGCAGTTTGCTTCCTCCTCTCTGGTCAGATGGTCTGGTGGTCCGGTGGTCCTTGGTCGGGTGGCCTGATAGTCCTTCGGTCAGATGGTCACTGATTACCGATCACTGATTATTGTTTACTGGATCATTCGGACGATTTCCTCGCGCATTTTGGCCCAGTGGGTGCCCCGCCAGTAGATACGGTCGCACTCAGGACAGAGGCTGAAGTGCTCTTTGGTTCGGAATACGTGGGGTGGAACACGCTCCTTCACCGAGGGTTTCTCGACCTTTTGAAGGGGCGTGTTGCAAACTGGGCAGCGGGAGAAGGGCTGTTCAGTCTCCAGGGTCAGTTCGGAGATAACTTGTTGGATCTGCTCTTCCAACTCATCGTTCTCGACCAGGAGGCAAGTCAGCCCGCGCCGGCGCGTTAGTTCTCTATCGCGGGTTAGCAAGATGCGCCCTTGGGCACGGGCCAGGCGCACCAACTCGTTGTCATCCAAATCGGGAAAGTAGGCCGTATCGTAACCCAGGAGTCGCAACCACTTAGCCAGGCGGCCCAGCATCCCATCGAGCAACAGCTTCACTAATACCTTCTTCTCTTTCCCTCATCTTCCGAGCGATGGCTTCCTCTTGATGATCGTAGCCCAGGAGGTGCAAGATGCCATGAATGACCAACAGTTCTAGTTCCTCCGCAACAGCATGGCCCAATTCCTCGGACTGAGCCAGGGCCCGCTGGTAGGAAATCACAACGTCACCCAGGTAGGGGGGAGCTTCTGGAGCGCTCACAAAGTGCTCCTCAGCCCCCGCGCCGAAGGCGAGGACATCGGTAGGAGCATCCACACCGCGAAATCGGCGATTCAGTTCGCGAATGGCCTCATCATCGGTTATGATCAGGCTTAGCTCTGTTCTCTCTGCCACCTCTTCCTGCCGCAGAACCTCTGCGGCCACGCGACGAAGGGCTAGTTCGTCAACCTTGGCCCCGAAATGCGGGGCAACCTGGACGTTTATCCGGTGACCAGGCTTTGAGCTTTGAACTTCTCTCATTCCTCTTCCTTGATCTCTTCGGGGTACTTAACGCGGGGATGAAATACTCCCTGCAAGATTTTGACGAAACCGCCTCTGATCTCGTCCAAATTGCGCAGGGTGAGATCGCACTCGTCCAACTGTCCGTCCAGCATCTTGCTGTTGATGACCTTGCGCACCAGCTCTTCGATTCCGTCGAGAGAGTCGGGTCGTTCAGCTCGCACCGCAGCTTCGCAGCTATCGGCTAGCATGACGATGGCCGTCTCTTTGGTCTGCGGCTTAGGGCCCGGGTAGCGGAAATCCTCTTTGTTCACTCCATCTCCCTCGCTTTCCCGGGCCTTATGGTAAAAGTAGGTGGCCAGGGCAGTCCCTTGGTGTTGGGGGATGAAATCACGCACTTTGCTGGGCAAGCGGTACTTTTTAGCTAAATCCAGACCGTCATTCACGTGGCTGATGATGATCTTGGCACTGGTTCGCGGGTCGAGGCGGTCGTGAACGTTCACCCCCTCGCCCTGATTGTCAACGAAGAAATACGGCCGGGTGATCTTGCCTACGTCGTGGTAATAAGATCCCACTCGGGCCAGCAATGCGTCGGCCCCGACGCGCCCTGCTGCCTCTTCCGACATATTGCTGACCAGGATACTGTGGTGGTAGGTCCCCGGCGCTTTGAGTAGTAGTTCGCGCAGGAGGGGATGGGTAGGGCGGGCTAGCTCCATGAGCTGCAAAGAGGTGGTGATGTCGAACAAAGTGCCCAACAGGTAGAAGCCAGCCACGGTCAGGCTGGCCGATAGTCCCCCGTTTACGAGGCTTAGGCCGGCCAGAGTCAGAAGCTGCACTGCGTTGTAGTCCTGTTGGGGCAATCGGAAGGCGAGAACCACGACCAGGTTAGCCAGGGCAACGTAGACCCCTGCCCAAAAGAAGGCATTCAGCTTCTCGACTCTGCTCAGGCTGAGAGATGCGATCAGGCCGCCTACCAGGGCGTAGACCGCCAGTTCCAGGGAGCCACCGGCCATGAAGCCCACGATTATGCTGAACAGAACTGTCACCGTGATGGCCAACTGAGGATCCAGGAGCACGGTCAAAAGCATTGACAGAGCAGCGGTGGGGAGAAGATAGGAACGGCTGGCCTGGTCGGACACCATCAGCTTGGCCATCAGGATGAACAAGACCAGCAGGAGAAGCAACAGAAACATGCGAGGCCATCTGCCCCAGTATTCCGGCCGAAAACGGGCCAGGTAGAGCCCCAAAACGATGGTGATCAGCAGCACGAAGACGACGGTGCCCACTACTTCCTGCCATTCGGTCTCAGCCTGCCGCAGTCCCAGGGCACTGAGGGCCTCCACGTCGAGAGAGGTGACGATGTCTCCCTCCCGCAGGATGATCTCTCCCTCCACGATGGTTCGGCTGGCGGGCGCCACGCTTTCGCGGGCCAACTGCTTAGCTTCGTCTGTCTTCTCGGCGTTGTAGAAACTGTTGGGCTTGATGAGATCTCTGGCCAGCTCACTGACAATCCCTGTCTGGACTTCGGAGAGCTCAAGGCCCACCAGGGTGGAGACTCTTCGTTTAGCCTGATCCAGTTGGCTCTCTCGGATTTCCTCCCGCATGGCTTCATCAACCACGGAAATGGTCTCGGCCTGCACTGCTTGCCAATTCTCCTCGGGGAGGCTTAGTATCTGGTCAATGACCGCTACCTGGAGGCTGAGGTCGGGTATGGCTTCGATCCACTGCCGTTGCTGCTCTGTCGTGGCATAGGAGTCTTGACGCACTGAGTCCATGTAGTCCAAGATCTGGCGGACTTTGGTCAACTGCTGGCGAGCCACCCGGACGTCAGGGGGATCATAAATATCATTCACGGCTGCTGCGGCCCTGTCTTTGGCTTCCTCGGTTAGGATCTGGCTTGCATAAGTGATCTCGCGGGGCGCGCGAATATCCGAGTCGCTGACGTCCCGCTCGTCCAGGATGATTCGATCCACAGGCAGGAATTCAAAGATCAGGATGCTGCTTACTGCCAGTACGAACGCCAAACCGGCGAGGATGGCTCGTAGCACTATCCACCAAGTGATATCTTTTTTGTCAGGTATTGACCCACGCTGGTCAACGCCGTTGGTGAAAACTGTTGACACTCAACTGCATCTCTCTTTCAACAACGCAGGGGGAGCACCTGAGGCGCTCCCCCTTTGTTAACATACCTCTACAGCGAATCCATTGTACTAGCGAAGGACCACACGAGAATATCCTCACAAATGAGAAGAACTCTCACGTCTTGCCAGCTAAGAGCTCCTTCACCACCTGGCTGACGAACTTGCCGTCGGCCTTGCCCTGCATCAGCGGCATCAACTGACGCATAACTTGGCCCATCTGAGCCGGGCTGGTGGCCCCGACCTCCTCGATAATTTGGCGAGCCTTGGCTTCGATCTCCTCTCGGCTCAGTTGCTCCGGCAGATAGGCGAGTAGAATCTGTAGCTCTGCTTTCGCCCGATCTACCAGGTCTTGTCGGCCGCCACTTTCGAACTGAGCAATGGACTCATGGCGCAGCTTGGCCTCTTTGCCGATGATTGCCAGCAGCTCCCCTTCCCCCAGCTCGCGCCTCTTCTCGATCTCGGCGTTTTTGATGGCGGCCATGACTAAGCGGAGAGTGGACCTGCCTAGTTCATCCCCTTGCCGCATCGTTTGTTTCAGGTCTTCTGTTAGCTTGTATTTTAGACTCATGCTGTGCTGGCCCGAAAACTCTAGTATCTCTGTCGTTGGCTCTTACGAGTTTGTCTTCGGCTCTTGCGCAATTTCGTCGCTTTCTTCCTCTTCCTAATCACGCTGGGCTTCTCGAAGAAACGGCGGCGGCGAACTTCGGACAACACCCGATCGGTCTGGACCTTCTTCTTGAAGCGTCTCAAAGCTCCATCAATGGACTCGCCTTCCCTGATTATGATCCGCGACACATGTTTCCCCCCCTTCTCGTTGATTTCTAATGGTACAAGGATTATAGCCCTAGCAGGCTCTAATGTCAAGTCGGGGTTCGTCGAGGTGCATTTCAGTTTTGGGGCAGAAGACCCTCCCGCAGGTTTGGGCACAAGTGATTCTCCTGGATTTCATAGGTATTGGCCCATCCCTGACAACCTGCGGGAGGGTTAGCACATGGCTCGCCCCCAAAGTGAAACGCACCTGTTCGTCGCTTGGCCCTCTCCGCTCCAGTCGCTTCTGCACCAACTTCGAGAGCCCAGAAGCCCTCCAACCTTCAGGGAGGGCTTTTCTTGCATGCCCGGATTTTGGTAAGAGGTGGCGAAAAGCCCGCCTATGCCACCAGGACCAGCTCGCTGGGGCCCTCGACATAGATCAGGGGGATTTGGTTGGCAGGGGAAGCATAGAAGGTTGTGACCTTGAGGAACTGGTTGACGGGCGGCGTGGTGATGATACGCGCGACCATCTCCCATAGCTCTTCTGGCAGGTCGTCCAGGCCGGTGAGGGCAAAGCTGCGAACTCCAAATTCTGTCGGCGAAGCGAGAATGGAGAAGTCGAGGATGGTGAGGCCAGCGGCGCGGCCTTGTTCACGGTGAAAATGCAGTACGATGTTGTCCGTCAACTCGACGGCACATGTGGCCTTGACATCACCGAACACGATTTCCAGAATATCGCCCACCTCTTCGTAGGCCAGGTGTAGCCTTTGCCCGTCCTTGGTAATGAGTTCTGTTTCGTGCAAACGAAGCTTGCTCATAATACCCTATCCTTCACGATGAATATACGTGCCCCTCCTGCGTCATGTAGATCTGGTTGCCGTAGCGGTCATGGACTGTCCATCTGGACACGGCGTGGCTCCTATGGTTTACCCGCTGGGAGATGGTGATCGACGGACCAAGTATAGCACACTTTGTCTGTAGAGACAAGTTGAAGCCGGCCCTTGACTCTCAAACAAGATGTGTTCACCTTGTCAACGAATCAAACAACGAATAAACGAATGAGTCTTGACGGCAGAGCTCATTCGTTTATTCGTTTGACATTCGTTGACAAAAACGCCGCTTCGCTTTTGCCCAGGTGAAGGCCGGAGAACCAGCAGCTTCAAGGTCAATCAGCCGGTAGTGCGCCGGCCTGCTCGCACAGCGGCTCGACGTGATACCGCTCGCGCTGCTGGCAGGTCAGTCCCGGGACGTAGCGGTTGGTCGCGATCCAAGCCAGGAGTTCCTCCTGAGTCGCGTCCACACGCCACTCGCACAGGGTATCATCATCCGCGGCGGAGAGCAGGGTATCTCCGCTGGGGTGAAAGGCCAGGTCGTAGATCGGCCCCTGGTGACCCTGCAAGCGGCGGATGGCGACCCCACGGGCGACATCCCAGGTGAGAATTGCCCCCAACTGATCACCAGAAGCGGCCAACCGTCCATCCGGGCTGAAGGCCAACGCCAACACCGCGCCCGTGTGCCCGGTCAGTTCGTGCAGCGCGGTTCCGCTGGCGGCATCCCACAGGATGAGCGTCTTGTCCAGTGAGCCAGACAGGATCAAGCGCCCATCCGGGCTGAAAGCCAGATCGGCAACGGCCTCCTGATGGCCGGGGAAGCGGCGGACGACGGTGGGTTGCTCCCGTTCATTGAGAAACGGCGCCAGGTCGAGCAGGATCAGGCTGTAATCGGGGGCTGGGCTGACCCCTTTGCCAGGGCCAATCAGAAGGAAGCGCCCGTCCGGGCTGAAGGCCACACTGCGGCCACTTTGTGGCGCGATGTCGAACACGACCTGCGCCTGGCCGGTCTCCAAATCCCAAAGGTGCACGCCGTCGTGGGCTCCGTAGACGGCATAGCGCCCATCGGGGCTGAGATCGAGGTCCCAGGGGGGCAGCCGCGTCCCCTCCAGCAGGCCAATCTGGGTGCAGGTGGTCAGGTCCCACAGGCGAAGGGTGCTGTCCGGCGTAAAGGCGATCACGTCCCCATCCGCCGAAACCGCCCGGCGGCCATCCGGCAGGAAAGCGATCCCGCCAAAGATCATCGCCTGGTGACCGGTCAGGGTGCAGCGTCGTTCCCCGCGGGCGTAATCGATCTGGTAGATGCGCCCATCCCACAAACCGGCCAGCACACTGGAACCGTCCGGCTCCACGGCCAGGGACGCGTATCCCCACTCGTCTTCATCCAGGCGGCGGACTTCGGCCCCGCTCTGCAAATCCCACAGGCGCAGTTCACCATCCTCCGCGCCGCTCAGCGCCTTCCGGCCATTCGGGGAGACGGCCAGCACATCCACGCGAGCGGTGTGGCCGTGCAATTCGAGGGCGATCTCTTCGCGGTTCACATCGAAAAGCACCAGCCGGTTGTCCAACGTGCCGATCAAAACCTGCGAGCCGCCGCGCATCACCGCCAGACTGAGCAGGCCGATATCCAGCCTGTGAAAAGCGGAGATCTGCCCGGTTGCCGCATCGCCCACCAGCATATATTGGTCCTCAGCGACGGAGAAAAACCGGCGGCCATCGGGGGAAAAGGCCACGGCGTGAACCGGCCCAAAATGGCCGGGGATGAAGCCCTCCTCTGCGGTGTAGGCCTCCACCACGCTGGGGTGGCCGGGCACGACCTGGCACAGCACTTCCCCGTCAAGCGCCCAGAGCGCGAGAGAATGGTCGGCCTGCGCAGAGAGCGCCTGGCTGCCATCCGGGCTGACCGCCAGCGCGACCACCGCGCCGCCAGGGGCTTGAAAGCGGGTGCGCAGTTCCCCTTGCCGGGCATCCCACAGCTTTAGTGCGCCATCCGCCCCCGCGGAGAGCGCCAACCGCTCGCCGGGGAGGCGCGCCAGGCAGCAGGCTCCGCCACGCTTGTCTGCTATAATTGTACCATTCCCTGAAACGGTCCACCCCAGCGCGCCAATCTCGATAGCCGCTGCCGACGACGGTTCGTTGCTCGATGTGCTGGTGGTCTATGACCAGGACGCTCCCGGCGGTGCGGTCAGCGCTTCAGATGCGCAATCCTATGCCGAACTGTGGACCGCCTACACCAACCAGGCATATGAGAACAGCGGAATCAACCTTCGCCTGTGGCTGGTTGATGTTAAAGGCGTTGATTACAACGATCCTACGCCAGATGATGCGAGTTCCGATCTGAGCTTGATTGCCAACGACCAAATTCCCGGTGTTTTTTCACACCGCGACGAGTACCATGCCGATTCCGTCGTGTTCTTTGTACCTGATGACAATGGCACATGTCGCGGTGTGGCCTATATACACAATCCCATCGGTCAAGGCTCTCAAGGTAGTAGTTTCCTGGCGATGGAAGTAGAGTGCAGCTATAGTATTAACACCTATGCCCACGAATTGGGGCACTTGCTGGGGGCCCAACACGACTGGTATGTGAACGCTTCTACAACCCCAACGACCTATGCGCACGGCCATGTCGATCCCCTGAATAGTTTCACAACGTTGGTGGCCTACGCAACACGCTGTGTAGACCTCGGGGTAAGCTGCCTGTACTGAACCCCTGAGATTGGACACTTTTTTGGCGATTTTTAGTTCAAATCGAG
>CAYMKL010000118.1:0-21379 GCA_964390805.1 uncultured Anaerolineae bacterium | reverse complement strand
GCTTCGCGCGCGCCCGCACCCCCCACCCCCACAGATCTTAGCCACACTCATTTGAATCTTATCCTGGGGTCAAACAGCGGGTATAAAAGATCAATGATCAAAACCAATGTTGTGATGGCTATGATGGAGATGGTCGTAATGCCCATAAGCAGGTTGTAGTCGCTGTTCACAATGGCCCGGTAAAGCAGGAATCCCAGCCCGGGATAGGAAAAGACGATTTCCGTGATCAGGGCGCCACCGAATATCTGCCCAAGGGAAAGAGTGAGCCCGGTGATCTGGGGCAGTACGGCGTTCCTCATCGCGTATCGGGCAAAGATCGTTCGCTCCTTGACCGCCCCGATTCTTGCGTACCGTATGTAATCCTCCTCTTTGACACCCTGGATGATGAGCCGCATGGTCTGATGATTGACTGCCACACCCAACAGGCTCAGGGACAGTGCCGGAAGAAAGGCGTGTTTGAGAACGTCCCTGACAAAGCTCCAGGTGAAGGCAATCCTCGCGCCGATGGTATACGCTCCTCCAAAAGGGAATACGGGAAGTAGATAGGCAAACAAGATGACGAGCGTCAGGCCCAATACGTAATAGGGTATAGGGCGCACGAACATTAGCATTCCATCGAGTATTCTTAGTAGCCTACTCCCCGTAAAGTACCCTGAGAGTCCACCAGATATGTTCCCAATAATCCAGGACAACACCGTGGTCACGAGGAGCAACCCGACCGTCCAAGGTAGGGATCGGCCTATCAACTCGATAACAGGGGTAGGGAAGCTGAAATACGAAGGCCCAAAATCAGCGGTGAAAAGCCTCTTCCAGAATGAAATATACTGCTCAAGTAATCCCTCTTCCAAACCATACATCTCTCGCAATGTGCTGATCATTTCCTTCACCGCTACCGGCTCCATATAAGCGCCTTGAGCCTGAAGGGTGGCGACCATGCTCTCGACCGGGTCGCTGGGTAGCAGCCTGGGGATTACAAAGACCACCGTAATCCCCAGGCAGGTCACAAGCACATATTGTATGAGCCGCGGGACGAGATATCGCCTTACGAACCTCACTCCCCCTCCTTCTCTAATTGGAATTTGAATTGAAACCCACGAGCAGGGGGGAACCCCCCTGCTCGTGGGCTCTCTCCAGGTTCGTGCCTTACCGTCCAGTGGGCTCCAGGAACGGCAGCATGTATTTGAAGTTTGGCCAATGGTGGTACGGCTGAGAATAGATATTCTCGGCACCTGGCCAGTTCGTCCAGTAGTAGGTGTCCCAGGCGACCGCTCCCACGTAGGTGTAGGTGGCGATACCCGGCATCTCCTCGACGGCGATCTTTAGTCCCTCCATGCCGAGTTCAACGATCCGCTCGGTGTCGTTCCAGTCGGTGCCCTGAAGGTCGGCGGTGACCTGATCCATGCGGGGATCTGACCAGCGGGATTCGTGGCCATATTGTGGTTCTCCAAGAACCGGCTCCACGAAGGCCGAGTTCCATTGGTTAAATGTCCGGAATAGGTCCTCGTGACCACCCCAGGGTTCGTATGCTGGCCAAGACGTGGTGACATCAAAATCACCGTGGTCATTCATTGTAGCGAATAGCTCGGAGGACAACTGTTCCACATCAATCCCGAACTTTCGCCACTCTTGCACCGCGGCAAGGGTGTTCTGGTAGTGGTGATGACCGGGGTTCGGATCGCAGAGAACGTTGAACTTCCACGGCGTTCCGTCTGGGAGGAGCCACTTGCCATCCGCGTCCCGGGTGAAGCCATTCTTCTCAAGCAGCATTGCCGCCTCATCAGGGGCGTACTTCCACCAGCCATAGCCGAAGGTCGTCTTGATGTCCTCGGGGTCCTCGGGGACAACATACCCGCGCCCCGCCGCATATTCGGCAAGCCGGTAGGGAGCGTCTGGGTCATAGGGCTTGAAGGTCTGGCCGCCGCCCAGATCCAGTTCGAAGTCGGCCAACCACCCCTCCATCGGTTCGTAGTATTCTTTCATGTACAGAGGCACAGACGGGGTGTGAAGAGCGCTCATCATGAGTGCGCCGTCCATGGCGTTGGCGCTGTACGAAACGATGTCAATTGCCAGGGTGAGGGCCCACCGCACTTCCCTGTTATCGAACGGGGGCTTCAGGGCGTTGAAGGTGAGTCCGGTGATGCACGGGTCAGTGTTAACCACCCACGGGTACTCATCTCGATAGCCGCGGGAGTAGGGGTTCTGGGCCAAGACGGCCCTTAGGGACTCGGGGGTTAGTTGGGTCATATCGAGCTCATGGCGCACCTGGGCGATAACTGCGGATGCGGGGTCTTGGTGAGTGACGAACACTACGTACTTGGGCTTGGGCTGGCCAAAGAGCATCCCGGTGGGGGTCCTCTCCCAGTCGTCCCGCAATTTCCAGGCGGTCCAGAACCCCTCCGGATCGTAACTGTCAAGGACGTACGGCCCCAAGCTCAGTGGCGGGTTATACTGGAAGCCCACGAGATCCTCCACCTGTTCGAACACATGCTTGGGCATCATAAAAAGGCTTCCCCACCGATCCAGGAAGTAGGTGTGGAAGCGCGAGTTCGGCTCGGCAAGTTCGACGACCACGGTGTATTTGTCCGCTGCGGTAGCGCTTTCTACACCTTGCAGCTGGACGTTGTAGTTAAGACCCGGAGTAGCCTTGACCGTCTCTATGGTGAACACCACGTCGTCCGCGGTGAACTCCACACCATCGCTCCAGTATACACCCTCCCTGAGCTTGACCGTCATCTGGGTGAAGTCCCCAGTGTATTCGGGTGGACCAGCCGCCAGGCTGTTGATGACCTCCCCGACTGCGTATTCAATGGTCCACAATGGCTCGTTCATCAGTTGTGCCATGCCGCGATCTCGCCACTTCCAGCTGACCCATTCGTTGAAGTCATCGGGGGTGCCGGTGCGTCCCGTCAACTGGTGTGCGAACAGGGTTTCACGCCGAGGAAACCCCATTACATCTTTTGCCTCTGCCTTTGGCACTGGAACAGGCGTCGCCGTTACGACTTTCTCGACGACCACGGTCTCGACCACCGGCTTCTCGACGACCACCTCTTTCTCGACGACCACGGTCTCGACCACCGGCTTCTCGACGACCACCTCTTTCTCGATCAACTCAGGGGTGGGCGCGGCACAGGCGGCCAGCACCGCCAGAGCAACCAACAATGCTATTAGCTTCTTCATTTTTTTCTTCCTCCTTCTTTTGTTCTGATTTTGGACCTGCTAACGATTAGGGTCACGATCTTGGTCCGATAGCCACCTCCTTTCAAACTCCTTGATATCGTTTCCGGTAACGATACCAGGCCAGGTAAAAAAACAATGCAACTTCCCTCAATCAATCGCTTTTCCTACTCAGACTCAAGTGGAGTGTTGCTTGCAATGGCCCGGCAAGAGTCTCTAATAATGAGCTGCGTCGGCATCTCGTACAAGTTACTATCCAAGGATTCGCCTTGGATCAGACTTATCAGCATCTCCGTGGCCACGTAGCCCATCTTATCAATAAACTGATCAACTGTTGTTAGGCCGGGGTTAATGTGGGCTGCCGCAGGAGTGTTGTCAAATCCAACCACGGACAGGTCGTCGGGGACATGTAGTCCAGCTTCTTGGGCAGCCTTGATCACACCAATAGCCGATTGGTCATTGGCCGCAAAGACAGCCGTTGGCGGATCCGAAAGGTTCAGCAGTTTCTGAGCGCAGAGATACCCTGTTTCTGTGGAGTAATCGCCAGTCTGAATTAGTTCAGGGCTCGTAGGGATGTCGGCCTGACACAGACCGTCTTTGTAGCCTTGAAATCGCTGGACCGCGCTCTGTAGCTCGGGACGACCGGCAATGAAACCAATCCGGCGGTGCCCCAAGCTAATGAGATATTCCATCGCTTCCAGAGCCCCAGCTCGGTTGGTAGCAATCACAGCGGGATAATCAAGACCTGCCTTGTTGGGATCAACGACTACGATAGGGGAAGCTGTGGAGAAGGTGGTTGCAGCGGGCGTAGAAGTAATGATACCATCGGTGACACTACTGAGTAGAGAAACGTAGCGTTGTTCCCGAACGGCAGATGATTCTCTCTTGATATCTCCGCCGGTGTACAGAATCAGATCATAGTCAAGCTCTACAATCGCCCGGTTAATGCCCTTCATCACTTGAACAGAGAAAGAACCTTCCACATCGGCAATAACCAGGCCAATGACATTCGTTTTGTGGCTACGCATGCTCTTAGCCGCCAGATTTGAAGTGTAACCCAGCTCCACAATGACGTCTCGTACTCTCTGATAGGTCTCTGGGGCCACGTGATCCATATCGTTCAGCACACGCGATACAGTGGAGACAGACACGCCGGCTGCCTCGGCCACATCTTGAATGGTTATGATCCCTTTGGTACGCTTCATCTATCGTGTTCGCCTAATCTAAAAGAGTTCACTGCTGGGAAGGTTACCGGTATCGTTACCGGTGATTATTCAGATTGTACTACAGGTTGATGGATTTGTCAAATCGTTTTCTTTGATTGGTGCAGAATCTGTTCTCTCAGTTTACCGTTTTCACCGATCAGCATCTCTAGTTTCTCGCGTGTTCGCCGACGGACAAAGACGGGTACGAACGCGGTCACAGTAGCCGTGCGAAACTCGGCCGCTGTCTCGGCGGCTATTTGATGGATTCGCTCGCGGGTTACCTGGCTGCCCAGGTCGTGCCAGATTTGCTCAATGAATGAATCGTCCAGATAGTCCGTGTCGCTCATGGCCTCCTCCTTGCGCCGCCGAAGAAACCGCCTCTTAATGAGCCTGCACCGGTTACCCTACTCGAAATGGTAAAGCTAGCAGCTTCTGTGCCGGCAGTATATGTTCCCCCCGAATATCGTCCGTCGGTAACTGTACCGGTTGAGCTACCTCCGGAGTAAACCTTATAGGTCGAACCGTTTTCTAGTTCGGGCGAGGATAACACTACCGACTGGTATGCCTTTGTAGGTACGAATGTAAGAATCTCTTCGCCGTCTTTGGTTTCAATGTGAATCATCGTACCGGCTGCCTGCGGTGATGGGAAGATCTGCATCACTGAATACTGGGTTGATGATGCGCTTGGGGCTTGTGCCATACCGGCACTGCCTACCGCAACGATGAAACCACCGGTAATGTTAAACGCACCTAAATAATCCAAGGCTCCGTTATTGTTGGATGTAGGCCCGTTGACGATAACCATGCCTCCGGTCATATCAATCGAGCCATTCGCGTCAATACCGTCACCATTGGCATCAATTGCGATGTATCCGCCGTTGACATAGAGGTAGTTGTCGCCAGATTCGAACATGCCCCGCCCTCGACCTTGCATTCCACCGGCTGCGGCGCCACCAGCCCCACTGGAGGCGTTGATTCCGTCGTCGCTGGAAACAATGTGAATATTGCCATCGTTGATTGTGATGATCACACTCTCCAGGCCCTCATACGACTGGGCAATGTTCAGGACACCACCGTTGATGGTCAGCGCATCGTCGGCGTGAACGCCATCATCCCCGGAGGCGAGCAGAATATCGCCGCCGTTGATCGTGATGCGCACATCCGAGTGGAGGGCATCGTCCAGAGAACTGATTTGGATTTCGCCGCCTGTGATGGTGAGGTCTACCCCGGCTTTCAATCCTTTGGCGCTCTCGTCTGTCTTATTGAGATTGCCCCCCATCCCGCGTCCACCAAAACCTCCCCCTCTGCTGCTGCTTGCGACGCTGCCGCCTCCTGAGGTTATGGCGATGTCGCCGCCGCTGACCAGCAGGCTGGTTTCTGCCTGAATACCATCCAGACCCGCCGTGATATCGAGCGTGCCGCCCTCTATGGAAACGTATCCCTTTTCGGCATCTTCATCGTTATTGGACTGCATCCCGTCGCCGCCGGCATTGATGGTGATCGTTCCATCCTTGACGGCAATGGAATCCCGGCCCTTGATCCCATCGTTCACGGCGTTTACGGTGATGTTACCGCCGGTGATCTTCAGGTCGTCTTTGCTGGCAATGCCGTTGTTGTAGCTTGCGTTGACGGTCAGTGAGCCCTTGCCGTTAATAGTGAGGTCATCTTTACTGAAAACCGCTGCATTGGGTTCGTCTTCTGCATCCTCAAAGAGATAAGAAGACCCGTCGGTGACGTAATTCTCAGTGCCATCGGCTAAGGTGATCACTGTTTTTTCCGCATTGCTGACGTAGATGGGTGCGCTGGTGGAATAAGTGATATCCACTCCGTTCAGAACGAGCTCCACCGTTTCCTTGTCCTCAGCATCTACTACTATCTGTCCGTCGCTCAAGGTGCCGCTAATGCTGTACATGCCGGAAGATGTGATGGTCACGATGTTGCCGTTAACCGTGGCACCGCTTCCTTCGAAGGTGATCGAATCGCCTTCTAGCTTGATGTAGGATGTATCGGAATGGCTCACGCTGGAATCCAGATCATCACTATCGTATTCAGCGGAAATCGGGCTGGATGTGGTCTCTGAGTTTTGTTGGGTGTTATCAACTGGACTGGATGCCTCTCCAGACTCATTTGCCGGTTCAGAGGCAGATACAATCTCCGTAGATACGACTGCATCACCGGAACACGCGGTGAGAGTAAAGATAAGAGTTACCAGCAGTAACTGCTCAGCCGCTCTAGCTGGATGACAATCCAGCGGCCCATGTCTGCAGCAAGTTTTCTCTACAAAAGCCCAGGACTGTCGTCCCTGGCGAGCGGGGGCTAAGCAGTCACCTGTGAGCGATTTATATTACGGCAGACCTCGATAAAGGTTTGATGAAGAAGTTATGAAACTCGTGTAAAGACCGAGCCTGGCTGGAGGTTGGCTCCCTTTCAACTACGGCACATGCGAATGGAAAAGGGGAGCGAAAGTGATACCTCGCTCCCCTCACTGGCGCAGCGGCCCCTCCTCAACCGGCTGCTGGGCGTATAAGCTACAGTACCTCTAGAGCGAGGAGGAACTCGGCACTGTTGACGTTGACGGGGATCGTTGCGGGGCAAAGCTACCGAAGCTACCTCTCATCCCACGCCCGAAGCCCCCCTTCATCCCGTGTCCGAAGCCGAAGCCCCGGCCCATGGGGAAGAAGCCTTGCTCCAACCCCTCAAGTAACCAGTCGGCCTGCTCCTGGGTTATGCGTTCATCCTCCACGGCTTGCTCGATGGCCTCCCGCATGGCCTCGGCTCGGGCGGCGTTCATGGCCTCCTGCACAGCTTCCAATTCTACGCCTCGCGCCTCGGCAATCTCCTCTAGAGTATTGCCCGCGTGCAACTCGGCGAACAACGCCTCGGGAGTTAGTCCCAGGGCCTCAGCCATAGTGTCGAACATCGTCCACGAACCGCCCATTAGGCCAAAGCCTCCACCGCGACCACGGCAGGGCGCTTCGGGTGTCTCCTCCTGAGCGAAAGCAGGCACTACTACAATCGCTCCTAGGAGAACCACTGCCAGCACTGAACCGACCAGGATCATAAACCTCTTCTTCATTTTGTCACCTCCTCTCATCATGGAATTGATTAGTTTTTCTCTAACCTGGCTCTATTGTACCAGAAGTGAATAAAGAGGTAATGAAGAAGTTGTAAAGGTTCGATATAGATCCAAGACTCCCAGCAGAGGCGGCTCCCATGCTGCGAAAGCTATCGCCCATCTTCAGAATGCGGATCCACTAAGTCTGTGGACAAGAGCAGATTTCTCTGGTATAATAACAGCGTGCTGATCTACCAGATTGTGAGTACGGAGTCTGGAGGCTGCTGTGAAAGAGAGGTTGGCAATGAGGGGAGTAACCGTAACCAGGCTTGCCTTGGTTGCGATCATACTACTGGCTGCCTATCTGCGCCTGGGCAACCTGGGGTTGACGGAATTCAAGCTGGACGAAGCCCACGTCTGCAGCAAAGCTGCTGATTTTCTAGCCAGCGGTCGTCCGCCGCTGGTGGGCATCGGCTCGTCAGTCGGGGCGGCCAACCCGCCGCTCTTCATCTACCTGACGGCCGTTCCCGTCTCACTCTCCAAGAACCCCGCCGTCATCGCTGGCTTTATTGCCTTGCTTAACGTGGGAGCAGTACTGGGCTGCTATCTCCTGACCAGGGAGTATTTTGGAGACAAAGCCGCCCTGATCGCAACTCTGCTCTTCGCAGTCAGTCCCTGGGCGGTCTTCTATTCGCGCAAGATATGGGCCCAGGACTTGCTGCCCCCGTTCGTGGGACTGTTTTTCGCGGCGGTTTTCTCGACCCTAGTCAAGCGCAGGCCCAGGCAACTGATCCTGGTCTTCCTCTGGTTGGCCTGTCTCATTCAACTCCACCTCTCGGCGCTGGCCCTCATTCCCCTGGTCGCCCTATTTCTCTTGGTCTTCAGGTCCAGGATTCGGCTTATCCCCCTGCTGATCGGTCTTCTCGTCTTCGCGCTGGTCTTCGCGCCATACCTCTATTACGAGGCCACCCATGGCTGGATCAACCTCAGGACTTTTATCGAGGTATCGAGAGGGCCTGCCACCTTCGACTTAAAGTCCGCGCAATATGCCACTCAGATTATCTCAGGACAGGGCTACCAGGCCCTGGCAGGCGCATCCTTCGAAGGGTTTCTCGCAGAGATCATTGACTTCACCTGGCTAAACGCCGTCGAGACCTGGCTCCTGATCGGCGGCGTTGCCTATTTGGCCTGGCAGGTTCTCAGAGGATGGCGCCGCGGACGCAAGGACGGGATTTCCGATGAGGTGGTGAAGCTTACGATCCTGCTGTCCTGGCTACTGCTGCCCGTGCTCTTCTACGTTCGACACACGACGCCTGTGTACCCCCACTATTTCATCCTGCTGTATCCGGTGCAGTTCATCATCATCGGCGTCTTCGTGGTCAAGGCGCTCACCTGGCTCAGCTCCCTGGCCGATAGTCTGAAGCCCTCACCGCTGGTGCACTTTCTCACAGGTAAGGCTCTGCCGATTTCCCTCGTGGCCTTGATCCTTGGCCTGGCTCTCTGGCAAGGACACCTGACGGAGACATTCTACAACTTCGTGGATCGCAACGACACCACCGGGGGGCACGGCGTTCCAGTCAAATACCACGTCCAAGCGGCAGAGTCACTGAAGCGTTTGAGTGAGGGGGCGCCAGCGCTGATCCTCTCTGGGGGTAATAATCCCGCCTGGGACGAGTTGCCAGCCGTGTTCGACTTCCTGCTCCAGCCCCAGATCAGCCCTCGCTTCATAAACTATCAGGAGGCATTGGTCTTCCCACGAGCGGACGCCATCTACCTCCTGTCTCCCGGCGATACTCCCGCCGTCTCTGTGCTGGACGAGTATGCGGAGGGGCTTATAAACGAGAGGATCAGTCTGCGCGGCGGGCCGGATGCTTTCAGGTTCTACCGCTTCGACGCCGAGTCCCAGATTCCCACCAAGGCATCTCTAGCGGACGGCTACCGCTTCGGGAACACGCCTGCCAACCTGGACAACGACGTGGAGATCTGGGGCTACGATGTGAGCGGGGACGTCAGCCCAGGAGGCGCCTTGCGGCTGGCGCTTTACTGGACAGTGAGGGCAGTGCCCGAAGCAAGCTACCATTTCTTCAACCACCTGGTTGACGATGGGGGGCAAAGGTGGGGGCAGCGGGATGGCCCCGGCTACCCTGCCGATCAATGGCGGGAAGGGGACGTGGTCGTCAGTTGGTTCGACATCTCGATTGCGCCCGACGCCCCACCCGGTGAGTATTGGGTGCTGACGGGCATGTACACCTATCCGGAGGGAGTGAGGGTTTCGGTTTTGGACGAACACGGTCGGCCTGTCAGTGATGCTCTACGGCTTGGTCCTATCGAGGTGGGTCGAGGTTCCTTCCCTTTTGGACTTTGAACAAAATTGAAGAAACCCGCTTGCTGCATCGTCGTGTCAGTACCCCAGCCTCCGACTCCGCTGGTGCATCTTGACCGAAGGCAGCAGGAACACGACACCCGTCAGCAGCAGCACCGCCAGGTCCAGCCAGGGGTTGAGCAGGCCCATTCCCAGCACGGCGTGGTTCATCAGGTCCTGGGCGTAGGTCAGCGGCGAGAGGTAGGCCACTGCCCGCGCCGCCGGCGCCATCTCCGCCAGCGGGATGAAGACGCCGCTGATGAAGAGCAGTCCCCAGCGCAGCAGCGTGCTGGGCATCATGACGTCGCCCGGGTTGCGAGTGGGGATGGAGCCAAATATCAGCCCCAGGGCCGAGAAGGAGAACGACCCCAGGAGTAGGCCGGCGATCAGCAGCCAGGGTTGGGCAATGGTCGTCCCAAAGATCACCACGCCGCCGAGCAGCGCAACGGCCGACACGCCAATGGCGAAGAAAGCCCCCACCGCCGTCTTGCCCAGGAAGAGGGTCCACAGCGACATCGGCGCCGCCAGCAGCCGGTCGTAGGTGCCCAGTCGCCGCTCCAGGGGGATGATGAACGGCCCGGCGGCAGCCGCGGTAAAGAAGGTGGTCAGGGCCAGCAGCCGGGCCACTCCCTGCGCAGCCGCCATTTCCCGCTGCACTGAAAAGGAGAAGAACATAAAGAACGGCATGAACAAGCCGAACATGATCATCCCCGGCCGGAGATAGTAGACCTTCATGTCTTTGACAGTCACGGCCCAGGCCTGGGCCAGTTCGTCTCGTAGCCGTTGCATCCATCCGTATTTCATCGCCGACCTCCCTTCCGATCTCTCATCCCCCGTCGCCGGGGACTGCCTTCCTGCGTCTCGTGGCGCACTGTGCCCACCTGCTGGCCGGTGATATCCAGGAAGACATCCTCCAGGCTGGGGCCCAGCGTGTTGAGGCTCACTACCCGTAGCCCTTGCGACTGGGCATAGTTCATCACCAGTGGGAGCAGCGCCGACGGGTCATCGGTGTACAATCGCCACTTGTCCCCCATCTTGACCAGCGTAGTCACCCCCGGCAGCGCCGCCAGCGCCTGGCCGTACGCTCCCCCATCCGGCTCCAGCGCCACCTCCACCGACTGCACCCTCCGGAAGGCCCGCTTCAACTGCTCCGGCGTATCAATGGCCGCGATCTGGCCGTGGTTGATGATGGCCACCCGGTCGCAGAGTTGGTTGGCCTCTTCGATCTGGTGGGTGCTCAGAAAGATGGTCGTCCCTTCGGCGTTCAGTTGGCGGATCAAATCCCGGATGGCACGAGCGCTCTGAGCGTCCAGCCCTGGCGTCGGCTCGTCCAGGAAGAGCAGCCTGGGCTGGTGGATGATGGCCATGGCGATGCTCAAGCGGCGGCGCATCCCCTTGGAGAAGTCTTGCACCTTCACGTCCCGCTTCTCCCACAGGCCGAAGGTCTCCAACAGCTCCTGCGCCCGCTCAGCTCGCTCGTCCCGGCCCACCCGGTAGAGCCGGGCGGTGAACATCAGGTTGTCCCAGGCAGTCAGTTCAGTGTAGACGTTGGACTCCTCCGGCACCAGTCCCATCTGCCACTTGACCGGGTAGGCGTCTCGGGTCAGGTCGTGGCCAAAGGTAACGATACGGCCCTCGGTCGGCTCCAGCAGGGTGGTCAGCATGCGCTGAGTGGTCGTCTTGCCCGCCCCGTTGGGTCCCAGGAAGCCGAAGACCTCTCCCTGGCGCACCCCAAAGTTGATGTGGTCTACGGCCAGCACGCCCGATTCCGGGCGGCCGTAGACCTTGGTCAGGTTGTTCACTTCGATAGCGTTGTTCATCTAGCTCTCCTCCAGCTCTAGGAAAAAGTGCTGCCCTGCCCGCGCTTCCGCTCGCTGAAAGTGCTCCCTCCCCAGGAACAGCCGCCGCCTCTCTTCCGACGCACTCAGAATGGGCGAGCCATCCATCTGCGTGCGGTGGCAGCGGATGGCGGCCATCTTCGCCTCCCACACCGCCGACACGTCCACTACCAGCGTCACCGCCTCGTCGGGCACGGTGTGCAAATGAGTCACCCCCAGCGCCTGGGCCAGGCTGCGGGGCACGACGAGGTGGTACAGCACCAGCGGGGCGGCCGTTCGCCGGAAAGCCTCGCCCATCCATCGGCTGACGGCCACGTGGTCGGGGTGGCCGGAGACGCCGTCGGGCGACCAGGTGAGCAGCACCTGAGGGCGTAGCTTTTGCACGACCCGCACTACCCGCTCGACGGCCTGATCCTCGTCCACCTGGGCCAGGGTTCCATCCCGGTAGTCCAGGAAGCAGGGGGGCTCGATGCCCAGGGCACGGCAGGCGCAACGTAACTCGCGCTCGCGCACCTGTCCGGCCTGCTCCGGGGACAGACCGGGGACCCCTGCCTCGCCCCGGGTGGCGCACAGCACCCAGACCCGCACGCCCCGCCCGGCCAGCAGCGCCAGCGTGCCGCCGCAGCGGAACGACTCGTCGTCGGGGTGGGCAAAGACGGCCAACAGGGTTTCTGGCCCACTCATTGAACTGTCCTTTGTCAGATAGGCTACGCCGGCAGCCCTGACGCCAGCGCGGTGCTAAAGCCACTGAGCAACAAGACCGCGACCCCCAGAACGATGTTGAGGAAAGGGTTGTCGAAGGGTTGGACCCTTCACCTCAAAGACGCAGTGGCTTTAAGGCGAACCGCGGCCCCTGACAGCCACAAAAGAGAAGATGCCGATGAACGAGAGCCCTGACCAAATAAGCAGTAGCCAATCCCACTACAAAACCGACGGCCATGTTCGTGACCACCGAGAAGGCGGCAGTGACCAGCGCCAGCCACAGTTTCCAGCCCCACAGCTTCACTACTGCCCTGCTCAGTTCGATCCCCACCAGGAACATCATCCCCCCAACCAATGGCATAGGGAAGGCGGCCATTATGTTGGCTATGGACCTGCTAAGGAAAAGCCCTATGAAGACCTCAATGAGCCCCTCCAGGATGCTTGTGCCGCCCGTGCGGGCCCCGAAGTAATATTGCCCCGCCAGGCCCCCGGCCCCGTGGCACATGGGCATCCCTCCGAAGAAGGAAGCGACGAGGTTCATTATACCCATGTTGAGCATGAGCTTTCGCTCGCTAACAGGCTTGTCGGGGAAGTAGTCGTGGATCAGGGCAGCGGTGACGATGATGGCGTTAGTGACAGAGAGAGGGATCTGGGCGAAGCCGGCCAGGAGCATCGCCCGCCCCATTTGGTCAAGGCGGGGTATTGTCAGCGGCGGCAGGGTGAACGCCAGCTCCAGAGAGCCGCGCAGTTCCCCCCGCCAGGCGATGATGCCCACCCCCACCAGCATGAGGACGATGGCCGCCGGGGCGTAGCGGTTCTCGCGCAGGGCCAGCACGATAACGACCGCCAGCAGCCCCAGAAGCGGTGCGGGACGCATCATCTTCAGGCTCTCCCAGGCGAGCATGACCCCCAGCGCCAGTTGGATGCCTCGCACCACAAAGGTCGGCGTGAGCTCAATGATCTTGCGCAGCAGGCCGGTGAAAACCAGGATGAACCAGGTGATCCCCAACCCCAGGCCGGAAGCGTAAACCCTGGAGGGTGGCCACCGTTGGGCGATGGCGGCCACAGCGATGACCTTCTTGGGTTGCAGCGGCATCGGCAGGCGGTAGAGGAGTCCAATGGCGATGTTGGTCAGGCCCAGCATGATGAACAGGCCGGCCGGATCAAGGCCGTTGACGGCGATATAGCCGATGGCCAGGGGGAACAGGGTACCGAAATCCCCCATTGAGCCAGCCAGCTCTCGCAGGTTGAACTCGAAATCCTTGTATTGCTTTCCTGTCATTCCAGACTCACAAGCTGATGGTACCGGCTGAAAAAGCGGCGGCAGGCCAGGTATCCGGCTGTGATGCAGGTCAGCGCCACCGCCGCCAGCGACATGTAAGCGCTTCAACGATACCCCTGCGCTTGCAGGGTGAATAGGTGGGCGTAGGTGCCTCCACGGGCCAACAGCTCTTCGTGGCGTCCCATCTCTGTGATGCAGCCAGCCTCCAGGACCACGATGCGATCGGCCATGCGCACGGTGGAGAAGCGGTGGGAGATGAGCACGGCGATCTTGCCCGCGGTTAGTTCCCCGAAGCGGCGGAAGACCTCGTACTCAGCCTCGGCGTCCAGGCTGGCTGTGGGCTCGTCCAACATCAGCACCTCGGCGTCGCGCATGAAGGCCCGGCTGAGGGCCACCTTCTGCCACTCGCCGCCGGAAAGCTCGTGCCCCTTCTCCCAGCGGCGCCCTAGCCAGGCCTCGTAGCCCTCGGGCAACCTCTCGATGATCGGGTGGGCGCCCCCCTTCTCGGCTGCCGCCACCACCCGCGCTCTGTCCTCCAGCGCTTCCACCTGGCCGAAGCCCACGTTCTCCCTGGCCGTCAGGTGGTACTGGACGAAGTCCTGGAAGATCACGCCGATGCGCTGCCGCAGGCTGGTCAGGTCGTACTCGCGCAGGTCCATCCCATCCAGCAGGATCTGCCCCTCGGTGGGGTCGTAGAGGCGGGTGAGGAGCTTGACCAGGGTGGTCTTGCCGGAGCCGTTGGGGCCCACCAGGGCGATCCGCTCCCCGGGCTGGATGTGCAGATTCACGTCCTGCAGGACCCAGGCCTCGGTGCCGGGATAGCGGAAGGAGACCCCCCGGAACTCGATGCCCTCCCGGATGGGCGACGGCGCCCGCCGGCCATTGGCTGAGAGGGGCATGGCTGGCTCCAGGGCCAGATAGCCGAAGAGGTTGTCCAGAAAGAGATTGTTCTCGTAGAGACGGCTCAACCCGTCGAATAGCGAGCGGAAGGTGGTCTGGGCCTGGCGGAAGACGGCGATGTACATGGTCATATCGCCCAGGGTGATGGCCCCAGCCACCGCCCGCCAGATGATCCAGGCGTAGCTGGCGTAGTAGCTCAGGGTGGAAAGCAATCCCCAGCCTAGACTGGCCAGGGTGCGGCGCACGGCGATGGCCCGGTCCTCGGCGTAGAATTTCCAGAAGAGGGCGTGGTAACGGCCCAGCAGGGTCTCTCCCAGATTGAACAGCTTTACCTCTTTGACATTCTCGTGTGCCGTCAGTAGTTCCTCCAGATAGCTCAGCCGCCGGGCCTCGGGTGCCCGCCAGGTGATGGTCCGGAAGGTGAGGCGCGCGTAGCGGGACTGGGCGATGAAGGTGGGAACGGCGGCGGCGAAGAGGATCAGCGCCAGCCAGGGGCTGAAGCGCACCAGCAGCGCGGCCAGGGAGAGGAGCGTAATGGCGTTCTGCACCAGGAAGAAGCCATCGTTGACGATGCGCAGCGCCCGCCGGTCGGCCTCACGGCGGGCGTTCTGTAGCCGGTCGTAAAAGTGGGCATCCTCGAAGAAGCGCAGGTCCAGGGCTAGCGCCTGGCGGATGATCAGGGTGTTGACGTGGTTGGTGAGCTGGGAATGGAGCAGGTGCTCGGCCAGGGAACGCAGTCGCCCAATCACCGTGCCGGTGAAGATGAGGCCAAACTCCATCCCCAGGTAGGGAGCGACGTAAGCCAGCCCCTGGGCCGGTGATGCCCCTTGGCCAATGGACGAGAGCACACCGTCCACGATGAGCTTGGCAACCCAGGCCTGGGCGGCGGGCAGGGCGGCGGCCAGTAGCGTCAGCCCGGCCATAGCCAGTGCCGCTGGCCGGTTGCAATCCCAGACCAGGCGGAAGGCCCGCGGAGTGTTTCCGAAGGCCTGCCACACCTCGCGGGCCCGTCTCCGCCAGCCGGAGTCGCTTTGCGGTGACGATTCGTGGCCATCCTGGCGCCGATGCAAATTGAATAAGGAAGGTCCCCCCTGTATGCTGCTCAATCCGTCTCCCGCAGGGCGGTCAGCCGCTCGCGGACGGCCTCAACCTCCGCCTGGAGCTCTTTCAGGTACTCCTCCAGCCAGGTGATGCGCTCCTCGCGGCTGGGGAAGCGCCGCCCGAAGGGGAAGCCAAGACCCCAGGCTGCGGGGCCGCAACAGCACCAACCACCGTAGCCATGACGGCCGTGATGACCGCTGTGTCCACACATACTGTTCACCTCCTTATCCCGATGGTGATTGAAAACGCGCCTGGTACTCGGCCAGGAAGCGGTCCAGCCGCCCCCGGCTGCGGCGGATGTTCACCGCCCAGGCGTGCAGATATTCCAACCCGTCGTCGGTGATCTCGTACACGCGACGGGCCGGGCCACGTCCTTCCGTGTCCCACGACGAACGCACCAGCCCGTCCTGCTCGAACTGGCGCAGGGTACGATAGAGGAGCCCAGGATCGGCTCTGGGGGTGTCCTCGTCCTGGCCCAGCCATTCCATCAGTTCGTAGCCGTGGGCCGGCTTCTGCGCGAGGGACAGCAGTAGCCAGGGCTGCACAAAGCCGCGCACTCGTCCCTCCGGCGGGCAGCAGCGCCCCTCCCCATTCCCATGCCCCCCATGATGCCCGTTGCACATCATCAAACCTCTCTACCGATTCGTTAGACAGCATCTTATATATGACTTTGACATATATATTCTAACACAAAAACCCCCACCTGTCAAATCGCCTTTGCGGGGGCATCTGCCTCTGGCCGCCCGGGTTAGGCCTCGGCCACCGGCAGGGTGAAGGTGAAAGCGGTGCCCTGCCCTATCCGGCTCTCCACGGTGACCCGTCCGCCGTTGGGCCTCTACCAGTTGCTTGGCGATGGTCAGTCCCAACCCCGTCCCGCCTGTGGCCCCGAGACCGCGATTTGCTTTCTGCAGCAACAAAAATGGGCCTCTACTAACTTGACAATGTTACATTGGACAGATGTTCTACGAAAACCGCCGTGAATCTTGCTAAAAGCCACAAAATAGCAGGCCGGGCTCCCACGCCCGGCTTCCGGCGGCGTGGGAGCCGCCTCTGCTATGTTAATCTAACATTGTCAAGCTAATCAGAGGCCCTATTTCCAAGGAAAGGTTCTTTCGAGTGTGTCAGCCTGGCTCCACCCGTTCCTCGCCGCTGTAGACGTGAATCTGCCCGCCACGGGCATAACCGATGAGGGTGATGCCCCAGGCTTGGGCCAGCTCCACGGCCAGATCAGTGGGTGAGGTGCGCGAGACCACCACGGGCGCCTGCATTTTGACGGCCTTGTTCAACATCTCTGCCGAGAGACGCCCCGTGGTCAACAGTATGTGATCCCTGGTATCAATGCTCTCCAGCAAACACTGCCCCTGGATCTTGTCCAGGGTGTTATGTCTGCCCACGTCGGAGGCCACGACCAGCAACTGCTGGCCGTCGCTTAGCGCCGAGGTATGCACGCCGCCTGTGGTACGATAGAGCTCAGCCTCGCGATAAAGCCGTCGCATCAGGCCGAGTACTTGGGACGGTGTAACTTTCAGAGCGGAATCAATCTGGCCGGTCTGCGCAGATAAATCGGCAAAGGTAGTGCCACCCCCACATCCAGAGGTAAGCACGCGCCTGGTCGGCAGCTCGACGTCGTGGGTCAAACGCGCCTCGATCATCTCCTCCTCGTCGCAGACCCGCAGCAGCGCTATCTCATCCAGGCCACCGATGATGCCCTCCAAATAGAGGAAGCCCAGCGCCAGGTATCTCAGATTATGGGGAGTGCAGAGGAAGGTGACCAACTCCTTTCTGTTGACATACACCGTCACGGGCACCTCCCGCACCACCTCTTTTTCCATAGTGGTAGCCGTTGTCAGGTCAGTGACAGTATAACGGCTATAGCTCAAGCTCCGGCTGGCTATGACCATCACTCCCTCCTCACCAGGCTCCTGGCTTTCTCTAAATCGGCGGGCGTGTTGATGTTAAAAAACGAGAGGCACTGGGGATCGAACAGTTTTATCTCCTGCTCTTCGACGTAGCGCACTCGCACCTCAGGGAAGAAGTCAATGATTCTGCCGCCGCCGCTTGCCAATACGCGCTCGATAGGCTGGAGACATGGCTGCGAGTAGATGGCGTGCAATGGTTCTGTCAGCCCCCCGACCCTGGGGATGACCACGTCCTGACCGGGGGACAGGAGGATCATATAACGTAAGAGCCTGAGGTCCAGAAAAGGCATGTCGCAGGCCACCACCAGGCTGTGATGGCTGTGCGCTGCCTTGAGCCCGGAATAGATCCCCCCCAGAGATCCCTTGCCAGGATAAACATCGCCCACCAGCCTCGCCTCCAGATAATCATAACTCTGAGGGGAATTAGTGACGATGATCACTTCGTCACCGATTCGCGCCATTTTCTCCACGATTCCCTCGATGAGCACCCGACCGCCTATGCGAAGGAAAGCCTTATCAGTACCCAGCCGCTTGCCCTCTCCCCCAGCCAACACGATGCAACTGACAGGATGTCGAACCCCACGTTTTCCCTTGTCCATTTCCCCAGTAGTATACAACAGAAAGCAACGTCTGTCTAGTTTTGCAGAATCGCCCAAGGTGTCAGGCACTTCTGAAAGTCCGCCCAGCCCAATGCCGAAGATGATTGACTGGCTCCACTGCTCTGGAACCCTCAGCGAAAGTGCCTGGCACCTCCAAGTCTACACAGTAAGAAAGCACACTCCCGTCGTGCCGGGGCCGGTGTGGACGCCCAGAGCCGGCGAAAGCTCCGCCATCAACACCTCCACGCAAGTCAACCGCTCCTCTACCATGGCCCGCAGCTTGCTCACCTCCTCTAGGGCTGCGGTGTGGACGAAGGCTACCTTGACCCGTCCCGAGGGGCCAACGTCCTCTTCCATCATCTCCACAATCTTGCGATAGGCCCCCAACCGGCTGCGAGCCTGCCCCAAAGGGACAATGACCCCATCCTCCATGCCGATGAGGGGCTTGATACTGAGGAGCGAGCCAAATAGGTGTTGGGCCTTGCCGATGCGTCCCCCCCTGTAGAGATAGCGCAGCGTGTCGGCCGTTTGGATCATCCTGGTGATGGGGATCATGTCCCTGACCGACTCAATGATCTCATCCAGGCTCTTGCCGGCCAGGGCCGCCCGCGCCGCCTCGATTGCCATCCAACCCTGGCAGAGAGACACGTTGCAGGTGTCAATGACCTCAATGCGCAAATCGGGCAGGGCTTCCCCGGCCATCTCTTTGGCCACCAGCGCTGCTTGATAGGCTCCGCTGCCGACGGAGGTCATGTGGATGGTGACGATATCCTGGGTCCGCTGGGCCAGTTCCTTGAAGGCCTCCAAGTAGTCTCCGGGGCCAGGATTGGCCGTCTTGGGCAGCTCCTGGGCAGTGGCAAGCCAACGGAAGAACTCCTCCCGCTGCACGTCCACCAGGTCACGCAGGGTTTCCTGGCCCTTATGGAGATAATAGGGGACGATCTTGATGTTCAGCTCCTCGATCAACCTCTCAGGGATGCTGGCACAACTGTCTGTTAGTACACCGACTGTGGTCATGATAGACTCCTTTCTTCTGGAGGAGGGAATCACATCCCTCCCACCGCCACCGTGAAAACGCGCAGGAAGTGCGGCGAAGTCCGCTCGTCAGGGCGGAAGCGCTCCTTGAGACGATAGTTGCGAGCCATCTTGCGCCCTCGTCCGGCCATCCAGCGCTCCTCGTACGGGGCCAGAGCCTCAGCCGAGGTATCATCGGCAGCGATGGCCTGGGCTGCTACCTCAGCCGCCAACCGGCCACCGGTCATAGCGTTAGCGATCCCACCGCCGGTCAGGGGATCCACCTGGCGAGCGGCATCGCCCACCAGCATCAGCCCACTGGCCACCAGCCGCGGAAGCGGCGGCCCCACGGGCACGCCACCGACCACCAGGGTCACGGGGCTGCCCTTCGACAGGCTCAGGACACCGTCCTGGGCCAGGTGGGGCTGGCTCTCAATGAAACGGGTGAGGTAGTTAAGGGCCGAGTCCGCCGCCATATCAGCCTGGATGCCCAGGCCCACATTGGCCTTGCCCTCCCCTTTGGAGAAGACCCAGGCGTAGCCGCCGGGGGCCACCTCCTGGCCCACGTAGTAATAACAGCACGCGGGATCAATTTCGATGCCCGCCAACAGGTACTGAGCGCAAGCCATCGTATCTTTTAAGGGTAAAGTGGTATCCAGGCCAGCCCAGGGGCCTACCTGCGATTCCACGCCATCAGCGCCGATGACCACCGCACATTCTATTTCCATGGCGCCGGCGGGCCCCCGAGCGACCACGCCCCGCACAACGCCATCCTCCAACAAGAGACCCGTGGCCGCGGTCTTGACCATCACCTGGGCTCCGGCCCTGGCTGCCTCCTCTGCCAGGACGCGGTCGAAGACGCGCCGCTCCAGAACGTAGCCTCTGCCCCCCTCCGCACGCCTGGTCGCCGCTGTCCCATCCCCGACAACCGTGATCTGGGCCTTGCTCACCACCGCCGAGATCCAGTGTGGGTCTGGCTCGATGAAGGGCGAGAGCATGTCGTGCGCTATCCCCTCCGCGCAGCGCACCGGTGAGCCAATCTCCTGGCGTTTCTCCAGCAGCAGAACCGAGAGGCCCAGCCTGGCGGCTTCTCGCGCCGCTACCGACCCACCCGGCCCTGCGCCTACGACCACCACATCGTAGCGCCGCCGGAGAGGAGCCGCGTCGGTCTCGGCGTAGTCTTCCGCCTGCAAAGCCCCGACTGGGCAGGCAGCCAGACACAGC
The DNA here is from genome assembly GCA_964390805.1 of uncultured Anaerolineae bacterium. Taxonomy (GTDB): domain Bacteria; phylum Chloroflexota; class Anaerolineae; order VGOG01; family VGOG01; genus CAYMKL01. The sequence goes on along the minus strand of CAYMKL010000118.1, from coordinate 1,004 downwards.
CCGCAGTCAAAACACGCCTCGTTGATGAGCAGGCGCGTCTCCGCCAGCTCGATGGCCCCAACAGGACAAACCCCAACACAAGCGCCGCAGTAGCCGCAGCGATCAACTTTGACTTTTATCACTTGCCTCCCTCCCCTCCTGAGGCACGTCATTGCGAGCGACCGCCGGGAGCGAAGCAATCTCCAGCCCACAAGGGAGGGGATTGCTTCCCTTCGACAAGCTCAGGACAGGCGTCGCTCCGCTTCCTCGCAATGACACACAGGAGTCTGGTTGCGGCTGCGCTGCGTCTATGGATAGCTCTTCAGGACGATGGGCAGGTAGACCAAGTGAGCTGGTGGCGTGACCGTGCCTGTCGGTGTTGACGTAGGTGTGCTAGTTGATGTCGCCGTGGGCGTAGCCGTTGCGGTCGGTGTGGCCGTCGGCGTTGGTGTAGGCGTGGGCGTGGCGGTGGGCGTCGGTGTCGGCGTCGGCTCGTGGTACTCGCCGCCGCGGATGGTGTGAGTGGTGGTGTCGGTGTTGGTCCAGCGCACGGTGTCGCTGATGCCGATGGTGACGGTGAGCGGCTCGAAGCCGGTGGCGGTGATGGAGATGGGCACGGTGGTGTAGGACAAGTTGGCAACTTGTCCTACGGTGGGACTGACTATCACAGTACCTGTGAGGTCGGGATTGTAGCCGTCGTGGTAGGGATAGGTACCCTCTGTGGAGAAGGTGTGGTCGTAGGACTGGCCGGGAGCCAGGTCGGGCGGGGGATCGCCGATGATCTCCACCTGGGCGCGGCCCTCGATCTCCCCCACGGCAGCGACGACCTCATAATGACCGGGCAGGTTGCCGGCGGTATAGATGGCCTGCTGCGCATCGGCAGCAGCAATGCGTGCCCAAAACGGGATAATGGTGCCGCCGGCGCCGCCCCAGATGGGGATGATGGGGATCTCGTTTCCCTGGGCGTCGTAGCCCGTGGCCTGGAACTGCTGCTGCTCGTCCAAATTCAAGGTCGCCTGGGGCGG
>CAYMKL010000117.1:0-21541 GCA_964390805.1 uncultured Anaerolineae bacterium | reverse complement strand
TGAACTTCCTCCTGGGTCGCAAACCATTGGCGGTCAAAGCCCTATTTGCCTAATTTAGCATAATCGGTATCATGTCCTGCCGTCGCCAAGAAGCCGCCATCTGCCACGTCAATAACGTGTACAATTGTAGAATCAAAGTACACGTCGAACTCGTACGCTGCAAGATCAACGACGTTAGCCACGATTACATCAACGGCCAAAGAGTCATTCACCTGTATAGATGTCCTGCCGGGATCCAGTCTAACTACAGTCGGCATATCTATACATGAAGATGTCTGTCCCGAGTCCGTTAACACACCGGGGCTTCGGAACACTAAGACCAAAGCCAGCCCCACGATGATGATTAAGGCTAAACTTGATAGACTCCCAACCAAAGTAAAGCTTTTCGTGACTACTCAGCCTACCCTCCCGCAGGTTGCTCTTGGCGGTCTGGGTATCCGAGCATTTGCCTGCAGTGAGCGTTTTGCCCTATACTGCCAACCAAACCTGCGGGAGGGTGAGTAGTCACAGCTTTTCTTCATTCTCCATCGCCTCCGGGGTGCGTTCCGTCAACTGGTAGAAGACCTCAGCGAGGCTCAGGCAGCACAGGTCGGTGATTACCTCTTGGGCTGGCCGCCCAGCACGGGCGATTAGCATCGGATTGGTGGTGATGCCTGCCACGAAGCCCAAGGCTATGGCCTGGCGAGCATCCTCCACCTCGGCGGAACCGAGATAGAGAGCCAGGCTACACCTCCATAATCACCGGCATAATCATGGGACGGCGCTTGGTCTCATTGTAAAGCAACTTACCCAACTCAGCTCGCACCCTATCGCTAATGACCGCTCGCCCCCCGTCGCTCTTCTCTATAACCTCCAGGATCTTGTCCTGAACTCGCTCGATCAGCTCCTCCGATTCCCGCACGTAGACGAAGCCCCGTGAGATGATCTCCGGCCGTCCAGCAGGCTGGCCCGTCTTGCCATCCAGCTTGATCACCGCCACCACGAAGCCAGCACTGGCCAAAGACTCCCGATCGCGCATCACCACCGGGCCGATGTCGCCCACCCCTGCCCCATCAACGAAGACGTAGCCGCCGGGTATCCGCTCGCCGATTCGACCGCTCTCCCCATCGAACTCCAGGATGTAGCCGTTCTCCACGACCATGGTGTTAGCAGCAGGGACGGCCATTTCCTGGGCGATCTGAGCATGCATGGTCAGGTGGCGTAGCTCGCCGTGAATGGGCACGAAGTACCTGGGTTTGATCAGGTGGACGAGCAGCCTCTGTTCATCCTGGCTGGCGTGGCCTGAGACGTGCACCGGAGCGATCTGCTCGTACATCACGTTAGCCCCCTGTTGGAGAAGGCGATTGATGGTGCGACCGATCATCTCCTCGTTGCCTGGGATAGCGTGGGCCGAGATGACGACCGTGTCGCCGCGAACGACCCTGATCTGACGGTGCCGCCCAAAGGACATGCGGGCCAGAGCCGAGGAGGGCTCACCCTGCGTGCCCGTGGCTATGATGACCACCTTGTGGTGGGGCAGCTTGTCAATATCACCCAGCTCGATCAGGACGCCTGGCGGGATGGACAGGTATCCCAACTCCTGGGCCATACCCACGTTCTTGACCATGCTGTAGCCAGCGATGGCCACCTTGCGCTCGTGGCGGACGGCGGCGTTGACCACCTGTTGGATGCGGGAGATGAGGGAGGCAAAGGTGCCTACGATGATGCGACCTTCCGCACTCTGGAAAACCTTGTCGAAGGCCTCGTCAATGGCCCTCTCCGAGGGGGTAGCCCCCGGCTGTTCGGCGTTGGTGCTGTCGGACATCAGCACCAGCACTCCTCGCCCCCCCAACTCAGCCAGCTTGGCAAAATCGGGGGGCTTGCCGTCCACCGGGGTGTAGTCAAACTTGAAGTCGCCGGAGTGGACCACCAGGCCCACGGGCGTCTCGATGGCCAACCCCACCCCATCGGGGATGCTGTGACAGACGTGGAAGAACTCAATGCGGAAAGGCCCCAGGGTTATGCTGTCGCCAGCCTGGATGGTATTCAACTCCGCCTCGTCCAGCAGGTGGCTCTCTTTCAGCTTCACCTCCGCCAGGCCGCGGGTCAGCTTGGTGGCGTAGATGGGAGCCTTGATCTCCTGAAGCAGGTAGGGAAGGCCCCCCACGTGGTCCTCGTGGCCGTGGGTGATGATGATGCCCCGCACCATGTCCTTTTTGTCAGCGAGATAGTTGAAGTCGGGGATGATGAAATCAATGCCCAGCATGTCGTTTTCTGGGAACATAATCCCCGCATCAATGATGATGATGTTTTTGCCATATTCCAAAACCATCATGTTTTTACCTACTTCCCCCAGTCCTCCCAGGGGAATGATCCGTAATTTGTTTGCCATATTTCACACTCCAGATTTAATGATAAGAGAAAGACCCCGACGAAGCATAACCTGCGTCGGGGCCTTGGCCATCGCGCCAAGCCAAGCCATGAAGGCCCGGCCATCGAAGTTGGCGTTGTCGCTATTAGAACCCACCGCCAAGCTTGACTACGTTGACAGCCTGAGGGCCCTTGGGATTGTCCTCAACAGAGAACTCCACCCTCTCGCCCTCGTCCAGGTTGCGGAACCCCTCGCCCTCGAGCGCCGAGAAGTGCACGAAGACGTCCTCTTGGCCCTCGCCATCGGGCTGGATGAAACCGTAGCCTTTCACGCGACTGAACCACTTGACCGTGCCAGTGATTCTCTCCATCTTTGATACCTCCTTGCTCCTGTTGCTCTATTCTCGAAGCTCGATACCTGTGCGGAATCGAACACTACGAGTGCGCTGAACCAAAAACCGCCAGAGCGGACAAGAAGCTCTGGCGGTAAACCAATTAAGTGATCCCCAACGCAGAAACCTGCCGTTCTTACATTATAAAATAGCATACTTTGCCGTTTTTGTCAAATTCATCTCCTTACTTCGGCCAGGGTTGTTTTGACGAAAACCCAAGGGGCCACAAAAGTCCCGACCACTCCCACGATCCCGTAGCGAACCGCACGCCAGACCAGGGCGAGGGAGGGGGTGACTTCAGTGGGGAAGACAGACTTCAGTCCCCCGTAGAAGACAATCACCAGGATCAGGCCCACGAGGAAGCGAAGCACCCGTCTCCACCAGAGGCCGTCGGTGGAGAAGCTCACGAACCTGCCCTCCAGCAAGAAGCCCAGCCCCATACCCGAGAGGGCTCCCATGGCCATGGCTGTATCCTGGCTTGGGTGAACTACCAATAATGCTATGGGAAGCAGCACCAATAGGCTCGCTTTGGCAACCAACGGGAACTCGGCCCATTTCCCTCTCCAACTGGCGGTAACCCAGTTGAAAGCCAGGAGGTACAGGACACCGATGGCCATCCCACCCACCACATCCTGGGGAAAGTGGACTCCAAGGTACACCCGTGAGAGCGAGCTGAGGAAGATCAGAACCATGGCTACCGCCCAGAACGCTCCACTATGCCACTGGGTGGCCAAATACCCCCATGTTACCATCGCTCCTTGGGCGTGGTTGCTGGGGAAGGAGGGCGTAGTCTCATGCCGCAAGAACCTTATGCGGGCATCATCGGGACGGGGGATGCCGAAGAGGTTTTTAAGGAAGAGATTGAGGTAAGTGGAGAGTAGGACAGCGTAGGCCAGGCGAATTCCGGTGCGCTTGTTGAAGCACCAGTAAATCAGAGGTAAGAAGATAAGGTAGAACTCCTCCTCACCCAGCAGAGTGACTGCCGTCAGGAGCACATTTAGGAAGGGGTTGCTAAAGGACTGCACCCAAAGGATGGCCTCCGTCCCCCAGGGGGTCAGTGACATCAAGAATTCGTTCATTGTGATACCTCCTCTCTCAGAGGAATAGGCAACAAGTCAACGAGGCAACTGGCGGGGCTCGGTGCCTCGTTACTCGTATCGCCGCAGCCGCCAGAGGACGCCCACAGGGTAGCCGACCATCTTGGCTACGTCGCCCATCACACGGATGATGGGCACCCAGAGGATAGCCTTGATCTTGTCCGCCAGGCTGTAGCTCTTGATCATCGGCCAGAGGCGCTTGTAGGGCGTCCAGAACATGATGGCTCCACCGGCCAGGAAGAGCAACCACCAGAGGGGAGTCCGCCAAAGGCCCAACAGAAAGATGGCGGGAAGGGCTATCAGATAAGTGGAGTAGCGGATGGCGTGGCGCACCCGCCACAGATCCGCCTTGCCGTCGCCCCGAGCGTAACGATAATACTGCTGGAAGAAGGCGCCAAGGCTCTTCCGAGGGCGAAAGTGGGCCAGTGCTTGGGGGGCGAAGGCGAAAGGCCCCAGTTCCCTCAGCTTGAAGTCGAAGACAAGGTCCTCACAGTAGTCCAGCCACTCAGGGTAGCCACCGACTCGTTCCCAGGTTGCTTTTCTGAAGGCTACCGAGCGACTGGAGGGCAGAAACTTCTCGGGATTGACGTCGGCCAGGACGGGCAAAACGGTAGCCCCCAGGGCTGTTTCGAAAACAGTCTGTGGGTCGGGTAGGAAGAAGCCACTGACTACGTGTACTCCCTCTCTGAATGGACTGACCAGCTCCTCCAGCCAGTCTGGTGATAGCCTCACGCCGGCATCGGTGCTGGCGATGATCTCCCCGGTGGCCTCGGCGATGGCTGCGTTGCGCCCCTGGGAAATGTTGGTCCCTGGGCGCACCAACACCTTCAACGGCAAATCTCCCCCAGCGGCGTACTCCTCCAGCACCTCCACGGTGCCATCGGTCGAGCCGCCGTCCACGATGATCACCTCGTCGGGTGGGCGGGTCTGGGCCGCCAGGGAGTCCAGCAACCCGTGCACCGTTTGGGCTTCGTTTTTGACAGTGGCTATCACGGAAACGTAAAACGTGAAACCCTTCGACAAGCTCAGGGCAGCGCGTGAAACGTGAAACGTAAGGGACTCGGTCGGGAGACCTTCGTCCATCGCAAGATCCCTCCATCTTTTACTGAACCGCAAACTGCTGCGAGACCCAGGACGACCTAAAGACTTTGCCGCCAGGCAGCCGGACCAGTTGCCCTTTCAGGTGGTAGCTTCCCTTAGAAGCATCCGATGGGATAAAGATGTCGTATTGGCCCCGCACCACCTCTCCGACTTTCCAAGTGGCGACTGGATAGTCCACGCCGGCCGGTCCGGTCTGTTGGGTGACCCGGATGATTCCCTCACCGTCCAGCAATTGCAGAGTCAACCGCCAATCGTCCAGCGGCACACGAAAGGCTCGCCAGTAGAGGTCCAGACGAAGGACGTCGCCAGGGTGGAGAGGCTCGGTTGGCTGATGCTCGTGGCCCAGTTTGTACAGGCTGTAGCCCAGCAGGGTCAAGTCATCGTATTTGATCCCCAGCTCGTGCTGCATCTTCAGTGCGGTCAGGGAGGGTGGCCTGCGGGGGCGCAGGACACTGATCGATCCCAGGACAAGGTGATCACCACGATCCTGTTCCCCCTCGCTAATGGCCAAGCGCTGGCCCGATATTGGGCTGTACATGCCCACCACGACCCGATGCTCGCCAGGCGGCGTCCCCGGACGGATGAGGACGCCGTAGTTGTCGGCCACGGTTTCCCCAGGCTGCCAACTGGCAGTGATATTCAGCCCATCGCCTGGCTCGCTGTCCTGCTGACCGACGATGTGACCGGCTTCGTCCAAGAGGTGCACAAAGACCTTGTAACGCTCCTGGGGTTGAGCCAGGGCCTGCCAGAAAAGGGTGAGCGGCAAGATGTCGCCCGCCTCCACCTCGCGGCTGAGGAGGTTGTAGCCCAGGAGAGCTATCTCGTCGCCTAGCTTCACGTCGAGGGGATTTTGGATATCCTTCGGTGGAGTGGCGGGCGCGGCATAGATAGCCAGGCGCACATCGCCATACCAGGTATCCAGGGCTTTGTAGGTTCGTTCCGCCAGCCAGCCCTCGACGAAGCGGCCGGGGTCGCTTTCGTCAACGGCCCACAGGACGGCGAAAACGCGGCCATGCTCGGCGGCGATTTCCGTCAGCTCGTCGGCCGTTTGGTCCTCATCCAAAGGCCGCGAGCGAGGCAGGGGGTAGACAGGCGAGTCGCCTTTGTAATAGTAGGTGAAGATTTCCCACTGATTGGGGGCGTTGAGCAACACCGCATCCCCATTCTTCTCCAGGGCAGAGATGTACTGGGCGATGCCGCGGTAGTCGTCTCGTGCGTACTGGGGATCGAAGTAGTAGTTCTGAAGGGATCTGTTGGAACTCAGGGTGATGAAAATCAAGCAGGTAGCAGGTAGCAGGTAGCGGGTAGCGAGATGCTTACCAGCCACTCCACTTAATTGGACAATGCCTCTTGCCAGGATGAGACTGAAGGCCGGGCTGCCGACCAAAAAGAACTTGGGGCGATAGGCAGGTCGCCACAGAGAAAGGACATACATCATCAGGATGGGGAAGAGGCAATAGAGTAGAGGTAATAAGTCAATGAGGCGATGAGGAATGAGGGATTGTGATCGTTCACTCCCTCTCCCTGCGAGGGGGAGGGTTGGGGTGGGGGTGGGATTCACCCTCCCCCTGCCCCTCCCTGGGAGGGAGGGGTGTATGCTCGGCCAAGCGCCAGCGATGAAGATGGCGGCGAAGCCCAGGAGTAAGAGCGAGGTGTACTGTGCCCCTGCCGTGGGCCCCAGGCTGAAAAGACGAAACGCCTCCTGCACCACGAAGAGGAGCCCGTGGGCTTGGCTGATGGAGGGCCACTTCGAGACCTGTCGGAGGGCGATGGGGAGCCAGGGCCAATAGAGAGCCACGATTGCCAATTGGATGACGACCCAGCGCAGCGCCCGCCTCACCACTTTCCCCTGCCGCCAGCTTATGACCAGCCAGACCCCGTAAAGCAGATTCTCCATGACCATAATGATGGGGAAAGAGTAGTGGGTGTAAAGAGAGAGGGCCGTAGCTACGATGTAAAGGCCAGCCCATAAGTACTGGCTTCGGGTTCTGGGTTTTGGGTTTCGAGGTTTTGGGGCTTCTGTTTCCAGGAATCTGATGAAAGAGTAGATGGAAAGAGCGCTGAGGGCGGCCAACAGGATGTACATCCTGGCTTCCTGGGAGTAGTAGATTTGGAAAGGGGAGATGGCCGAGAGGAAGGCGGCGACCAAGCCCAGCCAATGATTGTAGCTTGCTTTCCCCCCAGGGTTGGGGGGGACCGAGGGGGGGCGTGATAGGTGGCGGCCCAGGAGGTAGGTCAGGTACACGAGCACTGTACCAAGCAGAGCGGAGAGGGCACGGACGGCGAATTCGCTGTTGCCGAAAGCGCGCATCCAGAAATGGAGCAGGTAGTAGTAGAGAGGGGGATGGATGTCGTGGGCTGCGCCTGCCGTGATGTGGTCCAGGCTGCGCCCCGACAGGGATACGCTATTGCCCTCGTCGGCCCACAGGCTTTGAGCGTCGAGATGATAGAAACGCAAGAAGGCGGCCAGGACGAGGATGAGGAGCAACGCGATTTTGATCCAGTTTTCGGTGTTACGCTCCCACCAGTTTTCCAATGTACGCCAAAAAGCCATTTCGCTGGACCTCGTCCCCTAGAAGAACCATGAGATTGAACACCTGCTGCACTGTCGCGTCTTCAGCCAGCCTTCTTTCGACTGGACCAGAGAAGAACGCTCTCGCGAACCGGGACGCGGCCATATTTGCCCATCTGCTGCGAGCTATTGCCCTTGTATCGCGTAATGATAACTCTATCAATCCTGAAACCTGAATCGCTGGCCAATTCAGATAAAAGCAAGTCCACAGGGATCAACTCTCCTTCAAAGCGGACATTACCCACGACCTTGGCTATCTTGGCTTCCGAAAGTAGCCCTTAATCATGACGGGAATAAGTAACCAATTGACGCATGCCGAGACGCTCCTCCATCAAAGGGAGGAACTCCTTTTCCAGTCTGACTCGCTCATCCGTTTGGCTGCCGCCGATTGCTTGCGCTCTCATCATCATCTTCCCTCACCAATTGCCCAAGGTTGACTGTCCGCTCCGTGGATCTATGATACCTCATTTGCCGAGATAAACATCCGGGTCCTCGATTCCCGGAGCGCACGCCAGAGAGCAATAGCCGTGGCTTCTTCGTCGGTCAACCTGTCGGGATGGGTCAGCCCCTCGACGATCCTACGGACGACGTTTTTGTCGAGCAGGTACGTAGGCATTGGGCTTAACATCATGCTCTTCGAAGTCCTCAATGTCCATAGTGTGCTCTTCGTCCCAGATGCGTTCCCGGTCCTCGTCGGGCAAGGCGAAGTACTCTCCGACCGTCAATCCACCCAGGAATGGGTCGGCTTCTGTCAGGGACGGGTACTCGCCTCCCACTTTAGCCAACTCCTGCTGAATGTAGTCTCGTAGTCCTCCTTTGTCTATCGTGAGCTTTGCCTCAGGCAGGCGCTGGAGGTCAGGGACTAACGCTTTCAACTGCTCTCGTTCCCCCGGACTGAGCCCTCGGATGAGTCTAGCTACCTGCACCACCCGATGAGGAATCTGCGCCACTCTCTGTGCCACGCGATTCACCTCCTGCTAAGTTTCTTCCCACAACCTGTGGTCCTCTCGATCCTCGTGTGGATTATACCCTGCCCCTTCCCAAAAAGCAAACTCATCTTCAGCCACGAGAACCAGCGCCACTGTAATAATGAATCCGTTGGCAACGTCTTTGACCGCTCCATCCGCGCTCAATCCTTTACCAGCAGGTCATAGGCCCGCCGCCGGGCCAGATGAAACGAAGGCCAGCTCCGCCAGCGAGTGCTCTCCTCCATGCGCTCCAGACGGTAGCGCAGATGGTCGCTCAGCACCTTTTGGTCATCGCCAGTCACCTGCTCCACGGCCTGCACCAGGGCGGGCACAGCATCTTCGGACAGTCGGGTCAGGTAGTGAGCGTCCAGTTTGCCTGTAACCTCGTAGCGGGCCAGGTTTTGCTCTGCGATGAAGGCGTCGGGGTTGAGGGCGTTCAAAGTGACCAGGAAGCCCAGGACGGCCACGAATGCGCCGATGGCGAAGCGGTCTGGCCAGCGCCACAGCGTCACCAGAAACCAGACGAAGGCCACCGCCAGCCAGACCATGAAGACGTGACTGTAGAGCCGCAGTTGGGTATAGCCGTAGGCGGCCTCGTAGAGGCGCAGCCGCTGGAAGGCCGAGGCCAAGATGACCAGCACCAACCCGACCATGAGGCTGCTCAGCCCGTTGAAGATTCGCGCCTGCCGGCCCGCCTCACGGCGCGCCAGCCAGCGGAGGCCCAGGATCAGGCCCATCGTCAGCACCGACACGGCCACCAACTCGAAGAAGCCGCGCCGGGCATACTGGGCGTAGGTGTACCCCTCCACAGTGATGTTGGCTTGGCCGCCGAACAGGTAGGCGAACTGAATCCCCACGAACACCAGGAACAGCAAATCTACCGAGATCAGCACCGTCACCACCTCGACAAAGCCGAGTCTTACGACTTGGGCCAAGCTTCCAAGCGCTTTCTCCAGAGCGCCCTGATCGTCTGACGCCTGGCTGCGGCCCAGTGCGTAGGCCAGGCCGCCAGCCAGGAACCAGGCAGCACTTAATACGATGATCCCTCGCCAGAGCAGTTCCAGCAGATCGGGCAGGATGTCGAGGCTGAAAAGGTCTTCCAGATAGTCAGCGAAGACCAGATCGGCCGAGGCTAGAAGGGCGGTGAAGATGACCAGCACTGGCAGCGCCAGGAGGAGCCCTCGGATCACAGGCAACAGGTTGCGGCTGCCTCGCTGACGGACGGCCTGTAGATCCATGCTGGCCGACACCAGGGGCGCTGGCCGGACCAGGGCGTTGCCTGCCGTGCGGAGGAGAACGATGGGGTAGCCGAGCAGTCCCAGTCGTTGCGGGTGGCCGGCGGCGTAGAAGTGGGCGATAAGCCCCAGCAATGCCAGGCTGCCCACTACGTTGAGGAAAGTGACGAAGGGATTGGCCCGCACGAAGAGCATGCTGGCGAAGAAGATGAGCGGGGCCAGCAACCAGAGGTTGCGCCGCACTGGTCGCACCCCCTCCAGCCGGCCCAGGCCAAAGAGGGCGACCATTAGCAAGAGCACGAAGAGGGGCACGGAAATGCCCAGGGCCTTGCCATAGAAGAGCAGGTCCACACCCCAGCCCAAGGCCAGGGCGACCAGCAGAATGTGGAAAGGTGTCTTGACGCGATTCATGGCTCGTTCCTCATTTCACTGCTAGTCGGATGATACATCCTCAGCACAGTTGAGGACAATGCTGTACAGTTGTTGCTCAGGCGCCAGTTGGCAGGCCGAAATCGGCTGGTCAGATGGGCAATCGGCATCCTCCGATGGCTCCCAGTTGACGCTCAACAGACATAACCCGTTGGCTTTGCGGAAGCCGCCGGCAGCGCCGGTGGGGCCGTCGGCTACATACATCATATCTCCATACCACCCCTGGCCTTCGAGCATCTCCTTCAGGGATATGGCAACGACCACGTAGCTCTCGAAATCGAGGCCAGTGCCCGTGGCCGTCGTCTGGCAGCCGGTGCCATCTTTCCCGCTGACGTAGTCCTGGAAAGGCGCTGTGGCTGTCGCAACCTCGACGCCCAGCGTTTGCGCCACGGCGTCCGCCAGGTCGCTGCACGCGACAGGGTTCAATGGTTGGAACACTGTCTGTACTTCTGCCGTTACTGATGGCACTATAGTACCTGTAGGAGGCGGTGTCAGTGTCTTCATCGGCGTTGATGTCTTGGTCGGCGTCGGTGTCTCCGCCAGGGCGGCGGTAGGGGTCGGTGCCGGTGTCTCCGTCGGCGCTATTGTATCGGTCGGTGCAGCGGATGACGCCGTGGGAATGTGGGTCGGTGATGCCGTGGGAGGCACCCCTGTGGGTGCTCCCCTGCACGCACTGATGAGGGCCAACACGAGCATTACGCCCAACCAATAAAGGTGGCTCTCGAAACCCTTTTTCACGGTCATAGTAGTTTCTTCGTCTCCTGTTTAGTCGGATCGCCAGGTTCCGTCGGCAGAGATTTCACCGCTCAGGGATCCGCTTGAATTATACTTACCTCTCCACAAAAAGCAAGCCCCCACCGCTTCTCGGCGGTGGGGGCTTCTCTTCCACACGTTAGGCCCTAGTCCGGCAATAAAGAACTGGCCCATGAGTCATCTTTGCCCCTCCCCATACGTCCCCAACCAGTGAACCCAGGACAGATCATCCTTCACAGCGTTAAACAGCCGCTCATCCGCTGTCCAGAACTCACAATTCATCATCTCGGCCAAGGCCAGGTAGTGGGCGTCATAGGCAGCAGGGCGGTCGAATCGGGCCGCCAACTCCCAGGCGCGGCGATGCAGGTCGGATGGAGTCAGTACTTGCACCGGCAACCGGTGAACCGTCTCAAACGCTCTCTTCCCTTCCTCTGGACTCAACAGGCCACGATGCACCTTCTTGCGCAGCACAGAGGTCAACTCAAAAAGGAGTAGGCCAGGGGACACTACCTTAACGCCATCTTCCTTCCACTGCTCCCACAGCGCATCCGCTCGGTCGCTGTCCTCTTCGGCCACAACCAGTTTGATAAGAATCCCTGCATCAGCGCAGACCAAGGATTTGTTCATCGCGCTCCTCTCTGAGTTCCTTTAGCATCTCGACTGAATCGGGTAAAGGAACCCCCTCCCGCCGCTTCAGGATTTCCTGGCGCAGGTCACGCGCTTCTGCCAGCCAGCCCTCCATCCGAGCCCGGTGGGTCTTCTTTTCCTCTTGCACCCCTTCTAGAAGCTGCAAATCCTCAAAGCTGATAATGGCTGCTTTGGGCTTCCCTCGCGAGAGCAGGATGATCCGCTCTCCGCCATAAGCCGCGCGATTGACCACATCAGCCAACTCATTCTTGGCCTGTGTCATGCTCACTGTTGCGGTACCCATCAACTCCCTCCTTAAACTAGCTCTATTGGACATTTTAGCTTTTAGGTACATTATAGCATGCTATCCTGATGTAGTCAAGAGTCCCCAACTCCTATCGCGCGTCAAAGCCGTCAATGGCCGCGCCCCTGCCCAGGGCCGTGATCTGCCCCCGGTGCTCACTGTGATCACTTGCAATTCGCCCCTGATACTGGCGACTGGTGAGTGTACTCCTTCACCGCATCGTAGACAGGCAGCGGTGTGAAATCGGGCTCGACCATGCGGAAATAGTACATAGGCTGGTCGCGTTCCCGCTCGTCGGGGCGCTTGAAGAACCAGAAGTTGACCACCCCTACCCAGGGCCACTCCGCCTGGGCCCGCCGGTAGGCCTCAACGACGTAGCGGGCCTGCTGCTCTTCGGTAACGTAGCCGAAGGGTTTGGCGGGGAAGTCGGCGGGGACGGCGTTCCAGTTCATCTCGGAGATCCAGATGGGCTTGGTCTCGTCGCCATTTTTGACCATGATGTCGCGGATGTAGAGGGGGCGAGAGAAGTTGATGACCCGTGGCCGCATCCGCCGGTCATAAGGGCCCGACCAGAGGCCATAGCCCTGCATGGCCAAGATGTCAAAGTAGTCGCCGGCGCCGGCATCGTACATGCGCTGCAGGAAGATGAAGTCGTTCAGATTGCGGGGGCCCAGGTCGATGGTGGAGGCCAGCGCCCCGCTGATGATCACACAATCGGGGTCGGCCTCCTTGGCTCTGGTGTAGCCGATCTTGAGCAGCTCTGTGTAGGCTTCGGGATCCACCGGCTGCTCGCCCCACTCAGGGTAGATGTTGGGCTCGTTCCAGATTTGGTAATACTGGATGCGGCCTTTGTAGCGGCTCACCACGGCGTGGACGAAGTCGCCGAAGTCGGAGTAGTCGTCTGGCGGGGCGTAGGCGCCAATCTCATCGCCCGCCGCCCGTGACCAGGCCGGGGGATTGCTAAGGCGGGCGATGACGGAAAGATTGTACTTCGCAGCCAATTCCACGATGTTGTCATACTTGGCCCAGGCCGAGCGGTAGGGCTCGTGGCGACGGTCCTCGAAATCGCCCTGGCCGTGGATTTCGATATCCTCCCAGGGAAACTCCTGACGAATCCACTTGAAGCCAGCCTCGCTGATCATCTGTAAGGCGCGCTCCCGCTTCTCTGGCTCCACCTCCTGCTCTAGAAACACGTTGATGCCAAAGGGACAGACGTCGGTGTGGGACACGGGGACATAAGGTCTGGTCTCTGGCTGCGGTCGGGTCAGGCCAGAGGCCAGTTGGAATACCCCCCGTACTTGAGGCAGGATGTCCTCCTCGCCCGTCCAGTTCAACAGGAGGTTATGGACAGGGTCCCGCGAAGCGAAAAGCGACAATACTCCCAGGGCTAACAGAACGACCGAGATGGCCGTGTTCCTCCTGTTGGGCAACCACGCCAGCAGTTGATTCAAAAGTGACTATCTCCTTCGCCTAACCACTAACACAGAGCACAAGGCGTGTTCCACGACCTGTCGGGTCACGTTGCGTAGTAGCCATTCTCTGAGCTTACCGGCCGCGCCAGAAGCACCTATCACAACGAGGTCGTAATTGCCTTCGCGAGCCTCGCCGAGGATTTCATCGCTGACAACACCGTACCGCAGCTTCAGTTCGGCAGCAACCTGGTGCTGGGTCAGAACCTCGGCGCCATAGCGTAGGTGGCGGGCAACGGGAGTGTCGGTGCGAAGCAATCTCTGCAACGTCTCTTTGACACCAAGCCCGGCGTACATGCCAGGAGTGGGGCTGGTCACATAGAGAAGAGTAGCCTGAGCACGAGCAGCGCCGGCCAACTGGGCTCCGGCTTCGATCACTGGGTTAGCCACATCCAGTCCGCCGGTACAGATGAGGACACGATTCATATCTGGCCTAGCCGGCCTGACAACCAAAACCGAGATGGGAGCACGACGGACGACGGCCTGGGCTACTGAGCCCAGCAGTCGTTGGGTTAGCCCGGCCCCGTGGCGCGCGCCGACCACTACCAGGTCGTAGTCTCCCTCCCGGGCCTCCGCCAAGATATTCGCCATGGGGTCTCCTTGACGAAGACGCACGTCAGCCGATAGGTCTGCCAGCACCTCGCGAGCTCTGGCCAAGGCTTTCTCTCCTGCCGCTCGCTCCGCCCCCCCTATTTCCTCCCCAACCCTTCGACCTTGCTCAGGGCAGGCTTTGGGGAGGATGGAGGGGGGGCTAGCAGCGACATGAAGCAAGGTCACTGGTGATTGGGTGACATTGGCAACCATCCCACCGAATGAGACGGTAGCTTCAGCATAGGGCATGCCGGCGACACAGAGCAGAATTCTCATGCCTTCCCTCCTCTCCCCCTCTCTCTTCTCCATACGTATCATCAGAAGTGGATCATCCAGTACCCAGCAGCCGGGCCAACACTAGCAATGCCCCCACCAGGGGCAAGGCCGAGAAAAACAAGCGGATACGTGGGCCGGCGAAGAAACGGGTGGAGACCGCCCCGATCTGTGCTCCGAGGGCAGCGCCGGTCTGCATCACCAGAGCCATGAGGACGTCAACGTTGCCCTTGACGGCATGAGTCAGTGTGCCAAAGCTGGCCGAGAACACGATTTCGAAGAGGTCGGTGCCTACGGCTACGTGGGTGGGAACACCGACCAGGTAGATCAGCAGGGGCATACGAATGAAACCGCCGCCCACGCCAAGGGTTCCGGCCAGCAGGCCGGTGAGAAATCCAACTCCTAGCACAACCCAAAGGGAAACAGAAGCAATACCCGAGCCGGGAAATGAGATCATCGGAGGCAGGTTAATGCTGTGAACGCGACGGGCGATACCCTCAAATCCCACTGCGTCTTGAACGGCCCAATCGTTTCGAATCGTACGCAGTGCCCGCAGGCTCTCCCAGGCAGTGAAGAAACTAATGGTGAGCGAGATGAGGACGTAAACAACCCCAATCACCTCTTCCACCGTGCCGATGGCTTTCAGTGTCTCCACCACCCGTGCCCCGCACTCGACGCCCACGATAGTGCCCACCACCATCACCAGGCCCAGCTTGATGTCCACGTGACCCAGAGCGCGGTGACGCCTGGCAGCGACGATGGACTTGCCCGTCATGTGAGCCAGGTCTGTGCCCACGACGAAGTTCATGGGCACGCCGGCCCAGAACATCAGGGGGCCAGCGATGAAACCGCCGCCGACGCCAAAGAACCCGCCCAGGACGCCAACCACAAACCCGATGCCGGCCAGCAACAGCGGATTGACCATCACTCCTGAGATGGGAAACTCCATCGTTGAGCCCCCTTACTCCAGCCGCCCCAGCCGGAGCCGGTCGAGGAGGAAGGACGTGATGATGTCCAAGAGTACCCCCTGCGCAACGATCAGCCCCAGACCGATGAAGGCATAGGTGGTCAGGTTGCTGCCGAAAAGTTCAGTCAGCGGCTCACCCAGCAGCCGCAAAACGACGACGGAGTAAGCGGATACCAAGACGCCATACACCATCAACTCTATCAGGAAGTTACGCAGCAGAACCCGCATTTCTCGCTTGTTCATCGTTCCCTCTGCAAGGTGTTAGCTGAGAGGCCAAACAAAAAGGCCACAGGAAACCTGTGGCTCGGCTGCTCAAAATCGCACAGAGTTGTCCCTTGCAATGCCGACGAGGTCAACTGACAGGTCAAGTGGTTTCTTTGTTCTACAGTCTCTCGAGCCTCTCCACATTGATCACGAAGACGATGGCCCCGCTGACTTCAACCTCTTTGGCTCGAGGCCATGTGGGTGTGTGCAGGCGGGACTTGACGTGCTGTTTGATGATGCTCAGCACTTCATCAACTTGTCCTTCCTCGACGCCGCTCACAATGGTCGTGTTACCCGCTCGCATAAAACCGCCGGTGCTTCCCATGCGCGTGGCCCTGAAACCCTGGGTTAACAGGGCATTGACAACTGCATCAGCGTCGTCGTTGTGGACGATGGCCTGGATCAGCTTCATGGGTCTGTTACCTCCTAACTCAAGTCTCCCAGTTCATACAGGATAGCGGCCGCGGCCACCAAGCCGGCCGTCTCGGCCCGCAGGATGCGGGGGCCCAGGGTGATGGGGACGATGCCGTACCGTTGAGCCAATGTCACCTCTTCGAAAGCGAAGCCCCCCTCAGGGCCGATGAAAAGGTTGATGGAAAAGGGCCTGGAAGGAAATGAGTGGGACTCTTTCCGCTTCGACTTCGTTTCCGCCTTCCCAAACACCAGCTTCAGGTTGACCTTTCTCTCTTCCTCCCAGGGCATCAAAGAGAGCCCTCCTGTCCGCTTTGCTCGTTCGCAGGCTCGGGAAAAGAGCATGGCAAACTGGAGGTTGGGAAGCCTGCCCCGCCTGCTTTGCTCCGCTGCTTCCTGAACGATGCGTTGCCAACGATCCCTTTTCTTGTTCACGTCATCCACGCTGGCGATGACGCAGCGCTGGCTGATGAGGGGCACGAATTCTGTGATCCCCAGTTCCGTGCCCTTCTGCAAGACAAACTCGAAATGGCCGCCCTTGAGCACACCCTGAAAGAGAGAGACCTTGGTGCGGGGCTCGCCGGTAGCGAGAGTCTTGCCCAGCACCCTGCCAACCACGTGCTCTCGGCCCACCTGGAGGATTTCTACCTCCCGCTCCCATCCGGAGTTGTCCAGTACGACGATGTCGTCGCCATGGCCTAGGCGCAAGACGTCTCTAATGTGGTGCACTGCTGGCCCGGTGATCGTGACTTTGTCATCCTCCAACTGGTCGGGCGATACAAAGAAGCGGTGCATGACTTGAATTCTCCCCTTCCGGGTTTCGAGTTTCGGGTTTTGATCCTTCGGCTGTAAGTGGAGCGACGCTCAGGACAGGGTTTCGGGTGACCCTTCTTCCGATCAAGGTCACCCAATCCTTTTCCTGTCGTCGTTCGACGATCTCCACCCCGTGCTCTCTGAAGGCTGCCGTTGTTTTCGACTCTTGCTCTTCGATGATGCCCGCCGCGATCATCAGGCCGGTCGGCCGAACCCGATCCGCCAGCCCCTGGTCGGCGAACTCAATGACCACTCTGGCCAGGATGTTGACGAGTACTAGCTCAAACTCTCCCGTGGCCTTGTCCAGTGAGCCAAGTTCAATGGTGACAATGCTCTGCACTCCATTTGACTTTACGTTAGCCCGGGCCGCTCCTACGGCCACTGAATCGTTGTCCAGGGCCAGGACGGAGGTTGCTCCCAACTTGGCCGCGGCGATGGCCAGGATCCCTGAGCCCGTGCCCAGGTCCAGGACCTTAGCCCCCGGCTTCAGGTGCTCCTCCAGAGCCCGCAGGCACATCCGGGTGGTGGGGTGCAAGCCCGTGCCGAAGGCCATGCCTGGGTCCAGTTCGATGACTATATCCTCGGGCTGGGGCTGGTGCTCTTGCCACGGGGGCTTGATCACGATGCGCTGGCCGATCCGCAGGACGCCGCCTCGCTTACAATAGTGCTTCTTCCAGGCATTGGCCCAATCGTCTTCGGTGAGCTCGCGGAAATCAGGTGCCGGGAGAGGATAAATCCGGCTTAGATGCCAGAGGGCCTCTTCTATGCGCTGCTTAGTTTTCAAGCCCTCTTCGTCTAAAGGTAGGTAGGTCTTGACTGTGACCACCGCCGTGTTGCCTAACTCATCGTCAAAATCCGTTGACAGCACCGCTCCGCCGCGCCCGTAGCGGTTAAAGACTTCGCTCACTGCTTCAGCGGCTTCGCCATCCGCCTGGACACTGGCTTCCAGCCAACTCAACGCTTCCCCCTCTTTAACCTCTCTATGCTTTGAGGAAATCCACTATCTTCTCCAACAAGCCCTTTTCTTCTTGAGGAATAACCTCCTTGCCCAGCGTCTTGCCCAAGTCCTTGAACAGTTGTTTCTGTTTGTCGCTCAAGTCGGTGGGAATCGCTACCTGCACGATCACCAACTGGTCGCCCCGACCATTACGCCTGAGGTAGGGCACACCTCTGGCCCGCAAGCGGAAGACCTTGCCTGTCTGAGTGCCTGCGGGGATGACTAGTATCTCGTCACCATCCAGCGTAGGCACCATGACCTGATCACCCAGGGCTGCCTGAGCGACGTTGATCGCCAGTTCCAGGATGACGTTGTTGTCCTGGCGGCGAAAATAGCGATGGGGCTTAACTGAGAGAACCACGTAGAGATTGCCCGTCGGGCCGCCCCACACTCCGGGCTCTCCCTCGCCGGCCAGGCGAATCTGTGTCCCGTCGTCTACCCCCGCCGGCACCTTGACAGAGATGGTGCGGGTCACTCGTACGCGCTTCTGGCCACGGCACTCGCTGCAAGGGGTGTTGACGATCTCCCCTTCCCCCTGGCAGCGGGGACAAGTGCTCACGTTGATAAAAGAGCCGAGGATGGACTGTTGGGTGCGCCGCACTTCACCGGCCCCGTTGCACTGAGGGCAGCGGATGGGGCTGGTGCCCGGCTCCGCCCCGCTGCCATGACAGCGGGGGCAGGCCTCGTAGCGCGGAATCTCCAGCTCCTTCTCGCAACCGAAGACAGCTTCCTCAAAAGAAATGGTCAGATCGTAGCGTAGGTCAGTCCCGCGACGCGGCGCGCGCCGACTCCTGGTGCGGGGACCAAAGCCAAACAGGTCCCCGAAGATATCGCCGAAGCCGCCGAACCCAAAATCGCCGTAGCGAGATTCTCCGCCGTCGCCCCAGCGCCCCTGCACGCCAGAATGGCCGAAGCGGTCGTAAGTGGCGCGCTTCTCCTGATCGGAGAGAACCTCGTGGGCCTCGTTTATCTCTTTGAACTTGGCTTCGGCGTCGGGGCTCTTGTTGACATCGGGATGATATTGGCGGGCCAGCCCTCGATAGGCTTTCTTTATCTCATCCTGGCTGGCCGAGCGGCCCACGCCGAGCACGTCGTAGTAGTCGCGTTTAGAACTCATCTGTCCTCAATTGTTGAGCTACCAGGGCTATGTCCTCCAGAACTACTTGCCGAAAGACATCGGGGGCACCAAATCGTTTTACTGCGTCCAGAATCTCTATTCCTGCTAGCCGTCCTTCGGCATCATAGTCGGCTGCAATGCCTTCGGCCAGGTGTTTGGTCGTCACCGTGGTCTCGATGAATCGGATGTAGAGCGCGTCCACTTCCAAATCATACGTGATCCTCATCTGTCCTCTCTACACCTCCCTGAACTCACCCTCCACGGTCTCCCCGCCCTCAGAAGGCTTTTCCTCCTCGCCTGGGGGAGGTGGGGTGGGGCCAGCTTGTTCGTACATGCTAGCGCCAATCTGTTGCACGGCCATGCCTAGCTCCTCAGTCCTGCCGCGAATCTCGTTCACGTCCTTGCCCTGCAGGGCGGTGCGCAGGGCCTCCACCTTGCTCTCCACGTCACTCCGCACGTTGGCTGGCACCTTCTCGCCCTGCTCGCGCAGGGTTTTCTCCGCCACGTAGATGGCCGAGTCGGCGGCGTTGCGGGCTTCGGCCTCTTCCTTGCGCTTTCTGTCCTCAGCGGCGAACCGCTCGGCGTCCTTGACCATTTGCTCCACTTCTTCGTCGGCGAGGCCGCTGGAGGCAGTGATGGTGATGTGCTGCTCGCGTCCCGTGGCCTTGTCCTCGGCCGCTACTTTGAGGATGCCGTCGGCGTCTATGTCGAAAGTCACCTCGATCTGAGGGATGCCCCGCGGCGCCGGAGGGATGCCATCCAGCATGAAGCGCCCCAGGGTCTTGTTATCGGGAGCCATAGGCCGTTCGCCCTGCACCACGTGGATCTCCACTCCGGTCTGGCCGTCGGCCGCCGTGGAGAAGGTCTGACTCTTGCGGGTGGGAATGGTGGTGTTGCGCTCGATGAGAGCCGTGGCCACGCGGCCCAGGGTCTCGATGGAGAGGGTCAGCGGGGTCACGTCCAGGAGCAGCACGTCCCTGACCTCGCCGCCCAGAACGCCGGCCTGGATGGCCGCCCCCACACCTACCACCTCGTCGGGATTGACCCCTCTGTGGGGTTCCCTGCCGAAAATCCTCCTCACTGCCTCCTGGACGGCGGGCGTCCTGGTCTGTCCTCCCACCAGGATGGCCTCATCAATGTCGCCCGGGGAGAGCTTGGCGTCAGCCAGGGCCTGTCGGCAGGGGCCGATGGAGCGCTCGATCAGATCTTCCACCAACTGCTCCATTTTGGCCCGGGTCAGCTTCATGGTCAGGTGCTTGGGCCCTGAGGCGTCGGCAGTGATGAAAGGCAGGTTGATCTCCGTCTCCATCACCGTGGAAAGCTCGATCTTGGCCTTCTCCCCCGCCTCCTTCAGTCGCTGCAGGGCCATCTTATCCTGGCTGAGGTCAATGCCTTGATCCCTCTTGTACTCGTCACAGATCCATTCTATGATCCTCTGGTCAAAGTCATCGCCGCCCAGGAAAGTGTCGCCGCTGGTGGACTTGACCTCGAACACCCCCTCGCCCACGTCCAGAATGGAGATGTCGAAGGTGCCGCCGCCCAGGTCATAGACGGCGATGGTCTCGTCAATCTTCTTGTCCATGCCGTAGGCCAGGGACGAGGCAGTGGGCTCGTTGATGATGCGCAGCACCTCCAGCCCCGCGATCTTGCCGGCGTCTTTGGTAGCCTGGCGCTGGGAATCATTGAAATAGGCAGGCACGGTGATCACCGCCTGGGTGATGGTCTCTCCCAGAAATGCCTCGGCGTCGGTCTTGATCTTCTGCAGGATCATGGCCGAGATCTCTGGCGGTGAGTACTCCTTGCCCCCCATTACCACCCAGGCATCGCCGTTGGGATTCTCGACGATCTTGTAGGGCAATATCTTCCTGGCTCGCTGCACCTCAGGATCGCTGAACTTGCGTCCCATGAGGCGCTTGATGGAGAAGATGGTGTTATCGGGGTTAGTGACGGCCTGGCGTCGGGCCACCATCCCCACCATACGTTCCTCCGTCTTGGGGTTAACCGCCACCACCGAGGGGAACAGCCGTCCCCCCTCCGCGCTGGGGATCACCATCGGCTCGCCCGCCTGCATCACCGCCGCGCAGCAGTTCGTGGTTCCTAGGTCAATACCGATTATTTTGCTCATAGTTGGTTGTTCCTCCGTGTGAAAGTTTCGAGTTTCGAGTTTTGGGTTTCGAGTCAAAGTCAAGCGAATCTCAAGAGTTTGTTAAGCTTTCTTCCAACGGCAAGACGCGCTCAGTCATTGCCCAAGCCGCATAGCCAAGGGCTTGATAGATGTCCTCCAGTTCCAGTTCAGGCCACTCCCCCAGTATCTCCTCCACGGTCATCCCAGAAGACAGATAGCTGAGAAGAGACGTCACTGGCATCCGCAGGTCCCGAATGCATGGCTTGCCGAAACACTTGTTGGGATCAATAGTGATGCGTCCATATTTGTAGTGGTATCGTTCCATAAAACGCCCTCCTCGTCTAACTCTGGACTTTGGACAAACCCACGATGGCGACCAGAAACCCGTTTTCTCACGCCAGACTGCCATCCATGTTGACTTGGAACAAGCTGATTCAGTTAGATTTCGGTAACAGAATCATCAGAAAACGGGTTTCTTTAGCTTTATCCAAAGTCCAACTAACTCGATGTGTTAAATTACTCATTCACATCAATCAGGCTCAGCTTCTAACGCCGGCTTCCCCTTGGCCACCCTCACCAACGCAGGCCGCAAAACCCGGTCGCCGAGCTTGTAGCCCTTCTGCACCTCGCCGATGATCTGGCCCTCCTGGTGCTCTGCGCTCTCCTCGTAGGTGACGGCCTCGTGCA
>CAYMKL010000116.1:0-21644 GCA_964390805.1 uncultured Anaerolineae bacterium | reverse complement strand
GATGTCAACACCATCTCGGTAATCACCTAACGAGCATTCATTCACGGGTATTGGCTCTAAGGCTATATACAACCCCCCTGGCCGGCTAGTTCAATTCGCGAACCAGCCGGCCAGGACGTCGATTGCATCGATCACTTTTTCGGTGGACTGTAGGGAAGCACGCTATTGATCCATGCAATTATCTGGATTCCTGGTACGGATATCGTCGTGCCATCAAACTGTGATCGAAATGTTCGCGACGATGACCGCTCGCTGTAGCTGCCCGACAAGCGGAACGGCCCCCAGCCTCCGCTTGCATTGTGCTCCGTGGCCCGCATCGCATAGTGGTAGTCGGATTCTCCCCAGTTGCCACTAATCTGAATGTCGCGCGCTACAATGAAAGAAGTTGGAAGAAGCGGGAAGATACCATCGTTGTCATCGACAGTGCCTGTTGAGAAGGCACCAGGAGCCCTGCCCGCCACGCTCCAACCTGATAGCGAAAGCAACGCTGCATTAAGCCACGGTCTCTGAATTTCAACTCGACCCCACTTGAAAGAGACCGAAACATTCTCTGTTTCACGGTGGCTATCATGACTCTGGAATTGCCCGGATGATCCGCCACCGACGCTCCACAGACCCCAACTGGCTCCGGCCCGACCACTGTAGCTCGAGAAGCGAGAACGACTGCTGCTGTAGTAGCTATTTGAGGTAACCGTGAGCAACGTGAAGTTGTCCGCGGCGGAACTGGCAAACCAATTTCCGGGGAATGGAAAACTATGATGCCAAACCTCCGTTCCGCCTATGAGGACGCTTGATTTCTTAGTCTGGTTGAAGTGCTGTGCAGCGCTGGCGAAGATCCCCGCAAGGCTCGAACGTTGATGCTGCGCTTCAACCGCCAATGCTTGTTCCACTCGAGTCGCCTGCGCCTTTTGCAAATCAGCCCAGGCCAGATCAACCGGAGCTTGCAAAGCTGGACCAAGAAATGACCACTTTCGCTGGTCCTCCGTCTTTGACAGATCGTATTGGAGGAAGTTGGTCATGAACGTAGCTAGCGCTTGAGAGTATGCACTTTTCTTGCGTTTGTAGTTCCTATATACAGGTGAATCGACCTTCACCGTGACCTGTTGACCGAGATCGTTGTAGTCTATTCCATCCGCGTGCAGGAAGTCGTACGCTTCTTGATAGGACTTTTGACTTGCCGGATCAGGGTCTTCTTGGGGCGCCACGTTCGCATTGACGATTTCACCGTAAAGATCATCGACACTTAATCCAGACGGCGAGTGAATAGTCTCACGTTTTGGGACATTATCGACTAACCATGCGAAGTTTTCGGACGCAACCGTATTGCCTTCAGGGTTCGTTGGACTCCACGCGTTTGCAAACTGGGATACATCAATAGGGTTGCCAGGAAAAGCCAATGTTACGAATGTGTTCTCTGGCTCGACTGGCGGTCTTCCTGACATCCCTCCAGATGGCGGCGTAGTTAACGAGTCGTATATGATGTCAAGAATCGACTGCATCATTTTTTCTTGATTGATGGCCATGATACTCCTCTCTTTCTCTGAAATATGGGATTTGTGTAACATATTGAGGCTAGTCAGTTTTCGACCGCCTCCCCTTTCTCAAGTTCCTTCTCTAATGTCTCATGAGACACCTCCTATCAATCGCACTCAAACTTCGCTGATAGTACCGGCTACCCTCCAACGCAGCAAGTTTCCGAATTGGCACTCGCTTGTGCTGGCTGGCCCAACACATCCGGATCCTCCGCCTGCCCTCGCAGGAAGCCCCGCAGCTCATCCAGGGTACTGAACCTCCAGCGCCGGCCGCTTTGGATATACTCGATTTCTATTATACCACAAAAAAGCAGTTCCGAACCGATGGATCTGGTTGGAACTGCCTTTGGCTTTGGTTGGAAAAAGGTTGGAATTTGGTTGGAGTTTACCCCCGGCAGCGAAAGAGGATGCTTCCTACGGCCAGTCTCTACTCCTCAAACGTGTACCCCACCCCACGCACGTTCAGGATGTGCCGGGGACTGGAGGGATCAGATTCCACTTTGCGCCGCAAACGGTGGATGTACCACTTGATAGTGTCCCGGGCTTCCCACTCATACTCGCTCTCATACCCACGCACTGCCTGCACCAGTTCTCGTGGAGAGACCACCCGCTGGGCATTTTGCATCAGATAGAGCAGCAGTTTGAACTCGCCGGGCGTCAAATCCAGTGGCCGGCCGTCCAAGGTTGCCAGGTGCTTCTTCAGGTCAACGGAAAAGGGGCCCTGCTGCAAGAGACGCTCTTCCTCATCCACCTCTTTGGGGCGCGCCAGCCTCTCTCGTCGGGCCAGCGCCTCTTGCACGGCCTGCCGCACCTCGTCCGGCTCGACCGGCTTGAGCAGATAGCCATCCACCCCTTCCCGGATGGCGGCTATGGCCGACTCCAGCGAGCCGTGGGCGGTCAGGATGATGACGACTGTTTCTGGCCAGCGCCACTTCACCGCTTCCAATACCCGCATACCATCCACCCGACCACCCAGCTTCAGGTCCAACACTGCCAAGTCGAAGGGGGCTTCCCGCAGTCGGTCCAGCGCCTCCTCGCCGCTGGACGCGGTCACCACGACGTATCCAGCCCGTTGCAAGGTCTCCTCAAGGAAGAAGCGGATGCCCGCTTCATCGTCCACCACCAGGGTACGGATCTGTTCCGTCATCAATCATTCTCCCTCTGTGGAGCCGCGTTCACTCGGGCAGCCACACCGTGAACGTGGCGCCCTCCCCCTCTCGGCTATCCACCTCAATCTGGCCCCCGTGCTGCTTCACGATGTTGCGGCTGATGAACAACCCCAGCCCCAGACCCTCGGGCCTGGTGCTGTAGAAAGGCTCGAAAACGTGAAGCAGGACGTCCGGCGCGATGCCCCCTCCGCTGTCGGTGAAGGCAATGCGTACGCCAGCCGGTTGGCTAGTGTAGGTCGTGCTCACCTGCAACCGCCCTCCCTGGGGCATGGCCTCGATGGCATTGAGCAACAGGTTCAGGAGCACCTGTTTGATCTGGTCAGCCACCAGCGGCAACGCGGGCAGATCGGCCGTCGCCCTCAGCACCTCTATCCCCTGGCTTTCGCACTGCTTCCTGCTCAGATCCAGCACCTGATCCAGCAAGGCGTTCACATCGGTGGGCTCTCTATCCTCCGGCCTTGACGGACGGTGTAGGTCACGCAACTGGGCCACAATGTCGGCCGTCCGTCGCAGTTCCTCGTGAGCCACCTGAAGATACCGGCTCGCGTCTCCCCTTTCGGCCAGCGTCTCCTCGGCCAGGCCCAGGCAGCCAATGACCGTCTGTAAGGGATTGTTGATCTCGTGGGCCAACGACGCCGCCAGTCTGCCCGCGATGGCCATCTTCTCCGCCTCGATCAAGGCAGCCTGAGCCTGTCTCCGTTCGGTGATATCTTCCACGGCCCCCTCGTAGTAGACCACCGGAGGCTCGGCATTGCGGATCGCTCGGGCGGTATCCCGCACCCAGATGACTACTCCGTCGTACCGGCGAACCTGGACTTCGGCATCGCGCACGACCCCGTCGCGGTCTATCAGGGCTTGCCACCGCTCACGAACGTCGGGAGCGACGTAGATGCTGGCCGAGTTGACTGCCAGCAGGGACTCCCGATCCGGATAGGCGAGCATTTTCACCAAGGCGGGGTTGACGTCGAGGATCTGCCCCTCCGACGTGGTTCGGTAGAGCCCCACGGGCACGCCGTCAAAGAGGCTGCGGTATCGTTCTTCGCTCGTCTTGAGCGCCTCCTCGGCTTGCCTCCGCATGACGATACTAGCTACCGTATTGGCAACCGCAGTTAGGAAGTCCTCCTCTCTTTGATCGCGGCGGTGACCTTCTCTCAAATATAGGTTTATCACCCCGAGTGCCCTGCCAGCCGACAGGATAGGAACACAGTAGTGGCCGTGAGGAGTCATGCCTTCAAAGCGGATCTCATGGCGGTCATCGAGACGATCAACGAATTGTATCTCCTGCGTTAGGGCTGCCTGCCCGCAAAGGCATCTGCCAAAGGAGATTCGTGCACATGCCTCTTGTAGCACTTCTTCAAGTTCCTTTTGGACCTTCATTGCCAGGATCTCAGGTTCATCTTCAACGAGGAATATACTACCCTTTGATTCAATGGCAAGCCAGGGAACTGAAAGGAGAAGGTCCAGTGTGCGCCTCAGGAGTTCTTCGAGGGGGACATCTTCGAGGGAAAGGCGAAGAAGCGAGTTAATCACAGTTTGGGCATCGTAGCTCCGCTGAAGTTCCTCTTCTGCCCGCTTGCGCTCGGTGATGTCTTCCGTGTGAACCAATACTAAGTCGGGAGGCGCAAAGGCGTACTTTACCGCAAGATGCCTGCTTTCACCTGTGGACCTGAACCGATAAGACATCTCCCGCTCAATAGAGACCTTCTCAGCGACGCATCGTGAGAGCTCTTCCAGTATCCCCGGCCTATCCCGGTACATTTCGCTGGCCTTTATACCCACCAAATCGGCGATCTTGCCCTGCGTGATCTCTACGGCAGCGTCGTTGTAGTCCACCAACACGAAATCATCTTCAACCCCCTGCCAGGTGTAAGTGGGGACAGGGATGCCTTTGTATTGCGCTCTCAACTTCTCCTCGCTCTCCTGTAGCGCCTCCTCCGCCTGCTTACGCCGCATTGCCCATCCAAGCTGCGCTGCCACCGCTGAGACCAACTCAACCAGATGAAGATCCTCTTCGCGGGATTCAAACAAGAAGAAAGCGAGAACCGCAAGCACGTCCTCACCTGCAATGATGGGGATTCCAAAACCAGCCTTCAAACCTGTTTCTGCTGCAACCCTGGCACGAAGGAAAATCGCATCCGGTGTTGCCGAAACATCTGGAAGCCACTCGGGCTGCTTGGATGACCACACTCTCCCGGGTAGACCGATGTTCGGCTGAAATCTAAACTCTTCGGTAACCTGCCTGAATCCCGCCACCTTTTCCGGGGCGTTGCTGCGCCAGGCGGGCGCACATTCAAGGGCTAAACCATCGTCGCTGGGTATCCATGTCTCTCCATAATTCCAGCCTGTAGTTTCACACACATTGCCCAGCACAACCTCAAGCGCTGAGTGAAAGTCAGGAGTCCTGTCAATTGCCTGCGTCAGCCTGAGCAGGAGGCGGAGCTCCTCCTCCGCCCGCTTGCGGTCGGCGATCTCCAGCCGCAGTTCCTCGTTGGCTTTCACTACCTCGGCCGTTCGTTCCGCAACCCGTTTTTCTAACTCATCGTGCGCTTTTCGCAGCGCCTCCTCCGCCCGCTTGCGCTCAAGCCACAGACCAAGAGCCTCCGCGACACCGTTGACGAGGTTCTGCTCCTCGGGAATCAAGAAGGGCTTCTCCTCGGCATAGTAGACCCACAACTGCCCGCGGGCCTCGCCTCCGACTCTGATCTCCGCCTGGAGGCCATGCGATAGCCTCTCGCTGTATCTCTCCGAGGCGAATCGTCTATCCTCCAGTTCAATCACAGGTACGGTGATCTCTGGGAACTGCATGGCAGGGACTAGGTGCTCAATAACGCGCCTGCAAAGTTCGTCAATGGGCAATTCCTCCTGCATGTCGCGGTTCACCTCGTAGAGGCAGGTCAACTCCTTCACCCTTTCGCCCAGTACCCACTCCGCCCGCTTGCGCTCTATCTCCGCCCTATCTCTCTGCAATCTGGCATTCAAGACAGGCGCTATGTAACCAGCAATGGACTCTAGCAACTGGATGTCCCTCTGGTCATAGTCTGTCGCCTTATTGCCGACGGTCATAACCCCAATGAGCTCTCCTTGGTGGACGATCGGTACGATCATAGCCCTGAGCACGGGAATATGTCCTTCGGGCACATGGAAGAGCTCGTTCGAGTAGAGGGTCCTTTTCTCTATCATGGCCCGACCCCAGATGCCACCCCACGCCTCACGGGGAAATACGATGTCCTTGTCGGGCACCTGGCACTTGTCCCAGATGCCTCTGGTCAGAGAGGGGGCAACCATGTTTCCATCCTCGTCAATGTACCCGAAGAAGCCATGCTCGCTTTCCATGGCCTGCAGAATGACCTGCAACACCTCTCCATACATTTTCTCGTCGGGGACGACGAGGAAGATATCGGCGATCTGGTTCCTGATAGTCAACTCTCGCTCTGACTGCCGCACCGCGTGCGTTGCTTGCAACGCCCTAGCCAAACCTTTTTCCTTGGCCGCCAACGCTTTGCGTTGGCCCTCCTCCCCCCGCTTATGCTCGCTGGTTCCTTCGACATCACCGATAGGTAGCATGGCCTGCTTCCTCCTCGATCCTCCACTCGTGTCCAAACGCTCATTGGACAGGGCCCGAATCGGTGTGGTTGTGGCTCTGGTTGTCGGGTAATACACCCGCCCACTGGAGAGGCTGCCCACACATCGGGCAGCGCACCAATCCCGGCCGTTTCGCCAGGTATTCCTGCACCGTCGCCACCAGCGTAGCGTGGCTCCAGGTCAACGGGCTGACGGACAGCGGCGCGTTGGTGTAGGGGTGCACCTGCTCGGCCATGACGCCGCTGGGTAGGGCGTGGGCCTCGGCCCAGTCGAGAATCTCCAGTGCCGGTTGCAGGTCGTCCAAGGTCTGCGCGGTGGCGATGTGCCACTGGGCCAGCCATAAGG
This sequence comes from uncultured Anaerolineae bacterium, assembly GCA_964390805.1. Taxonomy (GTDB): domain Bacteria; phylum Chloroflexota; class Anaerolineae; order VGOG01; family VGOG01; genus CAYMKL01. Next base: position 15,016 of record CAYMKL010000116.1, on the reverse strand, counting down.
TGCAGATGAACCAGGGGTTGCCGGGTACGTTTTCAATGTCTTGGCTCACCTGGTGGTAGTAGTCGTTCTCGTAGCGAGCCACGCCGCCTACCTCGGTTTCTATCCACAGACGGTCTCGCACGGCCTGCATGGTGGCTACGATTCGGTGGTCGTCGGGGGCGAACATGCCGAAGTACCACAGGCCAAAGAGGGAGGCATCTATCGTCGGATCCACGTCCCAGCCGCCGTCCTCCCGCCTGTTGATCATGCGCGCAAAACGGCCCTGGTCCGTCAACCAGAGGTTTGTCTCGGCCCCGGCTCGGATCTCGTCGGCGGCCTGGCGATAGGTGGCGACCAGGTCGCGCTCGCCGAAGGCATCGGCGAAGTTGGCAGCGGCCTGCAGCCCAGCCCAGGTCGCCCCGACCGTCCAGGCATGAACGCCGCGCCGTTCCTCCCACAGGTCCCAGGAGGAGAGGGGTAGGCCGCTGTCCTCATCTCGGTAGGTGGCCAGCCAGTTGGCGGCGCGGATAATCAGTCCGCGATAGTGGGGCTTGATGAACTCGATATCGCGGAAGCGTTCGAAGTGGCGCCACAGCGCCCAGAGTACCAGGGCCGTCTCGTCCTCCTGCAGCGGCAACTCTTTGTGCCCGTCTCGGTACCAGGCGTGCCACGACGAGGCCAGTGACCCGTCGGGGTTGTATTTGTGGAGCAAGAATCCCTCGTCGGTGATGACGCGGTGGCAGAAGTCGAAGAAGCGCCGCGTCACCTCCGAGTAGCCGGCATCAATCAGCGCCGAGGCCACCAGTGCGCCGTCGCGTGGCCATAAGTAGGAGTAGGTGTCGCGGCCGAACTGCGCTATGTCGAAGTCGTTGGCGGCAATAATGGCTCCGCCGTTGTCAATCTGGGTACGCAGGACGAGCAGGCTACGCCGGTACAGGTGGCAGACCGGGTGAGGCAGATCTATGAGGTCTTCGTTCTCCTTGGTGGCCCACAGTGCCCAATAATGGCGTGTGCGCTCCAGGAAGGTGGATGGCCCTTTCTGGCGCACCGCACGGTTGAGGCGGATCACCTCGCGGAAATCCTGGCCCACGGCGATCCAGTACCAACCCGTGGCCTGGCCGCTAGCCGGGACGGTTAGATGCAGAGCCACCGCCGAGTCCACGCTGCCCTGGGCCACCGCGTTGCCCGACAGGTGACCGTCCTCGGCGTCGCGCCAGGTGCCCTCTTTGCACTGCGCCTCTTTGACACCCACTGCCCACTGGTCCACGCCGAGGGTCCAGCCATCACCTTCCTCTTTGCCAGTGTTGATCAGGAACCACCTCTTGCCCTTGTAGTGGAAGACGGCGCGGCGCTGTGGCTCGTAGTAAGCCGAGTCGCCCACCACGTGGCCGCTGATGTGAAAATCTTGGCTGAAGAGTAGACGTACCTCCCGCTCGCGATCTGCCTCGTTGTGGACGACGAGCTGGCGCAGGTAGAGATCCTCGTGAAAGTCCACTATGTCCTGGCAGACCAGCATCAGGGCCAGCTCGGGGTGGTGCAGCGTGACCTGGGTGGCCAGGGTGTCGTGGGCGTAGTCGAGAGTGCGCTGCCAGCCACCCTCGCTCACCCAACTGAACTGCCCATCCACCCACACACCAAAGCGGGAGGGATGGCCGGCCGTGTGGTTCTCCTGGCCCACGTGCGGCCAGTACAGGTCACGCAGTTGATAGGTCTGATCAAAGTTGACCAACAACGAACCATTGCCTACAGGAATGTCACGTGGCATAGCACCACCTCCTTTTACATTAAATCACCACCCAAATGGTGATCGTCGGTGAATATTCCCGCCCGGCCATACGTTTCCGCCAGTTCAGCCAGTCGGGCCACGTGGGCATCGGTAAGCTCTTTGGCACGCAAACGCCAACTCCAGTTGCCACTGGCCTCGCTGGGCATGTTCATGCGGGCCTCGCTGCCCAAGCTGAGCACATCCTGCACGGGGAATATCGCCAGCGCTGCGACGGACGAGGCCGCCAATCGCATCAGCGCCCAGGCGATGTCATCCGGTGTGTACCCAAGGTATTTCATACAGAAAGCTTGCTCAGGCTCAGGCGCGGACGCAAACCACCCGCGAGTGGTGTCATTATCGTGACTGCCTGTGTAGACCACGCAGTTGCGCTCGTAGTTGTGTGGAAGATACGGATTGGTGGCATCATTGTCAAAGGCAAATTGGAGAATCTTCATCCCTGGAAATCCAAACCCGTCACGCAGCGCTTCCACTTCGGGCGTGATGACACCCAAATCCTCCGCGATGATTGGCACGCCACGCCCTGAGGTCCCCCCTGAGCTTGACGAAGGGCCTGCCGAAGGGTCACCCAGCGCGCCCAAGATAGCATCGAAGAAAGCCGCGCCCGGCCCCTTCACCCAGCGCCCGTTGACGGCCGTCTCTTCGCCCGCCGGCACCTCCCAGTATCCTTCGAAGCCCCGGAAGTGATCGAAGCGCACCATGTCAACCTGGTTCAGCATCATGCGCACGCGCTCGATCCACCATTGATAGCCCTGGGCCGCCATCACATCCCAGCAGTAGAGGGGGTTGCCCCACAATTGCCCCGTCGGGCTGAAGTAATCGGGCGGCACGCCCGCCACTACCGTTGGATGTCCATCTTCGTCGAGAGGAAAAAGCTCCTGGTGTGCCCAGACATCGGCGCTGTCATAAGAGACGTAGATGGGGATGTCGCCAAAAATGAGGATGCCGTGTTCGTTAGCATAGCGCTTCAACTCGCCCCACTGCTTGAAAAACTGGTATTGCATGAATCTATGAGCCATCATGGCAGGTACTAGCCGCTCACCCCACGTGGCCAGGGCGGCAGGTTCGCGCCGCCTGAGCTCGCGCGGCCACGTACCCCACGCCTCTCCCCCGAAGTGGTCTTTCAGCGACATGAAGAAAGCATAGTCGTGCAGCCAGATGTCGTCGTGTTCGGCACAAAAGGAGTTGAAGGCAGTTGCCTCGGCTGTTAGCGAAGCGGCATCGGCCTGGGTCGCAAACTGTTGATATGCTCCCAGCAAGAGCGGCTTCTTCCAGGTGATCACGGGGCCGAAGTCAACTCGCTCTTCTGGGAAGACGGGCGCTTCCTCCAAGACCTCATGCGCCACATAGCCCTCGTGGGCCAGGCGGGCCAGGTCAATCAGCAGCGGGTTGCCGGCAAAGGCCGAAAACGTCTGATAAGGCGAGTCCCCGTAGCCCGTCGGGCCCAGCGGCAAGACCTGCCAGACCGTCTGCCGGGCCGACACGAGGGTGTCCACCCAGCGGTAAGCCATTTCACTGATCTCGCCTATGCCAAAGCGTCCCGGCAATGATGTAGGATGTAAGAGCAAACCAGCAGAACGTCCCAGTTTCACGGTGTCCTCCTTCTTCTTCAGACCTCCAACGGATGTCCAACTGTACTGCCGCTGGCGATGAGGTCGGTATCAAAGTCGCTCTCCTCCAGGTCACAAGCGATGAAGCAGTTGCGGCCTATTTTGGTCCCCGCGGGGATGATAGTGTTCTTGCCCACCACCGTGATCCCCGTGCACAGGTCTGGCTGAGTCTCGTTAGGGGTGCAATCGTCGCCGAAGCCGACGTGGCTCCGAGCGCCGACCACGATGTTCTTGTCCAGGATGGCGTGATCAATGACGGCTCTCTCGCCGATGACGGTATCGGTCATGATGATGGAATGGCGCACCAAGGCGCCTGGCCCAACCTGCACCCCCGGCGAGAGCACAGAATGCTCGACCATCCCCGCAATGACACAGCCATTGGAGACCAGGCTCTTGATGATGGTCGCTTCAGTGTTCACCCTGACCGGAGGCCGCTCCTCGCTGCGGGTGTGGAAGACCCAATCTCGATCATACAGGTCAAAGGGAGGATCATCCGACACCAGGTCCAACTGGGCCTCCCAGTAGGCCTGGACAGTCCCCACGTCCACCCAGTAGCCGCTGAAGGGGTAGGCGTAGACCTTGTCGTCCAACTCGAGCATGCGGGGGATGATGTCTTTGCCGAAGTCGTGGCTGGTATCCCTTCGTGCGTCTTCCTCCAGCCTCTGGATCAAAACGTTGGGATTGAAGACGTAGACGCCCATGGAGGCGAGGTTGATGGTTGGCCCGTGAGTTGGCAACTCACCCGGCTTTTCCTGGAAGCCAATCACTTTGCCTTCTTCATCTGCCGATAGAATACCGAAACGATGAACCTCCTCGGGCTTCACCTTGATAGCGGCCACCGTTAAGTCAGCGCCCTTCTCCTCATGGAAGCGGAGCAGAGGGCCATAATCCATCTTGTAGATATGATCGCCGGAGAGGACCAGCACCTGAGCCACCTTGTACCTGCGAACGAGATTGATGTTCTGGTAGACGGCGTCGGCTGTGCCCCTGTACCAATCCATGTCCTTTCTTCCCAGGTAGGGCTGGAGAAGTTGAACGCCTCCGTTCATGCGGTCCAGGTCCCAGGGTCGGCCGATGCGGATGTGATCATTCAGCGAACGAGGCCGGTACTGGGTGAGGATGCCCACGTTGTAGATGCCGGAGTTTATGCAATTGGACAGGGTGAAGTCTATGATCCGGTATTTGCCCGCGAAGGGAACGGCCGGCTTGGTCCTCTTGGCTGTCAGGACGCTTAGCCTGCTGCCCTCGCCACCGGCCAGGATGAAGGCCATCATTTTCACTTCAAATACCTCCAACTAAAGCTTGTCTATTTGCTTGGCCTGTAGGGCCTTGTGATACAATCCTACGTACTTCCGGGCCGAGGCCCGCCACGAGAAGTCAGCCCTCATCCCCCGCTCCATCAGGGTTCGCCAGGTGTCTCTATGGCGATAAGTCTCCAGGGCCCTCTCCACGGCAGCCAGCAGGGCCTCTTCGCTGTACTCTGAGAAGGCGAAGCCGTTGCCCTGGCCTGTGGTTGAGTCGAAGTACTGAACGGTGTCGGCCAGGCCGCCGGTGCTGCGCACGATGGGCACGCTGCCGTAGCGCATGGAGATGAGCTGCCCCAGGCCGCAGGGCTCGAAGCGCGAGGGCATGAGAAAGGCATCGCTGCCGGCGTAGATGCGCCGCGCCAGAGCACCGTCGAACTTGAGAAAGACTGCGGCCTGGCCCTGGTACTTCCCAGCCACGTTAGCAAAAATCCTGTGGTAGCGCTCCTCGCCCGTGCCCAGGAGGACGAACTGTAGGTCCATCTCCATCAGTTGATCGCTGGCTTCGGCCAGAATATCGAAGCCCTTTTGATCGGCCAGGCGGGAGATGATGCCGATGAGGGGGATGTCGGGATCCACGGATAGTCCTGCTTCCCGTTGCAAGGCCAGCTTGTTCTCCACCCGTTGGTCCAGGGAATCAACGTCGTAGCTGACGGCGACGTTCCGATCGGTGGCCGGATTCCAGACCTCGTAGTCCAGGCCGTTGAGGATGCCGAACAGGCGATCCTGGCGCTGGGCCAAAACAGGGTGCAGCCTCTCTCCATATTCAGGAGTGAGGATCTCCTGGGCGTACTTCTCGCTCACGGTGTTGATCACGTCGGCGAAGAGGATGCCGCGCGCCATCAGGACAACCGCCCTACTCAGCCCATCGTCTGTAGGATGCGGAATGAGGCCGTAATCGGCCAAACCGGCGAACTCCAGAAGCTCAGGGCCGAAGATGCCCTGGTAGGCCAGGTTGTGGATGGTGAACACCGTCGCTGTGTCGGCGAAGAAGGGGTCGTCCTGGTAAATCGTCTTCAGCCAATTGGGGATGATGCCGGTGTGCCAGTCGTTGCAGTGGATGACGTCCGGCTGCCAGTCGAGCTTCTTGAGCATCTCCAGAGCGACTCGGCAGAAAAAGACGAAGCGCTCCCCGTCGTCATCGTAGCCATAGACCTCCTCGCGGTCGAAGTACCTGTCGTTGCCGACCAGGTAGGCGGGCACATCCTCGACGACGCTCTCGAAGACAACGGCTAATTCATGGCCGGAGCCTACGGGCACAGGCAGTGACTCGACAACCGGTGTCAGCCCGAACTCGGCGTCGTTGATACTTCCGTACTTGGGCAGCGCCGGCCTGGCATCGTGGCCCAACCGACGCAGGGCCTTGGGCAGCGATCCCGCCACATCGGCCAGCCCCCCCACCTTGGCGAAAGGCACCGCCTCGGAAGAAAGCAGCAGTATCTTCAGTGATTTGTCCATCGTCTCCCTCCGTTGAGATTTACTACATTATACAACAGATTGGTGAGGTTGGGAAGAGCGGGATTGTAGAAACAAAAACCCTTCTCATGAAGAGAAGGGTTATGTTGCGAGAACTTCAAGCTCGCTTCACTCACAGGGCTTTACGAAACACCATTGATGTTTTCACGTTCCTGTAGCCGATTCCTTCGTAGAAAGCGTGAGCGTCCTTGCGGACGGCATTAGACCGCAGGTGAACTGCCCAACACCCTTCCTCACGAGCCCACTGCTCCACCTGTCGCATCAAGAGCCGCCCCACGCCGCGGTGGCGATGGCCTTCATCTACAACCAGCCCCCCGATTTCTGCATGCAGATCAATCACCACCAGTTGACAGACATAGGCGTGAACCCAGCCAACCACACGCCCATCTTCTAGTTCTGCAACATAAACAGCGTGCCGTTCATCTTGTTGAATCTGGTTGAGACGTCGCTGCACCTCTTCTTGAGATGCGGGGTAACCCAATTGCTGGCACAGTACGGCCATGCGTTCTGCATCACCTGTACGCGCCAATCGGATAGTAACTTGTGTGTCTTCGTTCACAAAGCTCCCGATTTCGACAGTGCCTGCCCCAAGACCGTCCCCAGCCGCTCGATGCCAGTTTCGATCTGTTCGGGCTGCGGGTAGGAGAAATTCAATCGCATGGCAGGCGGGCCACTCTGGTCAGCATAGAAGGGCGTGCTAGGAACAAAGGCGACCTGGTGGCGCAGCGCCTCCTCAAACAACTCCTTGATATTCAGCGACGAAGGCAGGATGGCCCAGAGGAACAGCCCTCCCTGGGGCTGCGTCCAACTCACGCCGGGCGGGAAGAAACGCGCCAGCGCCTCCAGCATCACGTCCCGTCGCTCCCGATAGATCGTCTGCAGCCGCGGTACGTGCTGTTCTAGGAAGCCACCCCGCACCACCTCGTGCACCACCATCTGCACGTAGAGGCTGGTATGCAGGTCATTCCCCTGCTTGGCTTGTACCATCCGCCGGATCACGGCCGCCGGCGCGACGACCCAGCCCAGCCGCAGGCCCGGCCCCAGGAGCTTGGAGAAGCTTCCACAGTAGATGACGTTACCCTGAGAATCCCACGTCTCGACTGAGCTCGACGAAGTCTGGCCGGGCTGCAAACGGGCCATGTCCAGCGCCAGTAGCAACGGCGGATGTTCTCCCTCGTAGCGGAGCCGACGGTAGGGATCGTCCTCAAGAATAGGCACCCCGGCCTGGGCGGCCAGCTCGACGAGAACCCGCCGGCGCTCTGGAGTCAGCGTGACGCCCGCGGGGTTCTGGAAAGTAGGAATGGCGTAGAAGAAGCGAGGACCGACCTCCAATACGGCCTCCAGTGGCTCGATCTGCAACCCGTCCTCATCCAGTGGCACCCCTACGTACGATATCTCGTAGGCATTGAACACCTGTAAGGCGCCCAAGAAGGTCGGCGATTCCACCAGGACGCGATCCCCTGGATTCAGCAAAATCCGAGACGCCATATCCAATCCCTGCAGCCCACCGCTGGTGATGAGCACGTTGTCCTCGCTGATGTTGACGCCCTGTTGAGCCATATACTCAACGATCCAGGCCCTCAGAGGCGGATACCCCTCCGTCGAGCCGTATTGCAACGCCTGTTGTCCCCGTTCGGCCAGAACGCGCTGGCTGGCCTCCGAGACGGCCTCGGTCGGCAGCGTCTCCGGCGCGGGCAGTCCCCCGGCGAGGGAGATCATCCCAGGCTGTTGAACCGCTTTGAACAGTTCCCGGATGGCGGAGCTGGTCATCCCTCCCATCCGCCGGGCAAATCGTTGCTCCCAGTATGTACTCATATCCACCTCCTAGCCCCCCCTCGGTCCCCCCCAACTTTAGGGGGGAAGTTTTGCCCTCCCTTTTTTCTCAGACTCGGATGTAAACCTCCCAGCGTTTTTCCTTCCGCCTGGTTTGGCTCACGATGTCGTCCACCGTTCCTGCTTGCGATACACCATCCCGTGGCCCAGGGCGACGAGGGTGTCGTCCTCCGTGGTGACGGCCAGGCGGTAGAGGGCGGTACGGCGGCCCAGACTCTCCTCGGTCGCCTCAGCGTAGAGGCGTGTGCCGACCGACACAGCGGCCAGGAAGTTCATGCTCACGTTGAGGGCAACGGCCGTCTGGCCGTGGGAGTTGCTGGCAGCGGCGAAGGCAGCGTCGGCCAGCGAGAAAATGACTCCGCCATGGGGGATGCCGTGGAAGTTCAGCATGTGCTCCTCCACGGTCATGGCCACCCGGCTGTACCCTTCGCGGAGTTCCAGCAGCTCAATGCCCAGGAAACGGGCGAAGGGGTCTTGGCTGATGTGGTGGAAGATTTGATCCTGGCTCATTAACGGCACTTTCTGTTACAGTTTCCGAGCCCTCACGAATGCGACGTTGGCGGACGAGCCTTCTTGCGCACGCGGATCATCGTCTGAAAAAACGTTCTGAAGGCGTCTGACCTCAGCCTTCTCAATCTCCAAGCCCGGGAGAAGCGCAGCTATCTGGTCGGGGGACATTAGTTCGTCCTCTGCAAAGTTCCAGACCTCGCTCATAGACTTGTCCCACTCTGCGACCAACAGCGTTCCACCCTGAGCCAGTGCTTTCAGCGCTGTTTGCAGGGTTCTTTGGCTATCCTCACCTCCAGGGAGGGCGTAGGTACTGATAACGAGATCGAACTTGGTTGGCGGCTTCCAGGTGGTAGTATCGCCAACGTAGAACGTCGCGTCGAGCCCCTTCTCCTGAGCGGATCTGGTCGCAAGCTCAATGGCATGCTCCGCCCAGTCAACGCCAATGACCGACCATCCTCGCCCCGCCAGCTCCAGGGCATTCGTGCCAGCACCGCAACCAAGATCCAGCGCAGTCCCCACGGGAAGCCCCTCTAGCTCCTCGTCAAGTATGAGATCCGCTACCTCCACTTGACTGGGGTCTTTCTTGTAGGCATCGACCCAGAAGGCTTGGTCCATTTCGCACAATGCTCTTCCCTTTGCGCTGGTGCTGGCTGTGCCAGCCAACGCTGCGGTTCAGCCGCCGCCGGCTCTGGCGAGATACACTTCAACAACCAGAGCGATTACTAGCAAATGGCGCACTCATACCCGCGCCGCTGGTGGTCGGCTGCAACCATTTGTTCGGCGGCATCTCCGCCATTATCATCTACAATCTCCAGCGCATCATCCTTGAAAGCAATGTGGATAACTTCATTCAGCCAACAATCCAATCTTGAATTTCAAAAAGAGCTTTCAAGCTCGAAGATCAACTGCTTCTTGATCTAAACTCATTAGTGATGTCTCGACCAATGCTCCCTTGTTGAGCACTCCTAGCAGCTTGTCGGAGAAAAGGCTTTGATGCCCATATCTTGTAGTCCAAGGCCAGATTTTTGCTGCTTTCACCACAAGATGTAGTTCTCTCCGACAGCCTGCTAGGCCAGTGGGGTCAGATAAAAGTCAATGTGTTCGACCGCGTAACGAATATCCGCTTTTCGTTGCGCTGGAGCGACTTCTCTTGTGCTTCCAAAGACAATCTGCGACAGCAATCGATCCAGCTCTGAGCTCAGCTTTGGCACAATCTGGCCGTTCATACTTCTAGCCCCAGGCGCTTCAAGTAAGGCCATATTTTGTGGCTTATTAGTGATAATCACTGTAATTGTCTCGCGCCGGGGACCATCATTTATCGGAACATTATCGTTCCACTCAAGAGCCAGTCCTACGAGTTGGGTCCCGAAATCAGCCTCACCGAGAACATAGTCCTCATTAGGACGGACGATGATGCCAGCGGGCTCATCAACATTCAGGAGAGTGATTTTTCCAGCAATACCGATATCCAAGAATGAAACATAGAACGGCTCTTTGCCCCGGTTATAAACCCGGACATAGATTCGACCCCCAGCTTGTAGGGTTACTCCTTTTCCATGAGAGATGCACTGTCCCTCAACGAGTTCTCCCCAATCCACTTCGTACGGAATCGATAGTGCAAAACTGTCCGTGCCACTGGCAAGACTTGCTAAGTTTCTTGCCCGAGCTAACTGTCGCAGGTTCTCGAGCGTTGTTGTGATCGCAGCGTTCGCATCCGACTGAAAAGGTTTGGAATGTACCACTAGTTGGAGACCTGGGTTGAGAATCGAAATGAAACCGTCCTTGACCGAGATTGATGTAAATGGTTGTCGTCTTGTGTCACCCAAGGCAAGGCGTAGGTGGTGCGTTTTCTCCAGCCGGCCAATAATCTGCTCGCGGATACTCTCGTTGCCTGGTACCGAAAGAACAGCAACAGGTAACCTGTGCAATGCTCGCTCTATAGGATACGCGACGGCTGTTTGCGGGATCTTTTCGATACCATGCGCCTTCTCGAGGTGAATCTTGCATGTTACCGCCCCTAACTCGACCACTTCGGCCCGAGCAAGATGATTTTGTCCAGCTAAAATCGTTTTACCTCTGTCGACTATAGCATACTTGTCGCCGATCTCAACGCCATGAATCGAACCAGCCATCAATTGCAAGCTGCTGTCGTCGATTCTCAGTTCGACTACTTCGTTTTCATTTGCCTGGCTCTGCTCGACCTCGAAGAGCAGGCGATCACGCGGGCCTTCGATTTCTGGACGCTGACTGTATTCAAACGACAAGACCCGTTGACGGACCAGACGGCATATTGCTCTCCAAGACAAGGGAATCCCGGCCACTTCATTAAGACACACACTCAGAGAATCTGTGAGCAGCCCGCATGTGCGTCCTTGCACTGTATATTCGAAAGCCGGCTGTGTTGGACCAGTTGCCACCAGCCTTACAGCATTGGGATTGCCCTGGATATCCAATCGGTCTAAGTGAATTCCTTGGTTTCTAAGCTGCTCAAGGTGGAAATGAATTCCACATGACCAAGTCTTTTCCAACGTTCGTACTCGAAATGTAACTGTCCTGTTTGGTAGTCCACGGCACATCCCCGATGCATGACAGCAGTCCAAGATGACGACAGCGTTTTGGGTTTTCTGGGTTAGGCGAAGCAAATAATAAGACATCTCGAGATTCGTTATTCCTCGAAAATCCGTATCAGTTGTCTCATAGATATCCACTGGTACAATGAATTGGTGATAACGGGGTTGTCGCGCGCTAACTTGCCGCTGGGCACTATAATACGGGTTCTCCGCTAGGCCACCGTGTCCTGAGTAGTATATTACGGCTGCATCTTGGGACCCAGATGCCCGAATTAGATCGTCATAAGCATCAAGAATCCCTCGACGGGTCGCATCTTTTTTCCCAACACATGGAGTACAAGAAAAGCCATATGTTGAGAGAAGCTCTTGCATGATCTCAATATCGGTTTCGACGCCCTTTAAGCCGCTAACAGGGCTTCCAATTAGTAATGCTCGTTTTGTCATAGTCACTTCTCCATCGAAAGTGGGCTAGACGTACAATTTCCAAACACTGCAAAGCTGCCCCAGGATTTGGGTGACTGGAATTCTTCTCGCGAAGAGTCGAGCCTGTCTCTCCCAGGGGGGATGACCTCTCGAATGTTGCCGGGTGTTTGTGCTTTGGGCAGAATTGCGCCTCGTCGGATATCCAATGCCGCAGATCTCATCGCTGAACAAAGATCGTCTTGATAAGTACGAACAAATGTAGCATATGTCGCTTCCATCAGGGTAAATGCGGCCATGTCGTCTACTTCTACCAGAGATGCTATTACAGAATGAGCGCCCGCACGCAAAAATGCGGCAGCGGGGCTATTATGACTTTCCACGACAAGCTTAGCATCAGTGAGCATACCTTTGCAGGTGCTAAGCACAACTTGAGTATCAACGGGTAGCCTCTGTGCTGCAATTTGCTCGCAGGTTAGAATACCGTTCTCCAGGATAAGACCAGACTTAGACGGCTCCATGATGCTGAAGTGACCATGGCAAGCCAGGTGCAACACCGTATGCTCTCTCATCTGGCTACACAAGCGTTCTATCGTTACGCCGTGGTCCAGCAACGTGATTTGTTCCGCACGAACTTGAGTGCTAAGGATATTACTGATTGCTTGAATCTCCTCATGTATCCAAGGGAGATCGCCAACCGTATCGCAGGCAATCAACAGGAAGCGGTGCTCATCCAGAGATCGGTATTTACGGCGTGCTCGGACTGTCTTCCAACTAGGTGACACAGATACCTCAAAATCATCTATTAAGAAGCAGATATGTTTTTCAACCAAGCGGTTCGCAAGATGAAATGGTAACCTGTGCAAATAACCATCGGGGATAATCGTAATCCTTTCCACTCCTGCACTACGCAAGTCATCTACTATCGAACCTAGTAATGTTACATAAACGTCGCGACATACACCGACGATGCCGTCACTCCAGCGAATGTCTTTGATTCCATCCAGTGGGTTCACCGCCGTCATAACAAAACCGAGCGCGTCCCACTCATTGAGACGGCTCCGGTCGACTTGGGGAAAGAGAAATGCTACAAGGCGTCCACTCCGATCTACCCACCGTCGTTCTGGTATGTTAGCGAGGGAACTGTCGGGTCGAAATGCCACATCTGGGGATGGCACCACAAATACCACTAGACCGCCTTCCGTGACTTTCAGGTCTATAACCACATGTTTAGTCAGTCCGTTCACACGATCCAGTATCTGTTCGAGCGATACGCTATCGAATGGCGAAACATAACTTTCGAACGCCGAGTGGTGTTCTTGAGTTACACTATCGTCGGACTTTTCTTCTCTCTCTGTCTGGCACTTCGTCCAATCGCACACGATAAGTGCCTGCTCATATTCACCCAAGCGAATTGCTGATTCGATGAAGCCTTCATATGGTCTCTGGGCTTCGCTTGGGCGTCGGATATACTGCTGTGCAGTTGCGCTCCACATGATACGTTCCAATGTTACAATAGCGCGTCGATAAAACTCGAATGCCCGTACATCGCTATGCCGGTGTTTGTATTCATCGCCTAGTTCACTCCAGATGCGCCAGCTTTGCTCAAGCTCTCCCATTTCCTCGGTCGCTTCACCAGCCCGCTCTAGAATACTGAGATATTCCTCAACCACGCCGGAAAGTTTGTAATGACCTGCCAACTCGAGCAGGGCTTTGACGAGCCATTCCTGATTTCCCTGTTGTTCTGCTTGCTGTATTCGGGCTTGCAAATGCTCAAGGTGCATCTCCGCATCCGTGACAGACGCACCGGAGGCTTTGGAGCCGAAGCGTGCCACAATGCGGTCACGCAGTTCGTCAGCAAGACCAGGGCGAAAGGTACTCCGCAGCAAGCGATCAAGACTTTTGGCGACTCCATCGAGCGGCTCACTATCACCATTAGTTATAAGTATTTCGACTGCCTCACTCCAGGAGGATTCTGCCCCACGGAGATCGTCCATCGTCCAACTGGCATTGCCCAGGTTGACGAGGACACGTGCAAGCAATCCACGCTCTCCAAGGCTTCGGGCGATTTCCGTAGCACGTTGCAAGTAGTCACGTGCTCTGAAAGCATCACCATTGGATTGCGCCACATCCCCCAAGTTACCCAAAATGCCGATGAGGGCTTTCCTGTTGTCAAGCATTTCTGCCTTTTGTGCCGCCTCCAAGAATACCTTCTTAGCCTCTCGCAGTTCACCCTTCATTCTGTAAGCAACACCCAAGTTATTCAGAATTTCTAAACATGCATCTGCATGTTGAGCCCCCTGTACAAGCCGCAATAGTTGCTGGAGTCTGGCAATTGCGATTTGAACATCGCCAATCTGGAGTTCCAATTCTGCCAGGGCACGCCCGTTATAGAGCACATATTTTTCGTAACCGCTTTTGGTAGCCGCTTCAAATCCTTGTTGGAACAACTGCTGGGCTCGAGCCTGGTCTCTTGGCTGTTCACGAATTCCTAGCCGATAACTCACCATGGCCAAGTTTTTGAGGGCATTAGATTGTACACTTGGGTATGGCGCATAAGGAGCAAGCTCTAGCGATTTGAGGAAACGATCCTGCGCCAAATCTATCTGATCATCATCCATATATACACCACCCAAGTTGTTTAGTACAAGCGCAAGTGCCTCAAGATCGTTTCGAGTATATAGGTGGCGTACTAGCTCCTCAAGTATTGTGATGGCCTCTGAGAACTGCTTCTTAGCAGAGAGGACAGTTGTCAGCGCCACCGATGTTTCTGTCTTATACTGTCCGACCTGACGCGCGACTTCATATACAGTCCTAGCAAAGCAGATCTGACCCTCATCATCAAACACAGGCGGCCCTAGTGCTGTCCCATTGCTATCCAAGAGATCATAAACCATTTGTGTCAGATTTGGAATCGCATCGACGGTTCCGTAATTGCGCCATGCCACTGATTGTAGATACGCTGCGGCATCTGTGATAGACATGGCCTTGGTCATGACGCCTATGACAATGTCATGGACTGCTTGGTGTAGTCTAGGACTAGGTTTATCGAAACTTGCCATAGCGCGCCTCCCACAACCGCATTGGCTGTGGATCGCCTTGCTCTTCTAGGAATCCAGCAACTATCAACAGTATGCTTGCCATGGTCTTTGCGAAGCTGGGGTTCGGCATAGATCGAGCTTCCTCCATGAACCAATTGAACCATCTCTTGGCAGATTCAGGGTCCTTAAACACAAGCTGGCGGATTACTGCTACATCCACGTGTACTTCGCCATCCCTCGATCCCAAAAACGGGTCATCGTCCATCGCCTTCTTAAACGACCAATAGCGAAGGTCGTTTCTTATACCTTCCCATGCATCCGTCTTGGTAGGCGGAGGTAATAGTTCTCTTAACATAGTTCTCAGTTTTGCTGGGTTATCGACAAGCTGGTGCAAGGGAGCCAGAACATTCTGCGGATTAGGTGCACCATATATTATCAGTAGACCGCAATCAAGTGGGAGCGGGAATGATAATTTCCAGCTTGAAACCCA
>CAYMKL010000115.1:0-21824 GCA_964390805.1 uncultured Anaerolineae bacterium | reverse complement strand
CAACGCACGGTGGGGCAGCTTCTGGGGGAAGCCGAAGAGCGACGAGAGCGAGAACATAGACGCCGAGCCGAGGAGGCTGAGGCCAGGCGCGTGCAACAACTGGAAGCGTTGGCCAAGCGCGAAACCCAAACGTGGGAGGAAGTAGATACCCTGATCCAGCAAACCCAGGCCAAGGCTTATGATGAAGCAGTTCGACTCTTGCTCAAGTTGCACGAGCTGGCAAGGTACCAGGGGCAGGAAGAGATCTTTCGACAGCGATTGAATTACATCTACGAGCAGTATCGCCGGCGATCCGGCCTGCGCCGCCGCCTGCAAGATGCGGGCTTGTACGAAACTTAGAGGAGGTGACTGATGCACACTTCAGTAGCGAAAAGATTCAAGTTCTCATCTAAGCACAAGCGGGTATTGCGGAAGCTCGTTATCGGGGAAAGCGGCCCAGGTACCATTCTCCGTGATTTTGAGATGCTGTTGGGCTACCTCAGAGAACACGATTTACCGGTCACGGGCAAACACCAATTGCCGCTCCGTGTACTGTCAGAGATCAACGCGCGCCTGACACATCCCCTGCAACTGGGGCTGAAGCGCCCGCAGCAGAAGTCGTATCCCCACATTCATGGGCTGTATCTGCTGCTGCGGGCCTGTGGGCTGACCTGCATTGGGGGGACAAGCCAAAAGCCGTTGCTCCTGGTAGATCAAGCGGTATACCAGGTGTGGGAGAGCCTTAATCCCACCGAGCGTTACGGCAGCTTGATGGAAGCTTGGCTGCTGCGAGGGAAGCCGGAAATCATTGGAGAAGACCGCCGCCCTATGTTCTTGATCCCTGAGAGCTTTCGAGAGTGCGAATACTTCTTCGCCGCGATTCCTGACGAAGGGCTGCAGATCGCTGGCGACCGCGACGCCGAGCAATGGCTGCCGTTTAGACCGGGTTGGCACAACCTGGGCCTGCTGGACTTGTTTGGCCTGATCACCGTGCAGCACGGGCCGCCAGTATCGGGCAAACGCTGGCAGATCGAGCGCATCCGCCGCACGGCGGTGGGGGATGCACTGTTGGCTTTGCTTCACACCGACTTCTTCGGGGATTTCGGCAATATCCTGGAACTCGCGGGCAAGGGGAAAGCGCCGTTTGGCGTGTTGCAGCCTGTGCTGCAGCCTTATCTCCCTCGATGGGAGAACAACCTGTCTGTCCCCGAGTGGGGCTTTCGGGAGGGAACACACGTCTTCAAAGTGTCACTGGGGCGACTATGGCGTCGGATCGCTATCCCAGCAGATCAAACCCTGGATGCGTTAGCGTCTGCTATTCTCGACGCGGTCGAATTTGATCACGATCACCTGTATCGGTTCTCATATCGTAATCGCTTTGGCGCCCTGGAGGACATCAATCACCCTTACCTGGACAAGGGTCCGTGGACGAGCGAGGTGTTGGTGGGCGATGTGCCCCTCCCCATCGGGCAGACGATGACCTATGTGTTTGACTTCGGCGACTGGTGGGAGTTCGAAGTGAGCCTGGAGCAGGTTGATCCGGAGATGGTGATCGAAGATTCGGTCATCCTTGAGGCCCACGGTGAGCCGCTGGAACAGTATCCAAGGTGGGATGACTGGGAGTGACTCAGGTGAACTTATCCTGGCAACGCGCCCAGACGTTGCTGACCGCCCCCAACCCACAAGCCGTTGGGCAATCCGCAGGTTGCACGCAATCTGTTGATCCTGCAGATCTTTGTCCTGGCGACCAGCATCCTCGCCAGTGTAGTGCTGGCTGTGTTCATGACGCGCGGCATCACCGGCCCATTGGATATGCTGCAGGGGGCGATGAAGCGCGTGGAGCAGAGCGATTTCGACGTTCGGGTGTCCGTCACCAGCAACGACGAGTTGGGATACCTGAGCGAGCGGCTCAACGAGATGGTTGCGGGGTTGACAGGAGGCGTTTTTCGGCGAGAGGCGGCTGCTGGAGGTGCTCCAGGCCAGGTTGGAGGATCCAGCTCAGGATATGCAGAATGTTGTGCTGGCGGAGGTGCGTAATTTCGTGGACGACGCGCCCCAGTTTGATGACATGACCCTGAAGGTTGTCGTTCGGGACTTGGAAGAGGTGCAATAGAGGAGGAAAACTATGGAGCTACTGCTATCAGCCATATCCAGTGGCGGCCTTGTCGGTGCGGCCAACCAATACCTGTGCTTGATCATCCTATCGGTCGCGGCTAAACTGGGCCTGGTCAGCCTGGCTCCGCAGGTCAGTTTCATGGAGTCGTGGTGGTTTATCGGCATCGCGGCCGTGTTCTGGCTGCTCACCATCCTGCCGGCTTATGGCTCGCTCTTGAGCCCTGGCATCATGAACGCGGTCAACACGGTCGTGAACTTCGTCAGTGGTTTCATCGTCCCGGCCTCGGCAGCGCTACTGACGCTGGCTTCAGTCGGTGTGATTGTCGAGATGCACCCCGATCTCTACCACATCCTCAAGACCTTGCAGATCTTCGATGCCAGTGGCCAATCCATTGGGAGGGTCGGCTGGCTGATGGCTGGCGGAGGCGCGCTGACAGCCTCCGCACTGACCGCCGCAAAGTTCGTGGCGAAACCAGCCATCAGCACCGCTACGGGGACAGCGACCACCGTCTCCGCGCCGGCGTACGCTACCGTGGAGAACGTGGCTTCGGTTGTCCTGATGGTGCTGGCCTATGTGTTTGGCCAGATCAATCCCTGGTTACTGGTGGGGTTGCTGGCGCTGGTCGCGCTGACCCTCGTGGCTCTGTTGGCGTGGTCGGTCTACCAGTTGCGGAAGCTGGGGAAAGGCATTGGCCGGGTGATCCGCCTGATCGAGACGCACCCCAAGGCTGGGCTGTCGGTTGTGGCCGAGTTCATGGTGTGGGGGGCAGGCTGGTTGACTTGGGAGTACTGGACCCGTGGACTCGTGCGGCTGGTGCTATGGGGGCTGTGGCTAGCGACGCTCTTCCTCCTCATACCAACCGCAGGGGCAGCCCTCGGTGTCACCCTGGCAGCCATTCCGGCCCTCGCGTTCCTGGTCTCCGCGCTTACCCTGGGCGTGGAGGTGGTGACCGTGATGGTGGGGCTCTCCATCGGCGCCAGGTCGGCCCGGTCGCTGATGAAGACATTTGACGAAGCTGAAGAGCCAATCCTGGATACGACACCAGAAGCGCGTGTCGCAGTGTGATGCTCAATAGAGGTTTGAGGGAGGAGACAATGACCCATCCGTTAGTCACTCAATTGCGCTTTGCCCGCAGCGAGCTAGTGCGCTGTCTTGAAGGGGTTTCCGATGAAGATGCTCGTCGCCGTTTTGAGCCCATGAATTGCATCAGTTGGATCGTCGGCCATCTGGCCAGCCAGGAAAACACATACTGGATGCTGCGGGCTCAAGGTCAAAACTTGGCGCCCGACCTGCACAAGCTGGTAGGCTGGGGGCAACCTGCCAGCACCCCGCCGTTAGACGAGATGTGGGCCGTGTGGCGCACCATCACCAGCGCAGCCGATGGCTATCTGGACACACTGACTCCCCAACTGTTGCAGACCCATCTCGGATGGAAAGGCAAGCCTCTTCCAGAGAGCATCGGTACTATGCTCTTGAGAAACACCCACCATTACTGGTTTCATATTGGCGAGGCGTACGCTGTGCGGCAGTTGCTGGGTCATTCAGAATTGCCAGAGTTTGTGGGTGATATGTCAGCGGCACTGTACCGTCCAGAGCGATAGGTAAGGCCGGTATGCCCTGAAGCAACCGTTGCGTGTCGGTGAAAGTCCCACCAGGGCAAGGCCCAAGACACCGCCCCGCATTCTTCGCCCACCGGCACCGGTCGAGGTGAAGAAAGTGGGGCGGTGTGCGTTTTGCTCTAGGCGGCTCGACCGGGCTTTCGACCGAGCGCTTCGGCTGAGGCTCACCTGAAGTCCGCTCAGCGTTGAAGCCTCGGGCCGAGAGGCCAGTCGAACTCAATGCCTCTTCTGTAAATGGAAAAGGCCTCGCTCGTGGAAAACACGTGGCGGGGCCTTTTGGTTTTGTCCTGTCCAAGGAAGAGGGTTGGGGAAGGAGAGGTTCGCCCTTGCTAGCTATCCTCCATAGCACCGTTCGATCTTCCTTCAGCTAGGGCCAGGCGCATCTCTCTGGCCTTCTTGGTGTTATAAAGTCTAAGGATTGCGCTCCTCCCCACTTCATAGGAGGTGTTCCTTTGCCGAAGGATAATACCAGCGTAGTGGTCACCGGCCTGGGGGCCCTAACTCTGGTGGGCAACGATGTGCCCACTACCTGGAGGGCCCTGGTGGAAGGGCGCTCGGGCATCAAACGGATCACTCGTTTTGATCCCTCGCCCTTCGAGACACAGATCGCTGGCGAGGTCAAGGGATTCGACGCCAAAGAGCATTTCGACCGCAAAGAGGCCCGCCGGCTGGATCGCTTCGTTCAGTTTGCCGTGGTCGCCACCCGGCAGGCCCTCGAGGATGCTAAGCTGACCATCAACGCCGACAACGCTGAGCGAGTAGGTGCCGTCATCGGCACTGCTGTAGGAGGCATCAAGACCCTGCTAACCGAATTCGAGAGATTGCAGGCCAGAGGGCCTCGCCGACTAAGCCCCTTCTCCCTGCCCATGATGATCCCCGACACCGCCTCAGGGCAGGTAGCTATCTCCTGCGGGGCCAAAGGGCCCAACATGGCTATCGTCTCGGCCTGCGCCAGCGGCTCCAACGCCATCGGCGAAGCAGCAGAGATGATCCGCCGTGGCGATGCCGACGCCATCATCCAGCTCCACCAAATCAATGATGGGGCACCTGATGGGAGCGGCGGGGGCGATGGAGGCCATAGCCTGTCTCAAAGCCTTGCAGGATCAGATCATCCCGGCGACCATGAACTATCAGCACCCTGACCCCCAGTGCGATTTGGATTATGTGCCCAATTGTGAGCCAATTCACAGTCTAGGATCAAGAGATATGGCTTCAGAGAGACACGCTCAGATCGTGGGCTGGGGCAAGTATGTTCCTAGCCAAGTTCTGACTAACGACGACCTGGCCAAAATGGTGGATACCTCCGATGAGTGGATCCGCACGCGGACGGGGATCGTCGAGCGCCGCATCGCCGATCCGAGGGAAACGACCTCGACCATGGCTATCAAAGCAGCACAAGCTGCCCTTCAGGTGGCCGACGTGGCTCCAGAACGGTTGGACCTCATCATCGTGACTACCGCCACCCCAGACTATCTATTCCCCGCTACGGCGTGCCTGGTGCAAGATGCTCTAGGGGCAAGGCGAGCCGGAGCCTTTGACCTCCTGGCTGGTTGCTCAGGCTTTGTGTACGGGCTTGGGGTCGGCAGCCAGTTGATCATTTCCGGAGCCTACGAGAACGTGCTGGTCATTGGAGCCGAGACCTTGTCCCGCATTATGGACTGGACGGACCGCAACACCTGTGTCCTCTTCGGCGACGGGGCAGGGGCCTTGCTGCTTCAGGCCAGCGACGCCCCTGGCGGCGTCCTCTCCTTCACCCTCGGTGCCGACGGCTCAGGCGGTGACCTGTTGATCCTGCCCGGTGGGGGCAGCCGCCACCCGGCCAGCGCTGAGACGATAGCCCAAGGGTTGCATTACGCTCGCATGAATGGCCGCGAGGTCTTTCGGTTTGCCACCCGCATCATGGGCCAGGCGGCTAAGGAGGCTATCAGGGCGGCCGGATTGGAGATCGACGACGTTGACCTTTTCATCCCCCACCAGGCCAACATGCGCATCATTCAATCGGCGGCCAAACACTTGAGGTTGCCCATGGATAAGGTCTTCGTCAACGTGGACAGGTACGGCAACACCTCATGTGCCTCCATTCCTATCGCCTTCTGTGAGGCCATTGAGGAGGAGCGGATAGAGCCAGGCGACCACCTGGTCTTGGTCAGCTTCGGAGCGGGCCTGACCTGGGCTGCGGCGGTGGTGCAGTGGCACCTGCCGTTGCCGGTGCCCAGGCTGCCATGGTGGAAACACTTGCTGAGGCGCGTAGGGTATCGTTGGGCCTGGCTCGTATCCCGCCTGCGCCGCACCTACCGCAAGTTCAATTCATGGTGGGGCAAAGCCGTAGGGCGGATTCGGGGCAACAACAATGGCTGACTGTTAAATCGCCGAGGAACTCGGTCTCTGCTGAACTCCTTGAGGCCCGAATCTTTTTACAAACGAGTCAAGATTCTGAACGCAGATTAACGCTGATCTACGCTGATTTTTCTTTTTATCTGCGAAGATCTGCGTGTATCCTTCGACAGGCTCAGGACAGGTCTGGTCCCATTACTTGTCGGTTTGAGGCGGAGCTTCGCTGAACGGTTACCTATCGAAAGCGGTGATCGGTTTCTGAGCCTGCCGAAGGGTTGTGCATTTGTGCAAACGTTGCCATTGGGGTATAATCAGGGTGAGCCATCACCCACGGCAGCACCGCTGGAGAGTCCGGCATATCATCAACAATAGAGGAGGACCACAGAAATGACGAACAGAGAGGTTAAGCCCAAAAGCATCACCATGAAAAACACCAAGAAGGAGATGCTGGAAGCATACAATGAAGTTCTGCAGCAGCTCAAAGAGAAGCGGGCAGTGGAACTCAGACCTGAAAAAGCAATCGAAGAGAAGAAGATCGAGGAAGCGGTGGGGGTGACGGATTCCCTGTCCACCGAAGGGATCGTCCAAGAGGTCAGTACCCTTAAGTTGGAGATAGGAAGACTCCTCGGCCAACTGTCTGATAGATTGGAAGAAGAGGTTGGCAAATATCGTCAGGTTAGGCAGGCGGTTGAAGCCAAACAGAACGAGCTTCAGGAGATCTATGAGATAGAAAAGTCGGCCTTGAGTCTGGCGGCCTTGATAGACGCTCAACATCAAAAGCGTCAACAAACCGAAGCTGAATTAGCTGCGCGCAAAGAGGAATTAACTCGGGAGATAGAAACTCTGCGTGCGGAATGGCGGGAGGAGAAGAAAGCTCACGCGGCAGGGATCAAAGAACGGGATGGCGACGAGCGGAAGCGCCGCGAACGGGAGAAGAAAGAGTACCTCTATACATTTCAGCGTGAGCAACAACTGGCCAGAGAGCAGTTCGAAGACGAAAAAGCGAGGCTGGAAAGAGAAATCGCGTTTAGAAAAGAGCAGATGGAAAAGGAATTAGCCGACCGGGAGAAAGCCATCGTCGAAACGGAAACCGAATTGAGCGAGCTGCGAAAGCAAGCCGGCGCCTTTCCCAAGGAATTGCAGGCGGCGGTCAGCAAAGCAGTTAAGGAAGCCGTACAAAGAGTTGAGTTGGAAGCCAAGAATAGAGAGGAACTCTTGACAAAGGAATTCGATGGCGAACGTAATGTTCTGAACACTCGAATCGAATCTCTGGAAAAGACAGTAGCAGAGCAAAACGAGCAGATTGCGAAACTCTCCCAGCAGGTGGATAAAGCCTACGGCCAGGTGCAGGACATTGCCACCAAAGCCATAGAGGGCACTTCGCGCTCCCAATCCCTGGCCAATCTGCAGCAGTTGATGGCTGAGCAAGCCCGAAAGCAGTCGCCAGAAACGTAGGGTGGGCAAGGAATTCGCCTAACATCAAGCCAGCATAGATGATAAGATGCCGCCCCGCATTTTTCGTCCACAGCACCGGTCGAGGTGAAGAAAGCGGGGCGGTTTGCATTTGTGCAAATGCTGCCGTTGGGGTATAATCAGGGCGAGTGATCAGCTCTACAAGGGGGGCAATTGGATTACAGATTCGAGTGGGATCCTGCAAAAGAGAGGAAAACGTCCGCGAACACAAAGTGTCTTTTCGTAAAGCAGCAACCGTGTTTCGTGATCCCAATCAACTTTCTATCTACGACGAAGAACATGGCGAATACGAAGATCGGTGGACGACGATGGGTGTTGATAGTAGTGGGGTCTTACGTGTCGTTGTGCATACATTTGAGCAAGTGGCCGAAAACCTGTGCGAGATTCGCATCATTTCGGCACGAAAAGCTACAAGCAGAGAGACAAGACAGTATCGAGAGGAAAACCCATGAAAGCAGAGTATGATTTTTCTAAGGGTGAGCGCGGCAAGTTCTACGCTCCTGATGCCGAGTTCAGCTTCCCAGTTTACCTTGAACCGGATGTAGATGACTTCCTGAGTCGGCTAGCAGATGAACAAGAAGTTGACCTTCAGGAGTTGGTCAATGAATGGCTCAGGGTAAACATCAGGCTGGTTCAGAGTGTAACAGTCAGGAGGTTAGGCAAGACTGCATAGGGGCTTAGTGTGAGCTGGATGCTGCCAAACACCCGTTGGTGTGCCCTGGGCTATCGCTACTTGTCGGTGAAGGCCTGACCAGCGCAAGGCCCAAGACGCCGCCCCACATTCTTCGCCCACCGGCACTGGTTGAGGTGAAGAAAGCGGGGAGGTCACCTACACGGGCATGTGGACGTGAGGGGTGATGGATGAGATAGGATTCGAGATCCTCAGCAACATTAGCGACGTTGAGACAATCGCAGCAGGCCGGGGTGTGTACATCCGGCGCTATCTAGAGCGCACTTATGGCAAGGGTCGCTGGCGGAAGATGAAGTGCATAGCAACTGTGCAACTAGCAGACGGTACAATCTGCGAAGCCGAGATACACTGGTTTGAGGCGCACGGCGTAGGCCGTAAGGATTTCAAAATCAAGAGGGTGATTCGATGAGTGAGTTTGTGATCTGCATCAACAACGACAGCAATCCGGCAAGCCTGATCCTGGGCAGAGTCTATCGCACGCTGCCGGACGCAGAGGCGGAGTTGCACAACATGCTTCGCGTCATTGATGAGGACAAGTCAGAGCCTGATGGCTATCTCTACCCGGCATCAATGTTTGCACCTATCGAGCTGCCGGAGGTAGCAGAGCAGGGTATGAGGAGCATCTGAAAGAGACAATCCAGGTAGGCAAGCGGAAGCAGGATCCCCTGAATCCGCAGAAATATCGCTACGTTAAGCAGTTTGATGGTTTGGCCGAGGACAACACGCACATTATCGCCATTGTGCGGTTTCGGTTTAGTGAAGGTCCAGGTGGTGAACCTGTGCCCAACAACTACATTGTCACAGCCTATCAGAGAGAGATAGGGTGAGGGTATGAGCATGACAAATCCGATTCTTAACTATGACGAGGTGAGTGATACCCTGTACGTTTCATTTGCCCCTGGAGAGAAAGCAACGGGTATCGAATTGAATGACCACATTTTGCTGCGCATCAACAAGAAAGAGCGTCGAGCCATAGGTTTGACCTTCTTGGACTACTCCCTCTTGGCGCAGAAAACCGAAGTTGGCCCGCGCAGTTTCCCCCTCACGGGCCTGGCTGAGTTATCGGATGAACTCCGAGAGATTGTGCTTGATATTCTGTTACGTCCGCCGGTAAGTGACATTCTTGCTCTATCAACCTACACGCCATCAATTGCAGAGACTGTTCCCATCACGGCGTTACAGCCAGTGGCATTCGCCGCTGCATGAGACCTGATTCCAACGGACCGCAGTGAAAGCCCGACCAGGACAAGTCCCCAGACGCCGCCCCGCTTTCTCCGCCCACCGACACCGGTCGAGGTGAAGAAAGCGGGGCGGTTTGGCATTTGTGCAAACGCCGCTGTTGGGGTATAATCTAGGTGCGCCCCTATCCAACACAACGCCTTGTGAGCGGAGTCTGTTCATGTACATTGACGATTTCATCTGGCTGCCCGATATCGTTGAGAAACTGATTGTGAAGCACCACGTCACACAAGATGAGGTTGAGGAGGTATTCTTCAATCGCCCACGGTATCGTTTTGTTGAGTCAGGACACAGGCCGGGTGAAGATGTGTACTCAGCGAGTGGCCAGATCGCTACGGGGCGTTACCTGATCGTGTTTTTCATCCACAAAACGGACAACACAGCTCTGATCCTGAGTGCACGGGATATGGACAAGAAAGAACGGAGACGCTATGAGCGAAAGAAGTGACACACAACTCACCAGCATCTCGAAGGCACGTACACTGGAGGAGATCGCTGACTTCTGGGATACCCATAGTCTGGACGACTACTGGGATCAAACCCATGAGGTTGAATTCGAGGTCAGGGCCAAGCGCAGGCGGCGAGTGACACTTGACCCGGAAGTCTATGCACGACTTGAGGTTCAGGCCCGTGCGCGTGGCGTTTTGCCTGAGACATTGGTCAACCTGTGGTTGGCTGAACGGCTGGTGGGAGAAAGGGTTGCCTAGCTCTCGTTGGTGCGCTTTGAAGCCCTCGTCGCTTGCGGAGAAAGCCCGACCAGGGCAAGGCCCAGGACGCCGCCCCGCATTTTTCGCCCACCGGCACCGGTCGAGGTGAAGAATGCGGGGCGGTGTGAGTTTGTGCGGCAGTCCTACCTCGATGGTGGCCCGATCCTCTGCGCGGTGATTTGCATGACATCACATATGCAGATGTTTTGTCCCGCAAGTTATCTGAGGCGCGTTGGCAGCGCCTCAAACCTGTTTTGGGAACCTTGTTGTCTCAAGCGCAGTTCGTGGTCATTCACTACTCGTGGCGGCCGATTTCACCCGATCCAGGGGATGAACACGTCATTGATTGTGCGATGAATGTCGGGGCTACGGTCATTACCTGGAATGTGCGAGACTTTCGAACTGCCAGGGAAACATTGGGATTACGAGTCATCACACCCGTAGAGGCTGTCATCCAACTAGCGGGTGAGATGTAGTATCGAGCTTGTGAGGAGTGGAAAATGAGTAGACTGACAGTCCGTTTGCCAGGAACACTTCACAATCAGTTGACGGCCCTAGCCACACGTGAGGGTATCTCTTTGAACCAATACATAGTGTACGCCCTCACACGCCAGGCGACATTGGCTTACACTGTCCAGGCTGTGCCTGAGCAAGCCGTGGCTCAACAACGAGCATCGTTCACGGCTCTGCTGCAGAGCCTGGGGCAGGCTTCGTTTGATGAAATCGAGGCGGTGCTGGCAGAACGGGGGGTAGTTGAACCTGAGGCGGGGTTGAATCCTGAAGTCATAACACGTTTGCGGGAGCGCCTTGCAAACAAACAACAGCCGGCGTAGGTGGGCAACTGGTCAGTCAGTTGAAGCAGGGATAGGGTTGCCTGGCCCTCGTTGGTGTGCCCAGACGCCTATCCTTGCTTGTTGGTAGAAGCCCGACGAGGGCAAGGCCCAGGACGCCGTCCCGCATTTCATAGGAGATCATCGAACCGATTTGGTCATGCGACAAGGATAACGTAAAGGTTCAAGTCACATGCGCATTGACTACGTTGTTTGCCCCGGCAATTATTGAGGATAAACTTGAATCCAAGCATAATGTGACAGTCCAAGAAGCGCGGCAAGTTTTGCTCAGTACTCCGCGCATTCGATTCGCTGAAAAAGGTCACACGAAAGGGAATGATGTGTATGTCGCTTTCGGACAAACCTTTGGTGGGCGATACCTGGCGGTGTTCTTCGTGTACAAGCCCGACACAGCGACGGCGATCATCATTAGCGCGCGTAACATGAGCGTGAAGGAGCGCAAGACCTATGGACGCAGATAGATTAAGCAGCATCTCAAGAGCCGATACTCTGGAGAAAATGGGCGAATTCTGGGACACACACGACTTCACAGACTTTGACACCGATGCCCCAGATGTGGAGTTCAAGGTTACCTGTGCGGTGCCGGTCGAGCTGGACCTGTTTTCGTTAGTGGAGAAGCAGGCGCGCCGACGTGGGGTGAACGTGGAGATCTTGGTGAACCTCTGGCTACAGCAGAAGCTAGTAGAACAGACTCAGTCTGTGGCTGCGTAGAGCAAGGAATCGGTGAGGTCAAGCTAAGGCTTGCGCGGTGTGCCTACCATCCATTAGTGTGCCCTGAAGCTATCGTTGCTTGTGCCGAAAGTCCGACCAGGGCAAGACCCGGGACGCCGCCCCGCATTTTTCGCCCACGGGCACCAGCCGAGGTGAAGAAAGCGGGGCGGTTTGCATTTGTGCAAACGCCACTGTTGTGGTATAATCAAAGCGAGTTACCATTCACTGTAGCACCTACGTGCGCACTCGCGCGCTGGGGATGACGCCCCAAATCCCCGGGGAGCGTGGGGAGACACGTTAAGTCGGTCGAGACCTGTTCCCCTGGCCCATCTTCACTCCACACCAAGCTGAACCAGCAACTTCACAGGAAATTCATGTAAGATTCACGCCATTTTCATTCACGAAACCCTCAAGCTGTGCTACACTTGAAATGAGAGGACCTGAGTCAATCATTGCTGGCTTTGACCCGGCATCAGCTGGCTTGTATTGTCTTGTGCCTTGTGTTATACTTGGTTGAGTCGCAAGGTTGGGGTGTATTGGGCGTACCTGAAAGGAGAGCGGTGGTATGGAAAGCATGTTTGATATTGAAACTCTCTTAACCAAGTACGCTGGCGGTCAAATGCCGTCGTTGGTAGACATGGAGAATCCGGCATCAGGACTTATCAATGGGGAACTGCTGGAGATCTACCACAGCGGCGTCTCGAGCAAGCACTCTATCCCATTTGCGATTCTTCTCGCTGCAAAGGGCTCTACCTCGTTGGGAGAGAAGTGGTGGAATGGAGACTTTCGGCTGAATGAATGGTCTAGACCGCACTGGACAGCTTTCTGCAGGGCATTACGGGGTAAGGATGTGGGGAATGAATCATGCGAGAAGTGTGACAGGCGCTGGGCGATCATGGCAGAAAGAGAAGGTGGTGTAGTAGCCTATTTATGCGATAATGGACTGATTGATTTTGCTACACCCATTTCCGTGAAAGGGCAGGTTCTTGCTGTCCTCTTTTGCGGGCAGTTTAAGCCCGAAGAAGGTGCTATCTGGAATCCGGAGTTCATCCAACGTGATGGATTCTTCAGACCGTTGGAACCGGGGGAGCACGGCGTGGATGCTTGGGATGAAAGCCTGCGGAGAATGCGGGGTTTTGAACAGAGAGTGGGACTGTCGGAGGGTGCTCTGCAAAAACGCTTGTCAGACAGCTACCATTCTGCCAAAGAGATCTCGCCTCAGAAAGTGCAGGAGACTAAGGCATTGTTGACGAGAGCCGCGGCTCAACTGTCGGATCTGGCTAAATCTACCTATGAGTTAGAAAAAGGCAGAGTTATCGGCTGGATTCGAGACCGCATCACTCGCTCGCTTTTGCCGCTTAGCACTACTCCCGTAGACACCTCTGGGGTTTGGCGACAACTATCGCTGGGTCTAGAGCACATTGTGGGGTACTTTGAATTGGATTATGCTTTGATTCTTTCTTGCTGTGATAAGGCCGGAAAGGGGATCAAGGTGCTATCTCAGTCCGGCCTTCCAGAGCGCAACTTTCCGATGGGAAAGAGTATAGCTGCGACCGATGCATCTCTATCTAAGCTGAGGTCCGGTGTTTGCCAATTGGAGGAGCCATCCCCCCTTGTGGTTCGAGACCACAAAGACTTGCCCTTCCTGCATGATTTGTCTCGTATGCATAAGAGAAGCAAACAGGCGATGGCTGTTCGTATTCCGGTTGCTCTGGGAACCGCTGCTCCGATCATGATTCTCGGGAGGTTCAAGCGAGGCACAGAACTCAGCGCTTTGTACCCGGATGATCGGAAGGATTGGGATCGCATTGTCGAAAGCATTACTATGGTTACCGAACTCGTCTTGCTTGTGGAGCAACTCGAGGGAACGACAAGGAAACAGGCCTTATTCCTTGAGGATGTAGCTCACAACATCCGGACTCCGATCCAGAACATCGTTATTGAAGCTGAAGTGCTGACTCGTGGACTTGCCCCTCCTCAAGGAGTACCGCGCCGGGTAGAGAGGATAGCGGCCCAGGTACGGCGCCTGCATCGCATGAGCCAGAGGGCCTGGACGTTGGTGAATATCGACCGCGGAACGTTCAAACGTGATTCTGCGGAAAGGGTAAGCGTATATGAGGTTCTTATGGAGCAAAGGAAGTCATTGCACGACTTAGCGGAGAGGCGCGGTATCGAGATTCTTGTGGATCCAGAAGAGGAACGCCGGGACAGAGGGGAAAGACGCCGGGATAGGATAGAACAGTGGCCCCTGATTCGGGTGAGTAGGCAGCTGTTCTCCCAGGCTGTCTTGAACTTGATGGACAACGCTGTCAAGTACTCCCGGGATAATACAGAGGTTAGGATTTATGGGAGGCGTTCGCCTGGTGGCGTGACCCTGTCTTTTACAAATAGGGGAATACGTATTACGGAGGAGGAAAAGGGTAGGATCTTTGAACGATACTACAGAACCAAGGAAGCCAAAATGCATGTGCAGACTGGAACGGGTATCGGGCTTGCCATCGTCGAGGCATTCGTTGAGCTTTACGGGGGGAATATAGAGGTGAAGTCTGTGCCAATCCATGGCACACGGGATTATTTAACAGAATTCAGAGTCTTCATTCCAGAGAGGGGGTGGTAGCATGCCTAGAGTTCTTTTCTTGGAGGACGAAGAAATCCTGGTCGAGGATCTTCCCATCCTACTTAGGGAAAAAGACCTAGAGGTAATAGGTACCACGTCGATTGCCCAAGCATTGGAGTGGTTTGCCGAAGAGGATTTCGATGTGGTACTCTTGGACATCATGATGACTCCTGCGGAAGATATGGACCCCGAGAAACTCGACTACGGACGAGAGACTGGGGTCGAAGTTGCCCAACGGATGAAGAGCATCAAGCCTGATGTACCGATAGTTGCTTTCACTGTGCTGACCGATCCCCAAATACTGACGGAGATCCTGAAAGCTGGTGTCGTCCGGATCATTAATAAGCCGAGTGAACCCGATCAGGTTGCCGATGGTCTGTGGGAAGTGATCCAATCTGAGCCCGGACGGCGCTGATGGAAAAACCGACATATCGCAGAGAGAAGCAGCATCATGAATGAAGC
This sequence comes from uncultured Anaerolineae bacterium, assembly GCA_964390805.1. Taxonomy (GTDB): domain Bacteria; phylum Chloroflexota; class Anaerolineae; order VGOG01; family VGOG01; genus CAYMKL01. The sequence continues at coordinate 7,025 of CAYMKL010000115.1, read as the reverse complement.
AGATGCACAATGGAGAGAGATCCTTCTCTCCCCGGGCATCTTTCCAGACAGTGGCTCCCCGTTTGAAAGGGCGCTGGTACGGCAACGCATGGCAACATTGGCAGCCACGAGATTCAAACGGTCCGGGTCTGTTGGGGAGCGTCTCAGACAACTACAGTACGTCTCCCAGTCCACACGCGATTTGTCTGATGTGATGTTGCTGGCGCTAGCTGCAGAGAACCTGCAAGACGAAGACCCCCGCATTCGAGGCGAAATGTGCTATGGGCTTGGTATGTCAGAAAGAGCCTCATTCATCCCACTACTTCAGCCACTGGTCAAGGACCCCAACACCTGGGTAAGAGAACAGGCGGAGAACGCTGTCCGAAGGCTTGAGGGAGTTAGTCTGAAGGGATTCATAGAAGAGATTAAAGAGCTCAGAAAAGAGGTTAGAGAAGCGATTGCCCAAGATGAGCTGCCATCGGATGATTACACTCGCCAGGTATACGAAGAAGCACAACGAAATCGCGAAGCCTATGAACGGCAGCAGCCAGGACTGCTTGAGAAGTACCCTGGTCAGTTTGTCGCATTCTGCGAGGGCGAGTTGGTGGCTGTGGGGCCGGATAGGAAGCAGGTAACGCTCGAGGCAATGCAGGCCAAGCCCATGTCCCGCCCATACGTGCATCGAGTAGGAGAAGACATCTCTTCGAGACCATTGGGGCGCCGGCAGTGATATTGTCCGGAAAGGAGGGGTGATCGTGGCCTCTGTCTTGCATCCTGATCCGTGTCCTATGCATCCTTATGTTGCGCCGTTTAGGCCTGCGCCGATTATGGTGGTAGCTGTTCGGCATAGGGGCTTCGACGAAATCGCGTACCTCAGAGGGTTTCTGGATGTCGGGGCGGATGTGACACAACTGGCTCCTTGGGCTCCTCTTGCCATAGAAGACCAGATTGGTCATAGGTGGCCGCACGATTTTCTGCGAATTGGAGGCAGACTAGCCAAAGCCTATGACCTGATCTTTAGCTTCGATGAAAGGCAGTGGTTCTCTCCAGATGGGTTAGTTGAGTGGGTAAGGAAGCGGCGTAAGTACCGTGGTCTCAGCATCGAAGATGTTCTCATTGGTCGTGACCTTCTCCACCAGCTTGAATTCCACTGCAACGGGCCAGCACAGGCTTTCTCTTTGAGGCATCCCGAACACTGCTAGTGGGCTCTGCCAAGCCTGCGCCAGCGGATAGTTAAGGAGGAGATTCAGCAATGGAGGAACGACCAGAGGGTGCTACTAGAAGGGGAGCTATGCGAGCGCCTGATGAGTGGCATGAGGAAGAGCTCAATAGATTTCGTGAACTGCGTGCCGAGATACAAGGTCTTCAATTCATCCTGGAGAGCATTCGTAAGGGCGAGGCTCTTCCCAAGACATATGCTGACTACTTCGAACAGACCATGGATAACATTGCCGAACTGATGGCCGACATTGAGAACGGTGACGCGGTTCAGCTCTTGCACAATGTCTGGAGACAGATGAAAGCCTGCCCGCTGCTGGTAGATCCCGAACATGGGTTCAGTGCTCAGGACCAACTACACCATTTGAATATGCTTGATGCTCAATGTAGAAAGATGGTATTTGAGGTCGGTGTGCTGACGATTCCGGCACGAGTGAGCAAGTGGCTCGGCAACGCACGACCGGGCTACTATTTCCCCTTCCACTCCGTCTTCGAGGATGAACTGCCAGATTTCGAAGACCGCGTGAAGCTATTGAACTACCTTTCCTGGTCACCTCTGGTCATAGGAGAGGGACTGGTCGATACGGCAAACGGCCTGATTTACCGGTACTCCCGAAGGCGGACAAACATGTGGGGAAGTTTCCTGCTGCTGGTAGTGGCGTTTGCAGCAGCTATAGCGATTGTCACCGGGGCGTGCTACTTGCCCATTGACAACTGGCCAATCGCACCTCGGCACATGTCTACATTTCTTATTGGATGGAGTGCCGTCTTGGCTGGAATAGTTGTTCACATCGGGGTGGGGACTGTTAAGCGAGCACAAGCACAAGGGGGGTATCCTCCAGCCATTGCAGTTGGGGACCTGCTACCAGTAATCAATGCTAGGATTGGTCAGATACTCCTGAAGCTGCTGCTGGCGGTAATTGGTCTCTTTGGCTTAGCCCTTACAGCTGGAGTAGGCAATGTGACACCACTCAATGCTTTTCTGGTTGGGTATAGTCTGGATAGCGTTGTGGGGCTGTTTGGCGCCAGTATCGAGCAGCAAGCCGCCAGTCAAGCCGCAACTCTCAAGAGGCAACTTGGGACCATAACCCAGCAGTAAACAGCTAAGCCAGGGAGGTTGTGCTATCTTGTAACACTGACTTCGCCGTGAGCGCGGCCGATTGATACTGCCAGAAAGGACTGTATACCTATCCTGCGAAAGGCAAAAGCCTCGCCCGTGGGAAACCCGGGGCGAGGCTTTTTGTTTTCGTTCTGCCCAAGGGAGGGGAATCAAGTTCCCAGCAAAGCCCCGATGGCTTGCTGAGCTATGTCCAGTGGACGGTTACCCCCCAAAAACGGTGACCGCTCTCTGAGCCAACTCGATTAACGGTCCGGGAAACAAGCCCAAGAGGACTGCGCCCAGGGCGGCGACTACCAGAGCTATCATTGTGGGCCGGGGAAGCGGTGTCCTGAGCTTGTCGAAGGGGTGGCCGAATTGCCGTCCGGGCTCATCCACGTACATGATGCGGATGACGCGGAGGTAGTAGAAGAGCGAGAGGATGGCATTGAGGATGCCAATGAAGGCCAAGGGGACAAGATTCGCTTCGACGGCGGCGCTGAAGATGTAGAATTTGCCCGCAAAACCTGCGGTGGGCGGAATGCCGCCCAGGGAGAGGAGGAAGATGGCAAACAAACCGGCCAGCGCAGGGCGACGGAATCCCAGTCCGGCGTAATCGGTCAGATTCAGGTATTCCCCTTCCTCCCGCTGCCCCTTCGACGGGCTCAGGGCGTCGCCCAGGGCGATGACCATGCCGAAGGCGCCTAAGTTCACGGACATGTAAACCAAGAGATAGAAGAGAATGCTGGCTGCACCCCGCTGACTGGCACTGGCCAGGGCAACGAGGAGATAACCGGCGTGAGCGATGCCGGAGTAGGCCAGCATTCGTTTTATGTTGGTCTGAGCGATGGCGATCACGTTCCCGGTGGTCATGGTCAGGGCGGACAGGACGGCCAGAGCCAGCGTCCAATAGGATTGCAGGCTGGGCAAAGCCAGGAATAAGAGGCGTAGCAAAGCAGCAAAGCCAGCCGCTTTTGTCCCCACCGACATGAAGGCAGTGACGGGGGTGGGTGCTCCCTCATAAACGTCGGGAACCCACATGTGGAAGGGAACCATAGCCACCTTGAAACCGAATCCTATGAGTAACAGCCCAACTCCGATGAGCAACATGGGATCAGGGGAGCCTGCCTTCTGCAAGAAATCAGCGATCTGGGCCAGATCGGTGGTGCCGGTGGCGCCGTAGGTCAAGGCGATGCCATACAGCAAGAAGGCTGAGGCGAAGGCGCCCAGCAAGAAGTATTTCAAAGCCGCTTCCCCTGAAGCCGGCCGGCGATGGGCGAAGCCGGTCAGGATGTAGAGGGAGATGGAAAGCATCTCCAGTCCTAAGAACAGGACGATCAGGTTGGCGCTGGCGGCCACCAGCATCATGCCGCTGGCAGCGAAGAGGAGCAGGGCGTAGTATTCGCCGTAGTTGATCCCCTGCCGAACGACGTAGTCAATAGACAGCAACACCACGATAGCGGTGACGATCAAGAAGATGAAGCCGAAGAAGAGGGAGAGGGCATCGAGCACGGCCATATCCGCAAAGGCGCGACCCTCCTGGCCCCAGAGCAGGATGGAGGCTACGAAGCTCAAGGCCAGGCCAAGCAAGCTCAGGTAGGCCAGCGCGCTCTTTCTGTCTCGGGGCAGGAACAGATCAACCACCAGGACCACCATGGCCGAGAGAGCCACGATCAACTGGGGAGCGATAACTTTCAAGTTCACGGCGGGTATGACAATCTCCATTTGCTTATCCCTTGTTCCCTAGTCCCTAGTTCCCCCCATTGAGTATGAAATATCCCACGATCAATACCACGCCCATAAGGACGGCCAGGGCGTAGCTTCTCAGATAACCCGTCTGAATGCGCCGCAAGATCTGGCTTGCTCCTCCGACGCCAAAGGCCACTCTGTCCACTGTGCCGTCCACGACCTCATCCTCCAGGACGCTTTTCACGAAGGCCGACAGGCGCAGGAAGGGCTGGACGATGATAGCGCCGTAGATTTCGTCCACGTAGTACTTGTTGGAGAGCAGCTTATAAAGAGAGGCGTATCGTTCGCTCAAGCGGCCCGGCAAGCCGGGGTTCACCAGGTACATGTACTGAGCCAAAACGATGGCCGCGATGGCTACGATGCCTGAGAAAGCCATCAGCACCCATTCCAGGATTCCGCTGGCGTGCACGGCCTCGTGGTGGGCGAAGACTGGCTCCAGAAAGCCCTCAATGGCTGAGAGATGCGGTATACCGATGAGGCCGCCTACGATGGCCAACACAGCCAGGATGGTCAGGGGAACGGTCATGATGCGCGGCGATTCGTGGACGTGCACTCCTTCGTCCACCCGCGACGGTCCCCAGAAAGTGAGGAAGACGGCACGGAAGGCGTAGAAGGCGGTCAGGAAGGCGGTGACGATGCCTAGCAGCCACAGGATGATTGAGCTGTTGAAGGCGCGCCACAGGATCTCATCCTTGCTGAAGAATCCCGACAGCAGAGGGAACCCTGCCAGGGCTGCGGCCCCTGCCATGAACGCTCGGTAGGTGGTTTTCATCTTGTCCTTGAGGCCGCCCATCTTGCGCATATCCAACTCGCCCGCCAGGCCGTGCATCACGCTGCCTGCGCAGAGAAAGAGGAGGGCCTTGAAGAAGGCGTGGGTGGTCAGATGGAACATGCCAGATGCATAAGCCCCTACCCCCATGGCCATGAACATGTAGCCCAACTGGCTTATGGTTGAGTAAGCCATAACCCGCTTGATGTCGTTTTGCACCAGAGCGATGGTGGCGGCGAAGAAGGCGGTGAGGGTGCCAATGACCGCTACTACGTTCATGGAGAGAGGAGCGAGCTCATAGAGCACGTGGGTCCTGGCGACCATGTACACGCCCGCAGTGACCATGGTCGCGGCATGGATGAGGGCGGACACAGGAGTTGGGCCCTCCATGGCATCGGGCAGCCAGACGTAGAGGGGAATCTGGGCCGATTTGCCTGTAGCCCCGGCGAACAACAGGAGGGTTATCAGCGTGACTAACGCACCGCCCGCAGGCAGCAGCTCAGGGGCTCTCTCAAAGACCTCCTTGTAGGCCAGGGTGCCGAAATTGGCGAAAATGATCAGGATGGCCAAAGCGAAGACGAAGTCCCCGATACGGGTGACCACGAAGGCTTTTCTCCCGGCATCGGAGGCTGACTTTTTCTGATACCAGAACCCGATGAGGAGATAGGAGCACAGGCCCACCAGCTCCCACCCTGCGTAAAGCATCACAAAGTTGCTGCCCAGCACTAGCAATGACATGGACAGGATGAAGAGATTGAGATAAGCAAAAAAGCGGCCATAGCCGGGATCGTCGTGCATGTAGCCGATGGAGTAGATGTGAATGAGGAAACCGACGCCGGTGATCACCAGCATCATCACCATTGATAGGGGATCTACTAGCAAGGTGAAATCCACCGCGAAGTCGCTGATGCTCGTCCAGGTGTACAGCGCTACTTCGACGGAGCGGCTTTCGGGCGGGAGTTGAATCAGGGCCCAGCAGGCCAGCAAGGATACCGCGAAGGACAAGCCTACCGCGATGCAAGCCAGGTAGCCGACGAGTTTCTGTCCCAGGCGGCGGTTGAAGAAGCCATTGATGAGCGCCCCCAGGATGGGGAAAACGAGAACCAGCCAAACGTAATCAAGCATCGAATGCTCCTGACAAGTAGAGCTTCAGGGGACCGGCCTGAAGAGCCGGTGCTGGGTTGACCAGACTTCCAGCACCGCCTGTTCACGGCGGTGTCCCCAGTTTGGCGACTATGGGAGCCACGCCTGTTTTGATGAGGTCCATCATTATGGATGGATAGATACCGACCAGAATAAGAACGGCAGCCAGCAGGAATAGCGCCACTTTTTCGAAGTTGTTCGCCCTAGGAAGCTCCTCGTATTCGGGCTTCAGTTTCCCCAGGAAGACCCCTTGCACCATTCGCAAAACATAGGCTGCGGTGATGAAAATGCCCGGAGTGGCCAGTATGGCGATCAAAGGATAGGCCCGCCAGGTGCCGACGAAGACGTGAAATTCGGCCACGAACCCACTGGTGCCTGGCACGCCCATGGAGGCCAAACTACCCACGACAAAAGCCGCGGCAGCGAAGGGCATGCTGCGCGCCAGACCGCCCAAGGAGGGGATGTCCCTGGTGTGGGTTCTGCGGTAGACCAGTCCAATCACGGCAAAGAAAAGCCCGGTCATGATTCCATGCGAGAACATCTGCATCACTGCCCCGCTCATCCCGATAGCGTTCATCGAGGCTACGCCCATGGTCACGAAGCCCATGTGACTGACGCTGGAGAACCCGATAACGTACTTGATGTCGGTCTGAGCCAGGGCGACTATGGCTCCATAGATCACGTTTACCAGGGTCAGTCCCACCAGCCAGGGAAGCCACTGCTGCGCTCCGATGGGCAGGATGTTGACCCCCACCCGGAGGGCGCTGTAAGCCCCCATTTTCATCAGCACTCCAGCGTGGAGCATGCTGGCCGCTGCAGGGGCGGCCAAGTGTCCATCCGGCGACCAGCTATGGAAGGGCCACATAGCAGCCAGGACGCTGAAGCCGACGAAGATGGGCAAGAAGAGGGAGCGTTGAAAATCGGGATCGAATTGAACCTCAGACAGACGGACTATGTCGAAGGTGCCCAGGCCAGCGGCGAAGTATACGACCAGAACGCCGATCAAAGCGCAAGCGCTGCCTACCAGTAAGTAGAGAGTCAACTTCATAGAGGCGTACTCTCGTAGCTCGC
>CAYMKL010000114.1:0-22033 GCA_964390805.1 uncultured Anaerolineae bacterium | reverse complement strand
CCGATTGTTGGAAGACAATCATACGCTCGACTGAATATAAATGCAATTGCCCTTTATGTGGGGCCCAGGGGGAGAGGTCTCGGCGGTGGTGGCGTTTATTCGTGACATCACCGAACGCAAGCGGGTGCAGGAGGCGCTGCGGGAGAGTGAGGAGACGGCAAGAGCGCTCCTGAACGCGCCCACTGACGTTGCGGCGCTGGTAGATACCAGCGGGTTGATCGTTAGCATTAATGAAGCGATGGCTCAGAGGTTCGGCCGGCCCGTGGATGAGCTCATCGGTATGAATGGATGGGAGTTGGTTCCACCAGACGTGGCTGAACATAGAATAGCACGTTTTGACCAAGCAGTTCAGTCGGGTGAGCCCGTCCATTTCGAAGACGAGCGTGACGGAACATGGTTTGACAACGTTTTCTATCCTGTCCTCAATGAGCAGCGACAGGTAACTAAGATCGCTCTTCTAGCCCGCGACATCACCGAGCGTAAGCAGATGGAGGAGGCAGCGAGGGAGTCGGAGGAGCGATACCACGCTATCTTCGAGCGAGCGCCAGACTCAATCGTGCTCGTTGACACAGAGACCGGAGCGCTGGTGGAGTTCAACGACAGGACGTACGAGAGCCTTGGTTACACCCGTGAGGAATTCGAAAAGCTCAAGATACCCGACTTTGAGGCCATCGAGTCTGTCGAGGAAGTGGCGAAGCACATCGAGAGGACCACTAGGGAGGGTACCGATACCTTTGAGACAAAACATAGGAAAAAGGACGGCGAGATACGGGACATTCTGGTAAGCAGCAGAGCTCTTTCCATTGGTGGAAGAGACTTCCTTCAAGGCGTGTGGCGCGACATCACCGAGCGCAAGCGGGCGGAGGAGGCGCTGCGCGATTCACGGCACATGCTGCAGACTGTATTGGACTCAATCCCATCTGCAGTCTTTTGGAAAGATCGTGACTCAATTTACCTCGGCGGCAACCGCACCTTGCTGGAGGCGGCAGGACTGAAGTCTTCAGAGGAGGTTGTCGGAAAGAGCGACTACGATCTTCCATGGGAAAAAGAGCAGGCCGATTCGTTTCGGGAGGACGATAGGAGGGTTATGGAATCAGGTATTCCCGAATACGACATTATCGAGCCTTATCTCCGAGCTGACGGCACCCACGCGTGGGCCAGGACCAACAAGGTGCCGCTGCGAGACGCGGAGGGTAACGTCGTAGGTGTCCTCGGTACTTATGAAGACATCACTGAGCGTAAGCAGATGGAGGAGGCAGCGAGGGAGTCGGGGGAGCGATACCACGCTATCTTCGAGCAAGCGCCAGACTCAATCGTGCTAGTTGACACGGAGACCGGAGCGCTGGTGGAGTTCAACGACAGGGCGCACGAGAGTCTTGGTTATACCCGCGAGGAATTCGAAAAGCTCAAGATACCCGACTTTGAGGTCATTGAGTCTGCCGATGAAGTGGCGAAGCACATCGAGAGGATCACTAGGGAGGGGACCGATATCTTTGAGACAAAACATAGGAAAAAGGACGGCGAGATACGGGACATTCTGGTAAGCGGCAAGGCTCTTTCCATTGGTGGGAGAGGCTACCTTCAGAGCATATGGAGCGACATCACCGAGCTCAAGCGAGCGGAGGAGGCGCTGGAGCTCAGGGTGGAGCAGTTGGCTGCTCTGAGCCGGGCATCTCAGGTTGTAACTGCCTCTCTCGAGCTCGACCAGGTGTTGGCCGAGATTGTGTCGCTGGCCGGCAGGGTAGTGGCCTCGGATTATACTAGCATGGTGCTGGTGGACGAAGCAGGCAACGCCGGCCGCAGTACTGAAAACCTGCTAGGTATACCGGGCATAGACTACCGCATCAGGGATAAGGGCCTCACGAGATGGATCGCCCGTTCGCGTCAGGCGGTGATCATTGATGAGATCGGGGAGGATGGCGCCATGATCCCTGACCTGGGCGAAGGAGCGCCGCGCTTTGTCAATCCGCCCATTGTGGAGGCTGGCGTCAAGTCGGCCGCTGGCTTGCCGCTGATGGTCAAAGATCGCCTGCTGGGCGTGCTTCACCTGCACAGCCTGAGCCCCGGTGCTTTTCACAGTCAACTGCCGTTGCTGACCGCTTTCGCCAACCAGGTGGCCATTGCCATCGAGAACGCGCGGCTGTACGAGCAGTTGCGGGCTGGCCGCGAGCAGTTGCGCGATCTGGCCGGCTACCTGCAAGCCGCGCGGGAGGAAGAGCGCACCCGGATCGCACGGGAAATCCACGACGAATTCGGCCAGGCGTTGACGGCGCTGAAGATGGACCTGGCCTGGTTGACCAAACGGCTGCCGGCAGGCAAACTTAGCCTGGCGGAGAAGGCCAGCGTCATGTCGGGTCTGATTGACGATACCATCCAGACGGTGCGGCACGTGGCTACCGAGCTGCGGCCGGGATTGCTGGACGACCTGGGACTGGCGGCGGCGATTGAATGGCAGGCGCAGGAGTTCGCCGAGCGGACCGAGATCGCCTGTGAGCTTCTTGTGAGTGACGAGGAAATCGCCCTCAATCGCGATCTTGCCACAGCCGTCTTCCGCATCCTGCAGGAGACGCTGACCAACGTTGCCCGCCATGCCGGCGCGACCGAGGTCCGTGTCGAGCTAGAGGTCAACCCCGACGAATTGGTGTTAGTCGTACGCGACAATGGCGAGGGAATTACCGAAAGCCAGGCTTCCGATTCCGGATCCCTGGGACTGATCGGGATGCGGGAACGCGCCCGTTCCTGGGGCGGAAACGTCACGTTCGAGGGCGCTCCGGGGCAAGGGACGACGGTCACAGTGTGTATGCCTCGATCGAATCCAGAGGAGAGTCAGAAATGATCCGCGTGTTTGTCGCCGATGACCACGCCGTGGTGCGCCGCGGGATACTGCAGATTCTGGAGGAGGCTCCAGATATGGTCGCCGTTGGCGAAGCGGGCACTGGAGGCGAAGTGCTGCAGGCGATACGAAAACGCGACTACGACGTACTCGTGCTCGATATCGCCATGCCGGATGGCAGTGGCTTAGAGGTCTTGAATCAACTGCGGACGCTTAAGCCTGATCTTCGTGTCTTGATCCTCAGCATGTATCCTGAGAAGCAGTATGCGTTGCGGGCTTTGAAGGCCGGTGCTGCCGGATACTTGACTAAGGAAAGCGCGCCTGACGAGTTAATTGCTGCCATTCGCCGGGTTGCCAAGGGGGGGAGATACATTACCCAGTCGCTGGCCGAGAAGCTGGCCGCCGAATTGGGAAGCGAGGTGGAAAAAGAACCCCACGAGGTACTCTCGGATCGGGAATACCAGGTGATGACATTGCTGGCCGCTGGGAAATCCGTCACCGATATTGCCGCCGGCCTATCACTCAGCGTAAAGACTGTCAGCACCTATCGCGCTCGCATTCTCGGAAAACTGGGTTTGAGTAGCACCGCTGAGATAATACGCTATGCCATCGAACGGGGGTTGGTCGAGTAATTGAAGAAACCAGGCTGCGTCCTGAGGCTCAGCCCGAAGGGTTTTTGGCTCCGGTGACGCGACCTCTTGCTCTACAGAGGGCCTCTGGAGTAACGGTTCGTCTATTCAAGCGGGCAAAAACCTGGTTTCTCTCTGGCCCCAGACCTGACAGGTTTTCTGTCAGGTCTTTTTTTGTAGGACAAACACCTACAAGGTTTTGAGAAAATGTCCTGCAAAGAAGTGAGGGTTTGTCCTACAGACGCCGCGGTGATTTTCTGTTATAATAGCTTTGGGCAAAGGGCCCGGCTTGCATTGCCAAATCCTGCAAGGACACTTGACTCATGTCCCGTTTCATGATCGGTATGGAGGGAGAAAGATGCTGAAGGTTGTGATTGCAGATGATTCAGCCGTGGTACGGGAACGCTTGGTCACACTGGTCTCCGATCTGGAAGATGTCGAACTGGTCGGCCAGGCCAGCAACGCAGCCGAAGCGCTTGAGGTCATCGGACGATTGAAGCCCGATGTGGTCATCTTGGATATTCGCATGCCTCGGGGCAACGGCATCCAGGTTCTTGAGAGGATCAAGGCGAATGAAGCGAGCTCGGTGATCATTATGCTTACCGCGTTTCCCTACCCGCAATATCGCGAGAAGTGTCTGGAAGCAGGGGCGGATTACTTTTTCGACAAGGCCGACGAATTCGACTCCATCCCCACAGTGCTCAAGCAGTTGCAGGCGAGAACCGCTGAGGTCGCGTAGCCAGCCCCGTTCCGTTGACGACCTGCTAACGGAGGCGGATATCCTGATGTACGAGCAAAAACGGTGTAAGAATGGATGGTGAACACATCACAGTTTTGCTGATTGAGGACAATCCGGGAGACGCCCGGCTGATCCAGGAGATGCTGGCCGAAGTACAAACAGCGTCGTTTGATCTGGAGTGGGCCAACCTACTCTCGATAGGGCTGGAGCGGCTGGCCGAGGGAGGGATCAACGTGGTGCTGTTGGATCTCGGACTGCCAGACAGTCAGGAGCTGGACGCCTTCGCCAAGGTGTCTGCTCAAGCCCCGGGCGTGCCCATTGTAGTGCTCACAGGTCTCGCCGACGAAACTGCGGCGATTCAGGCGCTGCAGAAGGGCGCGCAGGAGTGTCTGGCCAAGGAGGATGTTAATAGTGCCATGCTGGCGCGGGTGTTGCGCTATTCCATCGAGCGGCATCGGCTGCTGGCAGACCTGGCGCAGCGCTCCCAGGAGCTGCAGTACAGTGAAGCCCGTATACGCCAGCTCACAGAGGAGAATGCCGATGGGATTGTGGTGGTGGGCCGGGATGGCATCGTTCGCTTTGTCAATCCGGCTGCGGAAGCTCTGTTTGGCCGCCAAGCAGAGGACCTGCTGGGTGAATCCTTTGGCTTTCCCATGGTGGCAAGTGAGAGGACGGAGCTTGACATCGTTCGCAAGGATGGGGAAACAGCCATAGCGGAAATGCAAGTGGTGGAGACAGTGTGGGAGGGTGAGACTGTCTACCTGGCATCGCTACGCGACATCACTGTGCGCAAGCAGGCGGGAGAGGCGCTGCGGGAGTCGGAACGGGAGAAGGCGCTCATCCTCAGCAGTGTGTCAGAACTGGTCGCCTATGAGGACAATGAACTCAGAATCCGATGGGCAAACAGAGCGGCGGCCAAGTCAGTGGGTTTGTCGGTTTATGAATTGGTGGGGCGGCATTGCTATGAGATTTGGCCCCAGCGAGGTGAGCCCTGTATTGGCTGCCCAGTCATGAAAGCCATCGAAACGGGTGAACCTCAGGAACAAGAGATGACTACTCCTGATGGGAGGGTTTGGTTCATACGAGGCTATCCTGTCCTGGAGGAAAATGGCGATGTCGTAGGTGCGGTCGAGGTCACGCAGGACATCACCCAGCGCAAGCGGGCGGAGGAGGCGCTGGCCCAAGAGCGCGATCTATTGCAAGCCCTCATGGACAATACGCCTGACACCATTTACTTCAAAGATACCGCCTCCCGCTTCACGAGAATCAATAGAGCACAAGCTCAGGTATTGGGAGTCACAGATCCCAAGGAGGCCATAGGGAAGACGGATTTCGACTTTTTCACGACGGAACATGCCCGAAATGCCCACGCGGACGAACAGGAGATTGTGAAATCAGGGCGGCCTCTGATTGACAAGGTGGAAAGAATCAGGAGAGCAGATGGACAACTCCGCTGGGTTTCAGCCACCAAGGTGCCCATCGTGGATGAGAAGGGGCGGGTCACTGGTACAGTCGGCGTCTCCAGGGACGTCACCCCGCGCAAGCGGGCGGAGGAGGAGGTACAGCGCCATCTGGAGCAAATAGAGGCTCTGCGGGAGATTGACAGGGCCATCACTTCCACCCTTGACTTGACCGGAGTGCTCGACATCATCCTGACAGAATTGGAGAGGGTCATCCACTATCACAGCGCCGGCATTTTCCTCTTCTTCTCCAATGGTACAGCCAGGCTGGCCGCGGGCAGGGGTTTCCCGGACATGGAGCGTGCTTTGCATATCGCCTTCCCTGTGGAGGAGGATGCTCTGACCTGCGATCTCTTGCGGCAGAAGCGCCCTATGGTCTTGGCCGATGCCCAGGCCGACGAGCGCTTCCTGGCAAGGGGTGGTACGGAGCATGTTCGTTCTTGGATCGGCGTCCCTCTGGTGGTCAAGGGGAGGGCGTTGGGCTTCCTGACCATAGACCACGGAGAGCCTGGCGTCTATGATGAGGAGAGTGCGGAGATGGCGGAGGCCTTCGCCGGTCAGGTGGCCATTGCCATCGAGAACGCGCGGCTGTACGAGGAGGCTCAGCGAGAGCTGGCCGAGCGCAGGCGGGTGGAGGAGGAACTTCGACAGAGTCTCATGAGATTACAAATATCCCTGGAAAGCACAATCAATGTCCTGGTATCATCTGTCGAGATGAAGGATCCGTACACCGCCGGTCATCAACGGCGGGTGGCTGAACTTGCTTGTGCCATCGCCAACGAGATGAGCCTTCCCGAAGACCAGATCGAGGGACTCCGCATGGCTGGACTGGTTCATGATCTCGGCAAGATCAGCATACCCGCTGAAATCCTGAGCAAGCCCAGTCAATTAAATAACCTCGAATGGGGCATGATTCAAGCTCACCCCCAGATCGGGTACGACATATTGAAGACCGTAGAATTCCCGTGGCCGGTGGCCGAGACCGTGCTTCAACATCACGAGAGGATAAATGGTTCTGGCTATCCTCAGGGGTTATCAGGCAAACACATCCTCATGAAAGCAAGGATTTTGGCTGTAGCCGATGTCGTTGAGGCCATGTCCTCTCACCGACCCTACCGCCCGGCTCGTGATGTGGATGAGGCCCTGGAGGAAATCTCACGGAATAGGAGCATTCTTTATGATCCTGAAGTGGTGGATGCTTGCTTGAAGCTTTTTGCCGAGGACGGGTTTGAGTTGGAGTGAGAGACATCTTGCACAGAAATGTTTCACGCCTGCTGTTGGGTAATGAACTCAAAGGGGAAGCATGAACATAGGCATAATGAAAGACAAACACCGCATTCTGATCGTTGACGACGATGAGGGTGCTTGTAGAGCCCTGAGGCTCATCTTTGGCAAGAAGGGCTACGAGACCGAGACGGCCGGGACGGGGCGAGAGGCCTTGCAGAAGGCGCGGGGGAGGTTCTTCAACCTGGTGCTCCTGGACATCAGACTACCCGACATGGAAGGGATAGAGCTGATAGCGCCTTTGAAGGGAACGCACCCCGACATAGTGGTGATCATGGTCACCGCCTATGCCTCTCTGGAGACTGCGGTGCAGGCTCTGAACGAAGGGGCCTCGGCCTACGTCATCAAGCCCTTGAACATGGATGAAGTGTCGGCTGTGGTCAGGGAGGCCCTGGACAAGCAGCGACTAATCGAGGAAAAGCGGCGAGCGGAGGAGGCGCTGCGGGAGAGCGAGGCGCGCTATCGTGCCATCGTCGAGGATCAAACCGAACTGATCTGCCGTTTCCTCCCCGACGGAACGCTGACCTTCGTCAACGAGGCATACTGCCGCTATTTCGGCAAGAAGCGGGAGGAGTTAATTGGGAGCAGCTTTAAGCCGCTCATTCCCGAGGATGATCAGGAATTCATCGCGGATCAATTCGCCTACCTGTCCCTGGAGAACCCCGTTGTAACCTACGAGCACCGGGTTATCCTGCCCGATGAGCAGATCCGCTGGCAACAGTGGACCGATCGGGCGCTATTCAACGACCAGGGCCGTCTCGTCGAGTTCCAGTCGGTGGGCCGTGACATTACCGAGCAGGTGCGGGCGGAGGAACAACTCGTCTATATTGCTACCCGTGACGCCCTGACCGGCCTGCCCAACCGTCGGCTGTTCAATGATCGCCTCTACCTGGAGTTGATGCACGCACAACGCAACCGGCAAAAGCTAGCCGTGATGTTGCTCGACCTGGACTATTTCAAGGGCGTCAACGATTCACTGGGGCACGGCGTGGGAGAGAAGTTGCTGAAAGCTGTCGGCGAGCGATTGGCAAGCTCTCTGCGTAAGAGCGATACCGTCGCCCGCACGGGAGGCGACGAATTTCCGCTGATCGTGCCAGGAATTGCTCGGGAGGAAGACCTGGCCAGGGTTGCCCCAAAGATCCTGGAACTCTTTCGAAAGCCATTTGTGTTTGATGACTACGAAATCGCCATCACCACCAGCATTGGGGTTGCCATGTATCCTGACGACGGTGAAGATGGGGATACCTTGATGAAGCGTGCCGACATCGCCATGTACTATGCCAAGGATCAGGGTCGGGACAACTACCAGCGGTACAGTCCGGCTATGGAGGCTGAAGCTTTGGGGTGACTGGTGTTGGGCCTTGGGTAGAGTCTGGATTGTGATTTGAAGGCGCGTTCTTGGGCTTGACAGCCGAGCGACTCTGATGTAGAATAGGGCTGATTCTCCATCCCCATGTTGATGAGAATCGGAGGTGCCGAATGAGAGAACCTGAAATGATAACCTGGCCCAGAACTGCGTCGTGTCCGCCGGCCTCCCCGGTGTCAGATGAGGAATCACTGCGCCAGCGGTTGCTGGAAGTGCTGTTGCCATCCACAGTGCCGCCCAGGATGACCTACGAGGAGTTTCTGGCCTGGGCCGATGAGGACACCTTGGCCGAATGGGTAGATGGGGAGGTAGTCATGTACAGTCCGGCATCAGATCGTCATCAGGATGTTGTACGCTTCTTGACTGCCGTCTTGAGTGTCTTTGCGGAAATACGCGATCTGGGTGTCATTCGCCCTGCGCCCTTTCAGATGCGACTGGCTGACTCGGGCCGGGAGCCGGATTTGCTCTTCGTGGCTGCAGATCATCTGGCCCGGTTGAAGGAAACCTACCTGGACGGGCCGGCTGATTTGGTAGTGGAGATCGTCTCGCCGGAGAGCGCGGGACGCGACCGGGGCGACAAGTTTTATGAGTACGCACGAGGTGGAGTGCCGGAGTACTGGTTGATTGACCCTGAGATGGAGTGGGCCGAGTTCTACCAGTTGGAGGAGGGACGCTATCGCGTGGCCTTCAGCGGCAAGGAGGGGCGATATGAGGCCCTGGTTCTGCCCGGCTTCTGGCTGCGGGTGGAGTGGCTATGGCAGGAGCCGCTGCCCAAGGTGCTGGACGTGCTGCGGGAGTTGGGATTGATTTGATGTGTATGGTAATGGGTCACTGGTCACCTTAGGGATCGCCCAGAACGCAAGAAGCTCAGGAAACATCCTGAGCTTCTTGCATCTTACCAGACATCAGTGCCCCGGGCGGGACTCGAACCCGCACGCCCAGAAGGGCACAGGTCCTCAACCTGCCGCGTATGCCTATTCCGCCACCGGGGCATTGTGACAAAATTATACTCACTATTCTTTCACTTGTCAACTTCGGAAAAGTAGCGTACAATATTGGGCGTATTGCGTGTCGCGTATTCCGTGTCTCCTACGCAATACGGAATACGCAACACGTTTCAGGAGGCCATCACCATGACAGGTCGGAGAAAATTGCGAACCATAGAAGCTGCGGCCGTTTTGCTCTTTTTCCTTCAAGCCGTGCGCGTGTTGTTCTCCGTCCTCTTTGGCATCATCTACGACGCGGTTTTCGCCGGCCCGATGACGTTGGCAATGGTCATTAGTATGTTGTTGGCGCTGCTGGCTTTTTTGACCCCGCTTCTTGCTCCCCGCCGCAGGCGCGGAATCCAGCTCACCCTCTTCGTCACGTCTCTACTCGTCTTCCTGAGCCGAGTACCATTGACCATGAACAATCCTGACCTCAGGCTCTACAGCTCCCTGTTGATCGTGGCCGGGGGTGGCCTCTATGTTGCTGCGTTGTTGAGGCAAAGGGCGGCGGTCTTTCCCGGCGCGTTTATAGCGGCCCTGGCGGGGGATCAGCTCTTTCGCGCTCTTGGAAACACTTTCGACGTCACCCTCCGCGATGGCTGGCTGCCGTATCAAATCGTCATGTCCGTGGCTCTGGCAGTCCTCTCAGGAATCGCCTTCTATAGCGAGGTCTTCCGCCGTCCTCCCCGCCAAGCAGAAGAAGCCTCTGAACGAGGGCTTGGCCTTCTGGGAGGGCTGGCCATTGGGGCCTTCATCTTCCTAGAGACATCTCTGCTCGCTTTCCCCAATGCCCTGGCCCGCTGGAGCATGGTCAGCTACTCGATTCTAACGCCCGCTCTTTTGCTCGTCACCCTGCTTCCCCTCTTACTCGGTTTCCAGACCCTACCGCGCCGCCTGTTTACGAAGCGAGCGTGGGGATTGCTGCTGAGCCTCTTCACCTGCCTCTGTCTAGCGGCAGGCTATTTGCTGCAAGGTTCCCTGGCGGGAATGGCCCTTCTTCTGGCGCAGTTGTTGGTTCTCCTGTCACAGTTGCTCGCGGCGGATTGCGTGCAGCCTTCGGTTGCCTGCCGTCGCCAGCCCGCTGGATCGCCAGACCCAGCCGGAGCAAAGGACCTTGCCCTTGGCCTGGTCTTCTTCCTGCTGATCAACTTCGCCTTTGCTTTTGCCTTCACTTATGCCTACACCTTGGAGCTCTTCCGTGGAGCCGGCCTGCCCATCGTTCTCGTGGCTGGCCTTCTGGCGACTCTGCCAACTGCCAGGCGCAAGCCATCCCACGAAGCGGAACCATCTGCTCAGCAGCGGGGATGGTCAGCGACAGGGATTACTGGTATCGCCATGCTCGTCATCCTGAGCGCGGTCTTTGCCAGGCCACCCGCGCTACGCCTGAAAGATGCGGGACCAAAGGTGCGCGTGGGAACCTACAACATCCATTACGGTTACAACACCTCCTGGCAGTTCCAACTCGAAGAAATGGCCAGGACCATCGAGGAGAGCGGGGCCGACATCGTGGCCCTCCAGGAGGTTGATACCTGTCGCATCACCAGCTACGGGGTTGACGACGCCCTCTGGTTGGGCCGACGCCTGGGAATGGAAGCGATCTATCAGCCCACGGTGGAGCACCTGACTGGCATCGCCTTGCTGTCGCGCTTTCCCGTGCGTCAGGTGGAGGGCAAGCTCCTGACCAGCCGTTTAGAGCAGACGGCCATCGTCCTGGCCCAGGTCGGGGTTGGCAACAACGCTCTTGATGCCTACGGTATCTGGCTCGGCCTTGAGCCAGAGGAGAGGGCTGTGCAACTTGGCGAGGCCCTCGATTTCATCGCGGAGGGGGCGGCTGTCCTCGGCGGCGATTTCAATGCGACGCCCGACTCACCTATCTATCGCCAGTTGGTAGACGCAGGGTTCACTGACGGCGCCGCTGCCGACGACGCCTCTTTCACCTCCCCCTCCGAAGCACCCAGAAACCGGATTGACTACGTTTGGATTCGGGGCCTCAAGCCGGTTGCGGCGAAGGTGCTAGACTCTGTGGCTTCCGATCACCGCATGGTGGTGGTGGAAGCCCTGTTGGAGTAGGGAGAGCGCAACTTGTGGGGGGGGATGGTGTTAAACTTCATTGAGGGGCACCGAGTCAATGGGGTATGAATCAGCCCTCGTTGCCTCGTTACCCGTAGTGAGAAGGGAGGTTGCGTCATTATGAAAATCGTACTGGATGCCATGGGCGGCGACTACGCGCCGCCGGTCGCGGTGGAGGGCGGGGTGTGGGCTGCACGGGAGTATGGGATTGAAGTGATCCTGGTTGGCCGAGAGGAGGATGTTCGCCGAGAGTTGGCCAAGTACGACACGTCCGGCCTCAGTCTGCCCATCGTCCACGCCGGCCAAGTCATCGAAATGGAGGAGCACCCTGCGGCGGCGGTCAAGGCCAAGAAGGATTCTTCGATGGTGGTCGGTATGGACATGGTGAAGCGGGGCGAGGCGGAGGCCTTCGTCACCATGGGCAACTCCGGCGGCGCACTGGCCGCGGCCCTCTTCCGCCTGGGTCGGATTCGGGGGATCCGGCGTCCAGCTCTTTCCACCATCTATCCCACCGAAAGCGGTTTCTGTGTCCTGTTGGACGTGGGAGCTAACACTGACTGCAAGCCTCAATATCTGCTCCAATTCGCCCATATGGGCGCGGCGTACGCCGAAAGGGTGCTGGGGATCGCCGACCCCCGCGTGGGCATCGTCTCCAACGGGGAGGAGGAGACCAAAGGCAGCATCCTGGTGCAAGAAGCTCACCTGATGATCAAGCAGAGTAACCTCAATTTCGTTGGCAACGTGGAGGGCAAGGACATCCCGGCGGGAATGGCCGATGTGGTGGTCACCGACGGCTTCACCGGCAACGTGATCGCCAAGCTCTCCGAGGGGCTGGCGACATCGCTGCTGGGCATAATCAAGGAAGAGGTCAAGAAGAGACCCCTGGCCACGGTCGGCGCTCTGCTGTCCAAGCCTGCCTTCGAGCAGGTCAGGAAGCGCCTCGACTACGCTGAGTTCGGCGGCGCGCCGCTGTTGGGAGTGGGCGGCGTGGTGATCGTCGGCCACGGGCGCTCCAACGCCAAAGCTGTTAAGAATGCCGTGCGGGTGGCCAAACAGGCGGTGGCGGGAGGAATGCTTGCTGCTATCAAAGAGGGTTTATAAGATAAGATAGGAGGGTTTGATATGACTAGAAAACGCAGTATCGAAGAGAGGGTCGTCGTCACCGGCCTGGGGGCCGTCACTCCTCTAGGACTGAGTGTCGAGGATACCTGGCAGGGGCTCACTGCCGGTCGAAGCGGCGTAGACCGCGTCACCCATTTCGATGCCAGTGACTATCCCACCCAGATCCTCAGCTTGGTGAAGGGGTTCAAAGCGCGAGACTTTATGGACCGCAGAGAGGCCAGGCGCATGGCACGCTTCTGCCAGTTCGCCGTGGCTGCGACCAAGATGGCTCTGGAGGACGCGGGGCTCGCCATTGACGAGGAGAACAGCGAGGAGGTAGGAGTGCTCCTGGGCAACGCCATTGGGGGCCTGGATGAGACAGAGAAAGCCTGCCGAGTCATGTTTGAACGCGGTGGTATGCGCATATCGCCCTTTTTCGTGGTGATGATGCCCCCTAACTTGGCCGCCTTCCAGGTGGCTTACACCTACGGCATCAAGGGCTACAGTTTGACCATCTCTACTGCCTGCGCCGCTGGCACACAGGCCATCGGTGAGGCAGCAGAGGTCATCCGCCGTGGGAAGGCCAGGATCATGGTGACGGGTGGGACGGAGGGTGGCATCTGCGAGCTGGCCCTGGCCGTTTTCTGCGCCAATCGTGCCTATTCCACCCGCAACGATGAGCCTGAGCGGGCCAGTCGTCCCTTCGACAAGGATCGCGATGGTTTCGTCGGGGGTGAGGGGAGCGGCATCCTGATCCTGGAGAGCCTGGAGCACGCTCTGGAGCGAGGAGCTCGCATCTATGCAGAGGTGCTGGGCTACGGTGCCTCCAACGATGCTTACCATCTCATCGCTCCGGACCCTGAAGGGTTAGGGGCAGCACGGGCCATGCGTTGGGCACTGGAGGACGCGGGTGTGGAGCCCAGCGAGGTGGACTACATCAACGCCCACGGCACCGGCACCCCCCTGGGCGACGTTTCGGAGACCCTGGCCATCAAGAAGGTCTTCGGCGACCATGCCTACCGCGTAGCCATCAGTTCATCCAAGTCCATGATCGGCCACTTGTGGGGCGCCGCAGGGGCTGTGGAGTCCATCGTTTGCATCCTCACCATTCGGGATAACATCATCCATCCCACTATCAACCTTGAGACCCCCGACCCCGATTGCGACCTGGACTATGTCCCCAACGTGGCCCGCAAGGCCCAGGTGGACGTCGCCACCTGCAACTCTTTTGGCCTGGGGGGACAGAATGCGTGCGCTGTGTTTGGCAGGTACACAGGATAGAAAGTTCAAAGTTCAAAGTCGAAAGGAAGAAAATGCAAGTTATTACTAACGAGAAGTTGATCAAGAATAGAGCCAGATTGGGGCGTGTGGCCAGCTTTGCTGGGTTGGCCGTGTTGATCTTGGGGCTAGTGGCCTCTCTTTACCCTCAGTGGTTGCTGGCGTCGTTTGGCTGCCTCTTCGTTGGCTTTGTGCTCTCCCAGATCGGCCTCTATCATGCTAACCGCTGGGTTAAGCAGCCGCGGGCCGATCAGACACTGGTCAAGGTCCTGAAGGGCTTCGATGACCGCTATCACCTCTACAACTACGTCCTGCCGGCCCGTCACGTCCTGCTGGCTCCGTTTGGCCTCTGTGTTATCAATCCCAAGGATCAGGGGGGCAAGGTTCGCTGCGAGGGCGAGAAATGGCGCCACGAGGGCGGTTGGGGGCGGGCGATATTGCGCCTCTTTGGGCAGGAAGGACTGGGCAATCCGGCAAAGGAAGCCCAAGCCGAAGTCGAGAAGCTCCGACGCTTCCTGGCTCAACAACTTTCTGATGAGGAGGGAGTGCCCATCGAGGGGGTGGTGGTGTTCACCAATCCCCAGGTGGATCTGGAGGCGGAGGACCCCGCTGTTCTTGTGCTAGATGGCAAGCGATTCAAGTCTTTCCTACGGGACCTGAGCAAAGAGAGGCCCATATCCGGCAGCCAGCGGAGGCAGTTGGCTGAAATCCTGGCTGGAGAGGGGAACAACGGACGATAGGATTTAACGGACATCGGAGGGCATCTTGCTTTTGCCAGGAGGTTGGCTGTTAGGGCTCCTTGTCTTGTGGCTGGCAGCTTATGCTGTCGCTTGCTGGCTTCACCGGCGGGAGCCCGCCCTGAGCTTGTCGAAGGGACGGCTGGGGGGAGACTATCACCGCGACGTATTGGCCCTGGGCATCATCGCTCTGGCCACCCTGGGCTTCTTCTGGCAGCTCTTCTTCACTGACGATACTTGGATGCCCTCCGGGGGTGGCGACCTGGTCTCCTTCCTCTACCCCCTCTACCGCTTTGCGGCCCGCAGTCTCAGGCGGGGCATTGTCCCCCTGTGGAACCCCTACCTCTACGGCGGCGCCCCCTTCGCCGCCGACAACCAGTCGGGCCTGTTCTACCCTGTCAACCTCCTCTTTTTCCTCATCTTCCCCGAAGTGACCTATTCTACTATGGAGCTGCTGGCCGTCTTCCACTTCTTCTTGGCCGGCACCTTCATGTACATCTGTCTTCGCTCCCTTCCAGCGTCTCAGCGTCCCAGCGTCTCAGCGTCTAAGCGCTATGACGCTAAGCCGCTAAGCCGCCTGGCCGCTCTGGCAGGCGCCATCGCCTTTATGTTCTCCGACCTGTTCATCACCCACTTCGGCAACCTGAACATGATCGCCGTGGCCGCCTGGCTCCCGCTCATCTTCCTCTGCTACCACCGGGCCATGACCGAGGAGCGACCAGGCATGGCCATTACAGCAGGGGCCTTCCTGGGCATCGCCACCCTGGCCGGGCACATCCAGATAACGCTGTTCATTGCCCTCACCCTGGCGCTGTACACTTTGCATCAAGGGAGGCGGCTCCTTCTTCACTCGTTAACTCGTTACTTGGTGCCTTGTTGCCTCGTTGCCTTCTGCACCGCCGCCCTGGCCCTCATCCCCAGCTATGAAATGGCCGGCCACACCGTGCGGGCTGAGATGAGCTATCAGGAGGCCAGCCGGTATTCCTTGCCGCCGGTGGGGCTGGTGGGGCTGTTCATCCCTGGCTTGTTCGGACGCGGGCCGGCGGACTTCTGGGGACCCTGGGATCGGGTGGAGGTGGGCTACGTCGGCGTCTTGCCCCTCATCTTGGCAGCCCTGGCCGTGCTTCTCAGACGGGACAGGCTGACGCGCTTCCTCGTGGGCCTGGCTATCGCCTCGCTGCTCTTAGCCTTCGGCGGCTACACCATCCTGCACGGCTGGCTCTATTTGTTGCCCGGCTTCGACAAGGTGCGCGCCCCGGCCCGCTTCGTCTACCTCCTGGACTTCTCCCTGGCTGCCCTGGCTGCTCTTGGGCTGGATGCCCTTCTGCGGCCGCTTGGTCACAGAACGCGAGCCGTGTTCCGCCGCCTGCTGAAGATAGCTCCTTGGATCTGGTTGGCTATAGCCACCATTGGCTTGTCCCTGGGCTATCACGCCGTCTTGACCGCTCAGGGCGAAGAGGCGACGATATATAAAAGGACGGTGGGTGCTGTCAACGGCCTGGTCTTTTTCCTGTTGATGCTGGCCGCTAGCCTGGCCATTCTCTACCTGCGCCGCTATCGCTGGGGGCGGCGTTGGGCCTTGGGCGCGTTGGCTGTGGGCTTGATCGCCCTCGACCTGTTCAGCATGGGGGCCTACACCGACCTGGAGCACAACGACCCCACGGTGGGCTTCCAACACTCGGAGGCCATCGAGTTCCTCAAGTCGGACCCCGGCTATTACCGCATAGACACGGGAACGGGCGTCTGGGACGTTTGGCAGCCCGACGCCAGCCTACTGTACGGCATCTTCGATGTTTCGGGCATCTGGAACCCGCTTCAGTTGGCTGATTACCAGCGCTACTGGGACGCGGTGGGCCTGCGGGGCCTTCGGTCATCCCGCCTGTATGACTTCGTGAACGCCAAGTACGTTATCGGCCACAAGGACGTGCCTCTGGACTGGGACAAGTTCGTGCCCGTCTTCGACCGTGACCCGCAGGTCAACATCTACCTGAACACCAAAGCGCTGCCGCGGGCCATCCTCGTCCACCAGGCCGTAGCAGTGCCCGATCAGGAGAGCGCGTTCGCCCAAATTCAGAAGCCCGGCTTCGACCCGGCCAGCAGTGTGGTTGTGGAGGGGGAACAACGGACTAGGGGATTTAACGGACAGGGTGAGAGAGGAGAAGGCAAGGCACAGGAAGTAGGAAGCGAATCCCTGGATATTACGGCTTACCGGCCCGATGCTATCCATCTTACGGCCAAGACGCCGGTGGAGGCATATCTTGTTCTCAGCGAGGTTTACTATCCGGGTTGGAGGGCTTATGTTGATGGACGCCCGGAGCCGGTTCTGCGGGCCAACTACGCTTTCCGCGCCGTCTACCTGGAGCCAGGCTACCACGAGGTGCGCTTCGTTTTCGAGCCTCTTTCGTGGAAGGTGGGGTTGGGCATCAGCGTGGCCACTTGGGTCGGCATGGCGGCTTGGGCTGTATTCACTTGGCGGACTCGCCGACGGGTGGACAAGAAATGAGGCAACGAGTAACGAGGGTTGACTCATACTCATTGCCTCGTTGACTCATTGCCTAATCGCCTCATAACAAGAGCGAAGGGCTTCCAAAGGTGTGCATCACCTCTGGAAGCCCTTTCTGTTTTCAACTGGTCTTCACTATGCTATCTTCGTGCCGCAGTTAGGGCAGAACTTGGAGCCATCGGGCACGTCGGCCTTGCAGTTGGGACAGATCATCTCGCCGCCGATCTTGCCACCGCATTGAGGACAGAACTTCGACGCCGCAGGGATCTGTGCCGAACAACTGGGGCACATCATCGTCGCCGCGGCTGCTGCCGGCGCGCCCGGCTGCATGGACTGAGCCATCATCTGGGCCATGGCAGCACCCATACCTACCCCGGCTCCCAGACCGACCCCGGCTCCAGCCACGCCTCCAGGCGCTGCAGCGGCCTCGGTCATGGCCCGTGCAGTCTTGAACTGGAGGTAGGCCTGCATGTTGCCGATGGCCCCCATGGACGCCCGCTCGTCAATGGCCTTCGCTGTCTCCTCGGTAGGGCTGATGGAGGTGACGTAGAGGGTCTTGAGTGCTATGCCCAGGGCGTTGAAATCGTCCTGTACCTTGGCCTTGGCGCCAGCTCCAATCTCGTCGTACAGGCTGGGCAGGTCGAGGATGGATTTCCCCACCTCGCCCAGAAGGTCCGTGAGCTTGGCCACGATGATGCCTCGCAGGAAGCCCTGGATCTGGCTTGTTTGGTAGAGACCCTGGGTACCCACGATCTTGTTGACGAAGAGCTGAGAATCGTTCACCTGCATGGAATAGGTGCCAAAGGCCCGCAGTCGCACCATGCCCAGCTCACTGTCACGCAGAGTGATGGCCTCGGGAGTGCCCCACTTCTGCTCCAGGAACTCCCGCAGGTTAACGAAGTAGACCTCGGCCTTGAACGGCGTCTCCCCGCTGAAGGCCATGCCAATCAGGCTGGTCAGCAACGGGACATTGGCCGTGGAAATGGTGTGTCGGCCAGCGCCGAAGGTGTCCAGGGCCTTGCCGTCGCGGAAGAAGACGGCCTCCTGGCTCTCGCGCACGATGACCTGCGAGCCCAGGCGGAAATCGCCTGAGCCGTGCTCTGGCACCCGGTGCACCATCTGTCGCCCCGTCTCGTCGAAGAACTCAACTATATCGAAAATCCGTGCCATTTGGTTTTCCTCCTTTTTTCCAGCGTCTTAGCGTCATACCGTCGTGGCGTCTTAGCGTACCGGCGCTACGACGCTTGCCGCTTGGGCGCTACGACGCTTGTAGTATTACATCCTGTCTTCTGCTGAACGTGTCGTTGATGCCCTGGATGGTGCTCACCAGACTGGCTATGGCCTCGGCAATGCCCTCTTTGGCTGTGATGGCCTCGGAGACCTTGTAGATGCCAGTGGCTACTCTGGGCACCTCGTCCATCAGGGCGTTGTCGAACTCGTAGAGGGCGTCGAGTTGCGGTTCTTTGACCTTGATGGCGTCGAAGAAACCGGCGTAGCCGTAGCTGGCCGTCTTGAGCCGATCAATGAGGAACTGTAGCTTCATGCCACCGCTCTCCAGGTCATCTAGGAAGCCGATCTGTCCTGAGCTGATCAGTTGTTTCTGCAGGTCGGGGATCCGCCGCCGTTGTTCCTCAAACTGGCGTGCCAACTGTTCCCTGAGGAGCTTATCGGCCTCGCGGCGCATCTCCTTTTCCTTGTAGCCCTTGTAGCCGGGGACTTTCGCCACCAGTTGCTCCAGCCCTCCCAGAGCTCCGGCGACTTTCTCTCTAAGATCCATACTCTTTCACCTCCTTACTAGATGCTTTGATTTGGCTTGTGTGGGTTAGGCCCAGATCATCTATCACTACGATGCTATCTCTTAAAACCTCTGCTAAGACCGAGTTGCGCTTGGCCAGGAGAGTCTGGAACTCGGTATGCGTGTAGCCTTTTGGTTCCAGAGGCGGCTCGTGACAAGAGTAAAGCACTTCCATTCGCTCTAGAGGATGGGAGGGTAGCCTTTCGGAAATGATCAAGACGTCCACGTCGCTGCCCAGATTGAAGTCGCCTCGGGGCACGGAGCCGTAAACGATGGCCGTTAGTTGACCCAGCTTTCCGCGCAGATCTTCGGCGTAGGCCCGCGCCATCTCCACGAATCTTTCTCGTTGCTTTCGTCTTTCCTCCAACGCCTTAAGCATGACGCTCCCTTGCCTCCTGGACAACTTCAAGAACCGCTTGGGCGCACACGACAGCCTCGTCGGCCGTCTCTCGATCATAGTATTCGAAGGGACTGCCTGCGGGATAGGCGTTTGCGTAACGAGGGGGTATATAATGCCGATCCAAGGTGCGGGAGTATTGTCGAATATCTTCGGTTATGGGAAGCCCTTGTCCCTCCATTTCGCCGACGAGGCCCAGGACGGAATGGCCGAAAGCGGGCAAACCCAGGCCGCGCAGAAGGGCTTTTGCTGCGTACTCGGCGGCTTGCTGAGCCTTGAAGCATGCCCATCCGTAGTCGCCCGCGGTGACATCCCCTTGGGCTGAGGTCAGGGTATGCTCCGCCTGCCTCATCCAGCGAAGGAATTCTTCCTCATCGAAGAGCGATTCGGTCATAGGAATATCTCCGTTCCACAATAGGGGCATCCCACCACGTCTTTGCCTGCCAGCTCCAACTGCCCGCCGCAATTGGGGCATTTGTTAGTCGCCAGCTCCGAGGCCTGCTTGGAGTAGAGGATCCCCTCGTCCCAATTGATGTAGCCTGTGAAGAGCCCTTTGCCTACCAGGTCGTAGATCCATTCCTTCACCTGGTCGCGGGTGGCGTTCAGCTCCAGGGCCACCTCGGCTACCCGAACCTGCCCCTGAGTGAGCACCATATTGAGCACCCTCTTCTCCTTCTCGACCTCGGCGAAGACGGCCGCTTCCTGGCGGCCTTTGACAAACAGGAAGCCCCCCGCCCCCACCAGGGGCAGCACCACGACGATGAACACCAGGCCGAATCCCAGGATCATGGCTGAGGGCATCCGGCCCGATGCATAGCCTGAGCCGAAGAAAAGTGCTGCTACCAGGCCAATCAAAACTCCAATCATTACCAGGATGATCCCTATTGTCTTGCCTGTCCCTGACATAGCCTTTTTCTCCTGTCGATATCCAATGAGACTTCACTCTGCTCGCCTGAGCCATTCGACCGGCGTCCCAAGTTCTGGTTCAAGAGACATAAATGACCTTTCCTTCTTCCAAAGCCGGGCGAATCACCATCCCTGGATGCTCCTTGTAGCGGCGCAAGTCTTCTACGGTGACCACCACTACATCCGCAGCAAATCCAACTCCCACCAGGTTGCGGTAAATGCTTTGCGCCAACCGCCGCCGATGGACAGGTCTCTCCACCACCACTAAAAGGTCCACATCACTGTGAGGTCCCATGTCGCCTCTAGCGGCGGAGCCAAACAGGATAACTTGCTGGGGACGTGCAACCTCTACAATCCGGCCAATGATCTCTTGAAGCGTCTGTTCGGTCAGAATCTTCTCCATCTTGCTTCCACCACTTACGTCGGTTTGTCTTTAGTGCCTCGGCAATGGCTTTCAGTCGGCTCAGCACCTACGAAGCCTGCCCGCAGCCATCTCTAGCCGACGCCTCCTCCACCGCCACCGCCTCCCCCGCCGCCTCCCCCACCTCCGCCACTGAATCCGCCTCCGCCGGAGCTGGAGGGTGAGCTGCTCAATGTGCTGGAGGCCGACTCCAACATGGAGAAGAGGCCGCTGCTCATGCTCTCCAGCGAGGTGAAGACGCCCTGGGTTGCTCCCTCCAGGGATGGGATGCCCCGGCCCTCGCCTGTGGGGACTGACCGGCTCACCCCGCGTTGGCGGGAATAACCGTGTCCATAGACAGGAAAGTAGGGATAGTACCAGATGGGAGCAGGTGTCTCGACGGCGGCGAACTTTCTGATCCAGCTCCTCTCCAGACCGAAGGCGATGGCGTAGGGCAGATACCTGTCGAAGATGTCATGGGCTTGCTGGAGGTCGGTGTACTTCTCGATGTTGGCCAGGTAGCGCTTGAAGGCCTTCCACTTGGCCGCCTCCACTGATCCCTGACGGGTCTTGCGGGGCATGAAGGGGCCGACGATGATGAGGGTGATGGCGCTCACGCCCAACCCGATGGGGGGGCAGATTGCGGCGCTGGTGTACCCACTAAGGGCAATGAAGGCCCCGATACCCAAGGCAGGGGCCACAATCATTCCGATGATGCCCAGAATTGTATAGTTCCTGCGCGTTCGCTCAGGGCTTTTGGCGAAGAAGCCCTTTTCCATCACCTCGGCATACAGTTTCTTCTGCAGGGCGGGGATGGATTTGTAGAACTTTTCGGCATCGTTTCAAATCGCCAAAATAGCAACTTTACACTTTTTTGGTGGAGTGCAGACCCAAGTGAACATAAACAGCCATTTTGCCCCTCTGGAGGCCATTTTGGGGGCCTTTTGCGCTCCGTTTGGATCATAATCGCGGAAAAAGTGTAAAGCGATCTCTGGTCATTTCCAGGCTGGATGAAACGATGCCAACTTTTCCTTGAGGTCTGACAAATCAATCTGCGAGCGACCGCGGAATAGCTTGTTGATCAGCGTCTTCTCGTAGGGCCGCAAGGGCTGCTCCGTGTCCACCAACTGGAGGGTGAAATCATGCCTCGTGCCGAAGCCCAGGAAGCCCCGTTCCTGCCGCTCGGTCATGGTTATCACCCCCCGCCGCGCCAGATCAACGATGGTGGCGATGATGTCCTTCATGTCGGCCTTCTCGTCAACGAGAGTGCCAGCCACGCCTGCCGGAAGGTCGCTGGGCGGCTCAGGCAAGTAGTCCGCCACCATGGGCACGGGCATGTCTCGCCCACGGGTGTACCAGAGGACGATAAAGGCCAGGGGCCCAGCCACGAGGATCAAGAGGCCGATAGCTCCCAGGGCCAGGTCAACCACGGGGCGGTATTTGTCGTCATAATCGGCTTTTCTATCGTAGCCAGCCTGCCAGGCGGGAGAGGAACCCTGGACAACGCCGTGGGGGAACTGCACTCGCACTTCCAGCTCCTCATCGGACC
>CAYMKL010000113.1:0-22056 GCA_964390805.1 uncultured Anaerolineae bacterium | reverse complement strand
TATTTTGCCACATTTTTCACCGAATGTCTAGTCACATTTACCGGAAACTAAAGTACAAGATGGATTGCAGGTCTTCCTCACGGGGAACGCGAAAGACAAGGGGCATAGGTGTCAGGCCCACCTCACGGACCCAGCGGTATACATCGGTTTCTGTGTCGCCGACGGAAATAATCTCCCCGCCGTGGATAGCCACGACCTTCGCAGGATAATTGACTACCAACTGATCAAGATGCTCAGCCAGCCACTCATCATATTCTTGCAGTTGCAAGGCTTCCATCTCTATCTCCATTTCCTTTTCCTTGTGCCTCCTACTTGCATTTCGAACAGGGCATGACGCTCGTTGACTTCGCTATTGTTTGTACAATCATAGTATAGCACAACAGGCCAGAGATGTCCAAACTATGTGTTCTTTTTCCAGAAACCAAAAAGAGCCGCCCAGCTTCCACCAGGCGGCTCCTCAGCCACACCCTCACCGCACTTTCCGCGTATAATCGGGTAACAAGATGGGGGACAGGATGGGGTTCTCTATCCCCTCCTCCTCCAACTGCTTGTTCCACTTATCCACGTGAGATAGGGTCAGCTTGCCCAGCTCGACCTCCTTGGATCGGAGGGCTGCGGCCCGGCCAGCGTGGCGACCAAAGACGGTGATCTCGAGGAGTGAGTTGCCCATCAGTCGGTTGCGACCGTGCACCCCGCCGGAGATCTCCCCAGCGCCGTACAGGTTAGGGATTCCGGGAACGGCCCCATCAGGCCTCAAGCCCACGCCGCCATTTTGATAGTGCAGTGTCGGATAGACCAGCATCGGCTCTGTGGTGATGTCAATGTCGAAGCGCTTGAACTGACGCACCATGGCCGGCAGCTTCGCCTCGACGGTGCCCGGGCCGTGGATGATGTCAATCATCGGCGAGTCCAGCCAGACCCCCAGCATCCCCGAGGGTGTCCTCACTCCCTTGCCCCGCTCCACACACTCGCGGATGAGGGCCGAAGCCTCGACGTCGCGGGTCTCACGGGGGTAGACGAATTGCTCCCCGTCAATGTTGCAGACCTGTGCTCCCAGGCCCCTCACTTTCTCGGTCACCAATTGCCCCACGATCTGCTCCGGGTAAGCGGCACCGGTGGGGTGATATTGCATGGTATCCTGGTAAAGGAGCTTCGCTCCCACGCGATAGGCCAGGATCAGGCCGTCGCCGGTGGCTCCGTAGTGGTTGGTGGTGGCAAAGTCCTGATAGTGCAGACGCCCGCTACCGCCGGTGGCGATGACGGTGCACCTGGCCTGCACCACCAGGTGTTCCCCTGTCTCCAGGTTCTGCAAGATGGCCCCTGCCACCTGGCCCTTATCGTCCATGAGAAGCTCGATGGCCGGCGCGAACTCCAGAACGGTGATGTCGTCGGGATAGCTGCGCACCTCGTCGCGCAGGACGCGCATGATTCCCGCGCCGGAGTAGTCCCTGGCCGAGTGCATCCGCTTACGAGCTGTGCCGCCGCCGTGAATGCTCATCATGGTGCCGTCGGGCTCCTTATCGAACATGACGCCCAAATCCTCCAGCCACTTGAGGGTGAGAGGAGCGTCCATGACCAGCGCTTCCACCAGGTCGGGATCGTTGGCAAAGTGGCCGCCACCGATGACGTCTAAGTAGTGGATGGCCGGCGAATCGTTGGCTTTATCGGCGGCCTGGATGCCCCCCTGAGCCATCATGGTGTTGGCGTCGCCAAAGCGCAGCTTGGTGGCCAGGATGACGCCAGCGCCGTTCTCTCGAGCCAGGATCGCGGCCGAGGCGCCAGCCCCGCCGCCACCGATGATGAGCACGTCGGTATCGTAGTCTACCTGGGTCAAATCCAGAGCATCAGACGCCAGATGGCTGCGGCCTTCCAGGACTTCCACCAGCTCATTGGGGGCCTTCTCGCCCTTGCTCGGCCCCACCCGGATCTCGCGAAAGGCTTCAAGCCGATAGTCGGGATGAAATCGCTCCAGTACCTGTTGCTTCTGCTCAGGCGTCATCATGGGGAAGGTCTCTTGCAAACGCTCTGGTCGAGTGGCCTCCACCTTCTTAATGGACTCGCGCATTTCAGGTGTATAGCTCATAGTGCATCTCCTTGATTCGGAGAAACGCCCCTAGTCGGGCTCGATCTCCCGTTCATTATACCTCTGGCGCAGTTCCTGCTCGCTCAATGACTTCATCTCCGCCAGCGCCTCGTCGTGCTGACCAGCCTCGATCTCCGCCACCCGCTCGCTGAGATGCTCGGCCTTGGGAGCCAGGTACTTACCGTAGAGGCGGCGGCAGAGGATGGCGATGTTGTACTGCACCTCCTCGGCCGGGCAGCGAGCCGCGCAGAGGCCGCACATGATGCAGTCGAAGGACTTGTCAGCGACGGCGGCGATGTTGCCTCGCATGGCCTCGGCCATGTAGTCCTTGACATCTATATCCTGGGGACAAGATTTGGTACATGTGCCACAACTCAGGCAGCGCAGCAGCTCAGGATAAACCTGGACCAGGGTCCCGAAAGTCGGCTCCAGCTCATCCAGCCTATACGGAGCACGCTCGGCAGGGAAGAAAGGGATCTGCGCTATGTACGTTTCGGGCTCCGCAACCGCCTGACAGGCCAGGGCGACCTTGAGCTTGTAGTCGCCCGCCGTACGATAGACGGTGGCACAGGCTCCGCAGAAGCCTGCCCGGCAGCCCGCTCCCCGCACCATCCTGTAGCCAGCATACTCCATAGCCTTCATGATGGTCAGGCCAGAAGGCACCTCGTACCTCTTGCCCATGACGTAGACAGGAATCAGTTCTTCAGTCATTGTAAGACCTCCAGCAGAAACCAGCAAATCACAAATCCTCAAATCGGCGGGGCCAAGGCGCGATCAAATACCCCCGCCCCAAAACTGGACTTTGGGCAAACCCACGATGGCGACCAGAAACCCGTTTTCTCACGCCAAACTGCCATCCATGTTGACTTGAAACAAGCTGATTCAGTTAGATTTCGGTAACAGAATCATCAGAAAACGGGTTTCTCTAGCTTTATCCAAAGTCCAACCCAAAAGGAGGAGGAAATCAAAAGGCTGGCTAGTATGGCTGTGGACACCGGGCGACACTACATTAGATCGAGAAAGAAACGGATTCCATTCTCCAATCCGCTTTATTCCAAATCGGTGGTAGTGTTTCGGCCTAAATCTCCCGCGCGTCCACGGTTTCCATACCCAGCGCTTCCATGGCCGACACTAACCCGTCTTGACCAACCTCTGAGACCTTGACCGTGATCAGGCGGTTGGTGGGGTCGTCCCCCACAAAGGTCCCCAGGCTGATGATGTTGCCGCCCAGTTCGACTATCTCGCCAGTGATGGTAGCCAGGACGCCCTTCTGCTCCGGAACAAGCATGGTCAGTCTGACGCCCTTCTCCCTAGCCCCGAGAAGTTCCAGGAACATGCAGAAGAGATCTGTCTCGGTGATAATACCCACCAACCTGCCATCACGCATCACGGGCAGGCTACCGATCTTGTTGTCGGCCATGATGCGGGCCGCCTCTTCCAGCGGAGTGTACTCGGTGGCGGTGACCACATCCTTGGCCATCACGTCCTCCACCTTGATCTTGGAGATCAGGTAGTGCAGCTCGTGGACGCTCAGCGATGTGGCTGGCGAGGGAGACACGTACAACAAGTCTTTCTCGGTAACGATGCCCACCAGCTTGCCACCCTTGTCCAACACGGGCAAGCGGCGCACCTTTGAATCCCGCATGAGCTTGAGGGCATCATCAATGGGAGTATCGGGATGAGTGGTAATCGGACGCTTGGTCATCCTTTCACCTACTAGCATTTTCACACCTCCTTGATTCTTCATAAGTGGTTACGTTTCACGCTTTACGTCAACGCATCCACCATCGCCAATATCTGCCCCGTGGTGAAGTTCCGCACTGCTGAGGCCTTGTTGGGACAGGCCACCACGCAAGCGCTGCAACCCTGACAAAGGGCCACGTTGACTGTGGCCAGATTCTTCCAGGGATGCATCTCGCGGGCTTCGTAGGGACAGGCTTCAATACACAAGCCGCACGCGGAACACAGCTCCGCGTCCACGTAGGCGATGATGGGCTCCTGCACCATCTCCCGCTGGGAGAAAAGGGAGAGCACCTTGGCCGCCGCGCCGCTGGCCTGAGCGATGGTCTCCGGTATGTCCTTGGGAAACTGGGCCGCGCCCGCCAGGTAGATACCCGCCGTCAGGCTCTCCACGGGGCGCAGCTTGGGATGGGCTTCGCTGAAGAAGCCGTGCCCGTCGGTGGCTATCCGCAAACGCTGACCCAGGTCCTTAGATCCCTCGCTGGGCACGGCTGCCGTAGCCAGCACGACCAGGTCGGCGGCTACCTCTAACGGCTTGCCCGTCAAAGTGTCCGCCCCCCAGACCATCACTCTTCCATTTTCCTGGAAGATCTTCGATACCTTGCCGCGCAAATAAAGCACATCGTGCTGCTCCATGGCCTGCTGCACGAACTCCTCGTAGCCCTTGCCAGCGGAGCGGACATCAATGTAAAAAACGTAGGCCTGTCCTTCGGGCACCTGGCGTTTGTAGAGGACGGTCTGCTTGGCCACGTACATGCAGCAAATTTTGGAGCAGTAGGGCTTATGCAGCTCCGGGTCGCGGGAGCCAGCGCACTGCACCCAGACGACCTCCTGGGGAACCTTCCCATCCGAAGGCCGGCGAATCGGTGCACCTGCAGCTAACATCTGTTCAAACTGCAAGCCATCAATGACATCGGGATACTTGCCGCCACCGTAGTAGCCCAATGCCTCCTTGGGATAGAGGTTGTAGCCGGTGGCGACCACAATGGCGCCAACGTCGTAAACCCCGCCATTCGGGATTCGTAGATCCGTAGATGCCGACGAGTCTACAAATTCCGAATCTACGGATCTACGAACTTTGACAGTGAAATTACCGACGTAGCCGCCAAGTTCCTCCACCTCGGCCTCGGTGATGACCTGGATATTGGGATGCTCGGTCACGGCCTCAATCTTGGAGGCCAACAGGTCGGGCGCGATGTCGAAGTTGAGATAGACACCGGATAGCTCGCCCATGCGCCCGCCCAGGTGTGATCGCCTCTCGACCAGGATCACGGGATAGCCAGCCTCGGCGACGTCGAGCGCAGCTTGCAGGCCGGCGATGCCGCCGCCGATGACCAGGGCTTTCTTGACCAGCGGCAGGGTCAAGGGCACCAGGGACTCGTCGCGGCGGGTTTTCTCAACGATGGTCTTGATGGTCTCAATGGCTTTGGCAGTCGCCTCCTCGGGCTGCGATTGATGCACCCAGGAGCACTGTTCTCGGATGTTGGCGATCTCGCACAAATAGGGGTTCAACCCAGCCGAGGCCGTCGTCTTGCGGAAAGTGACCTCGTGCATGGTCGGTGAGCAAGCGGCGACGATGACCCCATCCAGATCGTGCTCGGCGATGGCCTCTTTGATGAGCTCCTGCCCAGGATCGGAGCACATGTATTTATAGTCCGCCGAGTAGACCACACCTGGATAGTCGCGTATCTCTTCAGCCACCCGTTCCACGTCCACCGTGCCGGCGATGTTCAGGCCGCAGTGGCAGACGAAAACGCCAATTCTCCTCATTCAGTTCGCTCCCAAGCCTCAGTGGATGAAATTGCTCTAAGGGCAACTTCTGGTTGCCATAATCCAGGCCGAGCAAGATTGGACTGCAGGTTCAATCCCACACCTCTCCCCCACTCGCTTCCCAATTCACCCTTCCCTCGGCAACAACGCCCATCTTTCGCAACGCACGATACAGTCGTTCCTCCCAGATGTCGCCGTGCAGAAGCTCCGTCACCTCCCGCGCCCGCATCAAGCGCTCCCAGGTGGTGATGATGAAAGTGATGCGCCGCCACTTCTTGCTCACGATAGAATGAGGCAGTCGCCTGAACTCCCCCAGGTGGATTCGGTAGTACTCCTCCTGAGCCCGGGGATGAGAAGTTTCCTCTGGCAAAAGCTCAACTCGCTTGACGGTTTCCCACTCTTCGGCCTCGGCCCAGTAGTTGATGGCCCAGGCATCCTCGCCGAAGACCTTGGTCTGGTAGAAAGCCAAGATGGGGGCGCTTATGGCCCTGGTTGGAGCGCGCCTGACGGGTATACGATACCAGTGCTCGTCCCTGGCGATGGCGAAGTCCCGCTGGTTGTTGACGATGGCCACCAACACCGTGGTATAGGGACCGAACTCCTGCCTCACAATGCACTCCACTGGGCGAACAGCGACAGCACCTTGGCTGCCGCGCCGCTTCCCTGGGCCACGGTTTCCGGGATGTCCTTGGGCCCCGAGTCCGCCCCCGCTAGGAAGATGCCAGGCCGCACGGTCTCCAGAGGATGCATGTTGCCGTCGGTCTCGGTGTAGAACCCTAGCTCGTCGGTCTCTATGCCCAGCATCTGCCCCAATTCTCTGGCTCCGGCCTTGGGCACTGTGGCCGTGGCCAGCACGACCAGATCAGCCGCTACCTCCACGGGTCTCCCGCTCAAGGTATCGGCCCCCCAGACGACGACCTTGCCGTCATCCTGGAAGATCTTGGACACCTTGCCCCGCAGGTAGAGCACCCGATCCTCTTCCATCGCCCGCCGCACGAACTCCTCGTAGCCCTTGCCAGCGGAGCGGATGTCAATGTAGAAAACGTAGGCCTGGCCATCGTGGACGCGGTGTTTGTAGAGCATGGCGTGCTTGGCGGTGTACATGCAGCAGATTTTGGAACAATGGGGCACACCCAGCTCTGGATCGCGAGAGCCCGCGCACTGGACGAAGACCACCTCTTTGGGCACCTTGCCGTCGGAGGGCCGCTTCACCTGGCCAGCCGTAGGCCCCGAAGCTGAAAGCAGGCGCTCGAAGGCCAGCCCGTCAATGACGTCCGGTATCCTGCCGTAGCCGTAATGACCCAGGCCATCCGTCGGATAGAGATCGTAGCCCGTGGCCACGATGACTGCCCCCACCCGTTCCTCAATGGTGCGCTCTTCCTGCTCGAAGTCAATCGCTCCCACCGGGCAGAGCTTCTCGCAGGCGCGGCACCGCCCCCTGACGAAGTAGATGCAGTTTTCGGCGTCAATCACTGGCTTGTTGGGCACCGCCTGAGGCGAGAGGGTATAGATGGCCTTGCGTCTGCCCATCTCCCGTTCAAACTCCGATTCGACTCGCTTGGGACACTTCTCCTGGCACACTCCGCAGCCAGTGCAGAGGTCCCAGTCCACGTAAGCTGGCCTCTGCCTGATGCGGACACGGAAATCCCCGATGTCGCCCTCAATGGATTCCACCTCCGAGTACGTCTGGAGCTTGATGTTGTCGTGGTGCCCCACCTCCACCGTGCGCGGGGTCAGGATGCACTGGGCGCAGTCCAGGGTGGGGAAGGTCTCCGACAACTGGTGCATCCGCCCGCCGATGGAGGGGAGCTTGTCCACCAGCACCACCTCGTAGCCCGAGTTGGCTATGTCCAGCGCAGCCTGCATCCCGGCGATGCCGGCGCCTATGATTAGTGCTCTCGTAGAGCTTGTTGCACTCTCAACTAGGTTCGCTGTTTCAACCATAAGCTCAGATGGCGATTGAAATCGCACCTCTGAGGGCACTTCGTGCCGGGCGACCACCTACGTGGTCGCGTGAATAGTCCACGCAGGTGGACGACCGGCGCATTCGCGCCCTCAAGAGGCGGTTTCAACCGCTAAGAATCTCTCCGTCCAGCCATTTAGCCAACACTGGCCGCGGATCAACGTAGTGCCCATCCAACTCGAAGTCTCCGCTATTCAGACCCAAGGCGATGCCCAAAAGCTGAGTGAAATACAGAACCGGGATAGGCCGGAAACCGGCGTGCCGGCTGCTCATCGTCTTCTGCATCCTGTCCAGGTTGAACTGGCAGAGGGGACAATTAGTGACCACCAGATCAGCTCCGCTGCGCTGCGCCG
The DNA here is from genome assembly GCA_964390805.1 of uncultured Anaerolineae bacterium. Lineage (GTDB taxonomy): Bacteria > Chloroflexota > Anaerolineae > VGOG01 > VGOG01 > CAYMKL01. The sequence goes on along the minus strand of CAYMKL010000113.1, from coordinate 14,147 downwards.
AGGACAGGATGGTATAGCTCATCTCCGCTGTCACATCAACTGACTTGACTGCCAGGTAGGCCCCGCAGCACTCGCCCCGGTGGGAATAGTCCACTGCCTCAGCCCCCAATGCTGTGACCAGATCATCCAGCGCGCGGGGATTCTCCGGGTCTTCGTAAGCCACCTCACCCGGAGGGCGGAGAACCATGCAGCCATAGTATGCAGCGACCTTCAGCTCCGAAAGGGGCTTCTTGACCGCCTCTTTGATCCTGTCGAATCCGACCTCGTCGCGCAGTATCTGCAATAAATCGAGAACTTCCAGGTCGCCGCTGTAGTCCGCTTCCAAGAAGAAGTTGAGCTTCTCCCGGCTGTCCTCGTCCTCGCGGATCACTTTGTTCGTGCGCCTGAGGACGTTGTAGCAAGTAGAGCAGGCTACGGCCAGCCGCTGGCCTGCCTGTCGAGCGCTGACCAGTACCTGAGTCGGTCCGGCCAAGTCCAACATGTTATCAACCAGCAGGGGAAAACTAGCTCCACAGCAATTCCATGTTTCCAACTCAACCAACTCCAGGCCCAGTTCTCTGGCCGAAGCCCGTACCGAATTGTCGAAGCCCTTGCCCGTGGTGTTCAGGGTACAGCCGGGGTAGTAGGGTATTTCCATGCGTATCTCCAAAGGTATGCTGGTAGATTCGGGATTCGTACATTCGTGAACTCGTATCCGACGAATCTACGAGTTTACGAATCTACGAGCCCACGGACATAGTGTGCCCGCTACGAAGTGTACTTGCGGAAACCACCAATGAAAGCCTGCTGGGGAAACTCCGCCAGCTCTTCGGGACAGATGGCTTCAATTTTCAGATGGTCGCCCCCTCGTTGGAGCGCGATCTCCCGCAGGGCCTCCATGATGCGCGAGAGGTCAACTCCCTTGGGGCAGCGGGCGTAGCAGGTCTGGCAGGCGGCGCAGAACCAGATGGTCTCCGACTCCAGGGCCTCCTCCACCTGGCCCAACTGCACCAGGCGGATGACCTGGCTGGGCAGCATGTCCATGGCGAAGGCCACCGGGCAGCCCGCTGAACATTCGCCACACTGATAACAAGCTAAGAGGTCCTGCCCGCTGATCTCTTCAATCCTGCGCACCAGGTCGTTCCTGAGCACCTCTGCCGACAGCCTGATCCTCATGCTGCTTAGTCCTCCACCCGATACTTCGCTTTCCCCTGCTCGTAGGCATCCCCACCATAAATATCATTGACCACAATGGCCGGGAAGTCCTCCACCCTCAGCTTGCGCAAGGCCTCAGCGCCCAGATCATCGTAGGCAATGACCTCGGCCTCTTTGATGCTATCGGCGATGAGAGCCGCCGCCCCGCCAATGGCCGCGAAGTAAACGGCCTTGTGTTTCTTCAACGACTCCCGCACCTCAGCCCCCCGATTCCCTTTGCCGATCATCCCCTTGAGGCCCACCTCCAACATGCGAGGAGCATAGGGGTCCATGCGATAGGACGTCGTCGGGCCGGCGGAACCGATGGGTCGCCCCGGCCTGGCTGGCGAAGGGCCCATGTAGTAGATGATCTGCCCTTGGGGGTCAAGGGGCAATTCCTCACCCGCGTCCAGGGCAGCGATCATCCGCTTGTGGGCCGAGTCACGCCCCACGTAGATAGTGCCGGTGATCTGCACGTCGTCGCCAGCGTGCAGTTGTTCAATCACATCATCCGTCAAAGGGGTGGTGATCTTCTTGGACATTGATATACCTCCTGCTTGGATATTGGGTATTGGAGATTAGGTATTGCTCACCATCCAGCTTCTAACCTCCAATCTCCAATCTCTAATCTCTAATATCCAGTCACAAAACCGCTTCCTTGTGCCGTGCGCTGTGGCATTGGATGTTTATCGCCGCTGGCATGCTGGCGATGTGACAGGGGAAGGTCTCTACGTGGACGGCCAGGGCGGTCACTCTTCCTCCTAAACCCTGCGGGCCAATGCCCAGCTTGTTCACCCGCTCCAGTATCTCGGCCTCCAGTGCGGCCACCTCGGGGTCGGGATGGGGCTGGCCCACCGGTCGCAGCAGTGACTTCTTGGCGATGAGCGTGGTCTGGTCAACGGTGCCGCCGATGCCCACCCCCACAATGATGGGCGGGCAAGGGTTGGCCCCAGACTTATCCACACACTCGACTACCCAATCAATGATTCCTTGCCTGCCGGCCGCCGGCGAGAACATCTTGAGATAGCTCATGTTTTCGCTGCCGCCGCCCTTGGGACAAACGGTGATCTTCAGCCTGTCCCCTGGGATGATCTCAGTGTGGATCACCGCCGGGGTGTTGTCTTTGGTGTTCACCCGTGCTGAGAAAGGCTTGTCCACCACCGACTTGCGCAAGTAACCTACTTTGTAGCCCTGGCGCACTCCCTCGTTGATGGCCTCGTAGAGATCGCCGCCCACGATGTGAACCTCCTGCCCCAGCTCGAGGAACGCAACCAGGAGGCCGGTATCCTGGCACAGCGGCAGCTCCCCCCGGTTGGAGATTTCAATATTCTGGAGGATCTGGTCCAGCACCGCTTGCCCTACCGGCGATACCTCATTCTCACGAGCATCGTGCAGAACGTCCAGCACGTCCTCGCCCAGGTAGTAGTTCGCCTCAATGCAGAGACGAGCCACCTCCTGAGTTATCTGTTCTGTAGTTATCTCTCTCACTCTTCAATCTCCTTTGCCTGGCATACAAAGGGACACCTCAAACACAGGCTACAGCTTCAAAAGCCTATCTTTCTCGGTGTCCCACACCTCTAGAAAATCCCGATACACTGTTACTGGTCGTGCCTCGTTCGCCCTCGCCAAAGAATCCATAACGACGTTGGTGGCTTCCTCCTTGAATCCAGGGCTAGAAGTATACACCCGAACGCCGTTTTGCGCAAGTGCGGGGAAGTCAGATGCCCAGGTAGGCACGGCGAACGTGTTCGTTTTTGGCCACCTCACGGGATGGGCCTTCCAGCTCAACCCGTCCATCGGCCAGTACGTAGGCATAATCACTGACGGCCAGCGCCATTTGGACGTTCTGCTCCACCAGCAACATGGTCAGCCCCTCTGCCTTCAGCTTCTGCAAGATCTCAAAGAGGTTCAGCACCAGAAACGGTGCCAGGCCCAGTGAGAGCTCATCGCACATCAGGATCTCGGGCTGTGCCATGAGCCCCCGCGCCACAGCCAGCATCTGTTGCTCGCCCCCAGAGAGGGTCCCTGCCTTCTGGCCGCTACGCTCTTTCAGGATCGGGAACATGTCATAAACCCTTTCCAGGTTTTGCTGCAAGTGCGCCTGACCCCGCTTGGTAAAGGCACCCATCTCCAGATTCTCGTAGACGCTCATGTCGGTGAACAGTTGACGGCCTTCGGGCACCAACACCAACCCCTGAGCAGCCTTGGCATGGGGCGAAACGCGGGTTACGTCGCGGCCGTCAAAGGTGAGTGAGCCTTGCCAGGGTTTGAGCAATCCCACCAGGCTGCGCAGCAGCGTGGTTTTGCCCACCCCATTGGAGCCGACCAGGGCCGTGAGTTTTCCTGCTTCCAGCTCCAGCGAGACATCCCACAGAATCTGGAGCTCACCATAGCCGGAAGAAAGGTTTTGAACTTCCAGTAACGCCATTGCTCATTCCTCCCCCTTTAATATCTAATACCCAATCTCTGGTATGAACCCGCACGTTGCCTTGGATATTAGGTATTGGCTATTGGCCCATCAGCTGTTTGGCCAATTTCGGATCACCCAGATAGGCATCAATCACCTTGGGGTCATTGGCGACCTCCTCTGGTATCCCTTCAGCAATCTGCTCCCCGTAGTCTATCACGATGACCCGATCCGAGACGTTCATCAGGGCGTGCATCACATGCTCGATGATGAAAATAGTCACTCCCTGCTCGCGGATCTTGAGAACCACCTCGACCATTTCCGCGATCTCGGTGGGGTTCAGCCCGGCCAGCACTTCGTCCAACAGCAACAGATAGGGGCGAGCCGCCAGGGCCCGCGCCAGCTCCAGCCGCTTCTTCTGGGCCACGTTCAGGCTGGCGGCTAACTCACCCCGTCGTTCGGCCAGGCCGACAAAAGCTAGCACCTCGTCCGCAATGCCTTGCGCCTGGCTCAGCGAGCGCCGCTCGTGGCCAAAGCACGCGCCAGCCATCACGTTTTGCAGCACCGTCAGTTCGTTCAACGGCTGCACGATCTGGTGAGTGCGGGCCAGTCCCAGGCGGGCTACTTTGTAGGGCCTCCAGCCGGTAATGTCCTGGTCCCGAAAGACCACCCGTCCCTCAGTCGGCGGGTAAACACCGTTGATGCAGTTGAAAAGGGTCGTTTTTCCCGCGCCATTCGGGCCGATCAGACCCAGAATCTGCCCCTCCGGCAGATCGAACGTAACGTCCGATACAGCAAGGAGGCCGCCAAAGTATTTGGAAACTCCTTGCACTTGCAGGATTATGTTGTTCGCCGTCATTCTAGCACCCTCCGCAGACGTAGGAAGCGACCGCGAAGCCAGCCGATCACGCCTGCTGGCACAAAGAGAACGATGATCAGTAACAGCACACCGGCTACCGCCAGTTGGATGTTCTTAAAGAGCGGGCTGACCAGCAAGAAGCCCCGAAGCCGCTGGTAGACGGTCGCGCCGACCAGCGGCCCCAGCACGGTGCCATGACCGCCCAGCATCACCATGACAATCGTCTCAATGGATTGATGCAGGTTGAAGGCATCGGGCGGTTCGATGTTGCCGTTCTTGAAGAAAAAGAGCACACCGATCATCCCCGGGAAGATGGCCGACAGGACGTAGGCCCAAGTCTTAACACCGGGCGCCACTACCCCCATCACCTCGGCCGCGTCTTCGTTCTCGCGGATCGCCATCAGGCCCAGCCCAAAGCGGGAGGTTTTCACCAGGAAGCTGACCAGGACAATGATCACAGTCAGGACCGCCAAGGAGATGAAGGTAATCCACAAGGCCTGATTGGCGCCGCCGTAGTCCTTGTACACCTGAAACTTGAGTGACATCCCAATTGGCCCGCCAAAGGGGCCGAAGTTCTTGATAAAAGCACGAGCAACCTCATTGATGCCAATGGTCGCCAGAGCAAAGTAAGCGCCTCGCAGACGCAAGATCGCCTTTCCCAGCAAAAAGGCGAGCAGGCCAGCGGCCAGTGCACCCGCCGGCACTGCGAGGTAGAGGGGAGCGCCGTGAACGCTCAGCAGGTAGAAACCAACGTACCCCCCCATGCCAAAGAAGACAATGTGACCAAAGCTCACGTAGCCGGTGTATCCCAGTAGGATATTCAGGCTGGAAGCCAATGCCACCGACTTCAGGATGGTAAAAGCCACCTCTCGCGAATAGGCTTTGTTTGCGGCGAAGGCCGGCCACAAGCCAATGGCAGCCGTGAGCACCAACGCCAGCCAAAGCCCAGGATTTCGCCACGGCTTGTCATGAGTTCCACTGAATGGCTTCATGTCTCACTCCCCAAAAGGCCGGCCGGCCGCACCAGCAGGATAATGACGAACAAAACGAACTCCAGGACGGGCACCCAGGTAGTCTCTATGAAGACGGGGATGATCCCTTCCAGCCCACCCAGGAGCAAGCCGCCGATGAGCGCACCCAGCGGATTGCCCAGGCCACCCAGCACACAGATCACAAAGCTCTTCAACTCGTAGCGGCCGCCAGCGAGGATGGTAAAGGGAAAGAAAGTGGCGATCAGTCCGCCAGAGATGGCAGCTAGCATCGTGCCCAGGCCAAAGCTGAGAGCCAGCACCCAGTAAGTCGGGATCCCCATCAGTTCTGCGGCGGCCCGATTGTTGGCCACCGCCCGGATGGACTTACCCGGCCGGGTGCGGTAGAGGAACAGGTAGAGCAATCCGCTCACCAGCAAAGCTGCCAGGGCCGCCGCCACCCGCGCCCAGGTCAGGGTGATGGGTCCCAGAGAGAGGCTCCCCAGGGAGAAGTCCACATTGCGCGGCGAGGTAGAAAAGACTGCCGTGCCAATCCCAATCATGATCATGTTGACTGCAAAGGTCGCCAGTAGAGTGGAAAGGTGGGGAGCGTTGAGCACGCGATGGACGGCCACCCCGTAGATCACAATGCCCAGCAGCAAACCGGCCACGGCCACCAGCGGCAGCACCAGATAGGGGGCCAGGCCCAGGCCGGTGAAGGCCAGGTAAACTCCAAACATGCCCAGGGCGATAATGGGGCCGTGCGACAAGTTGATCACGTCCATCACACCCCAGATCAGGGATAGCCCCATGGCCGCGATGCCGTAGACGAATCCAAGGAGCAATCCATCAACTAGAGAAGGAATAATCATGCCTGTCTCCTATTCTGAAAACAGCCCGAAGAAGTTCGGGACTCCGGCGTCCTCAGCTTGTTGAGGGGCATTTTCATGCTTCATGGCGCCCCGCAGGCGTGGCCTCACGCCCGGCCTATGTTCGGCAAGGTCTCCGACCACAGCCGCAAAGGGTTCGGTCGGAGACCTTCTCCCAACACAAAGCGCCTGCAGGGCTTAGTCAACCGACTTGACTACGGTTTCGGATAAAGCGTCTCGGCGGTCGCGCCTTCCAGCGGCCAGACCACCTGTTTCGCCAGGTTGCCCGCATCATCCTTCTGCCACTGGATATAGACCATGTCGTGGCCGACTTGCAGGCCGTGAGCCTCGGCGCTGGTCTCGAACTTGACGTGGCCGTAGCAGGTGAGGATGTCCATCTTCTCCATCGCCGCTTTGATGGCCATCGGCTCCGTCGAGTCCGCATCAATGATGGCCTTTTGCAGGATCTGGCCGGCTGCGTACCCGCCGATGGAGTGGTAAGATGGTTCCTCGTTGTAAGCGGCCTCGTAAGTTGTCACGAACTCCCCACCCAGCTTACCGAACCACTCCAGGCCAGCCTCTTTGGCCGATTCCGGAGTGAAGGCAGCCAGCGGCTCCCACTGGCTGGGGCCGATCACACCAAGGGCGGCACCACCCAGGTCGGCGAAGTCGGGCTCTGGTGGGGCGACCAACAGGGTGAAGAGCTTAATGTCCACGTTCTTCTCGTGGATCTGCCGGGCAAAGGTGCTGCCGTCCTGGAAGTGACCGCCGCCCAGGATGGCCTCGGCCCCGGTCTCCAGGATCTTGTTGATAAAGGGCCCGAAGTCGGTCGTCTCAGCATCATAGCCCTCAAAGAGCACCACATCGTAGCCTTCGCCCTCGGCGTAGGCATGGGCAGCTTCCACCACGCTGGTGGCGAACTTGGTGTTTTCGTACACAAAGGCTACCTTTTTGACGCTAGGGTCCACATGGGCCAGTAGGTCCACTGCGCCGGTCAGGTAGCGGCTGGCTGGGGTGTAGGCCTGGAAGACCAGGGTGTAGCCTTCTTTATAGGTAGCATCGGACGCGGCCCCCGTGGTGATCATCACCTTGCCATACTGCTCGGCGATCACCGCCGCGGCAGCGGTCAGGCCGCTGGAGTAGGGGCTGATCAGGAAGTCAGCGTTGTCCTCGGTGGCCAGCCGGGTGTAGAGCTCCTGCACGCGCTCGGTGGTGCTTTCGTCGTCGTAGGATCTCGAATCAAACTTGACCACCGTGCCATCGCTCAACTTGATCCCACCGGCATCGTTGACCTCCTTCATCCACTGGTTCAGGCCATTGACCTGCCGCGTGGAGGAAACGTTGTATTTTCCGGTCTGGGATGCGGTGTAACCAATGATCAGCGTCTTGGCCTCGGCGGCCGGCTTCGGTGTGGCCGTAGGCGCTGGCGCACAGCTAGTGACCACCATCGTCACCAGCATCAACAGCGCCAAAATCGCTTTCCAGTGTTTCATTTCCTTCCTCCTCTGAGTATCTAGCAGTGGGCAATTAACAAACGGTGAACAAACGGCAGAATCAGTCCGATATCCCCACCCCCTTCCTATGGGAATGAACAACGAGGTGATGAGTAACGAGTCAAAGAGTAACACGCCAACTGGACAGCCGTTACCTCATTGACTCGCCACCTCCTACCTCGTTGCCTCATTGTCTCCGCGGGAGATCCAAGCGCTTTGTGCAGTGTACATTATAACACTGACTTATCGCCCTGTCAAAAACTCATTTCTTGCGGGGTAGCGCGTACCCCAGCCGCCTCAATTCCTGCTCATCCCGCCGCCACTTCGCCCGCACCTTGACCCACAACTCCAGGTACACCCGATTGCCCACCAACTGCACGATCTCCTCTCGAGCCGCCCGCCCGATGCGCTTCAGCATGCCGCCCCCGCGGCCAATGATGATGCCCTTTTGGGAATCCTTCTCCACGAAGATGTTGGCCCCGACGTAGGTCAGGTCCTCCTGCCGCTGCTTCCACTCCTCCACGACCACTGCCACAGAATGGGGCACCTCTTGATGGAGAAACCGGAGCACCTGCTCGCGGATGAGCTCGGCCGCGATGAAACGCATGGTCTGATCGGTGAGTTGGTCGGAAGGGAAGTAGCGAGGGCCCTCGGGCAGGCAGGCCACAACCATGTCCAACAGCTTGCCGCGGTTGTCGCCTCGGGTGGCGGAGATCATCATCCACTCATCGTGTTTTACCAGCTCAAAGTAGGCATTGCTGCGGAGTTGAACTTTCTCAGGAGGCAAGAGGTCGGCCTTGTTGAGAACCAGCACAACGGGCGACTGACCCTGCTTCTCGATCAGTTGAGCGATCTGCTCGTCCTCCGCCGTGGGCATCTCTGAAACGTCAACCATGAACAGAATCACGTCGGCGTCGGGGATGCTCTTGGTAGCCGTCTCCACCATGAACTCGCCCAGCTTGTGGCGGGGCTGATGGATGCCGGGCGTGTCCACGAAGACAATCTGGGCGTCGGGCCGCGTCAGGATGCCGCGCAGGCGGTTGCGCGTCGTCTGCGGCTTGGGGGAGACGATGGCGATCTTTTGCCCCAGCCAGGCGTTGATGAGGGTGGATTTGCCCACGTTGGGCTTGCCGATGACCGCCACGAACCCGGAGCGATGACCGGGCGGCAACTCGTCGTTCACGATCAGGGCGGGAGTCGCTTGTGCATCATTGTTCATCTTTACCTCTCAATCTTTGACGCTCGGTGACTGCTCAGGCTACCCTGTGCCGCGATTGAAATCGCCTCTCCAGGGCTTTCAGCCGGGCGTCCACCTGCGTGGACGTCGCTGTCCACGTAGGTGGACAGTCAGCTTTAGCTCTCCAGGCGCGGTTTCAACCGCCAGCCTGAGTAGTAACGACGCTCGTATTGTTACAGCGGAGCGTCCCCGCCCCGGTCGGCTTCGGGAACGAGGTAAATCGCCGGCAGACTGATCAATGTGGTCGCCCCCTTCACCAACACGTTAGAGATGACGATGCTCCACACCACGGCATTGGGGAGCACTCCGCCAAAGGCCAGCCAGCAAAAGGCCAGGCTATCGAGTGGCACACTGACCGAGTTACTGATAAGCACCCGCGCCCATTGATAGCGCCGAGTCACTCGCTCCACCCACAGCCGATAGACCTCGGTGTCAACCAACTCGGCGATCACCTCGGCCAGGATGCTGGCGATGACGATGCGCCAAACGGGCGTCAGCACCGCGGCGTAGGCATCTTGAAGCGGCCAGGAGGGGTCGGGCGGCAGCGCGGCGGTAAAGGCAAAGAAGAGGGCCATGACCAGGTTGATCACCGCAGCGGTGATGATCAGCAGCCGTGCTCCGGCCGCGCCAACGATCTTGTGCACCAGGTCGCGCAGGGTGAAGGTGAGCGGATAGACGAAAGTGCCCGCATCAATGGAGAACCCGCCCACGACAGCGATCTTGAGGCTGGCCACGTCGGCCAGCATCTGGGCCGCGATGTAGGCTGAGGTGACGATGATGACGTGATTGAGCCCTCTTCTGTCAGCCATGGTTATCCATCCGCTGCTCCCACAGCCGGCAAAACGCACAAAGCTCCGGCGCTGAGGTCGGCTGGCCGCACCTCTGGCACTCTTTCAGCTCCAATGCTTTCTCTTGCACCGAGAGCAGTCCCTCCTTTTTCACTTGCAGGAAGCTGAGGTAGAAGCCCAGCTTGGCCCCCAGCGAGCGGCTCTCCAATTGGTTCAGGAGTTCTTTGTAAAAGATGGTCGTGGAGCCCACGGCATGGGGGCACTCGTCGTAGATGTAGTCAATGCCCCGCACGATGGCGTAGGCTGCTGTCTCCCGCTCGTAGAGGCGCACGAAGGGCTTGACCTTGCGGGCCAGCCGGGGATGGGTGGAGGGAAGGACGGGAGACTGGCGAGCCAGATAGCCCGTCTGCCAGCGGAGGGTGTTCTGCATCAGGACTGCGGCCTCGTCGTCCAGGTTGTGGCCCGTGGCGATGGCATCGTAGCCGCCCTCGTAGGCCACGCGGTTCATGATGTGGCGCTTCACCAGCCCACAGAGCGCGCAGGGCTTGCGCCCACGGCGCGTCGTCTGCGCCAGCTCCGGGACGCTCTCGCCATAGGTCTGCTTGACGTCCACCACCTGTAGCGTCAGGCCGCGCGCCTCGGCGAAGGCCTCCGCCTTGAGCTGGGACGCCGCCGAGTAGCCATCGTCGCCGCCGATCCCCAGGCCGATGTACATCCCGTCGGCGCGATAGCCCAACTGCGACAACACGTCCCACAGCGCCAGGCTATCCTTGCCGCCGGAAACGGCCACCAGCAGTTGGTCGTCGCGGCCGAACATGCGGTACTTCTCGATGGCGCGTTGCGTGTAGCTCATGAACCACTCAGCAAAATGATCAGCGCACAGCGCCAACCGGTGGTGACGCATGTTGATCACCGCCACGCCGCCACACTTCTTGCACCTCATGAACACACCTCGGGAACCGGACCTATCCACCTGATATCACCGCCACCAACCTGATCACGTCCCCATCGCTCAGGATGGTGGCTTCGTTGATCAGCTTGCCATCGCGAACGGCCAGGACAGCCTGAGTATCTAACCCCACTTTCAGGATGGCATCTCGCACCGTCATCCCAGCCCGCACTTCCCACTCCTTGTCTCGGAACATCACCTTGACCATAGTCCACTCCCTGTCAACTGCGAAATCTGCCCGCCATTCTATCTCAACATCTGATAGTATATTCTAAAAAGCCCCCCGCGTCAAACGCACAGGAGATCTTTTGCTGTTGCCAAAGTAGGCGAAGTCTGCTATACTATGCTCAGCAGCCAAACAAAAAGGGATTACAGAGTAGCCGCTCTGGCAATCCCAACACCTCGTCCTGAATGGCCCAGGAGGTAAGCTAGGAGAATTGTAGCACAAAGCCGCTTCCTGGGCAAGTCGGGGGCGGCTTGTTGGTTTCCGCAGGACGGAACCTGTGGGGGGCTGTCGAGCGACTGGCAGTCCTGTCGCAATGGCGGCTCTGACGAAGACAGCGAATCAGCTCGAAGCCAGCAAGGGTATCTGTCATAGAAGAAAGGGAAAGGAGATCCACATGGAGTTCGAGGGCTATTGCCTCAAGTGTCGTGAGAAGCGGATGATCAACGAAGGTACCGTCGGAGAGACATCGAAGGGTCAGCCGATGGCGAGGGGACCGTGTCCGGAGTGCGGAGCGACAGTGACACGGTTCCTCTCGAAGAGTGTTGCGTATGCGGAGGAAGGTCTGGGAACTGCCATGACTCAGACTGTTGAGGTGCCCGGGAAGAAGAAGGGGAAGGGGAAGAAGGGGAAGGGGAAGAAGAAGGGAAAGGGAAAGAAGAAGGAAAAGGGAAAGAAGAAGGAAAAGGAAAGGGGCAAGAAGAAGGGGAAGAAGAAGAGAAAGCAGTGATTGGTCACTCTACCGATAATCCCAACATCTACTCTTGAACGGCCCAGGAGAAGGCAAGGAGAATTGTAGCACAAAGCCGCTTCCTGGGCAAGTCGGGGGCGGCTTTATTGGTCTCCAAGAAGTGCGTATTGGGGAGGATGCGATGTCCGATACCCAACTGACACAAACAGAACTATTCAAGCCAGGAGGTCTTTGAGGCCCTGAACGGCATCTTCTACCACGTCAAGCCCGACGACGAAATCCGCCGGGGCGAGATCCACGACATCTTCAGGCGGATCGAGGGTGTATTTCTCCAGCCCTAAATAACCATCTTAGCTAAGCTCACACCAGTGTAGTGGCCCACTGGCCAGCTGGCGACGACCTGCGTTCCCTGAGCCTGGGGCTAAGCAGGACAGGCGAGGCGGGGCGTCGTGGCTGTCTGCTGGCCGGGTCAGGAAGGAGAGATTATGTCACACCAAAACCCATTTCTATCCATAGACCAGCAAATCGTCGGCGATATCTACACCAGCACCGAAGCTATGGACAACCTGATTATCCTATGCGATGAGTTTGGCTCCAGGTTCGGTGGCACCGAGGGTGAGCGCCAGGCCGCGGAGTTCTTCAAGGCGAAAATGGAAGAATACGGCCTGAGCAATGTCCACCTGGAACCGGTCGAATACACCGGCTGGACCAGAGGAGAGGCCAAGCTGGAAATCATCAGCCCCGTCCAGAAAGTCATCTCCTGTATCAGCCTTCCCTATTCTCCCCCGGCTGATCTGGAAGGCATGATCATTGACATGGAGGCCGGCGCACCCAAGGACCTTGAGCGGCGGGCTGACGAAATCAAGGGCAAGATCGTCATGACCACCAGTGTCGTCAATCCCAAAGGATCAAAAAGGTGGATTCATCGGAGCGAGAAGTACGGGCGCAGCCTCATGGCTGGTGCGATTGGCTTCATCTTTGTCAACCACTACCCCGCTTATGGTCCGGCCACGGGGGACATTGGTCACGATGGACCAGGCCTCATCCCTGGCATTTCCTTATGCAAAGAAGATGGCGCCTTTATCCAACGGCTTTTGAAACGCAAGGGGGAAGTAAGAATCCGCCTGACCACCACCGACCATTGCCAGCCCACGACCTCGTGGAACATCATAGGGGACTTGCCCGGTCGGCAATCTCCAGACCTCGTGATGCTGGGCTGCCACTATGATGGCCACGACATCTCCCAAGGCGCAGGAGATCCAGCTTCCGGCGCAGTATCGGTGTTGGAGGCAGCCCGCGTATTGGCTGCATATGCCCCCACTCTCCCCTGCACCGTTCGCTTCGCCTTGTGGGGCATTGAAGAGATCGGCCTGTACGGCTCCAGAGAATACGTCAAGACTCACGCCGACGAACTATCCAACATCCGCTTCTACTTGAACATGGACAGCGCCGGAACCGAGACCAACAATCGGGACATCGTGTTGAATGAATGGCCCGACTTGGCATCCTGTTTCGAGGGCTGGGGCGAAGAGATGGCGCTCGGATTTGCGGTCGGGCAGTCGGTCACTGCCTATTCTGACCATTTCCCATTCTTCATGGCTGGTGTACCCACCGGCGGCATGCAGTCGGCAGAAAGATCGCTGGCCGGCCGCGGCTATGGTCACACCCAGCACGACACAGTGGACAAGGTAGACCTGACCAGTCTGCGCGAAGCCTCGACCCTGGCTGCCCGCCTGTCCCTGCGAGTGGCCAGTGAAGAAACCTGGCCCGTAACCCGCAGGGATGAGAAAACCGTCCTGGAGCTGCTCGACAGCCCCGAATACCGAGAAGAACAAGAGTACAGAGACCGACTCGATGCGTTTTATGAACAAGCAAGGCAACAGGGAAGATGAAGACAAAACGGGTTCTAGAGATAGTGATCTTGCTCCCACTAGTACTGTTGGCCATAGTGAGTATGAGTGAGGCCAGAGAAAGGCATCAATTCATCACCGCGGGGGAGAGCTCTGGTAGTGAAGACACGCATTGCAGCAAGACGCACGAGAGAGCAGAGGACTCGAGTGATACCTCCAACTCCAACGACTTCAGCTACTGTTGTCCTGAGGTCTCGGATCCTACACACGGGATAGACCCGTATTACTTCCACTTTGATCTCAGCAACGCAAGGTATTGGCAACATCCGATTGCTGTGCACATCCTGTTGCACGATACCAACAGTGCTATCTGGTCCGACGTCCCCCAGCTTGATCTCCAGAGGAGTTTTACCGAAACAACCATTACATTCTGGGGAGAAGGTGTCTCGCCCATGGAAGACCTGACCATTCCCGCCCAGCCAGGCGTGTTCGGGATTACTCCGCGCTGTTGGCCCTCGGACGAGGCATCACAACAGGAATTCACCTTGAGGTGGATCAGCAACGGCTACTACTTCACCAATACACAGACGCTCAAGCCTACTTTCGTGGGAAGATCTTTACCAACTTGACAGATATGGGA
>CAYMKL010000112.1:5071-22155 GCA_964390805.1 uncultured Anaerolineae bacterium | reverse complement strand
TGATGGCCAAATAGGTCTCCAGGCCATTGATGGTCGGCAGCTTCATGTCAATGAAAATGATGTCATGGGTCGCCTGCTGGGCCATGGCGATGGCCTCCTCGCCAGTATAAGCGATACCCACCTCATAGCTCTTCCTGGTCAGTATGTTTCTCAAGGTGATGCAGGTCCCGGGGTCGTCGTCAACCACCATGATGAGCGCTCCCTCCTTGGCCTCCGTCGCCTCCTCAATGACGGCGACCACCCTTTCGATGTCCAAGGGCTTGTAGATGATGCCGTAGGCTCCCTCCTCCAGCGCCTCCTGAACCAGATCCTCCACAGCGTAGGCGGTCATCATCATCACCACGGCTTCGGGTCTGATCTGCTTGATCCTTCTATGAGTCTCCACGCCGTTCATGAGAGGCATCTTGATGTCCATGAAGATCATGTCGAAGGGGCTCTCCTTGACCCTTTCGGCGGCCTCCGGCCCGTCCTTGGCGGTGGCGACCGCGTATCCCTTGCGCCCCAGGACGAAGGACATGGTCTTGCACAGGCTGATGTTGTCGTCTACTATCAGGATGCGAGCTTTCTCCGCCATCTACTTCCCCTCCTCTCTCGTCATGGGCAGCCTCACCGTGAAGGTGCTGCCCTTCCCCACTTCACCTGTCCTGAGCCCAGTCGAAGGGCTCTCCACCTCGATGCTGCCGCCATGCCCCTCCACCAGGGTCCTGGTGACCGCCAGGCCCAGGCCAATGCCCTTGGCCTTGGTCGTAAAAAGCGGCTCGAACAGCTTCGCCAGGTGCTCTTCTGGTATGCCCACACCGGTATCGGAGACAGAGACGGCCACCTGCCCAGACCTGGCAGGTTTTTCTTCCGAAACCTGCCAGGTCTTTACGGTCAACCGGCCACCCTCAGGCATCGCCTGGGCCCCGTTGAGGATGAGGTTTCCGAAGACCTGAACGAGTTGGTCGGGATCGGCCAGGATGGTCGGCAGCGCCTCACCCAGTTGGCGCACCACCTCGACGTTGTCCGGTGCCGTGGTGCGGGCCAGTGCCTCTTGGACGATGTGGTTGACGTTCACTGCCTGCCGGACAGGGGTCTTTGTGCGGGCAAAGTCCAACAAGCTGCGGATGACGTGCTCAGATCTCCTGACCTCCTTGGTGATGATCTCCAGCATCTGCTTCACATCCGGATCAGGCTCTTCCAAGACCATGTTGAGGAAGTAAGCGGCGTTGCTAATCGCCCCCAGGGGGCCGCGCAACTCGTGGCTCACTCCGCCCGCCAGTTGGCCCAACACGGCTAGCTTCTCGCGGCGGACCAACTGTTCCTGGGCCTCTCGGAGCTCTTTGGTCCGCTCCTCCACCATCTCCTCCAACTGCTCTGAGTACTCCTTCAACGCCTCCTCCGCCCGCTTGCGGTCGGTGATGTCCAGGAATGAGCCGATAAGCTTTTGTGGGTTTTGGTTTTCATCGAAGATCACTTCGCCCAATGCGTGTACCCATCTAACCGAGCCATCGGGCCGGACAATGCGTTTTTCAATGTCGTATCTTTTGCCCTTCTCGATTGCCCTCCTCACAACCTCCGCTGCAGCTTCTCTATCGTCGGGGTGAATGATCTGCATTCCCAAGTCGGCAGTTGGCTCCAATGTCCCAGGTTCGAGTCCGCAGATTCTGAAAAACTCGTCAGACCATACGCTTTTGCCTGTGGCAACATCCATTTCCCAACTGCCAAGATGTGCGATCTCTTCCGCCTTGGTGAGTCGTTCCTCACTCTCCCGCAGCGCTTCCTCCGTCCGCTTGCGCTCCGTGATGTCAGTGTAGATGACTACCAGTCCGGTCAACCCCTCCCCAACCCAGATTGGAGAGGCGGCCAAAATGACATTCACCGGTGCGCCGTCTTTCCGGTACCGGACAGTCTCAATTGGAAGGAGCGGCTCTCCGGCAAAGATCTGCTGGGTGAAACTGGCGGTAGCACTACAGAATAGCGTGGAGTTGGCGTAATGGGCTTCCGAAGCGTCGTGTGGTATAATTCACTGGCCACTTGGCATAACATTTCGGAGGCCTAGACGATGACTTTGAAGTTCATGGAACGCTCTCCACTCAATCCCGACCTGATGACTTGCCCCCACTGTAGCGAGGCAGATCGGATTGGCATCCACTCTCATCAGGAAGGCCGCTACAAGTGTCATGCCTGCGGACGCACCTTTGCTGAGACCCAAGGCACTCCCTTGTTTGGGTTGAAATACCCGATCTGGGTGGTGGTCCTCATACTCACCTTACTGGCCCATGGTTGCCCCCCGCAAGCGATTGTGGTCGCCTTCTTCATCGACGAGCGTACCATCGCCGATTGGTTAGCCAAGGCAGGCAAACATGGGGAGCACATCCAGGACCAAGTCGTGTGCAACGGCCGAGTAGAGTTGGGCCAAGTGCAACCCGATGAACTGTACGTCAAGATGCAAGGAGGCAGGGTTTGGATGGCCACGGCCATGAGCGTTTTCCCCCGTCTTTTCCTGTGGGGTGAAGTCTCCCTACACCGCGACCGACGGCTGATTGAGCGTCTGGTGAGAAAGGTGCGAGCCGCGGCTGGTTCCGTGCAGCCCATCCTGATTGCCGTGGACGGCTTTGCCGCCTATCCCAAGGCCGTCTTGAAGTTCTTCTACACCAAGTTGCACACTGGCAAGCCAGGGCGTCCTCGCCATATCCCTTGGCCTGACTTGCACATCGTGCAAGTGATCAAACAGCGCCGCGGCAAGAAGATCAAGACCATTTCCCGACGCATCGTCCATGGTTGCCGAGATCGGGTGTATGACCTGATTGCTATGTCCCAAACGGCCATGGGCCTGATCAACACTGCCTACATCGAGCGACTCAATGCCACCTTTCGAGCCCGCATGCCCTCCTTGGTACGACGTACTCGAAACTTGGCCCGCACAGTTGATCGTCTCAAAGCTGAGATGTTTTGGATCGGTGTCGTCTACAACTTCTGTACCATTCACACCAGTATCAGTGCAACACCGGCGATGGCAGCCGATCTGACTGACCATACCTGGTCTGTAGAAGAACTCTTGCTCTTTAGGCTGCCCTCAAAACCGCTCCCCGGTGTCCTGTAGTGCTACCAAACTGGCCGCTTCCTCGATTATCCTGGCATCAGACCCGGTGACCAGCTTATCAAGGTCTCGCCCGATTACCTCTTCTGATGAGTACCCAAACAACTTCTCCGCCCCCTCGTTCCACTCCTGAACTCTGCGTTGGTTGTCCAAGGTGACAATGGCATCGGGGGCATAGGTCAGCACGCTTTCCAGGTACAACCGGCGCTGCTCAACTTCGTGCTCCAATCGCTTGCGCTCGGTGATGTCTACGAGCACTCCGATAATACCTTTTGATACATCGCTGGGATCCAACGCCCTGGCCTGAAGATAGCAGTCTATGACCCCGCCGTCCTTGTGCCGCACACGGGCCTCCACCTCACTGATACCTTTTTCAACAATGCCAGAATGAAGCTCGCGACCAATCCGTTCATACTCCTCTTCACTTTCGTAAAGGTATTGCGTGCTCTTTCCCGCAATGTATTCTTTGCTGTAGCCTGTTAACCGGCTCATCCCCGTATTGCACCATTGAATAGTCCGGTCACGAGTTAAGCCTATCCCAGCCGGGGAGGCTTCTAGAATTGCTTTTAGTGTGCTTTCACTCTCCCGCAACGCCTCCTCCGCCTGAGCCTTCTCAATGGCGTTGTTCCGAAATACCTCGACCGCCTGGGCCATGGCCCCGATCTCGTCTCGCCGTTCAAGGTCGGGGACAACTGTGGACAGGTCGCCCTCCGCAAGACGGCGCATTAAGTCGGTCATTGAGTGTATCGGCCCAGAGATCCAGCGGGTACTGATCAGCACGGTGGCGGATACCCCGGTCAGCGTAATGAGAACCGCGATGGCAACGATCGCTGTGTGGAGCCTTATAGCTCTTTGATCAGATTCGATCCCAGCGCGGACGATCTTGGCCTGCTGGTAGTTCAGGAACTCCGCCAGGGTGGCGCGGAATTCGGCGAAGGTAACCGTAGCGGAGCGCACCAGGAGGATGCCAAAGGATGGGTTGTCAGAAACTACGGCGGCGGCCTGTACAGCTTGCATCCTGAAAGCATCCATCGGCTCTTTCATCCGCTCCAGGATGGATCGTTCCGTTTCATCCAATGGCCACTTGGTAAGAATCTGTCCGTAAATGACATCCAGGTCGTTCAGCCCTTGCTCCAAACGCTCGTTGTTCGGCTGGATCTCCTCTTCTGGCAGTTCCATAAAGCGAATCACGGAGATGCGGAACACGTCGGACTGTACCTGTTCACTCAGGAGGACAAACTCATCTATCAGCGTGATCCTATCAAGCGCGATGTCGTTTACCTCGCTGAGTGCTGCCCGTTGTTTATCCATCCCGTAGATGGCCAGCAGTGACACCAGCCCCAAAGCCAGCGCCAAGATTGCTGGCGGGATTAGCACTTTGACTCTAATCGAAGTATCTCTAAGGAGTTTCATTCCACTTTGCCTCCCTGTTCCCACTGCAGCGCACAGACTACGTCTTCATCACCGAGTTGGCCGCACCAGGCTGACAGGGGGCCGACTTCGTGAGTCGTCGGGTGCGGCCAGACCCCTTCGGAACGGACGTGGCCGTCGTTCTTGCCTTGGGCAGCTTCCGAGAACAGTGGCAGCAGGTTGTTTCCTTCCAGGTCGAGGATGCCGCTGATGTCCATCCCCGGCTTCATTTGCTCCGAGTTGTCGAGGAACACGGTGCCTGCGCGGGTGAAGCCGATGATGTGCAGGCCCGACCCTTCGAGGTCGAGGAATCCCTGCTCCGGGTCACGGAAAACCTCGCGAGCCTCGTACAGCCCAACTTCCTGCAGGAGCACGATGGCCCGCACGCCGGCTTCCTTGACCGCCGACGTTTTGCCCTCAAGCGTTGGAACTGGAGCATACTCTCTGGTCGGCGGCTCTTTCCAGTAGACCTCATCCAGCGGGGCGATCACGCCCCAGATAGACAGAGGGGGATTCGCCAGCTCGTGATGATAAACCGTGTGCATAGGCAGGCTGTTGATCCAGAAAATCGGGAGTTCCTCGACGACGATCTGTTGGAACTCGCGGTAGAGGGTCTTCCGTTTGGCCGGATCCAGTTCTCTCTCTGCCCGTTGAAGCAGCTTGTCGATTCGGGGGTTGCAATAGTTCTGCGTGTTCGACCAGGCGACGCCCTGGCGGATGTTGTCGCACAGATAGGTCCGGTGCACGCCGATGACCGGGTCGCCCCAGTTGTTCACGATGTCCATCGTCAGGTCGAAATCCCAGTTGCCGATGCGCTCGGCCCAATCTGGAAAGCTCGCCGAGCGGCGGACATCGACCTTGATCCCGATCCTGGCCAACTGGCGCTCCAGGTAGAGCGCCACGTCTCGCTGCTGGCTTGGGGTGACAGGGAGATAATCCAGAGTCAAGGAGAATCGTGTCCCGTCGGGCTGGACGGGGTACCCGGCCTCGTCGAGAAGCTTATTGGCCCTGTCCAGGTCTACCTGGTAGGCGGGCAAAGTGGGGTCATAGAAGGGGCTATCGGGCGAGATCGGGCTGTTTATTCGTCTCGTCCGCCCTTGATGCAGGTGGGCGATGATGAAGTCGGGGTCCACGGCGTAGGCGATGGACTGCCGGACGCGCTTGTCGTCCAGCGGCTTCCGCAAAAGGTTGAAGGCCAGCCAGTTAATCGAGCCAAAGCCCTCATGTCCTCGTTGCGTGACGACGAGGTGCGGGCTGTCGCTGAGCCTGTCGAGGCCGACCAGATTGGTGAAAATGGCCAGCAGGTGCGCTTCCTGGCGTTTCATGTCGACCACCTGGGCGTCTGGATCGGTCTCCAGCCGGATGACGATCCCGTTGAGATAGGGTCGTCCCGGAATGAAATAGTCGTCGTACCGTTCCAGCACAATGGCTTCACCCGGAACGTATTCGACAAGCCGGAATGGTCCAGAGCCGACCGGCGCCAGGTTGGCGGGGTGGGTTGGCAAATCCTGACCATCCCCGTAGACGTGCTGCGGGATGATGGGTAGCAGGGTGGGCGACATGGCCAGCAGGATGGCCGGGTGGGGTCGGGACAGCCGGATCACCGCCGTATGTGGATCAGGCGTGTCAACCCGTTCCACCGGCGCGAACATGGGCTTGAAGGGGTGGTACTGCTTTACCGTCATCACGGAGAAGGCCGCGTCCTCCGAGGTGACGGGATGGCCGTCGTGAAAGGTCGCCCCCTCGACCAAGTGAAGGGTCACAGCCAGGCCATCCTCGGAGATGTCCCAGCTTTTGGCCAGGTAGGGTTGCGGGTTCCAGTTCTCATCGTAGCGCAGGAGGCTGGCGAAAACCTGCGTGCCGACTATGGCGGTCGAGGTGCCCGACACCAACGCCGGGTTGAAGTGCCTCGGCGTGCCTCCACCATAGGAGATGACCACTACACCCCCACGCTTCGGTTCGCCAACGGGTGCCAGGGTTGCCGCAGCTGCCACGGGCGACGTTGGTGTGGCCTCTGGTCCAGCCTCAACAGTTGAACAGCCTACCATGCTTGTTGACAGGAATATCCCCAGTAGAACGGCAATAACTATTGTTCTCTTCATGGTTCTTCCTCACTACGAGATCCTTTGAGCGGCAGCTTCACCGTAAACGTACTCCCCTCCCCGACCGCGCTCTCTACCTCAATAGCGCCCCCATGCCCCTCCACCAGTGTCTTGACCAACGCCAGCCCCAACCCGATGCCCTTGGCCTTGGTGGTAAACAGTGGCTTGAAGACCTTGTCTAGATTCCTCTCGGGGATGCCAACACCGGTGTCGCTGATTGAGACTAGGACATGAGGAAATGAGCCAGAGCAGACAGAGGAGTCGAAAGAGACATCTGCCTTTTCTATCCCCTCTGACCCCTCTACTAGCCAGGTTCGCACTACCAACCGCCTGCCCTCAGGCGTGCCAAGACGCCCCGGCAACGTCATGGCCTGGATGGCGTTGAGGATGATGTTGCCGAACACCTGGCCCAGTTGATCGGGGTCAGCCACCATCATAGGCAGCGCCTCGTCCAGGTCGCTCACCACCTCTACGTTCTCCGGTACACCAACGCAGGACAACGCCTGTTGGACGACTTCATTGATGTCCACCCTGTGCCGGCTGGGCCTCTTCGGACGAGCATAGTCGAGCAGGCTGCTGATGATCTTGGTGCATGTTCCCACCTCTTTTTCCAGGATCTCCAGAACCTCTTTTACCTCTGCATCGGGTTCTTCCAGGACCATGTTGAGGAAGTAAGCAACATTCTTGATGGCCCCCAACGGATTCCGCAACTCGTGGGCCACGCCGCCAGCGAGTTCGCCCAGCACGGCTAGCTTCTCCTGACGGATCAGTTGCTCTTGGGCATCCCGGAGCTCTTTGGTGCGTTCCTCTACCATCTCTTCCAGCCGCTCTGAGTACTCTCTTAGCGCCGCCTTGTCTTGGACCCGCTCGCTGATGTCCCGCAGCGATGCCAAGTAAGCAGGTTCTCCTTCCCACTGGGTTGCCACCACCCGCATTTCCGCCACGGCTGTTTCTCCTCTTCTGCGAATGATGTCCAGCTCCGTTGTTTCGCCTGCCACTATGGGAAAGCCAAGTAATTCACCCAGGAGTTCCTCTGCCGTGCGGCCAAACAGAGCCTCTGCAGCCGGGTTGATAAAGCGGACAACTCCCCCTCGGCCTACAATAATGATGCCATCGGCATTCTGGATAATGATCTTCCGCAGACGTGCCTGGTCAGCCTGCAACTCCGCCCGCAGTCGGTGTCGCTCGATGGAATTGCGCAAGACGCGCGCCAGCATGCTGACATTCACGTCCTCTTTGACCAGATATTCCTGTGCACCCTTTTGTAGTGCCTCAATCGCCAGCGATTCATCGTCGAGGCTGGTCAGTACCACCATGGGCACTGCTGGTGCTTGAGCGCGAGCCTTGGTGAGTGTTCCCAGCCCCCGGCTGTCCGGCAGGTCGAGACCCAACAAGACTACATCCATCCCTCCCTCAGCCAGGCGCTCCAGCCCGGTGGAGAGCCGGTCGGTGCACTCCACATCGAAGGACGCTCCTGTTGCCTTGGCCAACATCTCCTGGATGATCAGGGCATCGCCTTCGTTGTCCTCGATCAGCAGCACCTTTATGATTTCGGAGTGAGGATTCTTCGAGTCCGCTGCTCGCGGTGTCCGTTTCTCGGCCATTACACTCTCCTACGTGGTTTCAGAATGTTGGTGTTAGCATCGGCTCTTCAGGCCCGTGCTTACCAGAACGAAAAGCCTTTCTCAGTGAAAAGCTCCAAGCAAGTACCGACCACCTCTGCATCATAGAGGATGCCCCTGTTCTGTGAGATTTCCTCTAAGGCCTCCTCAATGCCGTGAGCCGGTCGGTAGGGCCGGTGAGAGGACATGGCCTCAACCACATCGGCTACAGCTAAGATCCGTGCTTCCAGAAGGATCTCCTCCCCTGATAGCCCTTGAGGATACCCAGAGCCATCCATCCTTTCATGATGTTGCAGGACGATTTGGGCCACCGGCCATGGGAATTCTATCCTCTTCAATACGTCGTAACCGATTTGGGGGTGCACCTTGATCAGACTGAGCTCCATCTCGCTTAGCCGACCAGGCCCGCTGAGAACTTCAGCGGGGACATTCAATATATCGTGTCCGACTTGGGGATGCGTCTTGATCAGACTCAATTCGATTTCACTTAACCGACCAGGCTTGCTGAGGATCTCGGCAGGGACATTGATCTTGCCGAGATCATGAATCATCGCGGCCATGTAAAGACCATTCACCTGATCCTCTGAAAGGCCCATCTCTTTGGCGATGGCACAGGCAAGCTGAGCCACGCGCCATTGATGACCAGCAGTATAGGGATCCCTCATCTCCACTGCCGATACCAGGGCATTGATCGTTCCCTCCAGGGTTCTTCGTAATTTCGCGTAACTCTGCCGGAGTTCTTCCTCCGCCCGCTTGCGCTCGCTGATGTCATGCACAATCACCACTGTGGAGCCGATGTCCGCACCCGTCCACGGTTGAATCCTGATGAGAACGCGACGTTCCAAGACCTGGTCATAGGCTTCGCATTGGGCGGGCTGACCCTGGAGCGCCTCCGCCCACGCCTCCTTCCAGAAGCAATCGAGATAGCAAGAAGAACCTGTGCAGTGGGGGTGGAGAAGCTGGTGGAACTCCCGGCCCTTCACATCCACAACCTGCGCCAGATTCCAGGTCTCTACCGTCCGGTTGGCTCGCATGATATGCCCCCGCTCGTCTACCAGGCAGATAAGCTCAGGGAGCGAATCGGCCGTGGACTCCCACTCCCGCTTGGCCCGCTCGACCTTCTGCATGAGCTCTTTGAGCTCCTCCTCCAGCCGCTGGCGCTCGATGGCGTACTTGATGGCCCGCGCCATCAGTGTGTCATCGAAGTCCCACTTGAACAGATAATCCTGTGCGCCCGCTTGCACCGCCTGCAGGCCCAGAGATTCGTCGCCGAAAGAGGTCAACACCAGGATGGGTACGTGTGGTGCATATGTGTGGGCCTGGATGAAAGTGTCCAACCCCTGGCTGTCCGGCAGCAGGAGATCCAACAGCACCACGTCAATCCCGCCTTCGTCCAGACGCTCCAGCGCGGTCGAGAGTCGGTCGGCGTACTCCAGGTCGAAGGAATCGTGTCCTGCTTTTGCCAGCAGGGACCGGATGAGGTAGGTGTCTAGGGTGCTATCTTCCACCAACAGCACCCTGATGATTGTGGATGGTTCGGCCCTTCGACGAGGCTCAGGCGATGTCCTGAGTTCATCGGAGGGACAAAGTCCAGTACCAGTTACAGGTTTATTGTCCATTTCTTGTTCCTTTCACACAATCTCAATTGCTGTTTACTCCGCTTGTGTTCGTACATCCGTGCATCCGCGTTACTCATCAGCTCCCCAATGGAACACGGATTTTGGGGATCGTAACAAGCCAGGCCGAAGCTTAGCGACAGGTCGTAGCGGCGATTATCCCCTGTATTGTGGGCTTCCAGGTTCTCTTGCAGGCGATCGGAGATAAGCTCAACACTGTCTCCAGAGGCTTCTATCGCCAAAACCGCAAACTCGTCCCCCCCAAATCGAGCCACGATGTCCGACTCGCGAAAGGTTTCTCTGAGAACCTGCGCTGTCTCGATCAACGCGCGGTCGCTTTCGTGATGGCCCAGGGTATCATTGATCCGCTTCATGTCGTCCAGGTCGGCGAAGAGGAGAAGCATCCCACTTTTCGTCCGTTTGGCCAACCTCAACTGCTGTTGGCCCAAGACCGAGAAGCCCCGCCGGTTGTACAGGCCCGTAAGTTCGTCGGTCAGGGTCAAGTCTCGCAACTCCTCCCGCAGCCGCACCCGCTCGGTTATGTCGTGCAAGCTGACCATAAAGAGCGCTTCACCACGCAGCTCGATTTCCACCACGCGCATCTCCGCCACGCCCCCTTCCCTGCCCCGGCGGACGATCTCAATTTCCGTGGCTTCACCGACCACCACAGGGAACCCGAACACCTCGCCCAGGAGCTCGTCCGCCTGGCGGCCCAGGAGGGCTTCCGCCGCCGGGTTGACAAAACGCACGATGCCGTTCCCGTCCACGACGATGATGCCATCGGAATTCTGTTCTATGATGGTGCGGAGGCGCGTTTCGCTGGCCTGCAACTCCTGCGCCTGCTGCTCCAATTCTGCCCGCATTCGGTGCCGCTCGATGGCGTGGCTCAGGGAACGCGCCAGCAGGTTGCCGTCCATTTGCCCCTTGGGCAGGTAATCTTGCGCGCCCGCCCGCACTGCCTGAACGCCTATCGCTTCGTCATCATTACCGGTCAACACCAGAATCGGCGCATCTGGTACTGTAGCGCGCGCTTTACAAAACGTGTCAAGCCCCCGGCTATCCGGCAACGCCAGGTCCAGCAGCACTACGTCAATCCCGCCTTCGGCCAGGCGCTCCAGCCCGGTCGAGAGCCGGTCGGCCCACTCCAGATCGAACTGATCACCTTTTACCCGGCGCAGCGTTTCCCGGACAATCAGGGCGTCGTCCTCGTTGTCCTCGATAAGCAGGAGCTTGATGGTATTATTCCCCATTTTCTCTGCCAGTTATCGGTGGTCACTGATTACTCAATGTCAGTAAGTTAAGCGCCGCCGGTCGAGTAGCGTAGCGTATCGAGACCAAGGCGCGGCTCATGCGAGCTAGAATCTGCTGCAAAAGCCGCTCGCGTGGCCTCGATACGGTCTTCCGCTGCACTCCAGACCTACTCGGCCGACGCTCGCTCCCTTATACTGACATTGACTGATTACTGTTTACTGGCCACTGGTCACTGGTCACTCACCGAACAGGCCGCTGATGCGCTCTACTTCGCTGGGCGTAGAATACACGGGCTGGCCAGTCAGGATGCCGGTGACGTTGCGGAAAGGCTTGCCGATGTGCATCCCCCGTCCGTCAATGGTGAACTCGCGGATGTCCTTGTCGTGCATCGAGCCGCGCATCTTGAGCACGGTCAGGCCACGGCGCATCTCGCCGTACATCTCCACGTAGCGCAGCAGAATAATGGAGTCGGTGATAGTGGAGATGTGCGCCTCCGTGACGGAGGTGCCTCCCATGAGCGTCGGCGTGGTGGCGGTGAACAGGCCGACGATCTCCTCGTGCTTGATGAAGGAGGTCAGACCGATGACGAACTCGCGGAAGCCCTTGATGGTCGAGACCCGCTCCAGCGCCGACAGGCTGTCCACGGCCACCCGATTGGGCTTGAATTCGTCAATGATGGTCTTCATATCAATGAGATGATCCTCCAGCCCCATGACCTCCGGGTACTCGCACACCACTTTGAGCTTGCCTTCCTTTTCCATCTGCTCAAAGTCAATCCCCCAGCCTTCCGCGTTGCGGAAGAGCTGCTCTCGGCTCTCCTCGAAGGCGAAGAGCAGACACCGCTCGCCATTGGCCGCCCCGCCGGCGATGAACTCGGTCACCATGAGGGTCTTGCCATTGCCAGTAGCGCCGGAGACCAAGATGATGGAGTCGCGGAAGAACCCGCCGCCGCACATCCGGTCCAGCTCCTCATTGCCCGAACTGACGCGGACAGTGGATGACTTCTGCTTCAGATCGATGGCCGACAGAGGGATCACTATGACGCCTTCGCCGGGCATGACGGTGAAGGGGAATTCTCCCTTCTGGTGAGACGTACCACGGAACTTGAGGATCTCCACCGTGCGGCGACGCTTCTCGGCCTCCAGCACGTTGCGCAGGATTACCACGTTGTCGGCCACAAACTCCTCCACCCCGTAGCGGCCGATGTCGCCGTATTCGTGAGTCCGCTCCGCAGTCATGAGGGCCGTGACCCCCATGGCCTTCAGCGCGGAGGCAATGCGGAACAGCTCGTTGCGCACCGTGGCGCTATCGTCAAACTGGTTGAAAATGGCCCCCAGGGAATCCATGGACAGCCTTTCCGCGCCCACCTTGCGAACAGCATACTCGATACGAGCCAACAACGCTCCCAGGTCGTAGCTCCCGGTGACGACGGCCTCCTCTCCCGGCTGAGGAGAGGCGTCCACGAAGGCCCATTGCCCTTCACCCTCCCACCCCCGGATGTCCCAGCCAAAACCTAGCATGTTCTGGCGGATATCGCCAGGAGACTCCTCAAAGGTGACGAAGACGCCGCCTTCGTCCGCTTGCTTGATCCCCTCGGCCAGGAACTGGCAGGCCATGACCGTCTTCGCGCTGCCGGCGGTGCCGGAGACCAGCGTGGTGCGGCCTTTGGGCAGACCGCCCTGGGCGACCAGATCAAAGCCTGGGATGCCGGTTTCCAATTTCTCAACTTGCGGTTGTCTGTTCATCGTGCTCATTTTTCTTCTCCTCTCTGTAACGGTTGTAAATCCAGCCCCAGCAGCACCTTTTCGGTGTCGGATAGATCGCCGATGACGCGCCGCAGCGGCGGGGGCAACGCTTTGATCAGCGTTGGCGTGGCCAGGATCTTCTCGTCCTCCGCCAGTTGGGGGCGTTCCAGAACGTCAATGACTTCCATCTGGTATTGACCTCCTAACTCATCCTCGCAGACCCGACGCAGATTGGCGATGGCGCGCTGGGACTTCGGCGTCTGTCCAGTGACGTACAACTTCAGTAAGAACTTATCCATTGTCTTCTCCTTTCTCTTTCTCCTAGCCAATATCTAATATCTAATATCTAATATCTAATATCTGATATTGGGTATTGGGTATTGGGTATTGGGTATTGCTCACCGATTCCGGTAATACGAGACCAGATAGCCCATAAGTTCCAGAACCATCAGCCTTCCTTCCTCAACGTAGGCTTGCGCCCTGGTGGGAGCGGCCTGGCGGGTCTTGGCTTTCAGGGCATTACTATGAACCTCCACCACATCGCGCGGCCCGGCTCTCAGGAAGCCCAATCGCGCGCTCATGGAGCGAAGCTCTCCAGAAACGTCGTGTTCTACTCGGTAGGCTCGCTGCTCCAGGGCCAGGTCCATCAGCTCTCCGTAGCGCTGCGCCAGTTGCTTGAAGGCGTCCGGCGCGCTCTGGCGCAGGGGCGCTACGCCAAACAGTTGCGCCGTGACTGTGGCTGGAGGAGGAGCGGACAGTTGCTCCAGCGAACGGAGCTCGCGCTCATGCTGCTCCCGCTGCCGGGTCTGTTCCAATTCCATCAGCAATCGCTGCCGCTCGATGGCGTAGCGAATGGAGCGCCCCAGGAGATCGCTGTCTACCTGTCCCTTGACCAGGTAATCCTGGGCCCCTGTCCGCATTGCTTGAGTCGCCAGGGCCTCATCTTCGCGACCAGTTAGCACCACGGTGGGGGCTTCGGGTACTCGTGCTTGCAGCTTGACTAGCGTATCAAGACCCTGGCTGTCTGGCAGGCCAAGATCCAGCAGCACCACGTCAACGTCTCCCGTGGCCAGTCGCTCCAGCCCGGTCGAAAGCCGGTCGGCGCACTCCAGGTCGAAGGTCGCGCCCTTGACTTCGGTCAAGATCTCCCGAATCAGTACGGCGTCGTCCTCGTTGTCCTCGATCAGCAAAACTCGCATCTCATTCACCTCATCAAGTAGGGGGGATTCGCGCGACCAGGTTCCAGTATAGGCCGAACTGCTGCACGACCCTGACGAATTCATCGAAATTGACGGGTTTCGTGATGTACGAGCAGGCCCCCTCGGAGTAGGATTTGACGATGTCTTCCTCTCTGGCGCTCGTGGTGAGCATGATGACCGGAAGATGGCGCAGCAACGGATCTGATTTTATCTCTTGCAGGACCTCAAAACCGCCCTTTTTCGGCATGTTGATGTCGAGAAGGAGGAGGCCGGGCATGGCAGCGTCTTTGTACTTGCCCTCTCGACGGAGATAGGCCATGGCCTCGTCTCCATCCTTCACCGTCTCCAGCCTGTTCGTGATCCCCGCCGCGGCGAAAGATTCCCGAACGAGCACAATGTCGTCGTCGTTGTCCTCTGCAAGAAGAATGTCCACTGGTTGGTGTTGCATTTTTTACCTCCTGAAAGTGTTGCGTGTTGCGTGTTGCGTGAATTCACGAATCACGGATCACGAATCACGCCCCAAAAGTGATGATGAACTCTGAGCCGCCGCCATCGCGCGGCCGAACCCAGGCCCGGCCGCCGTGCCGCCGGGCCACCTGCTGCACGATAGCCAGCCCCGCGCCCGTGCCCTCCACCTCGCGCCCCACGGCTCGCTGGAAGAGCTCGAAGATCCGCTCGGCGTGCTCTGGCGCAACACCGGGGCCCCGATCCCGGACCACGATCCCCACGCCCCCTGGTTCGCCCGTTTTCGGCTGGTATGGCGCGATCTCAATCTCAGGCGCAGCGCCCTGGCGGGTGAACTTGAGGGCGTTAGCGACCAGGTTGTACACCGCCTGGGTCGCCCACATCTTATTCGCCCGAAGTCGGGGCAGATCCTTCGCTGCCTTAACCTCGGCGCCCGTGTCCTTGATCTTGGACCTCAGACCTAGCAGAGCCTCCTGCACAACGGCCATGCCCTCGATATCCTCGGTCGGCGGCTCCATGCGCTGGGCGCGGGAGAGGGTCGTCAGGTCGTTGAGCAGGCGAGTCATTCGCTCCGCCCCCCGCACGACGCGCCTGAGAAAATCCTGGCCCTTCTCGTCGAGCTGGCCTGCGTAGCGGTCGTGCACCATGCGCGAGAAGTTCTCCATCGCCCTAAGAGGCTCCCTCAGGTCGTGCGAGGCGACGTAGAGAAGCGTCTCAAGCTCACGGTTCATTGCCTTGATCTCCTCTTCCGCGCGCTTGCGCTCGGCGATTTCCTGCTCAAGCTGCCTGTTGGCCTCTCGTAGCTCGTCGGCCTGCTTCCTCACTTGCGCTGTCTTTCGGTACAGTTCGACCAGCACAGACACTTTGGTCTTCAGTATATCCGGGGCGAAGGGTTTCAAGAGATAATCCACGGCGTTAAGGGAATAGGCATGAAACATGTGTTCCATATCCTTGAGCTTTCCCGTGACGAAAATAATGGGGATGTCGTGGGTTTTCTCTCGCTCTCTAACCAGTCGGGCCGTCTGGAATCCGTCCATTCCAGGCATCTGGACATCGAGCAAGATGACGGCGAAGTCCTGCTTGAGCAGTTGCCTCAAAGCCTCCTCGCCAGAATCGGCCTTGACCAGGTTGTAACCTGGGTCATCCAGAACCTCCTCCAGTACCAGCAGGTTCTCCGGATGGTCGTCCACCAGCAGGATGTTGGTTTTGTCCATGATTGCTACCCCCTTCTTCTGTGATGGGGAGGTGGGGAGATTCTCCCCATCCCCCTATCCCCCCATCCCCCCATCTCCCTATCTCGCCTTTCTATAGATCTTCTCCCGCACATTCACCGCTTCATAATCGGAATCGTGCGGCGAGAAGCGGATGGACTCCTGTCGCCCCAGCACCAGGAATCCGAACATGATGAGGCTGTCGTAGAACAGATTGTGAACCCGGGCCTGGAGGGTGCGATTGAAGTAGATCATCACGTTCCGGCACAGGATCAGGTTGAATTCGTTGAACGGGCCATCGGTGGCCAGGTTGTGGCGGGAAAAGACCACGTTCTCCTTGAGCCACGGTCGAAAGACGGCGTTGCCGTACCTGGCGGTGTAGTATTCGGAGAATGCCTCCTGGCCGCCAGTAGCCAGATAGTTGCGGGTATACTCCTGCATGTTCTCCAGGGGGAATATCCCCCGCTGGGCTTGCCCCAGCGCCGTCTCGCTGAGGTCGGTGGCATAGATGCGGCAGCGATCAAGCAGCCCCTCTTCGTGCAGGACGATGGCCAGGGAGTAGACTTCCTCTCCCTTGCCGCAGCCGGCGTGCCAGATACGCACGAAGGGATAGGTGCGAAGCAGCGGCACGACCTCGGTTCTGAGCGCGGCGAACAGACCAGGATCGCGGAACATGTTGGACACGGTGATGGTCAGGTCTTCCACGAAGCGGTCCAAACAGTCGGCGTCGTGGAGCACCTTCTCCAGCAGCCCAGACACACTCGTCAGCCGTTCTTTTTGTATCCTGTCCCCTATCCTGCGTTTCAGCGTGCCAGGGGCATACTCCCGGAAGTCATAGCCGTAGTGCTCGTAAATCCCTTGTAGGAGCAGTCGTGTTTCTAGTTGCTCTAGAGTGTCGTTAGTGGCCGTGTTACGGTTCGTGACCTTCACAACTGTCACTCCTTGTCACTCCTTCGGCGCCTCTCATGTCATTCCTTCGACAGGCTCAGGACGGGTCTGAGCGGAGCGGCCCCACTCTGCAAACGGTGTAGATAGACCCGCGCCTGGCTCAACTGACAGAATTTTCGCTCTGCGATGAGAGCGGAGCGAAGAATCTCGCCCTCAAAGCCAGATGGAATCTCGCCGCCAAAGCTACGGTCAATGCAGAGTAGAGATTCTTCGTCGCTTCGCTCCTCAGAATGACATGACAGATGTGTACTGGCGGCCGCCGCTCCCCATGTCATTCTGAGCCGTAGGCGAAGAATCTCCCCCCCAGTCATTCTGAGCCGTAGGCGAAGCCTGCCCTGAGCACAGCCGAAGGGAATCTCCCCCCTAGTCATTCTGAGTCGTAGGCGAAGCCTGCCCTGAGCACAGCCGAAGGGAATCTCCCCCCCAGTCATTC
>CAYMKL010000112.1:0-4971 GCA_964390805.1 uncultured Anaerolineae bacterium | reverse complement strand
ATTCTGAGCCGTAGGCGAAGCCTGCCCTGAGC
Organism: uncultured Anaerolineae bacterium; assembly: GCA_964390805.1. Classification (GTDB taxonomy): domain Bacteria; phylum Chloroflexota; class Anaerolineae; order VGOG01; family VGOG01; genus CAYMKL01. The sequence goes on along the minus strand of CAYMKL010000112.1, from coordinate 4,939 downwards.
ACAGCCGAAGGGAATCTCCCCCCCAGTCATTCTGAGCCGTAGGCGAAGCCTGCCCTGAGCACAGCCGAAGGGAATCTCCGCCCCGCTACTCTTCGTACCACCCCTCGCTCAAATCATTCCATTTGGGATTGACAGACTCTATCAAGGCGATCTTTTTCTTCCGCAACCAGCCTTTGATCTGCTTCTCACGAGCAATAGCAGCCCTCACGTCGGACGTTTCCTCGTAGTAGATCAGCCGGGTGATGTTGTACTTGTGCGTGAATCCAGGAATGAGTTTGTGCTTGTGTTGGTACACACGCCGCTTAAGGTCATTGGTCATGCCAGTGTAGAGCGTGCCGGAGCGGTTGGTCATGATGTAGACGTAGTACTTTTTCATGGGTGACCTCTCATATCGTTCCTTCCTGGCGATTGTCAGGCTCTCTTCACTGTCTTTCCTTAGGCTCTCGCTTCTGTGTCATTCTGAGGAGCGTCTTTTGCGACGAAGAATCTCCCTCTTTGCAGCGGGTAGACTCTTCACTCCGCCAGGCTCCGCTCAGACCTGTCCTGAGCGAAGCCAAAGGAGTGACAGCATGTTGCTTGGTAGCCCAATGGGAGACAGAGATTCTTCCCTTCGACAAGCTCAGGACAGGCGTCGCTTCGCTCCTCAGACTTGTCCTGAGCTTGCCGAAGGAATGACATCCCCTCGTTCCTTCCTGGCGATTGTCAGGCTCTCTTCACTGTCTTTCCTTAGGCTCTCGCTTCTGTGTCATTCTGAGGAGCGTCTTTTGCGACGAAGAATCTCCCTCTTTGCAGCGGGTAGACTCTTCACTCCGCCAGGCTCCGCTCAGACCTGTCCTGAGCGAAGCCAAAGGAGTGACAGCATGTTGCTTGGTAGCCCAATGGGAGACAGAGATTCTTCCCTTCGACAAGCTCAGGACAGGCGTCGCTTCGCTCCTCAGAATGACATTTCCCCATCTCCCCACCTCCCCATCTCCCCATCCCCCCACCCCCCCATCCCCCCATCACTGGTAAAGCCACACCCGCAACAACGACAGCAACTGCTCATTATCCACCGGCTTGGCGATGTAGTCGGAGGCGCCGGCCTGGATGCACTTCTCGCGATCCCCTTTCATGGCCTTGGCGGTGAGGGCGATGATGGGCAACGAAGCAAACGGCTCGTCACGGCGGATTCGGCGCGTGGTCTCGTAGCCGTCCATTTCGGGCATCATGATGTCCATCAACACCAGGTCGGTGTCTGGGTTCTGCTGCAACAGGTCAATGCCCTCCTGACCCGCTTCGGCATACAGGACTTGTATTCCCTGCTGCTCCAGGAGACTGGTGATGGCGAAGAGGTTTCGCACGTCGTCGTCCACGATGAGCACTTTCTTGCCGGTCAGCTCAGGATCAACCCGCTGGGCCTTTTGAAGCAGTTGGCGCTTGGGCTCAGGCAACTGCGCCTCCACGCGGTGCAGGAACAGGGCCGTCTCATCCAGCAATCGCTCCGGCGACCGTGCGCCCTTGACGATGATGGTCTGGGCCATTTTCCTGAGTCGGGTTTCTTCTCTCTTGGTGAGCTCCTTGCCCGTGTAGACGATGACCGGAATATCGGGCAAGCCTGCCTTGTTCATGCGGTTCAGCAGGGTGAAACCGTTCATGTCGGGCAAGCGCAGGTCCAGCACCATGCAATCAAAGGCGCGCTCCTGAACCGCCGCCAGCGCTTCTTTGGCCGTGCCCACCGCCGTGATGCTGACGTCTTCACCCCCTAGCAGCTCCACGACGCTGTTGCGTTGCACCTCGTCGTCCTCAACCACCAGCAGTGATTTAGCGCGCTGCCTGAATTCCATCAGCGCGTCGAAAGCCTGCTTCAACTCCTCCGGGGTGACCGGTTTATCCAGCACGCCGATGGCCCCTTGCTTCAAGGCCCGCAGTCGCTCTCCCTCCACTGAGATGACGTGGACAGGGATGTGGCGGATGTCGGGATCGTGCTTGAAGCGATCGAGGACCGTCCAGCCGCTCATGGTCGGCAATTGGATGTCCAGGGTGATGGCGTCGGGCTGGAACTTTCGCGCCAGGGCCAGGCCGACCTCACCATGCTCCGTGACCAATCCCTTGAACCCCCGCTGGCGGGCCATGTCCAGGAGAACCTGGGCAAAGCTGGCGTCGTCCTCAATGATCAGCAACACCGCATCGCCGGTCTGAATGTCGTTGCGGTCGTCCGCCACCTCGCCGGCCACCAGCAGCGACAGGTCCACCCTCTCCTCGGCGACGCCAGGAGCGGTCACAAGCCCCGCCTCCCTATCTCCCCACCTCCCTATCTCCCTATCTCCCCTCCTCCCCATCCCTGTCCTGAGCGTCGTCGAAGGATCCCCACCAGGAGTTGGCGGCGCCGGAGCGCGCTCGTAGCTCTGCGGCAGGTAGAACGCAAAGGTGCTCCCCTCCCCCGGCGCGCTGGCGGTGAGGCGTAGCTCCCCGTTCAGCAGATTCGCGATCTCCCGGCTGATGGCCAGGCCCAACCCGGCGCCGCCGTATTTGCGGCTGGTGGCGCCATCCACCTGCTGGAAGGCCTCGAAGATGACCCGCTGCTTGTCTTTGGGGATGCCGATGCCGGTATCGCTCACGGAGAAGGCCGCCACGAAGTCGGCCTCGTTCAGCGCTTTGTGATCTCGGCTCCAACCCTCCTGCGCCATCTCGACGGCCAGCGTCACCCCACCCTCCTCGGTGAACTTGAAGGCGTTGGAAAGCAGGTTCCTGAGGATCTGTTGCAGGCGTTTCTCATCGGTGTAGACGGCCTGGGGCAGGCTTTGGTCCACCTGGGCAGTGAACCCCAGCCCTTTTTCTCTTGCCACCTGGTGGAAGCTGCGCTCCAAACTGCTGACCAGATCGGCCAGGCTCACCTCGCCCAATTCAAGGGTCGTGACGCCAGCCTCGATCTTGGAGAGGTCCAGGACGTCGTTGATCAGGCCCAGGAGTTGGGCGCCGGAGGCGTTGATGGTTTCTGCGAACTGCACCTGCTTCTCCGTCAGGTTGTCCTCTTCGTTACCGGCCATGAGCTGAGACAGGATCAACACGCTGTTAAGAGGGGTGCGGAGCTCGTGGGACATGTTGGTGAGGAACTCGGACTTGTACCTGGAGGTCAGGGCCAGTTGCTCTGCCTTTTCCTCCAGATCGCGTCGCGCCAGCTCCACCTCTCGATTCTTGCCCTCGACCTCCTGTTTCTGCTGCTCCAGTTGCTGGGTCTGCGTTTCCAGCTCGACGTTGGTTTGCTCCAGTTCCTCCTGCCTGGATTGCAGCTCCTCGGCCATGGTCTGCGACTCTTGCAGCAGTTCTTCGGTGCGCATGGTGGCGCTGATGGTGTTCAGCACGATGCCCATGCTCTCGGCCAGTTGCTCCAGGAAGTCCATGTGAGCCTGACTGAAGCGATTGAAGGAGGCCAGCTCCATGGCGGCCAGAACCTGCTGCTCAAACAGGATGGGCAACACCACGATGTTGAGGGGCGGGGCCTCTCCCAGGGCGGAAGTGATCTGGACGTAGTCGCCCGGCGCCTGGGTCAGCAAAATCCTCTTCTTTTCCAGCACCGCCTGCCCCAGCAGCCCCTCTCCCAGGCGGAAGCGGTTGGCCAGATGCTTGCGATCCTTGAAAGCGTAGGCGCCAATCAGATTGAGCTGCGGCTCGTCGCCCTCGGCGTCCATGGTGTAGAAGACGCCGTGCTGGGCGTTGATGACCGGCGCCAGCTCGGAAAGGACCATGCTGGCCACGGTGTCCAGGTCTCTCTGCCCTTGCAGCATGCGAGAGAAACGAGCCAGGTTCGTGTTCAACCAGTCCTGTTCAGTGTTGATGCGCGTGGTCTCCTGGAGATTGGCGATCATGCGGTTGACGTTGTCCTTGAGCTCGGCCACCTCGCCTCGCGCCTCCACCGTCACCGTGCGGGTGAGGTCGCCCTCGGCCACGGCAGTAGCCACTTCGCCGATGGCCCGCACCTGGGTGGTCAGATTGGCCGCCAGCTCGTTGACGTTGTCGGTCAGGTCGCGCCAGATGCCCTCTGCTCCGGGCACGCGGGCCTGGCCGCCCAACCGTCCCTCGATGCCCACCTCACTGGCCACGTTGGTGACCTGGTCGGCGAAGAGGGCCAGGGTGTCAATCATCTCGTTGATGGTGTCTGCCAGGGCCGCGATCTCTCCTCTGGCCACCAGCGCCAGCTTCTTCCTGAGGTTGCCGTTGGCCACCGCCGTCACCACCTCGGCGATACCCCGCACCTGGTCGGTCAGGTTTCTGCCCATGGTGTTCACGTTGTCGGTCAGGTCGCGCCAGGTGCCAGAGACGCCACGGACATCCGCCTGGCCGCCCAACTGACCTTCGGTGCCCACCTCGCGAGCCACCCGCGTCACCTCGTCGGCGAAGCCGCTCAGTTGATCCACCATGGTGTTGATGGTGTTTCTGAGCTCCAGGATCTCGCCCCGGGCCTCAACAGTGATCTTGCGAGTGAGGTCTCCCTGGGCCACGGCGGTGGTCACTTCGGCGACGGCCCGCACCTGCTCGGTCAGGTTTCTGGCCATCTGGTTCACGTTATCGGTCAGATCTTGCCAGGTGCCGGAGACGCCCTCGACTCTGGCCTGGCCGCCCAACTGGCCTTCGGTGCCCACCTCGCGGGCCACGCGCGTCACCTCGGCGGCGAAGCTGCTCAGTTGATCCACCATGGTGTTGATGATGTTCCTGAGCTCCAGGATCTCACCCCGCGCCTCAACGGTGATCTTGCGAGTGAGGTCGCCCTGGGCCACGGCGGTCGTTACCTCGGCGATGGCTCGCACCTGCTCGGTCAGGTTGCTGGCCATCTGATTCACGTTGTCGGTCAGGTCTTGCCAGGTGCCGGAGACGTCCTCGACTCTGGCCTGGCCGCCCAGTTTGCCCTCGGTGCCCACCTCGCGGGCCACGCGCGTCACCTCGGCGGCGAAGCTGCTCAGTT
>CAYMKL010000111.1:0-23048 GCA_964390805.1 uncultured Anaerolineae bacterium | reverse complement strand
ACATGGGGGTGCTCATGGTCACCGCCTATGCCTCTCTGGAAACGGCGGTGCAGGCCCTGAACGAGGGGGCCTCGGCCTACATCACCAAGCCCTTGAACATGGATGAGGTGTTGGCCACCGTCGGGGAGGCCCTGGAGAAGCAGCGCCTCGTCTGGGGGAAGCAGCGGGCGGAGGAGGGCCAACGCAAAGCGTTGGCGGCCAAGGAAGAAGCCTTGGCTAGGGCGTTGCAGGCAACGCACGCGCTGCAGGAGAGCGAGGCGCGCTATCGCGCCATCGTCGAGGATCAGACGGAACTGATCTGCCGTTTCCTGCCCGACGGAACCCTCACCTTCGTGAACGAAGCCTACCGTCGCTATTTTGGCAAAAAGCGGGAGGATCTGATTGGGAGCAGCTTTATGCCCCCCATTCCCGAACAGGACCAGGAATTCGCCGCCGATCAATTCAGCTCCTTGTCCCTGCAGAACCCGGTTGTAACCTACGAGCACCGGGTCATACTGCCCGACGGACAGATCCGTTGGCAGCAGTGGACCGATCGGGCGATATTCGACCAGCAGGGCCGCTTCATCGAGTTCCAGTCGGTGGGTCGCGACATCACCGAGCAGGTGCAGGCGGAGGAACAACTGGTCTATATGGCCACCCATGATCCACTGACTGGCCTGCCTAACCGGCGGCTCTTCAATGACCGTCTCAGCCTGGAGCTAGCTCACGCACAGCGCAACGAGCAGAAGCTAGCCGTGATGTTGCTCGACCTCGACTACTTCAAGGACGTTAACGACACGCTGGGTCACAGTGTGGGAGACCAGTTGCTGCAAGTTGCTGGCGATCGCCTGACAAGTCTTCTGCGCGGGAGCGACACCGTCGCCCGCATGGGGGGCGACGAATTCATGCTGATAATACCAGGGATCGTTCGGGAGGAAGACACGACCCAGATTGCCCAAAAGATCCTGGAAGCGTTTCGAGAGTCATTTGAGTTTGATGACCACGAAATCAATATCACTACCAGCATTGGGATGGCCTTGTATCCTGACAATGGTGAAGATGCTGATATCCTGATGAAGAATGCAGACATCGCCATGTACCAAGCCAAGGAACAAGGCCGGGACAACTACCAACGCTACTCCGGCAAGGGAGGAAGAGATGGACGAGAAAGAAACCATCCTGATCGTTGACGACGATGAGAGCACCTCTAGAACCCTGAGTCTCGTATTTGGAAGGAAGGGCTATGACACAGAGACGGCTACGACGGGTCAAGAGGCCATAGAGAAGGCGCAGGAGAGATTCTTCAACCTGGCGCTCCTGGACATCAAGCTCCCCGACATGGAAGGGGTAGAGCTGCTAGGGCCTCTGAAGGAAATGCACCCCGACATGGTGATGATCATGGCCACCGCCTATGCCTCTCTGGAAACGGCAGTGTGGGCTCTGAACGAGGGGGCATCAGGCTACATCACCAAGCCCTTGAACATGGACGAGGTGCTGGCTACCGTCAGGGAGGCCCTTGAAAAGCAGCGCCTGCTGTTTGAGAAGCGGCGAGTGGAGGAGGCGCTGCAGCGGAGCAAGAGGGAATGGGAAAGCACCTTCGATGCCATGTCCGACTGGGTCAGCCTATTGGACCTGGAGGCGCGAATACTGCGCACCAACCGGGTGGGAGAGGAGCTGGTGGGAGTACCCCTGACAGAGATGGTTGGTCAGATCTCCTGTAAGTTGGTTCATGATACAGAGAAGCCGATACCCGGATGCCCCCTGCAGAAGATGCTCCAGACCCACCAGCGAGAGGCCGTAGAACTTCGGGTGCCGGACGAGGACCGCTGGTTGATAATCACAGTGGACCCGGTGATGGACGACGATGGAAACCTCGTTAGCGCGGTGCACATCGTCCGCGACATCACCGAGCGCAAGCAGGCGGAGGAGATGATTCGCTACCAGGCCAACCTCGTTGAGAATGTTTCCGATGCCATTATTTCCACTGACGTGGACTTCAGGATCCTGAGTTGGAACAAAGCCGCAGAAACTATCTACGGCTGCCGCGCAGAAGAGGCGATTGGAGAAACCACCCTTGATATAACCAGGCCAGAGTATCTGCCTGGCCAGAGGGAGAAGTTTATAGAGCAATTGCTTGAACAAGGGTATTGGAGGGGCGAGGTTGTCCAGAAACGGAAGGACGGTACACCCATCAACATACTAGCTTCGGTCTCTTTGCTCAAGGACGACTCGGGGAATCCAGTGGGGGCGGTCGCGGTCAACCGTGACATCACCGAGCGCAAGCAGATGGAAAAGCAACTCGAGGAAAGTGAAAATCGTCTCAGATTGTTTATAGACAATTTTCCCGGCGTAGCTTTTATCAGTGATCCTGGGAAATGTGTAGTTTATGCGAACAACGCGCTTGCTGATGCATATGGTCTCAAACCTGAAGAGGTCATAGGTCTGGACTTCAAAGAGTATGTATATCCGGGTTTCTATTCGAGGATTGTCGAACAGGATCGCGTTGTTGTATCGGAGAACCGTATCCTGCAGATCGAAGAAGCCGTCCATCTCCAGTCAGGCTTGTCGGAATGGCTCACCTACAAATTCCCCATTACGCAGGAACGAAGGCCCACCCTAGTCGGAGGGTTTGGCATAGACATCACCCGGCGCAAGCGCGCGGAGGAGGCGCTGCGCAAGAGCGAAGAGCGCTTTGACCTGGCCGTGCAGGGATCGAATGCCGGGTTATGGGACTGGGATATTCAAAACGACTCGCTCTACTGGTCTCCGCGTTTCAAGGAGTTGCTTGGGTACTCTGATGATGAACTCGACGTTGACTTCGAGACGTTTGAATCACATCTCCATCCAGACGACAGAGAGCACACGGGGACAGCAATAGAAGCCCACTTGAAGGATCGGGGGCTGTACGACGTGGAGCAGCGACTACGCACCAAATCGGGCGAGTATCGTTGGTTCCTTGTCCGGGGACAGGCGCTGTGGGACGAGGCCGGGAATCCCCTTCGTATGGTTGGCTCCACCACCGACATCACCGAGCGCAAGCGGGCAGAGGAGGACGTACGGCGCCACCTGGGGCGAATAGAAGCTCTGCGGGAGATAGACAGGGCTATCACTTCCACCCTTGACTTGACTGGAGTGCTCGACATCATCCTGACAGAACTGGAGAGGGTCATCCCCTATCACAGCGCCGCCATTTTCCTCTTCTCCGATGATATAGCCAGGTTAACCGCGGGCAGGGGTTTCCCGGACATGGAGCGTGCTTTGCAGATTTCCTTCTCTGTGAGCGAGGACCCTCTGACCCGCGAGCTCCTGCAGGAGGAGCACCCTCTGGTCTTGGCCGACGCCCAGGCCGACGAGCGCTTTCTAGCAAGGGGTGCTACGGGGTATGTTCGTTCCTGGATCGGCGTTCGTCTGATAGCCAAGGAGAAGGCAGTGGGCTTCCTGACCATAGACCATAGGGAGCCTGGCGTTTATGATGAGGAGAGTGCAGAGATGGCGCAAGCCTTCGCCGGTCAGGTGGCTATCGCCATCGAGAACGCGCGGTTATATGACGAGGCGCAGCGAGAACTGGCTGAGCGCGAGCGAGCGGAGGAGGAACTTCGACAGGGTCTCGAGAGATTGCGAATGTCCCTGGAGGGAACGGTCAATGTCCTGATATCGGCAATCGAGATAAGGGATGCCTACACCGCTGGCCATCAACGGCGGGTGACTGAGCTTGCCTGTGCCATCGCCGATGAGATGGGCCTTTCAGAGGATCAAATTGATGGAATCCGCATGGCTGGGGTGATTCATGATCTCGGCAAGATAGCTGTACCCACTGAAATACTAAGCAAGCCTGGTCGGTTAAGCGACCTCGAATGGGGTATGATCAAAGCTCACCCCCGAGTCGGCTACGACATACTCAAGACCGTGGAGTTTCCATGGCCGGTGGCCGATATCGTGCTTCAGCATCACGAAAGGCTGGACGGTTCTGGGTACCCTGCAGGTCTGTTGGGTGAGGGGATTATGCTGGAGGCAAGAATCCTGGCTGTGGCCGACGTTGTTGAGGCTATGGCCTCTCACCGACCTTATCGCGCGGCTCGTGGCATAGATGAGGCCCTGGAGGAAATCTCACAGAATAGTGGCATCCTCTATGATGCTGAAGCGGCAGATGCTTGCTTGAGGCTTTTCGCCGAGAAAGAGTTCACGTTGGAATAAGAGTGTTACAATAAAGCCCTGCAAATGAATGCTAAAGCCTTGGAGTGACTGGTAGTAGTTATCTGAAATCGCTCCCTGTCTTGGCAGGTGCATAACATGAAAGACGAAGAGAAGACCAAAGAGCAACTGATGAAAGAACTGGTGGAGTTGCGCCAACAGATCGTTGTCGCTTCCTCCAGAGAAGGTGAACGAGACGCAGAGATCAACATCGAGTCAGGGATCTTGGAGATCTTGGACGCTCTGCCCTTCTACACTCTGTTGGTTGATGAAACTCACCACATCCTGCTGGCCAACAAGGCGGTGCGCCGAGATCTGGGGCTGGATCCGGAGCAGATCGTTGGCGGGTATTGCCCCAAGGTAGTGCATGGGCTCGACGGGCCGTTCCCTGGCTGTCCGCTGGAGGAAGCCGTGGAGAAAGGTCACGCCGTTGAACGGGAGTTATTCGACCCCGACTCCGGATGGTGGATGAAGGCGGCGGTTTACCCGACGGAACTCCGAACCCAGGAGGGTCGAGCAATCTTCTTCCACATGGTTCACGACATCACCGAGCGCAAGCGGGCGGAAGAGGAGCTCCAATACACTCTGGAGAAGTTGCGAGAAGCCCTGGGCGGAATCATCCAGACCGTGGCATTGACGGTGGAAACGAGGGATCCCTATACAGCCGGCCATCAACGGCGCGTGAGCGATCTTGCCCGTGCCATAGCTACGGAGATGGGTCTTTCAGCGGAACAGATTGATGGAGTCCGCATGGCTGGGGCTATTCATGATCTTGGCAAAATCAGTATACCCGCTGAGATTCTCAGCAAGCCCGGTCAGTTGGACAATCTCCAATACGGTCTGATCCAGACTCACTCCCAAGTCGGTTACGATATCTTGAAGACCATAGAATTCCCATGGCCGGTGGCCCAGATCGTGCTTCAACATCACGAAAGGCTGGACGGTTCTGGTTATCCACGAGGGCTGCCGGGTGAGGATATCATGCTGGAAGCAAGGATCCTGGCTGTAGCTGATGTTGTCGAGGCCATGGCCTCTTTCCGACCTTACCGGCCGGCTCTTGGCATAGACAAGGCCCTGGAGGAAATCTCGCACAATAGGGGTGTTCTTTATGATTCTGAGGTGGTAGATGCTTGCTTGAAGCTTTTCACCGCGAAGCGGTTTAAGTTCGAGTAAGAATAGGTAGATTGGCAAAGGATGAACTATGTGGAATCGAAGGGATCTGCAACAGGACTCCAGAGTCCACGTCTTCCTCGTGGATGATAATGTGACCTTCCTGCGCAATGCAACGCAATTCTTGAAGCAGCAGTCCGAGCTGGTTGTTATCGGGTCGGCGCGTGGGGGCGCGAACGCCCTGAGCAGAGCCAAGAAGCTTCAGCCCGAAGTCATCGTAATTGACCTGTTGATGCCCGGCCTGAGCGGGCTGGAGACCATCTCCCACCTGCGGAACATGCTGCCCAAAGCAGGCATAATCGCCCTCGATGTGCAAGACTCCACTGCCATGCGACAGAGCGCGTTGGCAGCCGGCGCGGATGATCTCGTCGCCAAGGCCAACATGTATACCAACCTCTTGCCGGTCATCCGCTGGATAGCGCGAAGGCGATAGACGCTCATTCAACTGCCTTTGCTCACCACCAGGGCCAAAGGCATCGGGCTGGGGCTGGCGCTGGCCAAGACCCTGGTGGAGGGGCATGGGGGCAGCATTGAGGTGGAGAGTGAGGTTGGCAAAGGCAGCACATTCACGGTGAGGCTGCCCATAGAATAGAGAGGAAGGAGAAACAATAGCAATGGAGATGAATACAAGAACGCGGCTACCTGACGAGATCCCGCTAGACAGGCCCAACGTGGCCCGCATGTACGATTACCTCCTGGGCGGCTACCACAACTTTGAGGTTGATCGCCTGGCGGCCGAGAGAGTGGCCCAGGTTTATCCCCACATGCGACAGGCGGCCTGGGTCAATCGCGCCTTCCTGCGCCGGGCGGTCCATTTCCTGATCGAGCAGGGCCTTGACCAGTTCCTCGACATCGGTTCCGGCCTACCCACCGTGGGCAATGTCCACCAGGTGGCCCAGGGCGTGAACCCCGCCGCTCGCGTCGTATACGTGGACGTAGACCCCATCGCCGTGGCGCATAGCAGGGTCATGCTGCTGGATAACCCCAATGCCGCCGCCATCCAGGCCGATGCCCGCCAGCCGGATCAGATTCTAAGCCACGCGGAGGTCAAGCGACTGCTCGATTTTGGCCAGCCGTTAGGGCTGCTGCTCGTTGCAGTTCTCCACCTTCTGCCAGACGATGACCAGGCTTATGGCGCGGTGCGCGCCCTGCGCGATGCCCTGGCGCCGGGCAGTTACGTCGCCATTTCACATGGTACAATCGAAGACGCACCGCTGGATCTCCTGGAGCAACTTGATAGGCTCGGTGCTGGCGCATGTATCCCCTACCAATACCGCCCACGCGCCAGGATCCAATCGTTCTTCGACGGGCTGGAATTGGTCGAACCCGGGCTGATTCACAGCCCGCTCTGGCGGCCGGAAGGGCCTCACGATGTTTTCCTCGACCGGCCAGAGCGATCTCTAGCCGTAGCCGGCATCGGGCGCAAGCCGTAGAGTGATTCGTGATCCGTGATTCGTGATCCGTGATTCGTGATCCGTGATTCGTGATTCGTGAATGGACGGTTCAGGAGGTATGCCGATGGACTCAGTAGAACGGTCTCAACTATTGCAGGTCTTACACAGTCGTCGCGATTTTATTGCCGACAGTTGGCATAACGCCATTGCTCAGACCAGCTTCGTACCGCACAGCGCAGCAGAGGTGCGCCAGCGTCTGGTGGAATTGACGGAAAACGCCATTGCGCTCTTGCTCACGGAGCCGTTCGAGCATGATGAGGCGCAGACCATTGGCGCGTCCCTGGCCGGCCTCCATTGCGTCGAAGCCGAGGCCCTGGGCCGAACGCAAGAGGTGCTGGCGGAGCAGCTTGTCGAGGGCCTGCCCGCCGACCAGGTTGTCGCGTTGCAGCCCCGCCTGGCTGCGCTGCTCAGTGGGGCGGCGGCCGGCTTTATCAAGCAGGCCCGTGAGATGACGCTCGCCGAGCAGGAACGGGTTCGCGGCGTCGTGGTCGCCGAACTCCGAGCAATGGGGGAGGCGTTACGGAAGTCGCACCATGAATTGGAACAGCGGGTCGCAGAGCGCACCGCCGATCTGGCAGCGGCCAACGAACAGCTCAAGCAGGAGATCGCAGAGCGCGTGCGAGCGCAGGAGTCGCTGCGGGAGAGTGAGGGACGACTGAGGGAAATCGTCGAGAACATGCCGGTGCTGTTCGATGCGTTTGACGAGAACGGAGTAGCTCTGTTCTGGAACAAAGAGTGCGAGCGAGTCACCGGTTATGGAGCTGATGAAATCGTCGGCAATCCAAAGTCTATGGAGTTACTTGTTCCCGACCCAGAATACCGCGCCTGGATTCTGGATCAGTTGCATACGCTGGGACACGATTACCGGGCCTGGGAGCTTGAGGTCAGGTGCAAAAACGGGGAAACTCGCACTATTGCCTGGTCTAACATCAGTCGCCGCCATCCCATCCCCGGATGGTGGTCGTGGGGAACCGGCATTGACATCACCGAGCGCAAGCAAGCGGAGAAGCAGTTGCGTCTTCTCTCGTCCGCCGTGGAGCAGAGCAGTGAAGGTATAGCCACGTCGGACCTGGAGGGCAATCTGACATTTGTGAACCACGCCTTTGCCGCTTCGCACGGTTATGCTCCGGAGGATCTTGTCGGTAAGCCTCTGTCCCTTTTTCACACGCCCGAACAGATGCCGTCCGTGGAGGCAGCCAATCGGCAGATTCAAGAGACGGGTGAGTTCAGCGGCGAGATCTGGCACGTCCGGCGGGACGGCGCAGTATTTCCCACCTTGATGCATAATGCACTTCTCCGGGATGAGGCGGGTAATCCAATAGGAATGATCGGCACGCTCCGCGACATCACCGAGCTCAAGCGGGTGGAGGAGCGCCTTGCGTACCAGGCCCATCTGCTCGCCAACGTGAACGATGCCATCCTGGCTACTGATGATCGGTTCATCGTGACAGCCTGGAATCGGGCAGCCGAGGAGATACATGGCTGGAAGGCTGAGGAAGCCATCGGCCGGGTTGTGCAAGAAGTGGCACCTTCAGACTTCACCGATGCCCAACGAGCCGAGGCGCTCCGAACCTTGGCCGAAGATGGGAGCTACCGCGTTGAAGTGGGCATGTATCGCAAGGACGGACAGAAGATCTATGTTGAGGGGACCACTGTCGCGTTGCGCGGGGAGGATGGACGGATCACCGGTTACGTGAGCGTGAACCGCGACATCACCGAGCGCAAGCGGGCGGAGGAGGAATTAAGATTCAAAGCAAATGTCATTGATTCTGCCCTTGATTCCATATTTGTCGTTGATTTGAAAGGGGATGTCCTATTTGTGAATAGAACAGCTGCCATCACTCGTGGATATACGCAGGAAGAAATGATTGGAATGAACCTTGATAAAATTGATGCACCTGAATATCTTCCATTACTCCAACCGCGTAGAAAAATTCTCTTAGAAAAAGGTTCACATAAATATGATTCTATTCATATATGTAAAGACGGATCGCAAATGTCAGTAAACATATATGGTCAGGTTGTAAATTGGTACGGTCAGCGTGCAATCCTTGGAATTGTAAGAGATATCACAGAGCGAAAGCAGGCAGAGGAGGCGCTGAAAGAATACTCCGAACGGCTGGAGGAGATGGTGGACGAGCGCGCTCAGCAACTCCGCGATGCCCAGAGGCAACTGGTGCGCCGCGAGAAGCTGGCCGTGTTGGGGCAACTGGCCGGCGGAGTGAGCCACGAGCTGCGCGGTCCCCTGGGGGCGATCAGTAATGCCGCCTACTTCCTCAACATGGTCCTGGAAGAGCCTGATTCGGATGTGAAAGAGATGCTGGAGATCATCATAAAAGAAGTGAAGAGATCCACGCGCGTCATCCGCAGCCTACTGGACTTTGCTCGCACCGAGACCCCTGTCTGGCAAAAGGTGGATGTCAACGCCGTCGTCCAAGAGGCACTGGCTCGCACCGCCGTGCCGGCGAACGTGGAAGCGGCGACTCAACTGGACGACGCGCTGCCGACCATCCAGGCCGATCCCGTTCAACTCGACCGGGTCTTCGGCAACCTCATCCTCAATGCAGTACAAGCCATGCCCGAGGGCGGGCGATTGGTAGTGCGCACCTGGGAAGACGAGACTGTCTGTGTCTCAATAAGCGACACAGGCGTGGGCATCCCCGAGGAGCACCTGGCCAAGCTCTTCGAGCCGCTGTTCACCACCAGAGCCAAGGGGATTGGGCTGGGCTTGGCGCTGGTCAAGACCTTGGTAGAGGGGCACGCGGGGAGCATCGAGGTACAGAGTGAGGTCGGAAAAGGCAGCACCTTCACGGTCGGGCTGCCGATAGGCAGAAGGGAGGAAATGTAGTATGGTGGAGAAAGCTCGCATCCTAATCGTGGACGACAACATCAGCCTGTGCAAGACCATGTCCTTCGTCCTGGGGCGTAAGGGCTACGCGGTCACCACGGCCAAGGACGGGCCAGAGGCCATCGAAAGGGTCAAAGAGAGGCCCTTCGACATGATCTTCATGGACATCAAGATGCCCCTCATGGATGGCGTGGAGACCCATACAAGGATCAAGCAGATCAGGCCTGAAGCAGTGGTGATGATGATGACCGCCTACGCAGTGGAGGACCTGGTCCAGGAGGCGCTGGAGGAGGGAGCCTACGGGATCGTCTACAAGCCCCTGGACATCGAAAAGGTGGTCGCCACCATCGAAGGGGCCAAGGAGCTCAAGCAGGGGGCGCTCATCCTGGTGGTTGACGACGACCCGGGGACTTGTATCACCTTGAGAAACATCCTGACCAGGAAGAGCTACGAGGTGGGTATCGCTCATACTGGCGAGGAAGCCATCGCCATGGCGAAGGAGTCGGCTCATGACGTCATCTTCATGGACATGAAACTGCCGACCATCAATGGCCTGGAGACCTATTTGGCTATCAGAGAGATCAACCCGCAAGCGGTGACCATCATGATCACCGCCTATCGTCAGGAGATGGCCGACCTGGTGGAGGTGGCCCTGCAAAACCATGCCTACACTTGCCTCTACAAGCCTCTTGAGATGGGAGAGTTGCTCAGGTTGGTGGACGAGATCGTGAAACGCAAAACACTTGTCCTGGACGACAAGTACAGGGCGTAAAACGTGAAGACGTGAAACGTGATAGGAGGCATTTGATGAACGACAAGCCGCGCATCCTGATCGTTGACGACGATGAGAGCACCTGTAGAAGCCTGAAGCTCATCTTTGGCAAGAAGGGCTATGAGACAGAGGTGGCTGGGACGGGGCGAGAGGCCATAGAGAAGGCACAGGAGAGATTCTTCAACCTGGCTCTCCTGGACATCAAGCTGCCCGACATGGAAGGGGTAGAGCTGCTAGGGCCTCTGAAGGAAATGCACCCCGACATGGTGATGATCATGGCCACCGCCTATGCCTCTCTGGAAACGGCAGTGTGGGCTCTGAACGAGGGGGCATCAGGCTACATCACCAAGCCCTTGAACATGGACGAGGTGTTGGCTGTGGTCAGGGAGGCCCTGGAAAAGCAGCGCCTGATTGAGGATAAGCGGCAGGCGGAGGAGGCGCTGCGGGTCTCCCATCGCTTTCTCGAAATCGCGAACCGGCACACGGAGATGCTCCCCCTGCTCGAAGAGTTTGTGGCCGAAGTCAAGGACTTCACCGACTGCGCCGCTGTGGGAATCCGCACGTTGGATGAGGAAGGCAACATCCCCTACCAGGCCTACGAGGGCTTCAGCCAGGAATTCTACGAATCAGAAAGCCCTCTTTCGATCAAGTCCGACCAATGCATGTGTATCAATGTCATCAAGGGGACGACTGATCCGAAGCTCTCGTTCTACACGGAAGGTGGCTCCTTCTGCATGAACGGCACCACGCGCTTCCTGGCCACGGCCTCGGAAGAGGAGAAGGGACCGACCCGCAACGCGTGCAACGAGTTCGGATACGAGTCCGTGGCGCTGGTTCCGATCCGCACGGAGGGGCGCATCCTTGGCTTGATCCACGTGGCTGATCCCCGGGAGAACATGGTCCCTCTAGAGAGGGTGGAGGTGCTGGAGGGAGCAGCGATGCAATTGGGCACGGCCATCCAGCGGGTGCGGGCGGAGGAGGCGCTGCGGGCTTCCGCCCGGCAATGGCGGACCACCTTCGATGCCATTAGCGACGGCGTTTGGCTGGCGGACCGGGAAGGAAAGATGTTGCGCTGCAACGAGGCCATGACGAAACTTCTGGGCAGGCCGTTCAGCGAGATCATCGGCCGCCCCTGTTGGGAACTTGTGCACGGTACGTCGGAACCCATCGAAGATTGTCCCTTCAAGCGCATGAGGGAGACCCGTCGTAGGGAAACCCTGGTTTGGCTCACGGGTGAGCGATGGCTGGACGATGCTGTAGATCCGCTGCTGGATGAGGACGGCAATCTCGTTGGGGCCGTGCACGTCATGACCGACATCACCGAGCGCAAGCAGGCGGAGGAGGAGCTGCGGGAAAGCGAGCGGCGGCTGAAAGAAGCTCAGGCAATGGGGCGAATTGGGGACTGGAAGTTTGATATTGACAACCAGAAGATCACGTGGTCTGATCAAGTATTCAAACTCTATGAGCGCGATCCTGGATTGGGGGCACCCACCCCCGAGGAGGAAGCGACTTATTACTCTCCTGAACAAGCCAGGATACTGCGCGAATATGCGCGCCGTTCTATAGAAACTGGTGAAGAAATTGAATACGACCTGGAAGTGAAGTTGCCCAGCGGATGGACTGGTTGCTTCTCAGCCGGTATGCATCCGATCAAGGATGAGAGTGGTCGCGTTGTCGAATTGTTCGGAACGGTGCAAGACATCACCGAGCGGGTGCGAGCGGAGGAGGAGTTGAGAAAACACCGCGAGCACCTGGAGGACTTGGTGCGAGAGCGCACCGCCGAACTGCGCAAGCTCGTCAACGCGATGGCTGGCCGCGAGGTGCGCATGGCCGAGCTGAAAGACGTGATCCGCCAACTTCGCGCCCAAGTGCAGGAGGCCGGACTGACGCCGGTGGCCGATGATCCGCTGTTGGGAGGCGATAGCACGCTTTCAACGTGACACCTGGATTCTGGCGAATTTTACCGATCGAGTGGATAATTGCTCTAATTGAGACCACAAAGGAGGAGGAACCATGAAGAGGACGATAGTTGTTGCAGCTCTAGTGGGAATGTTTCTGTCAACGGGCATCGGGGGATGCAGCCCGACGCAAGAGCCAAGCGAAGTTGAGGTTACCCAGGAGGCGCTGCCAACGGCGACCTTAGTGCCGGCGGTCCCAGAGGAAAAGGTTGTTCTGGAGATCATGACGTGGTCCGAAAATCTAGTAGAATTGTACGAGGATGCTGCTCGGGAATTCGAGCGAGAATACCCGAACATCGAGTTGAAGTTTATCACCATGCCGGAGGATGAGTATTATGAAGCGCGCCCTCTCCTTTTTGAAAGTGGACAGGCCCCTGACGTTTTTTACCAATCAGGGGGAGCAACGATACTCAGCGACTTTCTGGCGAAAGGCTGGATCCGACCACTCCATCCTGATGGAGCTGTTCCTCAAGAGTGGACCGAGCGCTGGTGTGATGGTTGCTTCATTCCAGGAATAAACGTATACAACAATGAGGTTTATTCATTCCATTTCACAAATATCAAGGCCGGCGTTTGGGGATTCATGTTCTACAACAAGGAAATACTGGCAGAAGCTGGATTGGATCCGGAGCATCCCCCCGAAACATGGAGCGAATTGAAAGATGCCTGCCGGACAATCAGCAATCAATCAGTAAGTGCAAGCATCGCCATACCCTTGGACCCCCCGGCAGATATTCGCCGGCTATGGATGGCAATCGCTGGATCGATTATGACGGATCAAACATTCGATTATCAGCAAGGGCGGTTCTGCACTGATGACGAGCGGATTATCGCAGCCTACGATTACATCAGGAGTTTTTACGATGAGGCTCTGGTGCTGCGAGGAGATGATCCCGTGAACCCGTATCAGTACGATAAGGCATTTGCCAGACAGGCCCTGGCAACCGGGCAGGCAGCCTTTTATTTTGATGGACATTTTGTTCTGGGCTACCTCAAAACCATAGGATTCGAGGATTTTGTCAATACCAATCTTGGCATTGCCGCTACGCCATATCCAGACGACCGTCCTCGTGGAGCCCTGAGTAGCAATCTCAACAATAATAGCTACTGGGTTAGCAGCCAGACACAACATCCCGAGGAAGCCTGGCTTTTCATTGACTGGATGACGCAACCAGATGGCTTCTTTGGGCGAGAATACGTTTCCCGTGGTTTTGGCTTTCTCGAATATGTTGACAATGCCCAATATGTTACTGATCCAAATATGCTGAGGGTTATTGAAATTGCCCCTGCCCTGAGGGTTATCTATCCCGAGCCTTTAGTCTTGAACCCTGAATTAGCTGAATCACAAGCATTTGGTAATGCGGGCGAAAGTGTTAACTGGATGCAAACCATCGGTGAATGCCTACTCAATGATTGTGATTTCAATGAAACAGCACCTGATTTGGCCCAAACCCAGAACGATCTCTTTCTACAAACCTTGGAAGAGGAACGAAATAGCGGACTTGATGTCAGTGTGGATGACTATACCTTTCCCGATTGGAACTTTGACGAGGATTTCGATTATGAGAGTCACCAGAGGGATGCTCCGTGATTCATCGGGAAGGGTGAAGAAGACTCCTCCCCCTCGCGGGGAGAGGCTGGGAGGGGGTGGATTCGGTTTTCCGACGGAAGGTCCACCCTCCCCTAGACCTTCCCTCTGAGGGAGGGGAAATGCTCTGCGGCCAGCAGCCGCACTCGCTGAACGCTCAACTTTTGCACAGTCACCTGTGAATCGGGAGGTGACCACTTGAAACAACGACTATTCTCAAGCCTGATCTTCAAGATTGGGCTGATCATCATCCTCATCGAGATCGTCGTTCTGACCTCGACTGGTATCTACTACACTCGGCAGTTCAACGAAGCGGTGGACGCTCGCGTATACAGCCGCGTCGCCATCCCTGGCCAACTGATGGCCAAGGGGATGTTGGAATACGAGGTGGTGAGGGACCGGGTCGAGATGACGGAACTGGCCGGCGACGACCTCGTTGAGGCTATGGTGATCGCAGTCACCGGGAAGGTCTTTTACTCCTTCCACACGGAATATGAGGGCAGAGACACGTCCGAAGTTCCTGGGCTATCTTCAGACTGGTTCTCGCCTTCCGTGACGGAGAGTTTCGTTCGAGAGGAAACAGAGGGTGGAAACCGCTACGTGGTCAGCGTCACGCCGATCTTTGCAGGCGAAACCAGGAAGCCCTATTACTTCTTCTACCTCAAGATGCTAACCAACCAGGCGGCTCAGGAGAAACAGGACATAACGGGTCTGTTTCTGACCGGGGCGATCGCTTGTGTCGTTCTCACTTCCCTGGCTATTCTTCTCATCTTCAGAATCATGATCTCCAGGAGACTGTCCGCCACTCTGCATGGACTCAAACGGTTCGAGGGCGGTGATCTTGACGCCAGGATTGAACCCGTGAGATCCAACGATGAGATTGCCATTCTTCAACGGGGCGTCAATTCTATGGCAGCCGAGCTCCAGGAGAAGGTCGGCGACCTGGAAGAAGAGATCGCCGAACGGGTGCAAGCAGAGGAGCGAATAGCGCACCTCAACCGCTTTTTGCAGGCTATCCGCAACGTCAATCAACTCATCACCCAGGAAAGGGACCTCGACCGCCTGCTCGAAAGAGCCTGTGGGTATCTTATCGAAACGGCTAGCTATAACGCCGCCTGGATACTGCTGATCAATGACGATGGCGCCCCGACCAAGTTTGTACGCCAAGCTGTGGATGGAAGTATACATTCTCTTGCTGATTTGCTAGAAGAAGGCAAGATGATGGCATGCACCCAAGCTGTCCTTACCCAGGAGGGAACTCAAATTATCAGAGGGGAGGGCGATTTATGCAAGGATTGCTTTTTTATTCCCAGCCCTACCCCTATGGATGCAATGGCCATTCGGCTGGAATTCAACGGGGTGATTTACGGCTTGCTCAACATTACCGTGCTCCCAGAATACGCCATTGATGCCGAAGAAACAGCTTTGTTTGCGGAGCTTGCCGGGGATATTTCATTTGCCCTGCATGGCTTGGAAATAGAGGAGGAGCGCGAGCGGGTGGAGGAAAGGGCGCGCCGTCTTCTGGAACAACAGATCGCCGTCAATCAACTGGCCCTGGCGCTGGGGGAGACGAGAGATTTGGACGCGATTCATCACGTCATCTATGAACACGCGCGGCTGCTGGTGGATGCCGATGCCTTCATCGTCGCCTTCTACGACAGCGAAACACAACTCATCCACGCCGGATACGTCGTCAGCAGAGGGGAAGTGCGCGA
Organism: uncultured Anaerolineae bacterium; assembly: GCA_964390805.1. GTDB lineage: Bacteria > Chloroflexota > Anaerolineae > VGOG01 > VGOG01 > CAYMKL01. The sequence goes on along the minus strand of CAYMKL010000111.1, from coordinate 7,373 downwards.
CGTGACCAACTTTCCTCCGATTCCACTGGAGGAAGCAGGAAAAGGCACTCAGAGCCAGGTGATCCACACCGGCGAGTCACTCTACGCTCCCGATGTCCGCAAACTGATGGAGAAAACAAAGACCGAGTACAAAATCGCGGAGAACGGAACAGTCAGCGAAGGGCCGCCGCCACCGGAGAATCAAGAGGACTCCACTAACTCCGCGCTCTATGTACCGATGAAAGTCGAGGGGGAGGTCATCGGGGTGATGCAGTTGCAAAGCCGTCGCTTAGATGCCTACTCTCAAGAGGATATTGATCTCCTGGCCGGCATGGCCAACGTGGCCGCCGTCGCTGTTCAGAACGCCAGGCTGTATGGGGAGGTGGAGAGGGAGCTGGCCGAGCGGATGCGGGCGGAGGAAGAGTTGAGAAAACACCGCGAGCACCTGGAGGAGCTGGTGCGAGAGCGCACCGCCGAACTGCGCAGGATAGTCAACCTGATGGCTGGCCGCGAGGTGCGCATGGCCGAGTTGAAAGACGTGATCCGCCAATTGCGCGCCCAATTGGAAGAAGCCGGGCTGGTACCGGTGGCGGACGATCCGCTGTTGGCGGGGTGAACAGAAGATCGGGGTGCAGTCCCCCACGCCTCTGCACAGGAGCAAGACCATGACTGAAAAGATGAACAAGCTGTCAAACATCATCAACGTTCCCACGCTAGATCCGGAAGACGCCCGCCGCCGCAGATTGCTCAACATCATGCTGTTGGCCGTGGCAACAGGGGCGTTGTTAATGCTGGCGGCGTTGCTTATCGCCGCCCCGATGGGTCTGGCGGGGGAGCAAGAGGAGGTGAGGGCGCTTGGGTTTGGCATTGCGCTGGCCCTGTTTGGTGTGGCGGTCATCTATGCGCTCAACCGCTACGTGTCGGGTGAGCTGGCCAGTACCCTCTTCTTGCTGCTGATGATTGCCATTGCCGCCTTTTCCGATGAGCCGCGACAAGTTGTAGATGGCCGCGGGCTACTGGTGTTCACGATTCCCATTCTTGCAGCCAGCGTCCTGTTGCGACCGTGGGCCAGCCTTGTCACGGCTGGTTTGAGCGGCCTGACCATCATTGCCGTTGGCCTGGGGGCGCCGGGTCATTTTCCCAATGTCCCCGCTATTCTGTCCTTTTTCGTGTTGGCATTGGTATCTTGGCTGTCGGCCCGCAGCCTGGAACGCGCCCTGCAGGACTCACGTGTCAGCAGCGCGGCATTGCGGGAGAGCGAAGAACAATACCGTCAACTGATCGACACTATGCAAGAGGGTGTTTGGGCTATTGATCAGGATGCTCACATCACCTTCGTGAATCCTCGCATGGCAGAGATGCTGGGCTGCACTGCGGAAGATATGCTGGGCAAACACTGGCTTTCGTTCATGGATGAAGGCGAGATGGAGATTGCCCAACGGAATCTGGAACATCGCCAGCAGGGCGTCAAGGAACAGCACGATCTTGAGTTTGTTCGCAAAGACGGCGCGCGAATCTATGCGCTCGTGGCGACATCGCCGCTTACCGATGCCGATGGAAACTACATTGGGGCGATAACCGGTATTCAGGACATCACCGAGCGGAAACGAGCGGAGGAAAGAGCGCGTCGTCTTCTGGATCAGCAAATCGCCGTCAATCAACTGGCTCTGGCGTTGGGGGAAACCCGAGACATCAACAGGATTTACGACACCATCTATCAGCACATTGAGGCCATGGTGGATGCCGAGGCGTTCATCGTCGCCTTCTACGACAGCGAAACAGAGCTCATCCGTGCCGGATATGTCGTCAGCAGAGGGGAAGTGCGCGACGTCACCAATTTTCCTCCGATTCCACTGGAGGAAGCGGGAAAAGGCACTCAGAGCCAGGTGATCCACACCGGCGAGCCGTTCTACTGCCCTGACTGGCGCAAGGCGATGGCAAGAACCAAGACCGAGTACAAAATCGCGGAGAATGGAACAGTCAGCGAAGGACCGCCACCGCCGGAGCAGCAAGAAGACTCCACTAACTCCGCGCTGTATGTACCGATGAAAGTCGAGGGGGAGGTCATCGGGGTGATGCAGGTGCAAAGCCATCGGCTAGATGGCTACTCTCAAGAGGATATTGATCTCCTGACCGGTATGGCCAACGTGGCCGCCGTCGCTGTTCAAAACGCCAGGCTGTATGGGGAGGTGGAGAGGGAGCTGGCCGAGCGGGTGCGAGCGGAGGAGGAGTTGAGAAAACACCGCGAGCACCTGGAGGACTTGGTGCGAGAGCGCACCGCCGAACTGCGTAAGATAGTGAACCTGATGGCTGGCCGCGAGGTGCGCATGGCGGAGCTGAAAGGCGTGATCCGCAAGCTGCGCGCTCAACTGAAGGACGCCGGGCTGAAGCCAGTGGCGGACGATCCGTTGTTCGCGGGGCGGGAGGAATGAGGTGCAGAAAGGGAGCACGTTCACGGTCAAGCTATCTTTAGCTAAGACAAGAAAGGAGGAGAAGTAACATGAAAAAGTGGAGCCAGATTGGCAAGCCAATGCTTAGCCGCCGGGGATTCTTGTATCTCTGTACCCTGGCCGCATTGTTGGCCACGGTACTTTTGAGCGGGGCCTGTGGCCTGCTTGGAGGCGGCCAGAAACCGGTCATCAGACTCGATGATGGTGGGTGGGGGTCCCTCTGGATCAACAACGCCATCGCCAAGTTCATCATCGAAGAGGGCTATGGATACCCTGTGGAGACGGTGGTAGAGACCAGCCATGAGCTGCAAGAAGCCATACCAAAAGGTGAAGTTGACCTGAGAATGGAGATCTGGCAGTCGGGCACGACGGGTTGGTACGACGAGCAGATAGAGCAGGGTAACATCGTTAACCTGGGCATGACTTTTGAGGCTGGCCCCCAGTTCTTCATCATTCCCCAGTGGGTGGCGGAGCAGTACAACATCAAGACTGTCTTCGACATGAAGGATCACTGGGAGCTATTCCAGGATCCCCAGGATCCCTCAAAGGGCATGTTCTACAACTGCATCATCGGTTGGCGCTGTGACGATATCAACCGTGTGAAGCTGGGGGCCTACGGCCTGACCAGATATTACAACATCATCACCCCAGGGTCCTCGCAGGCGATGGAAGCGGCGATGGCGAGGGCGCAGATGAATCGCCAGCCGGTCTTCGGCTACTACTGGGCCCCAAGTGCACTCATGGGGGCTTACGACTGGTATGTCCTGGAAGAGCCAGCCTACACCAAGCAGTGCTGGGAGCAGGTCACCGCGGCAGTGGAAGACGAGAGCCTTCGTCCCGTTGACCAGGCCTGTGCCTATGAAGAAATGCCCATTGACAAGATCGCCCATAGTGGCCTGCTGAAAAAGGCCCCGGACGTGGTGGAGATGCTGAGGAAAATGATGGTGGGCCTGGAGCCGCTCAACGAGACCCTGGCCTGGGTCGAAGAAAACGATGTCCAGGATTGGGAGGACGCCGCCATCCACTACTTGCAGAGCTATAAAGACCGATGGGAGACCTGGGTAACGCCGGAGGTCTACGAAAGGATCGAGAAAGCGCTGGAGGAAGCTTCCAGGTGAGGAGGTAGCCGGAATGTTCTCTATAAGGAGCCTCAGACTCAAGACTCTCCTGTCCGCCCTGCTCCCTATGGCCCTCGTGCTGGCGGTCATGGCGCTCATCGTGCTTTATGAGTACGAGCGGGTGGCCCAGGACGTTGTCGAGCAACGAGACACTGAATTGGCGGTGGTATCGGCCGCCCGGCTCTCCGAAGGCCTGGGTCAGTACAGCCGGCTTCTTCAAGAGATCGCTGCCGGGGACGACGCGCGGTCTATGGAACCGGCCCGTCTGGCTTTGCCATTGGAGGAAGCACGAGACCTGCTCTACGTTTTCGATGCCGGGCTCGCCATCTACGACAGTGAGGGCCTCGCTCTTGCGCCTCGGCAAGGGATGGATTTCCCCATCCCATCCAAACTCGATGAGATACGCAGGACACTGCGGCCGATCTTCTCGGACGTTTTCCAGGACGAAATCTCTGGCGAAGACGTGATGTTGACTGGGGCGCCTATCCTGGGCAGTGACGGCGAGCTCAAGGGCGTGCTGGCCGGGATGAGTACGGTCAAATACTCCCTGCTTGGGGGCATGTACGCCGAGGTGCTCGAATTCAAAGCGGGCCGCAGCGGCTATGCCTATCTGGTGGATGGCAACGGGCAGGTGATTTACCATCGCTATAGTTCGCAGGTGGGCGGCAGCCTGGCAGACACTGATCCTGTGATAAGAGTGACTCGGGGGGAGACCGGTGCTGTCCTTACCGAGGATACCACAGGAAAGACCGTCATCTCCGGCTTCGCTCCGGTGCCAGGCACGGGGTGGGGACTCGTCACTCAGGAAAGATGGGATGTGGTGATGGGGCCTATCCGGCGCTATGGCACGTGGCTCCTGGGGATATTGATTGGGGGCAGTGTCATCTCCGGCGCACTGGTGTTCTTCTCCATTAGCCAAGTTCTGAGACCCATCCAAGACCTCACCAGGGGAGCCGAGCGCATCGCTGGCGGCGATTTCGATCACACGGTCGTCGTCAAGACTGGCGATGAGATAGAGGCTTTGGCGCGGCAGTTTAACGCCATGTCCGTCGCCCTGAAAGAGTCCTTTGCCGAGCTGGAGAAACGCCTGGTCGAGCGCCAGCGGGCGGAAGAGTCGCTGCGGGAGAGCGAAGAGAAGCTGCGCGTTTTGTTCGACGGGACCTATGACCTGATAACCTTGACCGATGCTAACGCCACGACTCTGTGGGCCAACCCTGCGTGGAAAGATGTCTTTGGTGAAGACCTCGCAGGGCAAGAAGACCCATTTAAACTCATTCCTCCAGACGACCTTGACGAAGTAGCGCAAGCCTGGACTGCACTGGTGACCAGGAAGGAAGCGATCAAGAGCCTGGTGTATCGGTTCGAAGTAGAAGATGGGGGATACCGGTTCTTTGAGTCCAGCGCATATCCCGTTACGATTGGCGGCGAACCATTGTTCTATGTGGTGGCCCGGGACATCACCGACCGCAAGCGGGCGGAGGAGACAGTCCGGGAGAGCGAGGCCAAGTACAGAACGCTGGTTGAGAATCTCCCCCAGAAGATCTTCCACAAGAACAACGACTCGGTCTATGTGACGGTCAATGAGAATCTTGCCCGCGATTTGAATATCACACCCGATGAAATGGCAGGGAAAACCGACTATGACTTTTGGCCCAGGGAACTGGCTGATAAGTATCGAGCGGACGACAAGAGAATCAGGGAGTCTGGAGAGACTGAGCATATCGAAGAAGTGTACATTCAAGATGGCGAAGAACGGGTTGTCCAGACGATAAAAGTGCCTGTAAGAGATGAAGAGAGTAACGTCGTCGGTATATTGGGCATTTTTTGGGACATCACCGAGCGCAAGCGGGCGGAGGAGGAGCTGCGGCAGCACCGCGAGCACCTGGAGGAACTGGTAGGGACCCGCACCACCGAGCTGGACGAGCGGGTGGCTGAGGCGGAGCAACTGAACCGCGGCATGACCAACCTGCTGGAAGAACTGCAAGCAGCCAAGGGCGACCTCGAGTCAACGGGCGCCAAGTTGCAGGAGGTGAATCAGGAGCTCAACGACTTCGCCTACGTCGTCTCCCACGATCTGAAAGCGCCGCTGCGGGCCGTCACCCAGTTGGCTGGCTGGATCGCCACAGACTATGCGGACGCCCTCGGTGAGGGGGGCCAGGAGATGGTGAGCCTGCTCATTGGCCGCACCAAACGCATGCACAATCTGATCCAGGGTATCCTGGAGTATTCCAGGATCGGGCGGGTCAAAGAGAGAGAGAAAGAGGTGGACCTCAACCAACTCGTGCCAGAGACCATCGAGATGCTGTCCCCGCCGGAGAACATCCAGATTACCATTAAGAGCGAACTACCCACTGTCATGGGTGAGCAGGTGCGCCTGGAGCAGTTGTTTCAAAACTTGTTGGACAACGCCATCAGGTTTATGGACAAACCGGCAGGACGTGTTATAATAGACTGCGCCGACGAGGGAGTCCACTGGCTGTTCAGCGTGGCCGATAACGGTCCCGGGATCGAAGAGAAGTACCATGACAAAGTGTTTCAGATGTTCCAGACGCTGGCGCCGCGCGACGAGCTCGAAAGCACTGGCGTGGGGCTGGCGCTGGTGAAGAAGATCGTCGAGACGTGGGGCGGAAGCGTCTGGGTGGAATCAACGGTGGGCGAGGGGAGCACGTTCTTCTTCACGCTGCCCCAAGAAGTAGGGTGAAGAGGGCAAGAAGTCCTTGGAGGAATAGGGAGGCAACCTATGGAAAGCAAAATCAGACTGTTGGTGGTTGAAGACGACAAGGTTGACCGGATGGCCTTTGAGCGCTTCGTCGAGCGCGAGGGGCTCCCTTATGACTGTGTGGTTGCCGAATCGGTTTCTGTCGCCAGAAAGATTCTGGCCGACGCCCAATTCGATGCCACACTGGTTGACTATCGGCTTGGCGATGGCACGGCGTTTGACCTGTTTGATGAGATACGAGATGCTCCGATTGTCGTCATAACGGGGAGCGGCGACGAAGAGAGCGCGGTCGCGGCGATGAAGAGAGCGCGGTCGCGGCGATGAAGAGAGCGCGGTCGCGGCGATGAAGGCCGGGGCTTATGACTATCTGGTCAAAGACCCTGAGGGCAATTACCTCAAGACCCTGCCGGTAACCGTGGAGAACGCCATACGCCGCAAGCGCGCCGAGGAGGAGCTGCGACGATATCGGGAACACCTCGAGGAGTTGGTGGAAGAGCGCACCGCCGAGCTGACTGAGGCCAACGAACGACTTAGGGCCGAAATCGCTGAGCGCAAGCGCGTGGAGGAGGCGCTGGCACTACGGGTAGAGGAACTGGAACGCTTCCACCGTCTTACCGTCGGGCGCGAGCTGCGCATGATCGAGCTCAAGCGCCGGATAAACGAGCTAGCCGAGGAGCTAGGAAAGGAACCGCCTTATGACCTCTCGCTCCTGGAGTAAAAAGCTACAGAATCACGGACGGTTCAGGCGCCAAACCATGACCGATAAGATAAGCCTGTTGTCACAGTCACGAAATCGAAAGGGTGTGTTCAAAACGGGTTGTAGGGGCGAGGTTATCTCGCCCGTCGGGCAGGGAAATCCTGCCCCTACAAAGCTCATTTTGGCCACACCCAAATCGAAAGCACTGGCGTCGGGCTGGCGCTGGTGAAGAAGACCGTCGAGACGTGGGGCAGGTGCGTCTGGATGGAATCAACAGTTGGTAAAGGGAGCACGTTCTATTTCACACTCTCAAAGGAGGGAGAGAAAAATGGGAAAAATTGAAGGAAGTAAATCAAGGTAACTACTCAGGCCGTAAGCGTTCGTCAAGATGTTCATAAAACCTCCACGAG
>CAYMKL010000110.1:10533-23158 GCA_964390805.1 uncultured Anaerolineae bacterium | reverse complement strand
CAGTCTTGCTGCACCTGTTTGAGTTTATGTTGCCATCTTTTGCGATTTGCACCCCCTGTTCCCCCTGCAGAGTGATGGTATTGGCACGATAAACCGTGCTCCCGCCGCTCTGCCCGCGCAGCAACAGGCCGATGGCGAAGGTGTCGGCCAGGCCCGGACTCCCATCATCTCGCCCCACCAGGTCCAGGTTTGGGAAATCGCTATGAAGCGTGACCGGGTCAAAAGTGATTTGATAGGTGCTGCCACTGGGCATCACCTGCCCGTGATCGAGGATGTAGCCGGCCATGCTGATGGTGTAATCCACCGTGGCTCCACTCAGGCCAGCGGGCGCCACTCCGGTGATGTTGATGGGGGTCACTTCGCTATCAAAGGACAGGAAGCCGGGCGATGGCGAGGACACGTCCAGACGCGAGGCGTCCTCGGGCACCACGTAGAACCAGTAGCGGCCATCCTCGCTGCCTAGCACGTCGCCGGAGGGATAGGGCGGAATGGTGGCCCCGCCAGAGCACTGCCCGTTGTGCCATACGCGCACGTCCGCCGACCACAGCCCGGGCTCGTCCACCACAAAGTCGTCGTCTGGGTCGTAGAAGTAGCCCACGCGATTGGCTTGCCCGCCGCCAATGCGCTGCATCCCGCCGGGCGCAGTGACCGTCACCGCCACCTGGCTGTCCAGCGTGGGCATGATGTGACCAGCGAACTGGAACGTGTCACCAACCTGGAGCACTGCGCCAGGGCGGACGCCGGTGGGCAGGATGAAGATGTGTATGTCTTTGCCTTTGAGGGTGAGGATCGGCCCGCCCTCGGTGGTCCAGCCGCCGTTGCCAGGACCGGCGAAGGGCGGCATCACCCGCGTGCCGGTCGGATCGTCGTCGGGGATGAATATCCACCCTGTTCCCTGGCCCAGGTACTCGTTGTGTCCTGTATCCAAGTCTCGATAGACCGCGCCAACGTACTGAAACTTGAAGTCGTTGACCTGGTCGCCCTGCACACCGACGCCCAGTTGATCGTCGTACAGGGTATCGAGCCGCCAGTAGCCGCCGGTTTGACCGTCCTCGGCCACCACCTCGCGCACGCGCACGCCGGGCCGCTGTGAGGAACGATAGCTGTAGGCGATCTGATCCGCGTCGTTGGGCGCCATTTGCACTGGACGGCCGGAGCGGGTGCTGGTGAAGAGGGGGATCTCTCCCGCGTCGAATCGCTCGCTGAGGCTGCCGGGGCTGCTCAGGGGCAGTTCCTGGCGCTCTGCCCGGGCACGAACGGCGGCCTCAATGACGCCCACGGTGTCTTGCACGCTGGCCCCCAGGAGGAGGGAGTCGCCTCCGTAAGGGCCGTCAATCATGCGGCTCCACAGGATGTCGCCGTTGAAGTAGGGGTTGAAGGTGTGGCTGATGGCATCGGGCGGGGTGTTCAGGTCACGACTGGCCACAAACCAGTGGTTGGGAATGTAGGTGAGGCTGTCGAGACCGCGCCGTCCGTGAGCAACCAGGTCGGCCTGGTTCTCAGGGGTCATGACCACGCCGCCCCAGGTCATGGCGCCCATGTAGAGCCTGCCGTCGGGGTCGGTGTAGGTGGCGCTGAGGTCGGCGCGGTATTCACCCGGGTGGGTGAGCGATATTGGATATTGGGTATTGGATATTGCGTGTTGCGTGTTGCGTTTTGCGTAGTCGGGTGTGCTGAAGTAGCCGTAGTCGCTGGCGCGTCCGGAGATGGTGTGGGTGATGGCCTGCGCGGGGTCGGAGTTGGGGTAGAGGGTGAGGGTGATGGTCACGTCGGCGGGGACGCGGGGGTAGAATTGCATGGCCGGGTTGAAGGCGTCGCCCACGGCCAGGGGAGTGCCGGGCAACACGCCGGGGTCTATGTCCAGCGGGTGGGCGATCCACAAGTCGTAGACGCCGCCGCCAGCGTAACTGTTGCCCCACATATCGCTGACGGTGCCGGTCATGGTGATGACGTGGTGACCGTATTGGTCAAAAGTGACCCGAAACCGATCGGAGGCTGCCTTGAGTGAGTAGACGTCATCCAGTTGGACAGTGCCGCCGTTGAGATCGCCCCCGGAACGAGTGGTCTTGGTGCGGTTGAAGGATTGGGCAAAGGCTTCACTGCCCAGATCACGCACCGTCCCATCAGGCTCCTGGATCACAACACTGAGTTGGCCGCTGGGCAGATCGAAGGGGATGAGCGGCGGGGCGGGCATGCGCCGGTCGGTGAAAGAGATCATGGGCAGGAACGGCTCCAGTCGGTAGGTGATGGGCTGGCCGCTGCGCACGTCCACCGGCGGGGTGTAGTAAGGAGCGCTCTGGGATACGATCTGGGAAGCCAATTCGAAAGCTCCCTGATCCTCCTGAGCGCTGGCCCCTCGCGTACCCTGAACAAAATCGTCCGCTAGCAGTCGCCAGACAAGGTGGGGCAAATTGCCAATTTGCCCTACGGTGATTGGTGGCAGCATGGACTCGTGGGCGTTGAAAGTGTATTGGGTCACGTTGGCCGCCAGCCAGGTGGTGTCGGTGGGCACTCCAGTGAAGTCCAGCCAGAAAGTGGGACGGTAGATGCCTGGGAGCACATCCTCAGGTAGACGGCCAGCCGCGCTCAGGGCACCTTCAATGGCGTGGCCACCGGCATAGCGAAGGTTGGTGACCTCGAAGGGGCCTTCCAAGCCCTCAGTGGAGCGACCTGGGCGTTGGATGGGGAAGCCGGTGGGAGTGAGCAGGGTGGACATGAAGTAGTTCTCTCCTGCCATCGGCTGACCATCCTGATTGAACAACATCATCAGGCTCCCCCCGCCGATTACGGAAATCGCCCCTAGGTCGGTAGTGGCATTGATGGCTGGGCTGTACAGGCGGATCGTGCCCTCGACCTGGAACCAATCGCCGGGGCCGTAAGCCTCGCCCACTGCTGGAGGCGTGCCCGGCCCGCCGTAGAGATAGACGTTGAGGCCGCCGTCACCATCGCCGATGAGCAGGTCGGGCTGACCATCGCCATTGATGTCGGCGGCGGCGGGGGTGGAATGATCGCCGATATTGATGTTGGGATACTCGGTGGTGACCAGTTCCCAGGCGGGACTGTTCACCGTGCCTGCGTTACGTACGTAGGCCATCGAACCTCTTTCCCATCCCACCAGTATGTCCAAATCGCCGTCTTGATCAACGTCAAAGAAGGCAGGTGCGCTGTAATCACCCAGGTAAAGGTCGGCGTAGGGCTGCAGTGGAGCGGCCCAGGCTGGCGCGCTGGCCGTGCCGGTGTTCTCAACGAAGGTCAGCGTGCCCGCCTCGTCGCCGATGAACAAATCGAGATCGCTGTCGTTGTCAATGTCCACGAAGGCGGGCGTGCTCCAGCCGCCCACGTCCAGTTCAAGCCAGTTATCTGTGATCAGTGACCAGTTGGGGATTTCGGCTGTGCCATCGTTACGGTAGTAGTGGATGTTGCCGCCTGCGCCGTCCCCCTGCCAGCCGCCCTCGCCGATAAACAGGTCGTGGTCGTTGTCGCCGTCAATGTCGGCAAAAGTGGGGAAGGGATGGGGGTGATTGGTCCAGGGTAGGGTCAGCAACACGCCGTCGGGCCGCCAGTCGGGGTCCGTCGCAGTGCCGACGTTGGTGTATTGGTAGACCTGGCCGTGGGCTTGGCCGATCAGCATGTCCAGGTCGCCGTCGTTGTCCCAGTCGGCCAGGGCGGGGGCGCTGTCGCCCGCCCGGTCGAAGGGGAACAGGAAGGCTTTTTCGCTCCAGGACGATGGTTCGCTGAGATGCGCATCCACCTTCCCCCAACCCCTCCCTGGGAGGGAGGGGAGAAAGCTCCCTCTCCCTTCCAGGGAGAGGGCTGGGGTGAGGGTGGAGATGTCGTGGCGGAAGAAGCGCAGATTCCCCCAGTGCTCACCAATGACCAGATCAGCATCACCGTCGCCATCCCAGTCGCCCACGCCGGGGCTGACGCCACAACTGCCACCACCGTGGCCAATGGGGTCACTGGTCTGGCGCGTCCAGGTAGGGTTCGTAGGAGTACCTCCCCGCTGATACCAGACCATTTGGCCGCACAGCCCGATCAGTAGATCGAGATCAGCGTCGCCGTCTAGATCAACTAAAGCCGGCTGAATCCCCTCCCCCTCCTCGCTGATGTTGGCGTAGTTGCTGGTCTGCTGGGTCCAGGCCGGGTTGGTAGATGTGCCGGTGTTCTTGAAATGGTAGAGCGTGCCGCCCTGGTGCCCGACCAGCAAGTCGAGATCGCCGTCGTTGTCGAGATCGGCCAGGGCGGGAGCGGCCCCATTCCCAACGGACAGGGTGACGTCGGGAGTGTCGCCTGTGGTGAGCTTAGTCGCCTGTACTGAGCCCAGTCGAAGTGAACCATCACTGTAGTAGACAGACAACGTACCGTCGCCTGTGCCCACGAACAGATCGGGCGCGCCGTCACCCGTCACATCAGCTAGCGCCGGATAGGCCCAGTCGCCGGTGTCCACGCCGGCGAAATCGGCCGTCTCAAAACGCCAATGGGGGGAGGCCGCACTGCCATCATTACGGTAGAGCACCAGGTGGCCAGAGCGTTCGCCGACCAGCAAGTCCAGGTCGCCATCGTTGTCCAGGTCGCCCAGGGCAGGGTGGGTCCAGTTGAGGCCGCCCAGGTAGAGGCCCGGCACCACCTCGCCCTCATAGGTGCCGGTCAGCACCCGCGTCCACTCCCCCTCCACAACCACCGGCCCGATGGTGCCGGTGATGGCCCAGGCCGAACTGACGTAGTTGCGGGTATCGGCAGGGTCGTCGGTAAAGAGCTCTATTGCTCCGGCTGTGGCGAAAGGCAGCTCGTACTCGTCGCCGGCGTGGGTGTGGGGCACGTTGATGATGGTGCCGGGGAAGGGGTTGAGTCCCTCGGACACGCCGACGTCCAGGTCGTTCCAGCGCCCACCGGTGGGCGGGCCGTGCTTGGTCATGATGGCGGAGCCGGGCGGGCCGTAAATCTGAGCAGTGAAGCTGCCATCGTCCTCAGAGATGGCATGACCCTGGTGGCTGCTGTTCAAGTTCACCAGCAGGATGTGGACCAGGGGCAGGGCCGCGCCAGATGCGCCGGTAACGGTGGCCTCGCCCAGGTCGTCCACAGGGCCGATAGTGATCTTAGAAGCGTCCGGCGGATCGTAGGGGATGGGATGGACGTAGGTGGTGTTGAGGGGCATGTCCGTCACCTGATCAGAGGTGCGGAGATCGAAGGCCTGGGTCGTTTGGTAGTATCCAGCGGGAGCGTTGCGGACAGTCACGTAGTAGACGCCGGGTGGCAGCACGGCCTGATGGTGCTGAGTCGCATCATCCCAATCGAAAGCATACCAGTGCCAGTCAGTGAGTAGGTTTTGCAATGGCTGAATGTCGAGCCAGAAGTCGCCTGTGACCGGTGTGCCATCGCTGCCGGTCAACTGCACGCTGAGTAGGTAACCGTTGGTGAGGGTAAAGTCCTGGGTAAAGTTGGAGGTCACGTCCTTCATCCCGAAGTTTACCTGGGCCAACCGGGTGGACACCTGGGGGCGGACGTGAAACCAGAGTTCACCGTCGGTCTCGATGCTCACGCTGTAGAAACCGCTGGCGTTGGTGGTAGTCTCCTGCCAGTCCTGGGGCGAGCCAATGCCAACCCAGACGCCGGACACGGGGCCTCCCGGGCTGGTGACGGTGCCGGAGACGGTGATGGAGCTGGAGGCGACGGCGGGGTCGGAAATAGTCGGAGGTTCGGGGAAAGTTGCAGCGGTTTGAGGTGAAGCCAGGCTGGTTCCACAGGCAGTTACCAATGCCAGTACAAGCAGGCCAATGGCCCAAGTTACTCGTTTCTCCAACATGGCTGATCACTCCTTAATGGTATATTGGTACATTGGCAAATTGGCAGTTCACTTCATAGATTGGATCATAAGGTGAAAGTATTGGCCAGGAGAGAACTACCTGGCAATGCTCATCAAAGCCAAGGTCACCATCCGGCCAGTGACGCCGAGCCGATACGGGTCTATCTCGTCGGCTATGACGACGGGCCAATTGTTCTCGCTGGCCCCTCGCCAGGTGATCAACAAAGTTGGGAGCCCGGCTTTGTTGAACGGAACCTGATCGCTCTCCCCTGATTGACCTCTGAGGGCCAAGCGCCCGTCTATTAGTTCTTCTGTGGCCATCATGCTAAACAGTAGCAGTCCATCCTGTTCCCATTCCCCCCGCGCTTCCAGATAATACCCACTGCCGCCGCCAACGGCGTCCAATTGCAGCATGGCCACCGTTTTCTCTAGCGGGAGAAGTGGGTTCCTCACATAATACTTCGACCCCATCTCCCCCGGCTCCTGGGCGCCCCAGGCAGCAAAGAGCACGCTTCGTTTCGGGCGATATCCCGTCTCTTGCCACAAGCGCGCCATCTCCAGCAAAACCCCCACCCCGCTGGCGTTGTCGTTGGCCCCGGCGTATTGCCTGTCCGGGTCATCTCCGACGTGGTCGTAATGAGCACCGAGGATGATCACCTCCTGCCCCAACATCGGATCCGAGCCGGGCAGTAGTCCCAATACGTTGGCCGTTTCCACTGTTTCAGACGTACTGAGGGGGATCTCAATCCGGGCCTTCAAGCCTAGAGGCAATGCTGGCGGTGAGTCGAGAATGCTCTCCCGTGTATGGCCAACCATCTCCAGCAGTTTCAGGGATCCCTCTGAGGTGAGTTCCAGCGCCGGAATTGTGCTATCAGACGAAGACTCTAGTGGCGCCTTGGCCAACAACTCTTTTTGGCTCTCTTTCTTGCCCGCCAGGACGAGCCCACCTGCACCGTGCTCAACGGCTTGGGCTACTTCCGCGCCGATGGAAGAAATGGAAGGCCGTAAAACGATCTTCCCGTCTAGCTCCATACCCTGATAGTCACTATCCTGAATCCAGATCAACTCGCCTGTTGCGGTTCCGCCGCTACCAGTTTCGTTCAAAAGCATCAGAAAGTCTTCGCGATAGGTAAAGGCCAGAGCCTGACTGTTTTCATCCATGATCTCCAGGCGCGGGGCCGAGAGCAAAGTCGTGTAACTGATGGGGAAGTGCTGTAGGAAAGTGGCCCCGTCTCCCACAGGTGCCAGCCCATACTCGGCAAACCTGTCTGCGATATAAGCCGCTGCCGCCTCCGATCCTGGCGAACCAGCTTGACGGCCTGCCAATGCCGGGCTGGCCAGATACTCGACATGCCGGTTGGCCATCTCAGTATCAAACGCCCAGACGATTTCAATCCATTCTGGGATGGTGTGCCCTTGGGCCACTGACTCTAACCAGGCGGCCTCAAACTCCGGCAGCGTTTGGCCGATGGTGTCTTGCAGGGCATCATCGAGCCCCTCCTGGCTGTGCAACAAATTCATCAGCGCTTCCCAGCCACGGGTGTAAACCAGATAGCGCACGGCGTCCCAGGCTTGGGCGTTGGCCAGACCGAATTCATCTCTCGACAGTTCGTAATCCGGCGGCATGGTTCTAAGGTCACGAAGCGTTCCCTTGGGGACGGCCCGCAGCAGCGGGTACAAGTTCTCAGCGGCGGCCTGTTCGGTAACGCCACCATCGAAGTTTCTGGATAGGTAAATGCTCAAGCCTTTGACCAGCCACTCGGAGTCCACGCCGATTTGATACAGTAGGCGGCGCGCCAGTTGCACGGCCAGGGTGGGACGGTAATCCGTAAGCGAAGCGCCCCTCTGCCAGCGGAGCTTGACAGACTCCCCCTCCCCGGTCCAAGCCTGCGCCCAATTCACCAACGGGAACGACGGGAAGATCGAGGCGCGGAACACGTCATCGCTTTCATACAGCTTGATGGTCAGAGGATCTGGCTGATCAACACCCAAGTCAGCAGCGAGTTGGGCGTAGATCGTCTCGGCTTCATTCAACAAAGCCCAGGCTTGCCCCGCTTGCCCCTCTGAGTAGAGAACGCTCCCTCGATCGCTTTGCCGGATTTCAAGGGGCACGCCCGCCCAGTGATGCCCTTCACCGCTTGGCGTGAACAGGACTTGGAAGTTGGAGCTTGGAGGTTGGAGGTTGGACGCTGACCCGGCGAGGCGATATTCCAGAGTGACGTTGGCCAGGATACCGCCATCTTCTAAGAGGGCCAGCGGCTCGCCGGTCAGAGAGAAGCTCGTTAGGGAGGTCGATCCGGCAAGCCAATGCCGCTCTTCAGCCATCAGGTTGGGCACCTGGGGGTCAACCGTGTTCAGGAAAGCGGCCTCGTCTCTGGCCAGAACCGCTCCGGTGCGCGCGGTCAATACGGCATCCAGATTCGCCTGAGCGGTCGTAAGTTCGTCTCGCCAATGAGTCTGCCAGGCGGCTTCAAAAGTAGATAAATCCATCTGGACAGTGTCGGACAAGGCCAGGTTCATCCCGTCGTTGCTCTCGAACAGGCCAGCGCGGCAGGCCTGTCCAAAGGCAGTGATGAATTGCCCTAGGCCTGACCAACCAGCCCGCTGCCGCAGATAATCCACCGCAGCCCAAGCCGTGGCATCGTTCAGGGCCGCAGTCTCCTCATCCAGGGCTTGTCGCAACCTGGGAAGATACTCGGCGTGGGTTTCGACCAGATCGGTTCGGGCTCTCAAGACCAGCGGCAGGCCCTGCCACAGCCAGGGCGCGGCGGATTCGGTCACGCCTGCCTCCGCCAGCAGAAGTTGGGCCAACGCATCGTCCAATTGCGGGCTGGTGCTGATCCCTTCGCTGTAGACCAGTTTCACCACACCGGGCCCAACCCAGACACCCCGGCCGGGAGACAACGACAGCGCGGTGCTGACTCGCAGCGATTCGAAGCGTGAGAACAGCATCAATGCCGCGTCTGGCTCCGCCGGCAATCCCAGCAACTCGGCGATCTCTGCGTATTTCCCAGTGGCTAGTTGACTTAGCTGCCACAGGCCCTTTTCCTTCTCCGGTGGATAGGCCAGCGCAAAGCCTGGGCCTTGATCTAGCCAGACCAAACTGGGACCGGCCCATTGCCAACCATCCTCAGTATGTACAAATCCGGCATCCACGGAAGAGGTTTTTATTTCAGGCTCCACCTCGCCCTCAACCGTGTACTCTAGCGTCATCCGCACAGTCGCCGTGGCCGCGCGCCCCAGCACGCGGATATTGGTGGCTAGCATCTCGAACCGGCTAGGCGAAAAGGCCTGCGCGTCGTCAAACCAGAAACGGTCGGCGACTTCTTGTTCGGGAAGCGACGTTGCCAGGAAAGCCTCCAGGTCTCCCTGTTCAACCGCCACGGCTCGCCGGGCCAGCAACTCGCCGATGGCTGGCTCGGCCTCGGTGAACCCCAACGTGGTGATCCCGACAATCTTGCCCACAGAGTCTAGCTTGTCCAGCTCGATTGTTTCTGGCGTATCTCCTGGTCGGTGCCATTGCGGCTCCGAGTCGGCCTCGTAGTTCCAGCTCACCAGACTGGCTGGAACCCTGGCCCTCTTAAATGGCCCGTGATCGCTGGCTCCAGTGTCGATGCTGTCGGTCTCCAGGCCCAAAGCCTCGGCCACTGAGTGGAGTTGCTCTCCCAGCCTGCCCTCTCCATCAATTTCAAGCGTGTTGCCACCGGCTCCGACCATGTCGAGCTGGATTTTGGCCACGGTGTTTTCCAGTGGATAGCGGGGGTGTTCTACGTAATATGTTGATCCCACCAACCCCACTTCCTCGGCATCCCAGGCTGCGAACAGCACGGTGTGGCGGGGCACGTAGCCTTGCTCGTGCCAACTGCGGGCGATCTCCAGCAGAACTGCCACTCCCGAAGCATCATCGTTGGCGCCCGGCCAGACGGTGCCGTCGGGCGTTTGCCCGAGATGATCGTAGTGCCCACCGATGATGATGACCTGGTCGGCGTATTTCGGATCGCGACCGGGGATCACGCCCAAGACGTTGCGACCCTGGCATCCCTGGCTAGGGCAGGCTTCTGGGCCTGTGGTCGTCACTTCCATTCGAGCTTGAGTTGACAGAGGGAAAGGCGAAAAGCTGGTTGACAGATCTTCAACGGATTGGCCGCTGCCCAGCAACAGTTTCTCGGCTACTGAGGGATAGACCCGAAAGACCGGGATGGGCTCGGGCACCCAGATTTCGCGATGAGTAACACCGAAATCTGGCGGGCGATGCTCGGGGTCGGTGATCAGCAGCATCAACCCTGCCGCCCCGTGCTCCAGAGCATTGCGTTCGGCGTCCATCAGCGGAATAGAATCGCTGCGACACAGGACGATTTTGTCCACCACGTTGATGGAGTTGAAATCATCGTGAGTGCAATCATTAGCCCAGACCGCCCCTCCGTTGGCTGTACCCGGGCCGGAGTACCATCTCACAAACGTGATGAAGTCTTCGTTCAGCGTGTAGTGGTCGTGAATCGTGCCATCGGGGCCTTCCACCACCAGGACGGGCACCTCGGCCAGGGCGATGTAGAAAACCGGGAAGGACTGGAAGAAGGTGCCGTCATCCCCTGCGGGCTGCAAACCGCAACTGGCGAACTGCTCCGCAATATAGCCCCCCGCTGCCCACCCCTCCGGGGAGCCCGTGTATCGCCCCAGGTAAGGCGGGCCGGTCAAGGTCTCGATCTGGGCCAGGGCCGACTCTGCGCTGAAGGTGGAGGCCAGAGCCAACAGGTCGCCAGAAGCGGCGATGGAACCAGGGTTGTAGGCCACCGGTTGAACTACGGGCGTAGCCACGACATGCGGCTGCTCTTCCGGCTGGCTATCCGCTTGAGAAGGGATTGGCGTCGCGGTGGCTTGGGATACGCTGGGAGATGTTTTCTGGATATTGGATATTGGGTATTCGGTATTGGAGGTTTCCTCCAGGCGGAAATGCCAAACGATCAGGGTCCCTGCCCAGAGCAGCATCACCGCCCAGACGCTCACCAGGGCGATCTTGGGATCCACCCTGGCGGCGATTCGGCGGACCCTTCGCCAGAGGGCAGACAACCGGCCATCGTAGGTTGCCTCACGACGCAGCGGTTGGCGTCTGCCGTAGGTGAGCGCACGCCACACCCATTCCATCGGCCCAAACTGGAAACGTTCAAACCACCACCCGCTCAGCCGGACTTGAGCCCAGTAGATCGCCAGCGTCAGTATCAAGGCAAGCGGCGGACCGATTTCGCCGTACAGCCCCAGGCCGTAGTGGTAGAAAATCAAGGTGCACACCACGGACTGGAGCAAGTAGTTGCTGAGCGCGCTGCGGCCCAGGTTGGCCAACGGCGCCAGGCGGCGATACCAGTTCTCCCGCTGGATCAGCAGGATGATGCCAGTCACGTAGAAGAGCATCAAGGCCGGAGCGCCGATAGTGCGCCCCCCCACTCGCACCAAGTAGTGGTACTCAGGCGGCACTCGCCGGGGCCAGACGATGACCGAGATGAAGATGGCGTTGAAAACCAGACCCAGGGCCAAGCAAATCCACACCACCTTGCGAAGTGTGGGCAGATGTTGGCGAATCTCCTGGAATATCCTGCGCTTGCCGACGTACAGGCCCAGCAGGAACATCCCAAAGATGTTGCCAAAGTAATAGATGACCTGAGAGAGACCGGTGAAGAAATCCTGAATCCGAAGGCGGGTGACCTGTCTGTAGGTACCGGTCGCGTACAGGCTCTCTGGATGGGCATCGGAGCGGAGGAAATCGGTCAGGTTTTCGTACCAGCCTCGGAAGGCGTCCATCGCCTCCCCAGGCACGGTCAGCGCGATGGAGAGCAGCAGTACCAGCACGGCCGTCACCAGGAGCACCTTGCCGGAGCGTTTGCGAAAGAGCAGGAGCAGGAAACCGAATAGGGCGTAGGTGGTCAGAATATCCCCATCCCAAATCAAGATGCTGTGCAGCACGCCGATAATCAGCAAGATGAACAAGCGCCGCAAGAACACGGGCAGGAATTTGGTCCCCCTGGCCTCGGCCCGCGTCATCTGCATGGCCATTCCCCATCCGAACAGGAAGGAGAACATGGAGTAGAACTTGGCCTCCACCAGGAAGCGAACCAGTACCACCACCGCTCGATCAACCAGGGGCAATGGCAGGGGATTGGTATAACCGGCCATCTGCCCACTAAAACCGTACATGTTCATGAGCAGAACGCCAAGCAAGGCAAAGCCGCGCAGAATGTCAACGAATTCGATGCGCTCTTTGCCTCGGACAGGGGTGGCTCTCGGTGGTTGTTTCTCAACAACAGATTCAGGATTGGCTTGCACTTTGTGGTTTGCTCCTACAGAGGTTTGGCGTGAAACGTAAAACGTGAAACGTGAAACGTCATCTAGGGAGGCTCTCGACTGACGTACTCGGCCTCGACCCAACCAGAAGCAGTCCTGGCCTCGACGTGATACCACTTCTGGCCGTCTTTGGTGGCGGAGTCTCTGACGATGACCGCCGTGCCGCGCTTCAGGGTGGCGATGATGCGGGAGAAGCGGTCGGGCTGGTCATGCAGAACGTTCAAACTGCTTGTTCTGCTCAGATAGACTTCGCTGTTTAGAATGGCCTTGGCCCTGGCTTTGGAAGCCAACCCAATTGTGGCGGCCAGCAAGACTAAGGCCACCAGGCCGGTGATACCCCACAACGTAGAGAGGGTTTTCTTTGACATGTTGGCGTCTCAACATCCTTTGCTCCCGCTGGATCGCCAGATCCAGCGGCTCATGCCAGACGGGGATCTGATGATCCCCTCTGAGCAACACTGATACATGCGCTCCCGCCGCAATGTCCCC
>CAYMKL010000110.1:0-10433 GCA_964390805.1 uncultured Anaerolineae bacterium | reverse complement strand
TCTGATGATCCCCTCTGAGCAACACTGATACATGCGCTCCCGCCGCAATGTCCCCTGCTCTCGCTGGATCGCCAGATCCAGCGGCTCACGCCAGACGGGGGTCTGACGATCCCCTTTGAGCAGGCACTGAAGGCTGTATCAGTAGCTAGCCTGCCGCACAACCCTGGTCAAGGCCAGGGCAAAAGCCTCCCCAACCATCCGCAGCTTGTCAGGCTCAATGCGCTCGATGCTGTCCTCGTCCGGTGCGACCCCCGGATTCGACCACGTGAAATAGAGCAACTGAGTGCTTCGAGAGGGAACAACGTCGTCGTAAGGCGGTGAACCGCCTCCTTCGGACACGGTGGATATGCCGACCTCGGTAGCGGTCTCCGCCAATAGCCTGCTCAGGTTGTCACTGGAATTAGGATGGATGTAGAGGGTATCGTCCCCCGCCCCCACGTAATCCAGTTGGAAGATCATGGCCGGCGCAAAGCGACGGTACAAGGTCCGGACAGGCAAATAGGGAAAGTTGCGAGCATCCCCCAAGAAATCCGCCGCTCCTGAGTCGTCCAACTGGCCTCCGCCCCAGGCGGCGAACAACACCGACCGGCGAGCATCCAGGTCTTGCTCTTGCCACAGTCGAGCCATTTCTAGCAGGAGGCCAACGCCGGAAGCGTCGTGATTGGCGGCCGGGAAGGCCGTCCCGTTGGGGTCCATCCCCAGGCCATCGTAGGTGGCGAACAAAACGACCAGTTGCCCGGCCAGGTCAAAGTCAGAACCGCGCTTGTAGGCCAGCACACAAGGGATCTCGACCTCTTGAGGCCCAGTCAGGGTCAAGGACATGCGCACGACGGCCTTCAGGTCGCGGGTAAACCAGCCTGGGCCGGACTGGTCAACGTCACCGCCCAGGGCGAAAAGGTCGGACATCGTCCCCCCACTGCTTTCGACGATGGCGCTGGCCACCGAGGGACGGATGTGAAAAATGGGGATGCTGGGCTTGCTCAGGTAGTCAATATCGGGATCGGCCAACTGGATCTGGGAGCGGACATCGTCGCGCCCATCGCCGGCGATCCAGAGCACCCCGCGCGCCCCGCGAATCAGGGCCTCGGTGACGAAGTCAGGCCGGGCATTTCCCTTCAATAGAACGATCACCCGGTCGCGCAAGTCCAGCCCCTTGAAGGATTCCCAGGTGTACTCATGCTGCCCCAGACGGAAGCCAACAAAGGTCAGCGGCGCCTCCACGTCCCCACCGCCGCCGTGTCCCTCGATCACGAAGCCGAAATCAATCTGGTGCCGGAACTCTCGAAGCGGTTGGCCATCAGCGCCCATCAAAGCCAAATACGGCTGGGACAAGGGCTGCACCAGTTGCGTTTCCAAAGGATAGATGTAGCTGTCGCGCTTCCCGCCCGGCTCCAGGCCATAGGCGGCGAACTTCTCAGCGATGTATGCTGCGGCCCGCGCTCCGCCGTCCTGCCCAATGCCGCGTCCATCCATCTCGGTCAGGGCCTTGATGTGCTCGTAGGCGAAATCGCCGTTAAAAGCCTGGGCCACCTTGGCGAACCAGGGCGCCGGGCCGGTGTTGTTGATGATAAACACGGTGGCGAAAGACACCCCAGCGATCACCAGCAACATGCGCTTCCGCAGCAGGAAGCCGGTGTTGAGACCGGCTTTTTCAATCAAGCGACGCAGCCCCTCGCCCAGGGCGTTAAAGCCCACCACCGAGACGAAGAAAGCCGTCGCCGGCGGGAAAACCACGAAGGGCTTCGACCGCAGATAGCGGAAGCCGTCGGCCAGCATGGCTCCCCATTCGGGCACCTCCACCAGGGTGAAGACCTCCGTGGGGTCCATGTCTTGCAATATACCAATCCGGCTGCCGCCGCCGATGAAGACTCCCACGAAGCCCAGTTCGCCCATCAGCATCATCACCGCCCCCATCTCCAGGAACGAGATCACCAACAACTGCGGGAGGACGTTGGGGAGCACGTGCCGCACAGCGATGGCCAATCCGCTCAAGCCCACTGACCGCGCTCCCTCGATGTAGGGCATCTTGCGCAGCACTAAAAACTCGCTGCGAATGTATTGGGCGATCTCCGCCCAGCCGATCACCGACAGAGCGACGATAAAGACCGGTAGCCCTTTCCGAATGTCCAGGGCGTAGATCAGGACCATGCTGCTGATCAGCATCGGCACCGAGGTGATGACCACGGTCAGGCCCATGATCAGTTGATCGGAGGTCTGGCCCTCGTTCCAGCCGGCGATGCCGCCCAGGGTCACACCTAAGATGACTCGTACCATCGTGATGAAGGCGCAGGCCACCAGGGTGTTGCGGGCCCCGTGCATCAGCAGGCTGAGGAGATCGTTTCCCCAACGGTCGGTGCCCAGGGGGAACTCCGGCGAGGGCGATAGCGGCGGCCTGACGTATTCCTGGAGTTGAAAGTCGTAATGGGGAATGATGTGCTGTCCGGCGATGTAGGGGTTCTTGGGGGCCCAAAGCGGGCCGAACAGCACCAGAATAAACAAGCCCAGGACGATCACCATCCCCATCATAAAGGGGAAGTTGGAGACCACATTTCGGAGACGCAGGCGTCCGCGTGCTCCCGCCGGGGCGCTGCCGATTGAACCGCTCTCGGCTTCGGGGGCTGAACGAGGAAGCTTCTCCAGCCTGGATTTGGGGTTGAGGAGGCTGCCGGCAATGTTTCTCAAAAAGTCCGTCATAGTTCTCTCACGCGCGGGTCTATGATGCGATAGGCGACATCCAGCAGCAAATTGATCATCAGAAATGTCAGCCCCATAGCAGAGGCCAGGGCCACTACCACCGGGGTCTGACGGGTATTCACCGCGTCCAGTAGGCGGCGGCCCATGCCCGGCCAATTGAAGAAAAACTCGACCACGGGCAGGGTGCTCAGGGAGAAGCGCACCGAAACGCCTACAGCGGTCAGCACCGGGACGGCTATGTTGCGCAGGGCGTGACCGTTTACGATCCGTCGAAGGGAAAGCCCCTTGGAAAAGGCGGTGCGGATGTAATCTTCCTCCATGACGTGGGTGAGCGCGAGGAAGATCGCGCGGGTCAGATAGGCCAGCGGGCGGGCGGCAAGCACCAGCACCGGCATCAGCATGTGCTCCAGGTCCCAGCCAAAGCCGGCCATGCTCACCAATCGCCGCCCGGTGATGGCCAGGTAGCGCAGTTCGCCCACCTGCAGGAGCAAGCCGGCGAAGAAAGATGGAGCCGAGATTCCCAGGATGGTCAGGGTGAGCAACGGAAGCACCAGCGCCCGTCGTTTCGTCAGGGCCGCCACGCCGCCGATGTACAGGCCGATGACAGTGGCAATCGCCAGGGCCACGAGCAGCAGGCCCATGCTGTTCACGTAGGCTTCCCCAAGAATATCCTTGACCGGTACCAGGCCGCTGGCGATCCTCATGGTCCCCAAATCCCCCCGCACCGCGCCGGCCAGAAAAGTGCGCGACTCTTGCCAGGCGCGCTTGCTGTGTTCAACCAGATCGTAGTCCGGCCTGGAGATCTCGGAATTGCGGGCCATCCTCATCCCCAGGTGGGAGAAGAAGACAATGAAGACCCAGACTAAAGCTATGAAGAAGATTCGACGTACGACGAAACGAAGCATGGTCTCTCCTGTGCGCGAGTCCTTGTTGCCCGGAGGAGCCCGAGGCTGAAGCCGTCGGGCTGAAAGAGCGAAGCCCTTCGGGCTAAAACCCAGCCCCGCAGGGGCTTTGCTCTTTCAGCGCGGGGGTTTAGCCGCGCTTTCTCGGCAACAGCAAGATGAGGGGCAAACCCAACAGGGTGATGATGGCGCTGGCGGTAAATGCCAGACGTAATCCGAACAGGTCGCCCATCGCCCCAAGCACCACGACCACCACCGAGCCAAGGACGAAACTCAGCGACATGTAGACGCCGTTGGCTAACGCCCGGTTCTCCGGAAAGCTTTCCTGCACCAGGGCCATGATGACGGGCGTGACGGACAGGGCAGTGAAGCCCATCAGCAGCAGGAGCGGGAACTTGAGCCAGCCATCAACTGTCAAGAAGGCGAGGGTGAAAAGCGGGGTCGTCAACATCGAAATGAAAAGAACCAGTCGGCGGCCCAGCCGGTCGCTCACCGCGCCCCCCAGCAGCGCACCCACCACGCCCCCTGCCTCCAGGATTGAGAGGGAGGCCCCGGCGAACCAGAGGTCGGCGCCTTCCTCGCTCAGAAAAATAGGCAAGTAGGTGGTCAGTGACTTGGCCATGAAAGAACGCGCCACGATGATGCCTGTCAGTGGGAGCAAAAGCGGCCCCATTCCCCGCAGCGCCTGCCGCCAGGGGAGCCCTTCACCGGCATTGACAGGCTGCGTGGGCACGTCCTTGAGCCGCACGTAGAGGAAGGCCGAGGCCAGGAGGCCGCCGATCATCAGCCAGGGTGTGCCCTCCAGGGTCAGCCAGCGAACCGCACTGACGATCACGATGGGCCCCAGGACACGGCCCAACTCCCCACCGACCATCCAGAATCCCATGCCCCGCCCCAGGCTTCGCCCTGACAGGTTGCCGGCGATCACCGGCGCCACGGCGTGCAGGCTGGCCGAACTGAGGCCGGCCATCATCAGGAACAGGACCAGCACCCCGTAGCCGGGCGCCACGCCCAGCAGGCTCATCGTCGCGCCAGTCACCGTGGGAGCCAGGATGACCAAGTAGCGCAAGTTCACCCGGTCGGCCAGGTGGCCGATGACGGGTTGGAGCAACGACGGTCCCTGCATGAACACCATCAACAACCCGGCCTCGGTCTTGGACAGGGCCAGATTGGCGATGAAGGCCGGCAAGAGAGGGGCCAGGAACGCGGTGTAGGTATCGTGAACCGCGTGCCCGGCGCTGATGGTGAGCACGCCGTCTGTCTGAAATCGTTCGGCTTCAGTGGGCGGAATCGTGGCTGCAGTCCTAGCCTTCGAGGCGCTCTTGATGGAATGGCTTATGGTCGGCATGATGGCCTCACAGGGTTTCTGCTATGCCGTCGCTCACATTTGCCTTGTTCAATCCGTTCTGGCATGTGCTTGCCTCCTTCGATCCCAATGCCAACGACAGAGAGACGCGCCCAGTATCATAACCTCCAATAATCGGGTGCCCAACCTGGATCGTCGCGAGGCAAGCTCGTACTCAGCACGGATCTGATCCACGTCCACGGAGCGGAGCATCTGCGGCACAAACTCCGCGATAGTTTGGGTGCCCTGCTCAAAGCGCTCCAGGCCGCGCATGAAATGCCCTACCAGAATGTACCCCTCTCCAAGCTGATGGCTCAACGCCTGGCGACGGAGCCACTTGCTGCCCACAGAGAGCCTGATGCCAACAGCCAGAAGCAGGGACTCGATCACCATGGCTTCGCAACAGCCGTGCCCCCTACGCTTCAGCTCGGACTCGACAATCGCAAAGAGGGGAGCCAGCCTATCCACCAATGCCTGGTTCAGGGCAACGAGTGGGTTAATCGTGGAGTGCGTGTACTCATGCTGGACGAGAAAGGTAGCAGCGATGGGGCGCAACAGAGTCGTAGTCGGGCCGGATACCACGTAGACGGTGTCGCCGATCCAGGGGCCATAGCCACTGAGGTAAGGCATGAGAAGGTTAGGGATAAACACTACCCTTCTATCTCTTGACGTTCCTAGCCGGAGATAGGCGTCTACTTGGGCGATAGCTGCGGCCATCCACGGCCGCCAGGCCTCAATCTCGGCTAGATAGGCCGGTCTGTACTTGTGCCACAGCAAGGGCACATCTGCGGCTTGATAGAACTTGCTGAGACACTCAGCAAAACCGACCATCACGCGCTCCAGTGGCTCGAATTCCTTGACTCTGAGGAGACTCTGTGTACGCGGTGTTTCCCGCAGCTCCGGCAGGTCACTCAGAGATAACACATACGAGGCGTAGTAGCAAGGATGCGCGCGGTGTTCCTTGAACCAGGAGCGCATCTCCTTGACGATGGCAGCGTCAGCTTGACGCAGTTCGGCTCTGACCCTTCGCCTGGTCGGATGGTAGAAGGGAAGGCGGCCCTTCTTGTCATATCCCGTCGCATTGAGAGCGCAGAAGAGAGTGAATATGCGCTCATCAGCGCGCAACTCTATCCTGTGTACCAAGCTTCTGTCTCCTTTCGGATACCCTGAGTGGGGATGCCGCAATCTTCACATCAAGGCAACGGCCTATGACTTCGGCAATGCCCGCACCGTTCATGCCGACCCTTTCCGGCTTGGAATCCTCACCGTTACCACTGCGTCTCTTGGGCCGTTACCCCTAATTCTCCAGGTCATACTCTCCTTCGAGGCACTTTTGATGAAATCGCTTATGGTCGGCATGATGGCCTCAAGTGGAATAGGGGCGAGGTATTCTCATCCCCCAACCCGCAGCCGCCTCGTAGGCGTGGCCCACCCGCAGCACTGTCGCCTCGTCGAAGGCGCGGCCGATGATCTGAAGTCCCACAGGAAGCCCCGCACCAGTGAAGCCACAAGGCACGGAGAGAGCGGGCAGCCCGGCCAGGTTCGCGGGAGAAGTCAGGCGCAACAGAGTGGTTCTCACCTCAGGGGCCCCTGCCTCATCAATGCGAGGAGCGGGGATGGGCGTCGTCGGCGCCAGCAACACGTCCACCTCCCGCAGCGCGTGACGGAAGTCGTCGGCGATGAGACGCCTGGCACGCTGGGCCTGCAGGTAGCGGACGGACGGCACCACCAGGCCCGCCCCCATGCGCTGGCGCACGTCGTCTCCGTAGTCCTGCGGGCGGTTTATCAACCAGTCGCGATGGTAGGCGGCGGCCTCGGAGACGCTTATGGGCCAATACACCGCCGGAGCGTACTCCAGTCGAGGCAGGACGACCTCCTCGATCGTCCCGCCCAGTCGTCCCAGCACATCAATCGCCGCCTGCACGCACCTCTCGACCTCAGCGTTCAGGTCGTCGAAGTAGAAGTGCCGCGGCACGCCCAGGCGCAGGCCCTTCACACCGGCGTCCAGGCCAGCCGTGAAGCTGGGCACCGGAGCATCAGTTGAGGCGGGGTCGCGAGGGTCGTGGCCGGTGACGACGTTGAGCATCAGGGCCGCATCGCGCACACTGCGGGTCATGGGGCCGGCGTGGTCCATCGTCCAGGCCAGGGGGACGACCCCGTGTCTGCTTACGCGGCCATAGGTGGGCTTGAGCCCCACGATGCCGCACAGGGCGGCGGGGATGCGGATGGAGCCTCCGGTATCGGTGCCCATAGCCGCGGTGCACAGCCCTGCCGCCACCGCTGCCACAGATCCTCCACTGGAGCCGCCAACGATGCGTTCCGGATCCCACGGGTTGCGCGTTGTTCCGTAGTGGGGGTTGATAGTGGTGACGCCAAAGGCGAACTCGTGCAGGTTGGTCTTGCCGACGATGACGGCGCCGGCTGCTTTGAGTCGGGCTACGCTGTGGGCGTCCTCGTGGGGGATGAAGTCGGCCAGGATCCTGGAGCCAGCCGTGGTGCGGACGCCCCGCGTCCAGAAGAGGTCTTTGAGCGAGATGGGGACGCCGTGCAGCGGGCCGAGGTAGCCGCCAGCCGAGATCGCATTTTCCGCCTCCCGCGCCGCTGATAGGGCCTCGTCGTGTAGCACGGTGATATATGCATTGAGACGTCCGTCCAGTGCCTCGATGCGCTCCAGCACCGCCCGCGTCACGACGACGGGCGACACGTCTCCGTTCTCGATGAGCGGCGCCAGTTCGGCGATGGTGAGAAAGGGCAGGTCAGTCTGATTCATTTTTCGCCCTCCGTCACGCTGAGGGTCACTGCCGGTTCCACGCTTTGCAGGTCTAGCTCGTCAAGACGGCTCACTGCCTCGTGAAAGGCCTCAAGCAACGAGGCCATCTCGCCGAGCCGCGTCTCATCAAGCTCGGTCAGGATCGTTGCGATTGAATCCACTGTATTCATCGGAATTCCTCCCTTCAGTCACTTCAATGGGTTGGCTCACCCTCCTGGGGATGCCAAGCAGCAGCGCCACCGGTCCCAGCAGCAAAAGCCACATGGTCACCGTCAGGTCAAATCGCTCGGCCACCAGCCCTAATCCCAGCGGGATCAAGCCGCCCACCAATCCGAACACGTTTCCCACCGTCATCACCGTTCCGCTCTGCCCCGGCATGGCCGAGTACAACTGCGCCTTGAGGATCGAATACCAGCCCGTGTTGAACAGGCCCAACAGCACCAGCAGCACCAGCTTAGCCCAGAAGCCCGGCATCATCAAGAAGGCAGGGAACAGCACCAGCTCCACCACCGCGCTCAGACGCAGATAACGCAGGCCGCGCACGCGCTCCAGGAGTGGGATGAGCAACAGGTTTCCCAGCAGTCCCAGTCCCGTCCACACCGCCACCGCTGCCCCCGCCTGGGCCGGCGTCGCGCCCGCCACATCCACGAAGTACAGCGCCAGGAATCCCAGCAGCACGTCCAGCATCAGGGCTGACGCTTAGGAGAACTGGAGCAGCGTTAGCCAGCGCAGCACTTCGCCTCGCCGCAGCGCACGCAGGGCGTCCACCAGGCCCGCCTTGAAATCGGTCTTCGCGGACTCCCGCCGCCCGATGGCAGACCGAAACCTGTCCTGAGCGTAGCCGAAGGAGCGGTATACCATCGCCAGCGGGATCAGGGTCAGCCCAGCAAAGACGAGAAACAGCCCGCGCCAGCCCAGGCCCAGTATTGCTGCCGCTCCCAGGGCGATGGGGCCGGCCACCACGCCCAGAGATCCGGCGAAGGTCCAGCGCGCCATGTTCTGCTCGTGGCGGGCGGGGTCGGTGTCCATCAGCGTCGCCTGCGACAGCGAGACGAACGCGCCGGAGGCCGGATAAAAGATTATAAACGAAATCAGCAAAATGGGGAAATCCTGGCTCAGCGCCGTGAGCAGCAGCGCCAGGGCGAAGACGACGCCGCCACCCAGGATGAGGACACGGCGTCTCCCTATATCACCCAGGATGCCCAGGAAAGGTTCAACGATACTGCTGACCAGGCTGGGCAGGCCCAGCAGCAAGCCGACCTGGGCATAGCTCAGGCCCAGGTCGGTGCGAATCAGCGGCCAGGCCGCCTCGCGAGCCCCGAAGACGCCGCTACGTGCACACGATGAAGCGGCCTCGTCGAGGAACTCGATGGCCAGCAGGGTGAGGGTGAATGCCGCTTCGTACATACGTTGATGAAGCGGCGGCTGCGTGGCGAAGGCATCGGCCATGCTGCACTACTGAGGGCATCCTACAGCACTTCCCTCATCCGCTCTATGGCCTTCTCGACCAACCGCGTCGAATTGGCGAACGATAGCCTGACGTGTCCCTCCCCACTGTCTCCAAAGGCAACCCCAGGGGTAATGGCCACCCTCGCCCTGCTCAAGAGCATGTCGGCGAATTCTATGGAGGACATGCCCGTCGCGGAGACATCGGGGAAAGCATAGAACGCTCCCTCGGGCTGGTGACAGGATATGCCTGGCAGACTGTTCAGGCCTGCGGTGATGATGTCCCTTCGCCATCCGTATTCCTCGACCATCTGGGAGACCGTATCCTGGGGACCGGTCAGCGCCACTATCCCGGCGTATTGTGTAAAAGAGCTGGCACAGGTCACCGAATGTTGTTGAACCTTCAGTATCTCTTTTGCCAGAGGCCCCTTGGCTGCCACGTAGCCCAAGCGCCAGCCCGTCATGGCATAGGACTTGGAGAAGCCATTGATGACCAGGGTTCTATCCAGCATATCGGGCAAACTGCCAATGCTGATGTGCTCGTGGCCATCGTACAGAACCTTCTCGTAGATCTCGTCCGATAGGACCAACAGGTCGTTTTCCAGGGCCACCCTGGCGATGGTCTCAAGCTCCTCTCGAGTGAATACCCGTCCCGTGGGATTGCCGGGCGAATTGAGTATCAGCAGCTTCGACCTGGGAGTCAGCTTTGGCCGCAATTTGGCATCCGTGACGCGGAACCCATCCTCTGCGCTCAAGGGGACGTGGACCGCCACGCCACTTGCCAATTGCACACAGGGCACGTAGGAGACCCAGGCCGGATCGAGGATCAGCACCTCATCGCCCTCGTCCACGGTGGCCATGATAGTGGCAAAGAGAGCCTGTTTCGCCCCTGGAGTGATGATGATCTCCGTGTCAGGGTCGAACTCCAGGCCGTTTTCCTCTCTTAGCTTGTCGGCTATGGCCGCCCGGAGACCTCTTAGACCGGAACTGGACACGTAGTGAGTATGGCCTTGGCGAACGGCCTCCAGAACTGCATCCACGATGTGTGATGGTGTGTCGAAGTCAGGGTCGCCACCACCCAGGCTGATGACGTCCAGGCCTTGTGCAGCCATGGCCCGGGCTTTGTCGGAAACCGCCACCGTAGCCGAAGGCTGAACGCCGACGACTCTCTTTGAAGCTTTGTGTTTCAGGTTCATTAGGTAAATGCCTCCCTTTCTATTCTCGGCCTTGATCTTCGTTTCGGCCATTAGAGCTCAATCGGTGGAAAATGTCACAG
>CAYMKL010000109.1:0-23280 GCA_964390805.1 uncultured Anaerolineae bacterium | reverse complement strand
TTCTACTCAGGAGGCATCTTATGGTCAAGTTACCCATTTTCGCCAGAGTCCAGTAATTGGAATCAATCAACTGCACTACTTGAAAAGCACCTCTGTAGTCTCTAGCGTGGATGCAGTGCTCGAACTCGGCTAGTTGGGGGGCCAGATCATCTATGGATTTCCACTCGCCTTCGGGCTTACGAATGCTGGCATAGAAATCGGCAGCACGCAGCTCCAGGTTGCGCCGGCCGTAGGCGTCCGGCTCATCGCTGTCCGGCAGTTGATGGTAAGCGTACTCGCGGTCGAGGGGGTGGAGGCTGTACTCGCCAGTGATGCGGTTGGCGCTCACGAAGTAGCTGCTGACCAAGTGACGTAGAGCAGCACGAACCTCCAGACTGGGGAACCAGGGATGCAGCAGGAAAGCAAGGGCCGTATCGACCACCGGCCGGTCGAAGACAGCCAGAGCCTCCATAAGCCGGCGTTCGTCGTCTACCAGGCGACAGTAGCTTTCAGCCACCAAGTGCTCCACTACCTGCTCACCGAACAGGCGCTCGTTCGCCAGTAGCTTGGGCAGATTGGCGAGTGGGTCCCGATCCAGGATGCCGGCGAGAAGTTCCAATGCACGGGGGATGCCTTGCGTCAGCCGGGCGGCACGGCGCAGGTTGTCTCCCGATGCATCACGCAGACCGAGTTCTCCCTGAGGATCCAGGTCGCGCAACAGGGCGATGGCATCCTCCTCAGGCAGACCTTCTCGTAGGGGAATCCGACGGATACCGTGCAGCGCGGCCTCAGCAAGCCGTACCTCCTGCCGGGATGTGGCAATGAGGCGCGCTTCGCTCGGCTGGGTCAGGCAGCACTCGACGAAAAGGCGCAGGCCCTCCTCAGCGATGTAGCCCTCTTCGGTCAGCTTGTCCTCCAGGTTATCCAGGAGGATAACATACACGCCATCCTGCATGACCTCCAGCAGGTATTCGACCTTGGCAGCCAAGGGAGTACTTCTGTCGGCCCAACGGGCAGCTAACCTGCTGGCAACGGGTTCACCCAGCATGCGGCCCACATCAGTGTAGATACGCTCCAAGCCCAAGCCAGTGCTCCGTGCGCCCAGGTAGAGGATGCTGTCTATGGAAAGCTCTCTTCCCTCCCCAGGGATCGGCAGCACTCCCCGTTCCAGGTCGGCCAACACGCGGCTGACGAGGGCCGTCTTGCCCATCCCACCGCGCCCCACCACGCTGACCAGGCGCACGCTGTGATCGGTCAAGTAGTCACGGAGGACTTGCATCTCACGAAGGCGGTTTTTGAACGTGTGGGTCACGTCCAACGGACGAAGGTTGACCACACGCTGACGGTGGTGCATCTCTTGGCGCTTCCTGTCGGCTTCGGCTTGCCTAGCTCGCAGACGATCCATCTCGGCATCCAGTAGCGCCTTCGATACCACATCAGGCCAGGCCCTGGTAAGCATGTCGGTCGGGATGAGAAAAGCCGCCCTGACACCGGGTTCCATGTCGGCGGCGACGATCATCCCAACCACGCCGTCCAGCTTCTCGTCCCACACTGGTCCACCGCTGAAGCCGGGCTGGACGAAGTAGCCAGTCTCTTTCTTGCTCTCAATCTGTACCCAGCCGGCAGCGTTTCGTCCCAACAGCTCGCCACGCATCCACACGCCCATGTCGCGGCCCTGCGGGAACCCAAACACACGCAGGTCATGTCCCCACAGGTCGTCGGCTGCGGCCAGTCTGGCGGGGTGAACCCCAGAAGGCAGGGCATTGTCCAGCTCCAGCCCCGCGATGTCCTCCCCGGGGTGCCAGACGACCACCCGTGCCGTCAGGATCTGCCCCGGCGCGACGAGAGGAAAGTCCAGGCACACCTTCTCTTTAGGGATGCCCGGCGTCTCGTGAGGTAGATGAAGTGCTCCGGCCACCACGTGGGCGCAGGTGAGGACCTGCTGGTTGGTCACCTGGAAGCCGGCACCTGCAATGCTCCCCTTTTCCGTGTGAATGCGGACGATAGAAGAGTCAAGTGTAAGAAGATCTGGGTCATTTGTATCTATTGGTATGATTTGAATATCTCCGTGCCACCTTGCTGGCAGATTAGGTAGGTGCTCTTCGCGATAGAGTCTACTGTGGTTGGCAAATACAGGACCATCACGGATGGGCCGCTCTGCCACGTCCAATAAACGGGTTAAAGAAGTCGGCGCCGTTCCTGATCACATCATGCATCCGGTGGAAGATAATCCCAGATTAATTCACCGAGCATGCCACCAGCGGCTTGGTCGATGGTCTGTCTCTATCCAGGATCGAACACACGGTGCAAGGCCTACCACTCTCAAACTGTTAGACGCCTCCCCCTCTATCTGATGGCGGAGAACGACGTCGGACATCGAGCAAATCGGCACCACGTCTCAGATTCTTGAAAACAAAAATGCCTTGGAATACCGCACTTGCAAACGTCAGGATAGCCTTTCTGAGTAGTTGCCGCTTCCTAAGGGTCTCGCTCTTTCGGATGAAAGCCTTCTCGTCCGTTCCCAAATCATTCTCCCGCTCTGACAGCCAGCGAAGCGCCTCATCCATCTCGTCATACCGTAAAAGCCGTGTTGCATCCCGACACGCAACGTCATCAGGCGCACTCTCCACCCACGCTCGTACCCCTCCCTCCAGTACCTGTCGCCACGCCAGAAACCGGCGGTCCTCCCTCAGCCATTCCTGTAATAGCCCCCACTCCCGCAACAGCGTGTCGTGGATCAACTCCGCTGTTTCTTGCCCGCTCTGAAGGTCACGCCCGGTCGCCAGCAGGCGAGCGTCGGCTAGTCGTTGCACCACCCCGTGAACCGCCTCGCGCTCACCCTTATCCCGGCTGAGCGTACCGATCGGCCTCCGCCGTCGGCTGTCGGGCAGCCCCTGGCTCTCGTCCCCCAAGTGCACTAAGTCAGTGAGCACCCGGCGAGCCAGCCGCTGTTCCTCCTTCGCCAAACCGTAGTACGCACGGTCGGCCCATTGCGTCAGCCCACCCGTTACCCCACCGATGGCATCGTAGGCTTCGTAGGTCAGCACTCCGTCCTGCCGTCGCTCCCAGAGTTGGGTCAAAGCAAATTCCAACAACGGCAACACCGTGCTGCGCCCTACCTGCCCTCCCCTGCCGGGGACACTTTCCAGTACATCCTCCAGAATGACATCTACTAAGCCGGTCTCAAACACCAAGCCAACGGCCCGGGCAGGCTCCTCGACGATTGCCTGCAGTTCATCATGCTCC
Source organism: uncultured Anaerolineae bacterium (assembly GCA_964390805.1). GTDB lineage: Bacteria > Chloroflexota > Anaerolineae > VGOG01 > VGOG01 > CAYMKL01. Next base: position 20,055 of record CAYMKL010000109.1, on the reverse strand, counting down.
AGCGTCGGCGGCACGTTCACCAGACGCCGTTCCAGCCATGCCAGCAGTGCCGGCGCATCCTGGGCAAAGCGGCTGTAGAAGTCATCCCGCATCGTTAGGACAACGGTGACTGGCAGAGCGGCTTCCAGTAACTCTGTCAACTGTGTCACAAAGACCTGGCGCAATGACTGAGGGCAAGTCACCAGCAATTCCTCAAACTGGTCTATTGCCAGCACAAGCCGGGTCTGTTCCGGATGCTGATCTAGCCATGCCTGCACTGCCTTCACCAAACCCTCCGATGCGTCTGGCAACCCCTCAGCCTCCAGTTGACTGAAAGGCTGATCCGCTGGCCGGACAACGATCACCCCCCAACAGTCACTGCCCGGCACTGCCCCCTTTCGCAACTGGGGGATCAGTCCTGCCTGAACTAGGGACGATTTACCACTGCCGGACGGTCCCAACACGGCCAGGAAGCGAGGCTCCTGCCGCAGGCTCTCGACGAGCCGTTGCACGACCCGCTCGCGTCCAAAGAAGAACTCGACATCGTCCTCGGTGAAGGCATCCAGACTGCGGTAAGGACACACATCGGAGACCTGCAAGACAGGGCACACCGCCTGCAGGGTCTCCGTGGGCGTGATGAAAGCAGTCTCCGTTAGACGCCCGTACTGGTCAGGGGCAGTGATGGCAGTGACCATTCCCACCACGCGGCGCGTGACGGTGTCCAGTATCGGCGCGCCACTGAAGCCAGGGGTCACCTCCGTTGTGTCGGTTAGCTGTAGCACAGGGTAGCCCACCTCAGTGGTGAGGTCGCCAAGAGTACCGTAACCCCACATTCCCTCTACGAGCTTGGCAACAGGGAAGCCGAAGGTCTTGAAGGAGTGGCTGGAGGTGCCACCAGAGGAGCCCAGCGGTAGGGGCACCACGCCATCTGGCAACGGCCCCTCCAAGCGCAAGATAGCCACATCCTCAGCGTCAGGCGCACGCCACCACTCCGGCTCTACTATGGCTTCTCGCTCCTCGCCGGTAGAATGGAACACGAGGCGTACGGTATCACCTGACCCGGCCCCGGCATATTGAACCACGTGAGCACACGTAGCAATGAGCCCATCGTGCGTGACGACGAAACCGGTGCCGGCCGTCGAGCCATCTGGCTTGAGGATGCGGATGATGCCAGCTTTCAGATCAACACTCATCCTACTCGTTCTCGGACTCTTTCTCTTTTGTCTCTCGCTTCCAGGTCAGGGTGACGGTGTAGCTCGACTCGCCGCTGGCTTTGGCGACGGCGGAATAGCCTGCCTCGGCGGCTGCGTTCACCCCAAAGGAGATCTCGGCCTCGGCCGGCGGGTCGGAGAGGGAGCGCATCGTCTGGATGAAGGCTTCGGCGTTACGGCGTACTGTCTCCATCATCGTCGCCTCGAAGGTGTCCCGAACCTGGACGACGGCCGCCTGAACCTTTTCTCCCAGACCGGCTTTCACCAAGCCAGCGACCTTTTCCTCTTCGGCTTCCACTTCCACCAGAATGGTGCCGCCATCGGCGGTTGGGAATTGGATGTACTGTATCATGTCGTTTCCTCCTTGATCTTGTGATTTTGATTTGCCCGCCTCACTGGCGGCGTTATGACGTTGTCTTTGCCTCTACACCTGCCACTCTACCTCGATGTCCGCTTCCTCCAGCGGCTCCAAGACGGCGTTGCGCAGCCAGACCGGGTCGAAGCCGTCCTCGGATTCGGCCTGGACGGTGGCATCAATGGCGCCGGCCTTCTCGGTCAGGTTGCCCAGGGCGTTGAAGCTCTGGTAAAGCTGCTGACGGTTGAGGGTCATTCGCAGCCGGAGGGTGCCTGGCGGCGGTGGGGGTGGAGGGGGTGGCGGAGGCGGTGGGGGTGCGGTGCTCACGAGAATGTTGGCGGCGCCCACGACTTCGGTCTCGGGGACGCGGGCCATCACCTGGTAGCTGCCCTCGACGTCGCCAGCGGTGTAGACGCCTTCGGGCGAAATGCTACCGCCAGTGGCGGTCCATACTGGCTCAAATGGGGTGACGTTGCCGTCGGCATCAATGAGGACAGCGGCGAACTGCTGCGACTGACCTGGCCGCAACGTGGCCCACTCCGGGGTGACCTGCACCTGCTGCGGCGGAGGCGGTGGCTCGACGACCAACAGGACAAAGCCATCTTCCAGGTCTATCTCGTCGGTGGTCAGGATGCGCTTGTAGGCGACGTGCTCCCGCTTGACGTGGTAGATGCCCCTCTCCTCCCGCACCAGACGGGCCTGTCCTACGTAGCCAAAGACTCCCTCCCGCACCCCCTGGGCGACGGCCCGCTGGATAGCCCCTTCGTCCCCCAAGCGCGTAAAGCCCATCGTCTCGAAGAAGGCATCCCGCACCTGGCGGGTCGAAATCCCCATCCGGGGCGGCTCATCCTCTTCCAGCGCCTCCCCAAGACGCATGAGCTCCACTATCCGACCCGGCCTGAGGCTGTTGAACAGGCGGGGCGGCGGGACGATGGTTAGTAGCTCCATCAGCCGCTCGTGGACGCCGGTGGCTTGCAGCGGCCGGCCACCGGTCTCGACCTTCTCCAGCGCCAGTCCACCAGCCTCACCCCCTTCCGCAAGCTCTTGGCGGGGCCTTGGCAGCCAGACCGCAGGGTAGAGGGCACGCATGGCCGACTCGACAATGGTATGCTCAGTGCTCTTGCGCTCCTTCAGTTGGGCCAGTTGCTCCTTGGTCAGGTTGAGCCGCGCCCGCTTGGTTTCCACCCGCTCGATGGCCTTGAGGTAGAGGAAGGCCCGGCGCAGCGGCTCCAACTGGCTCCGGTCGGGAACGGCCAGGCCCAGGGCGTTGCGGTATCGCCGCGGCCGGTCGCCGTAGTTGGACAACAGGTGCAGGGCCTGCTCATCCTGCCGCGAGCGACTCAAGTCGGCGAACTCAAGGGGCAAGTAGGCCAGGGTGAAGGCCGGCACTCCGTCGGGAATCTGCTGGCTATCTTCGGGCCAGACGACGACGCTGCCCTTGCGAGCCAGGCGCCGCTCTAGTTCTTGCTTGATGGCGGCCTTCACCTCCGGCGACTTGACGTTCTCGGCCTCGTCCTCGATCAGCTTGGTCACGTTGGGGATGGTCTTGAAGACGTAGCGAGCGCCGTCGTAGTGGAGGTACAGGCACCGCTCCCGCAGCTCCTTGAGCACCGCCTGGGCGGTGATGCTGTCGAGACCGGGGCCGATGCAGGCGGCCAGCAGCTCGCCCTCGGTGACGCCAGGGGGCAGGGTCTCGCCCTCCTCGGCGCTGGCGTCGCGGGGCAGACCGCCGAATGAGTACATCAGGATGGCCGTACCCAGGCGCGTCGCCGGGCGGACGCCGCTCAGAGCCGGGTTCTCGCGGGCCAACCGCTGGTCAATCTGTCGCGTGCGGGCGTTGGGACCGATGAAGTCGTGCTGCAGGACCGGCTGGAAGACCTCTCGCTGGCCGACCTCGGTGAAGAAGGCGTAGCGCACGTCGGTGTCGGCCAGGGGTACGTCGCCGGGACCGAGCAGGGGGCCAGCGATGCCCTGCCGCTTGAGGCTGTGCAGGCAGATGGCCAGGAAGCGCAGGGCGCCCCGGGTGCGCTGGAAGTCGGGGAGGGCCGCCCACCGCTCGCGCATCAGGTCAATGAGTGCCGGGTGGAAGGGGTAGGCAGCGGCCACCCGCGCCTGGAGTTGGAGGCCCTCGTCCTCGGCAAAACGGCGGCTGGCGGCGTCGGTGGCCTGGGCCGTACGCGTGCGGGTGACGACGCCAGCGTAGGCTTCGGCGGTGGACCGGGCGGCGTTGGCGTCGGGCTCGCGGGTCAGCAGGCGGCGGTGCAGCACGGGCAGGATCTCCTCGCCGGTGACCGGCTCCCGCTTGGCGTCTACCCGGCTCGTCAGCCCGTCCAGGATGTTCAGCAGGCGGACGTTGTCCATGGCCTCGCGCGCGCTCTTTTGCAGGGAGTAGACCAGCACAGCGCGAGGGGCACGGGCCACCTCCACCGACAGATTCTGGAGGAAGTCAAAGGTCTGGCGGCCCAGGGTGGACTCGCCCACCGGCCGGCCGTAGGCTCGCTCGATGTACTTGAGCACCTCGTCCAACAGCAGCAGGGTAGAGCCGCCCGCCAGCAGGTCAGCGATCACATCGCCGCCGGGGGCCACCCGCCGCTCGTCGTGCTCCCGCACCAGGTCAAAGAGAGCCGGATCGTCGGCCGATTGGGCCAGTTGCCAGCCCAGCCAGCCCCACAGGGTGTAAACGCGCCCCCCGTCCTTGTCCTGAGCCCCGTCGAAGGGAACGGCCTTGCCCCCTACGGCGTCGAACTTCTCGCCGTCAAACACCGCCACCCGCACCCGACCAGGATCAGGTAGATCGAGGGCTTCTGGAAGGGCAGTCAAAGCGACGTGGTCGCAGACGGCATGGTAGAGGGCCAGCAGGACGTGGGTCTTGCCACCGCCAAAGGGGGAGCGGAGCTGGAGCACGCGGTCACCCTTGGGACCGGTGCCGGCCAGCCGGCCCAGCACCTCTTGCAGCAAGCGACGCAGGCCGGCGGTCAGATAGCTGGCGCGGAAGAAGGCGCGGGGATCGCGATAGACGGCCGGCACGTTGCGGTCGCCGGCCACGACCGCGCCCAGGTCAATGGCATAGGCAGCGGTGGCTTGCTCTCCGGCCTCCACGTCGGGATGAAGGTGGACTACCTGGGCCCAGGGGCGGAGGCCTGCCCTGAGCGTAGCCGAAGGGGCCGCAGCGGGGCCTGTCGGGCGCGTCGGCGGTGGCTTCAAATAGCCGGCTTCCCGCAGGAAGACGCGGAGTTGCGAGGCATAGAGACGCGCTTCGTCCTCCTGAACCTCCGCTCCTGCGTGGGTGGCCCGGTTGCGCAAATCCACAAAGAGGTTGAAATTTGCGGTGCGCAGGTGAGGCAGATCGCGCCCCAGGGCGGTCTGAGCCTGGTCGAAAAGGCGCGTTTCGCGGAACAGCCCGACGAACTGGCCCAGGGTGAAGTCGCTCACAGCCTTGCCCCGGCCGATGGATTCGACTTTTTCCACCACTTTCTGCTGTGCCGCCGGCGGGAGGCGCGGGAAAGCGTCGTTGTAGAGAGACGACAGCAGCGTTTCCAGCAGGCTGCCAGCAGCAACGATACTCTGGGCGTAGTGTCCGTTGGCGACTAGTCGGTCCACATCATCCATCTTCTTGGAAAAGTTCATCGCGCAACTCCTTCCTTGCCAACTACTTCAGTGTTATCCTCGCTGACGGAACAGATTCTCCTCCACCAGGCTGCGCCAGTTCTGGGTGAGCTTGCGCAGGGCGGCGGCCTCAGCACCACGAGAAGTGGTCAGCCGCGCTTCCTCGCCGGACAGGGCCGGCCCGGCCAATGTCTGGGCCACCAGTCGCAACTGCTCCGCCCGCCCGACCAGGGCCTGGTCTAGAAAGTCGCCCAGGAGTGCCGGGCGGTTCTCCATAAGCCATAGCGTGCGATGCAGCACGTCAATCAGTGGTGCAGGGCCCTCACCCCCGGCCCCTCTCCCAACTCTGGGAGAGGGGAGTCCTAGGTCGTCATCCTCGCCCCGCTCGGTGAAGTCGCGCAGGCGATACTTGCCCCGCTGCTTCTCCACCAGGGCGCGGACGCCGGCGGCGAGCCCGCGGGACCCGTCCAGCTCGACGCCCTGGGGATAAGCAAAGACGATGGCCTCGCCGGCGTCAATGGTTGCGGCGCGGTAGGTATAGCGCCAAAGGACGTAGAAGCGGGTGTCGGCGTCCACGCCGGCCACCCCAGCGCGGGGCACGCCGAAAAGCTTCTCCAAGAGCGTCTCCAGCACCACCCCCTCGACCTCGGCCAGGAAGGTGTCAGCGGGGACTGGCTCGCCATTGGCGTACTCCACGCGGGCGAAGCGGGTAAAGGCGCGCAAGCCAGCGCCCACGGCGGCGATCACCAAGTCAGCGCCAGAGACGCCCTGACCCCAAAGAGTGTCCACCCGCTCGCGGACGATGGCTTCCAGTTCGGGACGGACCTGGGTCTCGTAGGCCCCGGTGCTGTCCCCCTCGCGGCGGCGGGCGACGAGGAAGATGCTGGAGGCAAGGGCAGCAGAAGCCAATTCGCGGACTCGACCCGGTCGCTCGGTGTCTAATGGCCAGGCTTCGGTGACGGTGAAGCCGGCCACGCGCAAAGCGTCTACCAAGGCAGCCCAGCCCATCGTCGTCTTGTGAGCATAAACGATGACAAGCGGTGCACCCGGCTTGAGCACACGGCCCGCCTCCGCGAAGGCCCGAGCCATCATCTGTTCATAGAAGTCCTTGGCCGCTTCCCTATCTCGTCGGTGTCGGCCAGCATCCATAATCGCTTCTTTCTTCTTGGGTGTAACTAGTGATGAAAAGTGTTCGGGGTAGAGGAAGCCAATGCTCTGCTTGAGCCAGACATAGAAGAAATCTGAAAGATCTGAATAGGGAACGTTGTCATAGTATGGTGGATCAGTGACAATGGCGTCAAAGAAGCTGACCTCAAAGGGCACCTCAGTGGCTGATCCACGCCATACTTGGCCGGCCACCCCAAGGTTACTGTTACTGCGAATGACGGCAGTGATCCAATCCAAAGCTGACTTGGCGTTGCCCGAAGCATCACCTAAAGAGTTGACCTCGGTGAAATCCCAGACCATCGGTAACGCTTGCCGGCCAAAGCTACTTGCAACGAACTCACCAGCAGGCTTCCATGTACACTGTGCAGAACCGTAGTCTGCGACGCGATCTACCCACAACCCCAGATACGCTACTACAGCCTTTGCTCGTGCCTCGTCATAGCTTCGACGCAGCATTTCGGCGCGGGCGGCACGGACGTACTTGGTAAAGGACAGCAAGGCCAGCATTTGGCGGGGGGTGAGAAGGTCGCGCCAATGCTCGAAGCCGTAGAGCTTGACAAAGAAAGCACCTCTGGCGTCCACCAGCGGCAAGGGCTCATCTGGAACCATCAACCCCGTCTCGGCGCACAGGGCCTCAATGCGCCGGTGGATGGCCTCGTCGTCGGGCAGCAGGGTCGGGCTCAGGTCGTCGGCGGAGATGTACACCTTGCCCCGCTCCCCTTTGCGAGTGCAGACCACGGCCATGGGCTGCGTGCCGATGCGCCCGGCCTGCCCTTCGGACTTGACGTAGGCGCTGTCAGCCACCGTGCCGCAGAAGGGGCAGGGCACGTTGCCGCGCCTGCTGCCAGTAGATGGGTTGAAGCCCAACCCATCTTGGGTCATAGCCTCCACCACTCGGTAGCGCACGCGCTTCTCGTGGTGATCCAGCTCGGGCTTCAGCGCCACGTACCGGGTCTTCTTCTTGCACAGCCAGGTCTGGCGGGCCAGGGGGGCGGTCGCGCCACAGGACGGATTCTTGCAGCGCACGGTGCGGGTCCACAGGTAGGCAACGGGGGTCAGATAGTCAGATGGTCGGGTGGTCGGGTGGTCAGGCGGTGTTTCAAAACCGACGGCGTCAAAGTGGGGCTGAAACACTCGCACCTCGTTACCCGTTGACTCATCCCTCATCACGGGAATGGGCGGATAGAGGTCGCCGATCTCAGCCTTGACCCGTTTCAGCACCCACTTGCCCCAGTGCTCCACCTCCTTCGCCAGACCTGCCCAGGTGCCATCCTTGCCACTGCCCTTGGCGTTCGGGTTGGGCTGGCCGTACTGCTGGGGGTAGACCAGAGTGCACAGCTCGATGAGGTGAGCGACGGGGTTCAGCTCCAGGGCGTGGGCCTCGCAGCCCAGGCGGAGCGCCTCCAGGGGGATGGCGCCGCCGCCGGCGAACATGTCCAGCACGCGGGGTCGCGGGGCGCGGCCTGCCTCGATGTCGGCACGGGTCACCGGCTGGCCCGTCTCCTCGGACAGGCGGGCGGCGTGGGCCTCCAGGATGTGGCGGCGGGCGTCGGCGATCTTGTCGGCGGGGCCGGGGTACGTGCAGAGTTCGGCCACAAACTTGGCCCGTTCGCGTCGGGCGCGGGGCGTGGCCGGGGCGGGGACGAGGGCACCATAGACAGCAGCCCGGCAGGCAACCAGCGGCCGCCTGGCCCACCACAGGTGCAGCGTGGAGATGTGCCCCTTACGGATGGACTTCTCCCGCTTGGCCTCGGCGCTAATGGCCTCGATGGGGAGGTAGTCTTCGATCAGGCGTTGGTCTGTGGTCACTGTTTCTTCCTCGTTTCTCACGGCCACCAGCGGCCTACGTCTTGGATAGCGCGGCAGGTTTCGGCGATGGCTTCCTCCCCACCCAGGGCAGCAATCACAGGGGCTAGCGCGCAGACGTCCGCGAACATATCTTGGCGGGTGCGATGGGCCAATCGAGGCAGCATTCCCCACCAGTGAGAATAGAGATCGCCGCGAGAGGCCTGAACCAGGTAGGGAGCTAGCTTGTCCAACACCTGAGCCCGCTCTCCTGTGTGCTCAATCTCCCGTACTGCTGCCAGGGCATCCACGAGCGCCTCTGGCAGGTAGGAAATCAGGGGGACGAGTGCCTGTGCTCGTTTGTTCGCGCTCGACACGTCCCGCGTTGCTGCTATCGCCGCGTGCAGAGCTTCACTTTGTAGTAGCTTCGATAAGTTGAGTGCCGGATACGTTAGCGCCTGTATCCTACTGGCCACGTCGTTGATTTCCTGCACCAATACCAGTGCCTGCTGGGGATGGCCCAGGTCTGCCAAGCGGTGGGATAGCTCAGTCAGAGCATGTGCCTGCCACCGGCTATCACCGATCCCCTGTGCTGCCACCAGCACCTCTTGTAGCAATCTTTCTGTCAGATGGGGCGAAAGCCCCAAGAGCACTCGCGCCCTCGTCTTCTCGTCTTCAATCTCTCGCGCCGCCAGTAGCGCCTCTTGGGGATAGCCCTGTTTCGCTAAGCGGTCAGACAGGTCGGCCAATGCTGGTGCTCGATCCGTTGCATCTCGGATTTCTTGCACCGTCGCCAATGCGTCATGCGGACGATTCAGATCTACCAGTCGGTGGGCCAGCTTTACCAATGCGTCTGTCTGCCATCGTCCATCTTTCGCCTCCCGCACTATCATCAATGTTTGCTGTAGTAACCCTTCTGGCAGGCGTGGAGCCAACCTGACCAGTTCCGCTGCTCGTCTCTGCTTATCCTCAATCTCACACGCCACTGCCAATGCCATATCTAAGAAATTCAATTCTCCCAGTCGGACAGCTAACTCAGCCAGCACATGCGCTCGGTCCTGGTCGCTTTCAAATTCCCGCGCTATCGCTAGCGCCGCCCGTACTAACCCTTCGGGCAAGTGAGGAGCCATTATGTCGAATGCCATTGCGCGGAATATCTCATCGTCAATCTCACGCACCGCTGTCAGCGCTTCTTCGAGCAACACTTCCGGCAGGTAGGGAGCCAGTTTAGCTAGTGCCTCTGCCCGGGGCGCTTCGACCCTAATCTCCCGTGCCATTGCTAGTGCCATACGGGTATGCCCAAGTTCTGCCAGCTTGAGAGCCAACTTGCCCAACGTGTGCGCCTGCCACCTTTCGTACACTATCTCATGTGCTGCTGCTATTGCCTCCTGAAGGTGCCCCAGCTCCGCTAGGCGGAGGGTCAGGGCATACAATACGCCTGCCTGGGTCTCGATGCCATGTGCGGCTAGGCTCAACATCCTTGACTCCTCTAACCGTCGGTTTTCCGATGGAGGGAGGACAGGTTTATCCAATACCTCTGCCCGCCACTGTTTGTCCTTAATCTCTCCCGCTATTGTCAGTGCCTCTTGGGGATGGCCGAGTTCCACTAGACGGAGGGCAAGTGGTGCCAACGCACACGCCCGTGGGATTCTTCCAGTGGAATCCTGGGACGTCGGCAACTGTCGCGCCATCACTAGCGCTTCCTTCAGCAGTCCTTCCGACAAGTAGGGAGCTAGCTCTGCCAATACCCGCGCCTGCGATAATACGTCCTCAATCTCCTGCGCCAGTGCCAATGCCTTCTGTGGGTGGCCGAGTTCTGCCAGGCGGTGGGACAGCTTGGCCAAGACGCGCGCCCGCCCTCGTTCATCTTCAACCTCCCACGCCGCTGCCAGCGCCTCGTGCAGCAACTCTTCTGATAGGTACGGAACCAGGCCAGCCAGCACCTGAGCCCGTAGTTCGGAATCCTCTACCTCTTGTGCCGCTGCCAGTGCCTCCCGGGGATATCCTAGTTCTGCCAGTCGAGGGGATGCTAGTTCATTCAGTGCTCTTACTTGGTTCTCGCTATCTTGTATCACATACACTGTCGTCAGCGCTTCCCGCAATAACGCTTCTGACAGGTACGGGGCCAATCCAGCCAGTGTCTTTGCTCGCTGTCCTGCCTCCTCTATGTCCCGCACCGCCGTCAACGCTTCGTGCAGCAACCCTTCTGGCAAATGGGGAGCCAGTTGAGCCAACGCTGATGTCTGGAGCCACTCAAACTCCCGCACCATTGCCAATGCCCTCTGGGGATGCCCCAATTCTGCCAGGCGGGGAACGAGTCGAGCCAATGCACGGCGCTGAGGCGTTCTTCCATACATGTCTTGTTCGTCAGGCAAATCCCGTGCCGCTGCCAGCGCTTCCTGCAGCAGCCCTTCCAACAGGTAGGGAGCCAGCCCAACTAATGCCTCTGCCTGATACACTTCGTCCTCAATACCCCGCGCCATCGCCAATGCCCTCTGGGGATGCCCCAATTCTGCCAGGCGGGGAATGAGTCGAGCCAATGCACGACCCTGAGGGTTTGTTCCATACGCGTCTTGTTCGTCAGGCAAGTCCCGCGCCGCTGCCAGCGCTTCCTGCAGCAAATCTTCAGACAGGTAGGGAGCCAACTTAGCTAGTGCGTCTGCCTGGTACACTCCGTCCTCAATATCCTGCGCCACTGTCAATGCCCGCTGGGGATACCCCAGTTCTGCGAGGCGAGGAACGAGGCGAGCCAGTGCAAAAGCCTGAGGGTTCATTCTATAGGGGTCTCGTTCGTCAGGCAAGTCCCGCGCCGCTGCCAGGGCTTCCTGCAGCAGCTCTTCCGATAGGTGAGGAGCCAACCCATCTAGTGCTTCTGCCTGGCACCCTCCGTCCTCAATCACCTGCACCATTGCTAGTGCCTGCTGGAGGAGTGATTCAGGCAGATAGGGAGCCAGATAGGTCAGTCCAATCACTCGGGGGCTTTCTCCAATGAAACCTCGCTCAGTCGGTAACGACCTCGTCGCTATGAGCGCCTCACACAGGATGTTTTCTTGCTTAGGCTTTGGCAGAGAGAGACTCAACTGGACAAGCATATGCACCTGCCACATACACACCTGCCATGGTTCATCTTTAGACTCCCATATCGCTGTCAACACTTCCTGCAATAGTGACTCTGGCTCTGGCATGTCGGGAGCCAGCCCGGCCAATGCTATCGATCGATACCGCGCATCCCGGATCTCTCGTGCCGCAGCCAGCGCTTCCTGTGCGTGACCCGGGTTCGTCAAATGGGGAGTCAGCCCGACCAGCACTTTGCACCGTGCACTCTCATCTTCGATCTCCCTTGCGGCCATCAGTACCTCCCACAAGAGTGGTTCCGGGAGATGGGGTAGCAGCCCGGCCAGCGCTTCCCACCGTGCACTCTCATCTTTGATCGCCCTTGCGGCCATCAGCGCCTCCTGCAAGAGTGATTCCGGGAGGTGAGGGGCCAGCCCGGCCAGTGTCTCCCCTCGCTGCCCCGGGTTTGGCATTTGCTGGGCATGGGCCAGCCCCTGAGCTGGGGGCCATACACTCTTTTCCACCAATGCAACTAACAGGGCCGGTGGGACATTCTTAGCCAAGCTGTTGAGGGAAGCGATGATGAGGACGTAGCGACATTGAAGACCAATTGCGAAAGGCGAAGAGCGAGAAGCGAAATCTTCCTCTGCCAACCGCCAGGCGCGGCGGACGTCATCCTGGTAACCGGCTGTCTGGCCCAATGCTTCACGGGCCTCGTACCAGACGTTGTGCCCTTCCGGTGTCTCCAGCCGCAGCAGCGCGTGGATTGCCTCCGGCTGCCCGGCTTGTTCCATGTGCCAGGACAGATGTTCGTGAACGTAGCCGTCATCCGGCAGGCGGTCCCACCCGCCGTAGGTCACCTTCCGCCGGTAACGGTCCAGCAGCCTGGCATGGGCCTGCGGCAAGGACATCTGCTTTTCCAGGCGCAGTCTGGCCTCATCGTGCAGCAGGTCATGAACTGAGTACTGATCTGTGCCCATTTCCCTGAGCAAGGCCTTATCCCGCAGGTGACGGAGTCGCTTGCGGGCCTCTGCCTCAGCCTCATCCCACAGCGTGGCCGCCGTAGCCGGATTGAGAACGACATCTTCGAGCAGAACGCCGAGCCAGATGAAGGCGTCGCGGTCATCGTCCGAGAGTCGATCCAGACTGAAACGAAAGGAGAGACGCAGGCTCTCGTTGCGGTAAGTCGCCTCGTCGAGGTCCAGGGCTGCCAGGTCGGTCAACTCCCGGCGGAAGGCATCCAGCAGTTCGTCCCAGGAGTAGCCCGCTTCCACCTGGGCTGTTGCCAGTTCCAGTGCCAGGGGCAGGTAGCCCAGCTCGCGGGCCAGGGCGACTGCCTGGCCGCGGTAGCCGTCCAGCGGTCCCAGCCGCGCCTCGAAGAGAGCCAATGCCTGGGCTTCGGTCATCACGTCCAGGTCGTAGAGACGGGCGCCCACCTTGCGGGCCAGCACTGCGTCTCGGGTGGTGACGAGTACCCGGCAGCGAGGTCCGCCCACCAGGAAGGGACGCACGTGATCAGCCTGCCAGGTGTCGTCCACCACCAGCAGACAGGCTTTATCGTGCAGGAAAGTGCGCAGGTGATTCGTTGCACTCTCAACCACAGTGGGGCGAAAGTTGTAGTCGCCAAGGGCCTGAACCCAGCCGACAAGGAGTGAGAGGACTTCGGGCTCGTGGCCTAGAGTGGCCCACAGGATGCCATCGGGGAAGCGGGTTTGCAATTCAGAATCGTGGGCCAGCGCGGCGACCAGCGTCGTCTTGCCGATGCCGCCCAGCCCATGCACGGCGCTGACGACCAGGGCGCCAGGAGCGGGGACTTCGTCGGCCAGCAGGCGGGTTTTGAGGTCGTTGCTTACCTCGGGGCGGGGGACGAAGTAGCGCGGTATCGGTGGGGCCTGGAAGGGAACGCCAAGCGGAGGTCGCTTCAGCTCAGGGGGCGGCTCCCAGAGACGGATGTCGGGCCAGAGGGCAACGATGGTCTCCACAGGGATAGCCAAGGCAGTATCACGGTCGGCAAAGCCTGTTCCCGCTTTGAGGCTGTCCCAGTAGCCGGTGATCATCCCCACCACCAGGTCCCAGTCGGGGATGTAGACCGGTGCGCCGCTCATCCCTTTGCGAATGTCCTGGCTCTTGAGGATCAAGGGCATGTAGTCCACGCCCTGGCACTCGCTCACGGCGTGCAGCACCCTCCCTTCGGCGGGGATGCCCTCCATCTCTCCCAGGGGACGATAGCCCCGGCTCCAGAAGTCGCGGTGATAAGCCTCAGTAGAGCACCCAAGTCGGGCTGGTTTTGCCCTGTCGGGCAATTCGCCTTGGAGTTGCAGGATCGCCACATCGTGAGCCTGGTCGGTGGCCACTACCTGGGCCGGGCGCGGCTCGCCGCCAGGAAAGGCAACACACGGCTCTGTCTCCTCCACCACGTGGGCGCAGGTGACAATCAGGCCATCGGTGGAGACGAGGAAGCCGGTGCCCTGAGTTTCTCCCTGGGCATTTGTGATGCGAACAATGCAAGCGTCAGGTTGCTTCATCGTGCGTTCACTATTCTCGGCCGTGTGTTTCCAGCCAGGCACGACCCTGATCAGTCGTGCGATAGCGCAGGTTAGGGTCGGTGAGTGCTGTGCCGACCCTCTCTAGCAAGCCCTCGGTAACGAGAGGTGAGAGGTGATGCTGGAGCAAGTGCCGCTTGTTGCGGCCCAACCGGGCAGCCAATTCGGCCGCTGGCCAGGATTGAGCCAGGCACAGGCGCAGTACGGCTGCCCGAACAAGATCAGTAGACAGTCTGCGCGGTAGCTGTGCAGGTAGCTGTGCGGGTAGCTGTGTAGATAGCTGTATAGGTTGGGTTTCCGGCCCTTCAGAGACGCTCACTGGCACTGCTGTTTCTGGCTCTATCGTCAACGTGTAGAACGTCCACCGTCGCGTTCCGTGCTGGTTCAGTAGTCTGCACTGCACCAGGTCGGCCAGGTGGCGGGTGACTTCCGCCGAATCCAGGCCGGGGTTCAGCCGGCGATAGTCGGCGTGGATCAGCCGCCCCTCGCGGTAGGCGTAGGCCAGCGCCAACCGTTGGGCGTCGTTCAGGTCATAGGCCGCGAAGCGGTTCAGCCAGACCAGGGTTGCGTCGTCCAACAGGCTGGCGTTGGAGAAGGTCAGGCGGTAAGGAAGAAAGTCCAGGATCTCAGCCGTCGCTATGCTGCCCATCGCGCCTCCCACTCCTTGCGTTTGATCAATCGTTCAGCAGCGTACCGGTACGAGCCGGTCCAGTTGGCCGCTAAGCCGCTCGAGACCCGATGGCGTTCACCCAGTCGCCTGAGCCTTGCTTCCAGGCTGCCGGCTGACGGCACCTGCAGTTCTTTCGAGAACAGGTCTGGCAGTGGCTCCGAGCGTCCCAGCAGGCTACGCAACTGGACCGCGTATTCTTGCTGAAGGAGGACGGCGGCCGTATAGAATAGCTTGAGGGTGGTCCGGGCCGGCTCTGCCAGATGGGCGGCGGCTTCCGGGACTGCGTGAGCAAACTCGGGTCGGCACAGCAGAAGCGGGACGATGGCCAGTCGCAGGCGAGCATCTGTCTGTTCGGCCAGCGCTGCCAGCAATCGAGCAGATGGCAGCGGAGACGCCACGACGCCTTCCCCGCCAGCCAGAAAATGGACACCGAGGGCGTTCAAGGTGCCAATCAACTCGTCGGCAGAGACTGACTCAGCCATGGACTAGATCCTCCTCGTTCTCCTCCGCCTCAAAGAACTCGCAGCCCTGGTGCTCGAAGGTCAGCAGTCCGGATCGAGGGCTGCGTGGATTGATGCACACCCCCCAATCGTAGCGCAGCGGGTCTGGCAGCTCCAAGAAGTGCCGGCAGCCGCACGAGCAGTCGGCGGCGTTTCGCTCCCGCTTACCATACGGCTCAAAGTCTGTGGGGAGGTGACGGCAGACAGTGTGCAGCAGGTCGTGCAGGCACTCCCCCACGTCTTTGAGGATCACCGGTGGTCGTTCCAGTTCGTCAACCATCGCTCTTCGTCCTCCATTCCGCGCACGGATAAAAAGCGTACACCCAATTCCTTCGGGTACACTCATATTATTGGGGCGGTAGCTCATAAATATGTTCCGCTTCGACAGCGTAGGGCAATTCGTCTATCAACGGTTGTGTTTAGGACATGGGCATTGATAATATGCCACGTAGCCACCAATGATCAAAGAGGTATGACTACTGCAGAGCTTCGGCTGCCTGGTCCACCGCCTCTGCCGGTACCTCGTACCCACTGAGCACCCTCACCTCGCGGGCGGCGTGCTCCAGGGTGTGAGCCGGATCGGGCACGCACACCGGCTCAGCCCCCGGCTCGACCGGGTCCCAGACTACGTACAGCCAGTACGTCCCGCCCAACTGCCGCGCATTGAGCCACTCGTTGACTGTCAGGCGCACCGGCTGTCCCCCCACCCGCCCCTTGACCTCGATACGCCGCACCCGGCGATGGCCGGTGGCGGGATCGGCCGGCCCCAGGCTCCGAATGTCAAACCCTGGTCCTCTCTGGTCCGAAATGTCGAATGGCTCCCAGCCGCGTTGCCGCTCGTAGTCCATCACTACCTGCATGGCGGCCAGTTCGATCCGGCGGCGGGTCTCCACATCCTCGGGCCAGACTTGTACTGAGCGGAGCGAACGTATCGCCGCCTCTGCTTCGGTCAGTACATCCGAAACCTGGTCTGGAGGCAGCACCCAGACGCTGGCCAGGTGACGCACCGGCCCGCTGCGGGCAATGGCCAGGCGGTCCAGCCCAGCCAGTCGGTCCTGGCGCGCCCGATGCAGGTCCTCCAGATCCCGCTCCGCCTGCTGGCGGGCCAGAGCGACGTCCTTCTCGCCGCCCATCTCCCTGGCTCGCAGTCCCATCACCCGCTGTTCAGCAGCATAGATGCGGGCCTGGAACGACTTTTCCAGGTACTCACGCACCACCTGGGCGTAGTGGTGCCGCTTGGCCTGCACATCCTGGCGCTTGGCCAACTGATAGCTCGCTTTCACGAAGTCAGTTACGGCTTCCAGCGAGGCTTGCCCTGAGCGGAGCCGAAGGGATGGGATAGGTGGGTATACGTTCGCTCCGCTCAGTACAAGGTTGGATGGTGGACCCGTCCTGAGCACAGTCGAAGGATTGGAGCGGGGTGTCAAATCGTGGAGCACATCGGGCGATAGGAACTCGTAGGCCCCATTTCGGTCGGCCACGGCCAGCAACTCGGCGTAGACTGTGCCACTGGCGCCCACCGTCGGTTCGCCCCTGATCTCCATCTCCAGGAAGTGGATCCAGTAGGGCGCAGTAGCCATGCCGTCCATGAAGATCGCCGTCCGGCCCTGAAGGGAAGCCAGCCGCTCGTTCAGCTTCTCGTCCACGGTGGCATACAGAGCATGGCCCGGCCCGGTCAGCACGGCGTCCAGGTGCTGGTCCTGTTCCAGGTGCGCCTTCTGGAAAGTCACCTTGCGGTAGCTGGACTCCGGCTTACCCAGCCGCCGCACCGCCTCCAACCGCTCGGAGCGGAGGTCCTGCGGAACGTAGGGCACGCGCAATAGCCCATCGGCCCGCTGCTCAATCCGCAGGCCCACCTCCTCAGCAGCGGCCAGAAACTGGCGGGCCACGTACTCAGGCATGAGCCGCCGCTCTTCGGCCTCGAAGTTGGCCTGCTGGAAGGCACTGAAGTCCACGTGGGCGCGAGCGAGGGCGATGCCGGTCGCCTCCTCGTACTGTTGCAGTCGCGCCGGGTCAAGGCGATCAATCTGGTCCAGGTACTCGTCCAGTCGCCGTGGGTCGTAGGCCGCCTCCCGTAGCATTTCGGGCAGATTCACCTGGTTGAGGGACAGCACCTCACCAATGACGTCGTAGACCCGCTCCCGGCCCAGGGCGTCGCGCATCTGCTCCAGCTTGTCCAGTAGCCGCTTGAGGATGCGCCCCTCGATGACCGGCTGGCCGTCCTGCGACTGCTCGGCCACGAAGTTGAACACATACACGTCCCGCTCCTGGCCAATGCGGTGGATGCGGCCCATGCGCTGCTCCAAACGGGTCGGATTCCAGGGCAGATCATAGTTGATTATCAGGTGGCAGAACTGGAGGTTGATCCCCTCACCAGCGGCCTCAGTGGCAACGCAGATCTGCCGCTGGGTGCGGAACTGCTCCTGGGCTGCCTTGCGCTGGTGGGGGTTCATGCCGCCGTGGATCTCGCAGGTCGAATAGCCCCAGCGAGCCAGGTGCTCCCGCAGGTGGGCCAGGGTGTCGCGATGCTCAGTGAAGACGAGCAGCTTGCCCCGGCCGTCCTGCAGTTCGGTGAACCCTGTACTGAGCGTAGCCGAAGTATGGGCTCGCGTCAGACATTCCTGCAGCGCAGCCAGCTTGCTATCAGGAGCGTGGTCGCGCACCCGCCGGGCCTGCTCGACCAGGTCGCGGAGGGTGGCCACCTCCATACGCAGTTGCTCCAGTTCGACGGCAGCGGTGAACTCATCGGTCAACTGGTCGCGGGCTTCCTCGTCCAGGTCATCTTCGTCCAATTCCTCGTCGGTCAACTGACCCCGCAGGCGCTCCAGGTAGCGGACGCGCTCCTGGGGCGGCAAGGCTTGCAATTCTTCGAGCAGGCGCCGCTGCTTCTCCAGGCGACGGCGTACGCTCTCGTAGATGGCGCGGGTAGAGCTGGCCAGGCGGCGCTGGAGGACAGTGCGGGTCAAGGCGACGCTGGCCGCTTGCCGCCCGACACCTCGAGGCAGAAACTCATTGATGTAAGCCGTGACCGCCTTGTACAGGGCGAACTCCTCGGCGTTCAACTGGAAGGTCACCGTGTGGGCGTGGCGGTCGGGGAAGAGCCGCCGGCCCTCTAGATCCCGCAAGCCCTCTTTGAGACGGCGCAGTGCCCAGGGGGAGTCCCCGGCCAGATTGAGGATGTCCCGCCGGATGGCGCGGGCCTGCTCACCCAGGCGGTGGGGCTCGGGGAACACATCGGGATCAATCAGACGCACAAAGTGACCAAAGCGGTCATCGTCGCCATGATGAGGCGTGGCCGTCAGCAGCAGGACGTGGTCGGCGCGATCCACCAGGCGTTCGGCCAACTGGTAGCGCTTGGTCTTGTCCACCCTTGTCCTGAGCGAAGTCGAAGGGTCGGCAGCGCGATGGGTACGCCGTCGCGTATAAGCCGAGCATTTGTGGGCCTCGTCCAGGATGACCAGGTCCCAGCGCTGCTGCCACACCCGCTCGCGCACGGTGTCCTGCTTGGCGTAATCCATGGAGGAGATAACCTGATTCTCCCGCTGCCAGAGGTTGATGAGTTGCTGCTGGTCGTTGCCGGAGTGGATGATCTGGAAACTCTCACCAAAGAAGCGCAACAACTCGTCCTGCCACTGGATGGTCAATGGGGCGGGAACAAGGATGAGGACTCGCTCGATCGCCTCCCGCAGCTTCATCTCTTTGAGAAGCAGGCCGGCCATGATGGTCTTGCCGGCACCGGGGTCATCTGCTAGGAGGAAGCGGAGGCGGGGCTGGGGGAGCATCTTGAGGTAGACAGCTTCGATCTGGTGGGGTAGGGTGCGAATGCCCGACAGGCTGACGGCGAAGTGGCGGTCGTAGGCGTAGGCCAGGCGGATACGGGCCGATTCGACCAGCAACCGTAATCGGTGAGGATCGGCCAATGGCAACGGCGCAGTTTGGGCGGCCACTTGTGCCAGTAGCACTTCCACCTCATCCGTCGAGAGGATGGTCTCATCGAGCTGCCCGTCAGCACGCCGGACCTGGAGTTCCAGGCCGGTTCCAAGGGGACGAACTCCTTCGACGGTCACGAGTCCCTGGAAGTGACCGACCAGGTGAACCCCCTCTCCGATGAGGCTGGTTGCGGCCGTAAAAACTGTGGTCATGGTTGCCCTCCACAGAGAGGCTCATCACGACATGCCCAGATCCGTGTTTACGTCGGGCTGCACCAGTAGCAGGACACCGGAGGCGGCGTTGGCAACAACTTGTATGAAGTCAGGAGTGGCTTAGTGCGTGGCTCTCCTTTGCGGTGCGTAGAGAGTATGCTGGCCCACCGATGCACGAGGCAAGCTTCACCGTGAAGCATGCCTGTATTGCGTTCAGGTGATCAACCCGCCGAACGTCAACAGAACATAAACTACCAACCAGGATTATACCATTGGATGCAAGACTGTGCAAGCCGGGGTGTAGGGTATGTAGGGTTGTGTAGGCTTTGTAGGCTATGTAGGCTTTTTCAAAGGGTCGTTTGTCGAATGTTTTTTGTGAGCCCACTATTCCATGCCCATTCCACACGAGAAGGCCGCCTGCATCATCTGCACAGGTGGCCTTCTACTTCTTGCCAAGCTGTTATAGGCCAGATTCTTTGACCGAAATAGGGCCAATCTTGGCCAGATAGAACGATTAGGACTCAGGTGAAGCTTGGAAGCCGAGGGTAACACGGCCACATTGCTTGGCCAGCAGGGGAGGGATAGCAAAGGGATCACGGGGCTAACAGCATACCCTACTCATCAACTCAACTGGCCTTGTTCAGATTGATCCCCTCCTCTCGCTGGCGTCCCCGGATCAAGAGCTCCCCGTATTCGATCCATCTGTCCTTTTCCTCATCAGTGAGTACTTGCCAGACCGCCTCGGCCTCTTCCAGGCGATAGGTGGGCAAGACGCGCTTAGGCCGCCCGAAACCCGCCAGGGCCATCAGATTGACCTCAGGGACCTTGAAGAAAAGGGCCAGCTTGGTAATGGTGTCCTCGTCACCTCGCTTGGTGTGACCAGCGATGAAGTTCCAGATCGTTGCTGCGGATAGGCCCGCCTGCAGCGAAGCCTGGCGGAGACTGATCCCCATCAGCTTGCATGCCTGCTTCAGGAAATCTGGCAGGCCCTCGGCCGTCTCAGAGAGACGGACTAGCTCATCTTGTGTTGTTTGCATTTCCTG
>CAYMKL010000108.1:0-23522 GCA_964390805.1 uncultured Anaerolineae bacterium | reverse complement strand
TCCCAATGCTAGATCAGCGAGAAGTCAGCCGAGAAATGTGCCATTGTCGAACTAATTTCTCACTTCTCATTGTTCGCATTCCTCTCTGCCAACACCGCCGCCAGCGTTGCCTCCGCGTCCAGTGGGCTCTCCACCAACTCATCGGCCACGATCTTGCCATCGAGCAGTTGCACAGTCCGCCGCGTGTGTGCCGCAATGTCAGGGTCGTGGGTCACGAAGACTACGGTGATGCCCATGTCTCGATTCAATCGCTGAAAGATGGTCATGATCTCGGCCCCAGAGCGGGAGTCCAGGTTGCCCGTCGGCTCGTCGGCCAGGATGATGTCCGGCTGCGTCGCCAGTGCGCGGGCAATGGCTACCCGCTGTTGCTCGCCACCAGAAAGCTCATTGGGGCGGTGGTGAATCCGGTCTCCGAGGCCGACCATTTCCAGTGACTCTGCAACCCGCCGCCGGCGCTCCCGCCCGCTGAGGCCCCGATAGACCAACGGCAATTCCACATTTTGCAGCGCTGTCGTCCGGGGCAGCAGGTTGAAGGTCTGGAACACAAACCCGATTTTGCGATTGCGAATCTCTGCCAATGCATTGTCGTTCAGCTTCTTGATGTCCACGCCATCCAGATAATACTCCCCTGAGGTCGGCTTATCCAGACAGCCCAGCACGTTCATCATGGTGGACTTGCCGGAACCGGACGGTCCCATAATGGACAGCAACTCGCCCGCGTTCAACTGCAAGGAGACCCCGCGCAGAGCATGAACTTCTATGTCACCGCCCATGCGGTAGATCTTGGTGATGTCCCGTATCTCGATCAGTGACTTGTCAGACATTGCTCACTGCTCCTACCTCCTCACCCCCACATTTGAGGGCATAGTTTTTTGGGCCCGATACATTATAACAGACTGCCGTAAAGATTTGATGAAGAAGCGATGAAACTCTGGTAAAGGTGGAACCAGGGTTGTTCGTCGCCTGATTCATCAAGCGATCAGTCTTATCAACAGGACCAACAGAAAGATGGCCAGCACACCCAACAGCGGGTAGAGTAGACAGCCCCCACAGCCAAACGGCCTCCAGAGCCTTCTTGGGCGCCACGGCCTGGGGCGAAAGAAGGGTCGCCTAAAGGGTCTGAATCTGCGCCCTCTCATTAACATTCACCTCCCTCCATGTCCGAGAGACATGCAGTTATTCCTACGCAACCCTATTATATCAGGTTTTCGTAAAGATTCAATAAAGAAATTATGAAGGTTCGGTAAAAATCAAGCCTGAGTTGCTGCCTCACATCTTCGAGCGCTTTTATCGTGGGCAGGCCACCCGGGGCGAGTCAGGCACCGGCTTGGGGCTGGCCATCGCCAAGGCGCTGGTTGAGGCTCAGAATGGCACCATCGCCGTCGAAAGCCCCGTCGGGCAGAGCAGTGTTTTGCGGTCGCTTTGCCTCGGGTGGCCGTTCACGGCGAAGCTAAGAATACAGCAAGTGCCTAGCAGAAAGCGGGAGGCGCGTACGTCCCCCCGCTTTTGCTTTTCGGGCTGGGCATCGTGTTGTGCGTACTGGTAGCCGTCCCTTTTCCCCCATGCCCTCAGGAGTTTTGCATTTCTGACTTCACAGGTGTATAATGCTATCAAGCTCAGCTCTCTCAGCAGATGTGGTTAACCTCCGATGAATACAGAAAACCCCGCTAGCCAAACTGGTTGGAACGAAGAGATCTCCCGCCTATTCGTTGACTACGGTCGCTACTTCGTCCCCCAGCGTGACCACCAGATGCACATAATCGCTGCCCTCCTTTCCTACCTTGATGGTCCCGGCGTCATTCTCGAGCTGTGCTGTGGTGAGGGGCTGCTGGCCGAAGTGCTGCTTGATAGCTTCCCGTCGTTCACCGTCCATGGGCTCGACGGTTCGGTCGAGATGCTCCAGCGGGCCAGAGAACGCCTCACCCGCTTTGGAAACAGGTTTCGGTGCAGCGCATTCGACCTTGCCTCCGTAGACTGGAGAAGGCCTGGATTTCCTGTCCACGCCATTGTCTCATCTCTGGCAATTCACCACCTCACGGGGCCCCAGAAACAAGAGCTCTTTTTCGACGTACATCGGATGCTAGTGGATGGGGGCGCGTTTGTCATTGCCGATATCGTGGAGCACACCAACGAAACGGGAGAGCGTCTCGCGGCTGAGACGTGGGATGAAGTCGTTCAGAAGCAGGCCATTGATCTTGACGGGAATACTGGGGCTTTTGACTTCTTCGCCAGAGAAGGGTGGAATACCTTCTGGTATCTTGACCCCGACGATATTGACAAGCCGTCAACCTTGTTCGATCAACTCAAATGGCTTGAGAAGGCGGGCTTTGTGGGTGTGGATGTTCACTGGATGCTTGCTGGTCACGCTGTCTTCAGCGCCCGAAAGCTCAGGAAGGCGTAGCGGAACTCTCATCGGAATGAACAAGGAAGGAGCGCACACCTAGCAAGTCGCTAGAGCCGGCCCACTAATCGAGGTCGCTTTGGTGATCGAGAAAGGAGATGTATGGTACACGCAATCAAGACAGGGCTATTGATTGACGGACACGGCGGCGATCCAGTCAGGGATGCTGTGGTGCTTGTCGAGGGCAAGATGATCACTGCGGTGGGCCCTGCAACGACCGTCAAGATTCCCGAAGGGGCAGAAATCACCGATGCTTCGGGCAAGACCGTCATGCCAGGGCTGATTGACGCCCACGTGCACATCATGGCTACCTCAGCATCGCTGGAACAGCGGCTATTCACGCCCAAAGCTGTCTCCTACTTTCAGGCCGCCGAGAATCTCAAGCGGACGTTGCGAGCCGGATTCACCACCGTCCGTGATGCAGGTGGGGCCGACGCTGGAATCCGTCAGGCCCTTGAGATGGGGCTCATTGCCGGTCCGCGGCTCGTTGTCTCAGGCACCATTGGACAGACCGGGGGGCTCATGGAGCTGCGATTTCCTTCCGGGTCTCAGATCGTGGACGAGGATAGCTGGCGCGTGTGTGATGGCGTCGAAGATGTGCGCAAGACCATGCGCAAGGTGCTCCGCGAGGGAGTGGACTTTGTCAAGATTTTTACCACGGGCGGGGTCGTTGCTCCCCAGGGGTCGCCTTTTATCGCGGAATGGTCGCCAGCCGAACTGGCAGTGATCACCGAAGAAGCCAGCCGCTGCGGCGCTGGGGTGATGGCGCATGCCGAAGGCAACGATGGCATAAAGCACGCACTGCGGGCTGGAGTCACGTCCATCGAGCATGGTGACGTGTTAGATCAAGAGGCCATTGACCTATTCTTGGCAAAGGGAGTCTTTTTGGTGCCAACGTTGCACATTTCCAAGATTCTTTCAGAGCGGCGGGATTCGGCGGGTCTCAGTGAAGTGTCCAAGCAGAAGGAAGACCGGTTAGTAGCAGAAGGGAAGGGTTGCTTTCGCTGGGCTTGCGAGGCCGGTGTCAAAGTGGCCCTGGGCACCGATGCCTTCATCACCGACATGCATGGCACAAATGCCGTCGAGTTGGCGTTGATGATGAAGGAAGGGGGTCTTTCGGCAATGGAAGCCATCGTCGCTGGAACCAAGAACGCTGGCGAGTGCTGTCTCTTGAGCGAACAGGTGGGCACGCTGGAGGCTGGCAGACTGGCAGATATTCTAGTGGTTGATGGAGACCCGCTGTCCGACATTACGGTTCTGCAGGATCTTGAGCGAATCACGGTATACAAAGAAGGTGCCCTGGTGCGATAGCCCCAATCGGACTGGGCATCTACTGTGCGTGCTGATTGCCGCCTCTTTCCACGCGAATGGATGGGGGTTTCCAGCGGATAGCTTCGCGCATCAAGTCGAGGAGCTTCTTGAGGCGTCTTTGTAAGCTTCGGCTCATGGGGCTTGACAGGCATATAGCATCGTGTTACAATATGGATGATCTCGGCTGGTAAACTGGATAGTTTCTCATCCTTCTTGTGAGGTAAGTATTATGACCACCGTGACCATTCGTGAGCAATTGTATAGGCAAATTGACAGCTTGCCCGATGATGTTGTTGAGCAGATTGCAGACTTTGCCCTATTTGTCATGGCAAGACGACAGATAACTCCAAGTTATGTGGAGTGGGGCAGTAATCAATGGCAAGATTTCGCTCTTGGACAACTCTTTCGTGAGGACGATGAGATCGAATACTCTTTGGAAGACGCCCAGGAGATATATAAGCCATGAAACCCGGCGACGTCGTTCTAATCCGTTTCCCTCAGACTGATTTGCAAACCGGAAAGTTGCGCCCTGCTTTGATTGTCGCCATTGCTCCTGGCCGCCATGCTGATTTACTGCTTTCTCTGATCTCCTCGCGCACTTACCAAGCAGTTCCACAATTTGACGAGATAATTGATCCGTCTGATTCCGATTATGCGGCCACAGGTCTGAAAGCTCGTTCCGTTGTCCGGTTAGCGCGTTTAGCCAGTGTACAAGCCTCTGTCATCAATGCACGTCTTGGCAATATCTCCTCGAAACGACTAGGACACATCAAAAAACGTCTGACTGACTGGCTACAGAAGTGACCGGTTTGCTGAGCTCATCTGTTGGCCAGTTGACATTCCTGGTCTTCTCAAGTCCAATCTCGGCCTCGCTGAAACGGGTGCTAAAATCAAAGCGGGAGGCGTTGCACGCCTCCCGCTTCTGCGATGGGGCTAGGACGCCGGCCGCTCGCCTAGCGTGACCTGAATGCGCTGCCGCCGGCCATTGCGGAGCACGGTCAATGTCACTCTCTGACCAACTGACGTATGGTCGGACAGGTACACAATGAGGTCGTCCATATCCCGCAGTGAGACACCGTCTATGGCCACGATGATGTCGCCGCCAGTTGCCAAGAGCTCACCCTCGAGCCTTATCTGCCGGCTGCCACCTCGCAGCCCGGCTTTCTCTGCCGGCCCATCCTCGACGACGTTCTGCACCAGCACCCCCTCCTCCACTGGCAAGTTCAGTTCCTCAGCAAGGAGAGAAGTGATACTGGTTGCCTGAATGCCCAGCCACGGATCGGCGTAGCCCCCGGTGGTGATGAGGGGCGGCACCACCCGCTTGACGGTGTCCACCGGCACGGCAAAGCCGATGCCGGCGCTGGTGCCGCTATTGGAGTAGATCAGGGTCGTCACGCCGATGACGTGACCGTGAGAATCCAGCAGCGGACCGCCAGAGTTGCCGGGATTGATAGCCGCGTCGGTCTGGATGAGCTGCGGCAGCGAGAAACCGCTCTCTTGCCTCACCACCCGCCCCAGAGCGCTGACGATGCCCGTAGTCATGGTCTGCTCGAAACCGAAGGGGTTGCCGATGGCGATGGCCCGCTGGCCCACCCGCAGCGCATCTGAGTCGCCCAATTCCACCGGATGCAAGCGGCTGGCGGTCACGTCAACCTTTATCACCGCCAGGTCATTATCGACGTCGGCGCCCACCAGTTCGGCCTTGGCAGTGGTGTCGTCAGCAAAGATTACCTCGATGCGCGTCGCGCTCGCGACGACGTGGTTGTTGGTGACGATGTGCCCCTCAGTGTCCCAAACAAAGCCGGAGCCACTGCCGCTCGCATTGGAGCGGGTGGTGACGGCGATGTGCACCACTGAAGGGCTGACGCGCTCGTAAAGCTCAATGAACAGTTGCTCCTCGGCGTAGGCTATGGCCAAGGGGTCATTGAGCAAGAGAGCAGGTGTGACTGTTTCTTCGACCACGGGCGCGGCCGCAGCCTTGCCACGGCTTACCCCTGGCCACTGAACCATTAACGTCCAACTAAGCAGGACCAGGGCCAACAGCCCCAGTCCCCAAGCAAATCTCCTTCGTCTCATGCTGCTGCCTCCATTTCTTGTATTGCTGTTTTTTGAAGGGGCCATATGCCCAGCTCGTTGCGGAGTCGAATGTGACGCAGTAGACTTTCTCGGGTGAACACGCCCAGCGGGTGCCCGTTATCCATCACCGGCACCTGGCTTAAGTTAGCCTCGTCCATCCTCTGGAGCAAGGCCAACACGTCATCGTCGGAATCTGCGGGCAAGAGCGCGTTCACCGGCGTCATGACCTGGCTGGCAGTCAATTCGCCATGCCGGTCCCTGGGCACAGCCCTGATATTGTCCAGTGTGATCAGTCCCATCACGCGCCCGTTATCTGTAACGAAGAAGCATCGGAGCCCCGCGCCAAGAACGAGATCTCTTACCAGGCGATTGAGCCTCAGATCGCCGGGCACAGCGATGCACCGCTGGGTCGCGACGTCGCCGACGGTGACGCCAGCGAGCACCTCCTTCAGAGCGACCTGCTGATAGCTGGACTCGGCAGCGTTGTTGAGGAACCAGCCGATGAAGACGATCCACAGGCCATCAAAGAAGCTACCCAGGAACATCTGGCCTACACCCAGGAAGATGAACAGATAGGCCACGCCGCGCCCGACCCAGGTCGCCCATCGCGTCGCCGTGCGGATGCTGCCGCCCAGTCTCCAGAGAACCGCCCGCAGCACCCGCCCACCGTCGAGCGGAAAGCCGGGGATCAGGTTGAACAGGGCCAACGTCAGGTTAATCCGAGCCAGATAACTGAGGGAAGCAGCCAGCGGAACAGCACCGGCGATTCCCAAGCTCAACAGACCAGACAGGCCGGCCAGGGCCAGGCTGATCAGTGGGCCAGCAACGGCGATGCGGAACTCGGCGCCGGGCGTCTCGGGCTCGTCGCGGATCTGCGCCACACCGCCAAAGATGAACAGAGTGATGTCTCGCACCGGTACCTTTTCGCGCCGCGCCACCATCGAGTGGCCCAGCTCGTGGAGCACCACCGAAGCGAAAAAGAGGGCCGCCGTCACCGCGCCAACGACCCAATAGGTCGTCGTGGCCCAGCCGGGATACTGCTGGGGAAAGTAGCTGCCGGCCAGCGACCAGGTGATCAGGGCAGCGACCAGAAACCAACTGGAGTGTACTTTTATCGGAATACCAAAAACCTCACCTAAAGTGATTGAACCACGCATAGCTCTACCTCATTTCTGTTAGTTATCTCACCATCTCACTGATTTAGACGCAAGTCCGTTGGGCGATCTTACCTCTGGAAATGCGTAACAGGCCAAAGAGAAACACGTTGACGAGTCGCTCGTTATCTCGTTGCCCCATTGACCCCTTACTCTTTCACTCTCGCCAATCTTTGCACGATTCCATTATAACAGAGTCTTGTTAAGGTTTAATGAAGACATTGTGAAATCTCGGTAAAGGTTGGGCGAGGCAGAAGCTTTGCTGTCTTTCGACTACCGATCAGGCAGATGAAAAAGGGGAGCAAGACTGACATCTTGCTCCCCTCACTGGCGGCGCCGGCCCTCCTCCGGCCCGCCGCGGGGTGAATAGGCTACAGCACCTTTCAACAACGCTCCGGGCCGTCCTTGTGTAGTTATCAACGGCATTTGTCCAGACTACCTGGCTGCTATACTCCTATCCGCGCCACGGCATTGAAGCTGGCGCGCAGCGCCGGATACAGGTCCCGATACAGTGGATAGAGGTCCTGGTAGGCCGCGCGCGCCGGGCCGGGCACAGTGCGACCGGTGAGTCGAATGGTCGCCGCGCAAGCCAAATCCACGTCGGGATAGACGCCGGCGCCGGTCGCCGCCAGCAGCGCCGCGCCATAGGCTGCGCCCTCGGTGGTGTTAACCGTAACCAGTTCGACGTTCAGCACATCGGCCAGGATCTGCCGCCACAGAGCACTCCTGGCCCCACCGCCGGAGACGCGCACCTGTCGGATCTCGGCCAGCCCTGCCGACTTGATCAACTCAAAGCTGTCTCGCAGGCCAAAGGCCACGCCCTCCAGTACGGCACGGGTGAGGTGGGCCTGGGTGTGGCGCACTGTGAGGCCCACGAAGGCGCCCCGCGCCAGCGGATCGGGGTGCGGCGTACGCTCGCCGGTCAGGTAGGGCAGAAACAGCAGACCCTCGCTGCCAGGGGGCACTTCGGCGGCCGGGGCCAGCAGCGTGTCGAAATCCACGCCAGAGGCCAGGGTATCGCGGTACCAACGCAGGCTACCCGCCGCCGAGAGCATGACGCCCATCAGGTGCCAACGACCCGGCACGGCGTGGCAGAAGGCATGCAGGCGGCCCT
This sequence comes from uncultured Anaerolineae bacterium, assembly GCA_964390805.1. Taxonomy (GTDB): domain Bacteria; phylum Chloroflexota; class Anaerolineae; order VGOG01; family VGOG01; genus CAYMKL01. The sequence continues at coordinate 15,466 of CAYMKL010000108.1, read as the reverse complement.
CCGGCTCGATAAAGGGCTCGCCGGTGCTGGCAAACACCACGCCGGACGTGCCCAACGTAAGAGCCACGATGCCCGGTTCCACCGCGCCGACGCCCACCGCCTGGGCTGCCTGGTCGCCGCCGCCGCCTACCACGGGCGTGCCCGCTTTCAGGCCGATGCCGCTACGTACATGTGATGAAGCGGCCTCTGCCGCCTCAACGGAAATGTGCCCGGTGACCTCGGGGCCTTCGTGGGTCTTGGGCAGCCATTCGCCGGGGATGTCCAGCGCATCCAGCACCTCCGGTGACCAGTCACGGGCCTCGACGTCGAACAGCAATGTGCCTGCCCCGCCCGCCTTGTCGGTGGCAAACTGGCCGGTGAGCCGGTAGCGGACGTAATCCTTGGGCAACAGGATGTGGGCCGCCTGGGCGTAGACCTCCGGCTCCTGCTCGCGCACCCAGAGGATCTTGGGCGCAGTGAAGCCGGTGAGGGCGTCGTTGCCGGTGAGTTGGATGAGGCGTTCTTTGCCCAGCCGCCGTCGGATCTCGTCGCACTGTGCACCCGTGCGTTGGTCGTTCCACAGGATGGCCGGGCGCAGCACCTCGCCCGCCGCGTCCAACAGCACCAGGCCATGCATCTGTCCCGTGAGCCCCACGCCCTGGACATCGGCGGGGTCCACCTGTGTCTGGGCCAATACCTGGCGGATGCCGTCGGCGGTTGCCTGCCACCACAGGTCGGGATGCTGCTCGGTCCACAGGGGCTGGGGTGTCTGGTAGGTGTATTCCGGCGAAGCGACGCCCAGCACCTCGCCGTCGGCGTGCATCAGCAGCGCCTTGGTAGCGGTGGTTGAAGCATCAATGCCCAGCAAGTAGGTCATGCTGGTTTCCCCCCTTTCGTCAACTCCAGTTGGTCCACGAGTTCCTGCACCGCCGCCTCGTCAGGAGGCACAGTCACCCCGGCGTAGATCGCCCATGTCTCACGGTGGGTGACGGATTCACCTGACGCCAGGGTGGTGCGCGGCCCCAACGTCTCCAGTTCGAGAAAACGTGGGTTGCAGTAGCACTCGCTGGAACTGCCCCGGTCGAAATAGGCGGCGTCGGGCCGATAAGCTGCATGCTTGACAAAGAAGGTGTCTCCCAGGGCGTAGCCCATCCAGCCGACGGGATTAGGAAAGCCGATTTTGAGCGCGCCGTTCTGCATCGTCGCTTCGACGAACACGTAGCGGTCGCCCCAGGTGATGTGTGGCGAGTTGATGGGGGTGTAGGGCCACAGAGCGATCTGACGGTTGGGCAGCACGCCGTGCTCGTCGGTGGGGGTCGTTGCCTGGGGCAGAACGGCTACCCCCCCGGGCCTGAGTTGAGTAATGGCCCACGGCGCCAGCTCGACGGGCTGCAGGCCCCGGTTGTGGATGGTGTGGTCAATGACGACGCGGGGGCCGCGGCCGGGCAGGGAAATGGTCAGCGATTTCTGGATGCCAGTCAGCGCCTCGACGGGCTGGGTGACGACAATGCCACGCTCCGTGTCGGCAACAGTCACGGGGGCATCGTCCGGGAGGTAGGTGCGCTGTGGGTCTTCGGGGGCATACCACAGGCGGTGTCCACCGTAGAGAGAGAAGGCTCCTCCGCCGGGATATTCCAGGGTTGCATCGGGGAGCTCAGCCAGCAGGTTGTCGCCGCCCGGCAGGGCCAGCCCAATGATGCGTGGCCCTACGGATTGGGTTACCCATAGAGCCAAGGCACCATTTTCCAGCTTGATACAGTCATGGCCTGCAAAACGAGTTGTTGTGTGCTTCATCGGGTCAACGTACCCCCAGCAAGAGTTCCACCGTCAACTGGTCCAGCCGCTCGTAGCCCATTCCTCGGGCGCCCAGAACAGCACGATCAAAGGATGCCGCTTTCAAAGCCGCCGCTTTCTCCGCGCTGTAGGTGCCTTTGAAGGCATCGGTCGAGCCATCGTCGGCGTTGATCTCTGCCAGCAATGCCTGGATGTCAGGGTCGGCGTTCCACTGCTCCGCCTTCTCCTTCAGAATCAGGTAGGTGCGCATACAACCCCGGGCAAAGTCCTTCACGCCTTCGTAGTCTTCGGTGCGGTAAGCGTGGGCATCGAAGTGGCGGCTGCCGTCGTAGCCCACGTCTTCCAGGAACTTAACCAGGAAGAAGGCAGACTTGATATTGTGGGAGCCGAAACGCAAGTCCTGGTCGTAGCGTCCGAAAGCCTGGTCGTTCAGGTCAATGTGGAAGAGCTTGCCCGCTTCCCAGGCTTGGGCCACGTTGTGGACGAAGTTGAGCCCAGCCATGTGCTCGTGGGCCACCTCCGGGTTCACCCCCACCATCTCGGGGTGATCCAACGTCGCGATGAAGGCCAGCATGTGGCCGGTGGTGGCGTTGTAGATGTCGCCGCGCGGCTCGTTGGGCTTGGCCTCCAGCGCGAACTTGAGGTCGTAGCCCTGGTCGAGAACGTACTCGCACAGAAAGTTCATGGCCTCACGGGTGCGTTTGATGGCCTCGACGGGGTCTTTGGCGGCGTCGGTCTCCACGCCCTCACGCCCGCCCCAGAAGACGTAGACCGTTGCCCCCAGCTCGACGCCCAGGTCAATGGCGTGCATCGTCTTGTGCAGGGCGTAGGCCCGCACTTTGGGATCGTTCGACGTGAACGCGCCGTCCTTGAAAGCCGCATCGCCAAAGAGGTTGGTCGTCGCCATCGGTACGACGATGCCCGTTTCTGTCAGGGCCTTCCTGAAATCGGCGACGATCTTGTCCCGCTGGGCGGAGGTGGCGTCAATGGGAGCCAGATCGTTGTCGTGGAAGTTCACCCCGTAGGCGCCCACTTCCGCCAGCAGGTGAACCAGTTCTACCGGCGACAGGGGAGCACGAACTGGCTCGCCAAAGGGATCGCGCCCCACGCTGCCCACGGTCCACAGGCCAAAGGTGAATTTGTGTTCGGGTTTGGGTGTGTATTTGTCCGTCATCGTTTCCTCCTCGCAGTTGGTAAATTGGTAGATTGGTAGGTTGGGAAACTGATCTACCAGTTGGTTCTTATGCCGGCTTCTCCTGCACCTGGCTGAAAAAGACCTTGCTGCTGCCGACGTCAGCCCGCTGGCCGACGATCCCAAGCTGACCGCTGAGTTGCACGTGTTTCGACGAATTGCCGATCATCACTTCGATGGTCCCCGGCTGTACCACGTACCGCATCGCTTCGTCGTAATAGCCTAGCTGGTGGGTGTGCAGGGTAAAGGTCACCGTTTTGCACTCCCCTGGCTGCAGGGTAATGCGCTTGAAGCCCTTTAGCTCCTTTATAGGACGTGGCACGTTGGCGTCGAGATGGCGAACGTATAGCTGGACCACTTCGTCGCCCGCGCGGTCGCCAGCGTTGGTCACGTCAACGCTGATGGCAACTTCGCCCCCGACTTCAACTCTCGATGGGTCAATGTGCAGATTGTCGAATTCAAAGGTAGTATAGCTCAAGCCGTGACCAAAAGCAAATAGAGGCTCCCCCCGGAAGTAGCGGTACGTGCGGCCTTCCATGTCATAGTCCTCAAAGGGCGGCAGATCGTCTACCGACTGGTAGAAGGTGACCGGCAGCCGTCCGCCAGGGTTGTAGTCGCCGAACAAGACGTCGGCCAGGGCCTCGCCGCCCGCCTGGCCGGGGTACCACGCCTCCACGATGGCCGGAATGCACTCCGCGGCCCAGTTCACGGCCAGGGCACTGCCGTTCAGCAGCACCAATACCACCGGCTTGCCCAGCGCATGGACCTGCTTGAGCAACTCTTCCTGAGGACGCGGCACTCTGATGTCGGTTCGGTCGCCGCCCGTAAAGCCCTCCACGGCCACCGGCATCTCCTCGCCTTCCAGGCTTGGAGAAAGCCCCATCACGGCGATGACAACATCTGCTTTCTCAGCCGCTTCCAGCGCCCTGGCCTCATGGTCAATATTGGGGAGTGACCACAAGAGTTGCACCTGCGGGTCAAGGCCCCGGCTCACATAGTCCAAACGCAGGCTGTAAAACCGCCCGGCGTCCAATTCAACCTCTCCGGTTTTGAGAATGGGATGATGGATGTCCTGATAGTCTACGATGAGTTCGCCATCCAGATAGAGCCTGTACGCGCTAAAGCCCCTGACACCAAGTCTGTAAATGCCGCTCTTGGGAGGGACGAGAAAGCCGGTCCAGCGCACGGCAAAACTGTCTGCCCACTGTCCTGTCAGCGGGGTGGTATCCTTCCAGATGAAATCAACGACGCCATCAACCTGGCTCAACACAGGCTTGCCCCCGAACTTTGGGTTGTCGTAATAGTCAGCCGTCAGACCCGTTTCGCCCGCGTCGGCATCTACCGGACGCAGGTGGGTAGACGGGATGACCTCCTGCGGCGGCACACCATCAGCCAGCGCACAACCGCGTGCGTAATAGAGCCTGGTGGAAGGCGCGATCTTTTTGCGAATGCCTTCAAGGGGGGTGACAGCCTTGGCCGGTGTGCCGCTGTAGTTGCCAAGCAGGGCCTGGAGGTTATCGGCGTTGGGGCCGATGACGGCAATTGATTCGAGGTCTTTGCGCAAGGGTAGCAAATCATTCTCGTTCTTGAGCAGCACGATGGACTCCCGTGCCGCCCGTAGCGCCAGCTCGCGATGCTCTGGAGAACCGATGATTTCGTAGGGGATCTGAGTGTAGGGAACTTCCTCAGGAGGATCGAACATGCCCAAACGGAAGCGCGCGGTGAAGAGCCGCTTGACCGCACGGTTGATGATGTCTTCCGAAATCAACCCTTGTTCCACGGCATCAAGCAGCGCCGGGTAAACTTCGCCGCAGTTGAGCTCGCAACCGTTCTTCACCGCCAAAGCCGCTGCTTCCTCCGGTGTATCCACCACCTTGTGATGGGCGTAGATGTCGTAGATGGCCCCGCAATCGGATACCACGTACCCGTCGAAGCCCCACTCCTGGCGGAGGATTCTCTCCAGCAGCGTTGGGCTGGCACAGCAAGGCTCGCCATTGGTACGGTTGTAGGCACCCATCACGGAAGCTGCCATTGCTTCTTTGACGCAGGCTTCGAAGGCGAGCAGGTATGTCTCCCGCAAATCCCGTCCACTGACCTGCGCGTTAAAATGATGCCGTTCCGATTCCGGCCCACTGTGTACGGCATAGTGCTTGGGCGTAGCGACTAGCTTCAGATAGCGTGGATCATCCCCTTGAAGCCCTTTCACGAACGCAACCCCCATCTGAGCGGTCAGGTAGGGGTCCTCGCCGTAGGTCTCCTGACCCCGTCCCCAGCGGGGATCGCGAAAGATGTTGACGTTCGGCGACCAGAAGGTCAAGCCAGTATAGATCTCTCGGATGTCTCGCCTGGCCGCCTCATGATGCTTGGCCCGGGCCTCGTCAGAGGTGGCCGTCGCCATCTGGTGCATCAGGTCGGGGTTCCAGGTTGCCGCCAACCCGATGGCCTGCGGAAACACCGTGGCTACCCCTGCCCGGCCCACGCCGTGCAAGCACTCGTTCCACCAGTTGTATTTGGGAACGTCCAATCGTTCGATGGCGGGAGCATCGAAAACCATCTGCGAGACCTTTTCTTCCAGCGTCATTCGGGAGACCAGGTCGGCCACACGTTCTTCAATTGGTAATGAAGGTTTTTTGTGCATGAGAATAGGCTCCATAAGTAGTTATAGTTTTCTGCTGGTCAAGCACGAATCGCTCAAGAAGGACTGGATGAATCTGCCTGTCCCCCGCGCCCTGCTCTCCTCTGGATGAGGCTGGATATGGGGCTTCGCCACAGGTCTCCTGACCGTGGCACCGGTTTATCCACGACGGCAATGGAATTCTTGCCCTGGTAGCTAATGGCTTTTACGCTATCGCTTGGGACTATTCTCCCCGACCTTTCTTGACTTCGGCGATGAATGCCGCCGCCCGGCGGGTGAGTTCCTCCATGTCGCCGGCGTCCAGCAGTTTCTGGTTGATCAGGCTGCTGCCCACACCCAGCGCGGCGGCGCCGTTCTTTATGAACGCCGCCGCGGTATCCAGGTTGACACCACCGACAGGCACTATCTCGAGTTGAGGCAGAGGGGCCAGGATGGCCTTCACCAGGCTGGGGCCGCCGATACTCGCCGGAAAGAGTTTGACCATGTCCGCCCCAGCCTCCCAGGCGGTCAGCATTTCGGTGGGCGTGTAACAGCCGGGGACGACGGGGACGCTGTAACGGTTGCACAAGGCTACCATCTCCAGGTTGAGTGTGGGAGCAACAACAAAGCCGGCTCCAGCCAAGATCGCAGAGCGGGCAGTTTCGGCATCCAGAACGGTACCCGCCCCAAATAGTACTTCCTGGCCGTACCTCTGGGTGGCTTCGGCGATGACGCCCAGCGCACCGGGGGTGGTCATGGTCGCTTCGATCACATTCACGCCACCCGCTTTGATAGCGTCCGCAGCGGTGATGAGTTGCTCGGAGCTCTGGGCGCGCATGATGGCGATAACACCGCTCTCACGAATGAGGTTTAGCTTTTCGTCTTTAGTCATTTTGATCTCCTTGGTCTGGGCTAGACCCTTCGGGTTCTGTGGAAACCCGAAGGGTCTTCAATCTCCTAGCGGGCCGTGCGTTTCCCGCCGCCCAATACGTCGGCTCGCATCAGGGCCTGCACTTCGCTCTTATCTACGACGGGCAGGTCGAACATCAGTGTTTGCTTGAGGCGGGTGGCGGCATCGCCCACTAACACTCCCTTCACGATGCCCTCGCCGCCAAAGCCTTCCGTTAGCAGCCCGTAGTAGAAGCCAGCGTTCCACGTGTCCCCGCCGCCCAGACGGTCGAGCAGGGTGATGGGTCTGACGGCCGGCGAGCGGAAGAAATTGCCATCGGCGTCCACGGCCGCCGACTCCCAGCGATGCTGTTCAAAGGAGTCGGGATAGCGAATGGTGATGGCCACAATCCGGACATTAAACTCCCGGAGAACCTGCTGGGCAAACGACTTGATGTCGTCATCCTCCAAAGAGCCGATGTCACCGTCAACAATTTGCTTAGAGGAATATTGGCCGCAATCCAGGCCGTATATTTTGGCCATATCTTCGATGGTGGTGATGAGCACGTCCACGTGTTCGGTCACGATCGGCGTCATCGCTTCGCGAGCCTGCTCTGGTGACCAAAGCGTGGCGCGGTAATTAAAGTCCAGGCCAACCAGACAGCCTGCCGGTTTGCCGCTCATGGCTTCCATGAAAGCCTCGTAACAGTAATTGCGCTCGTACTTGCTGTGCGTGGCCAGCCCAAAGGTGATGCCGGACGTGTGGAACAGTTTGGCGTCCTGCAAAGCTGCTCCCCAATCCAGCATCCCTGCGTTCAGCTTGGAAGCTGCCGAATACATACGCTGATAAACGCCCACGTTCCTCCTCGGCGTGCGGCCGATTTCATAGAGAAAGCGGCCAATCGGCTCTGTTCTTGGAGCCCACACAAAGTGGTCGGTGTTGACTCCCTGCTCGCGAGCGATGTTGCGCAGGGCGCGGCCGTAGGGATTGTCAGGTACGCGAGTGATATAAGCTGACGGAATCCCCAGGCGGCTGAGTCCCATGGCCAGAGTGAATTCGCTACCCGCCATAGACAAGTGAACGAGACGGGTCCGCTCGGGGCGCTCCATATCGGCCGGTGTGTCGCGCACCATCACCTCACCGAAGGTCACAAAGGCGGGGCCTCGCTTGCGAAACTGGCTAAGATCGTCTTTGGTGATGTCATACACTAGTTCTTTTGACACGTTTTCCTCCTACACAGTCTAACTCCTTTGACATTGTTGAACCCACCTAAGTTATCTCCGTGGGACTTAGTCTGATACGTCAAGGGTTGGATCTGTGACTTCGGGGTTAACCGGTCGCCGGTCCACCCAGGCTCCTGCGAAATCCGCTGAGTCGTTGATTAGCGATCTTTTGACCGGAAGCTACTTCCAAGACCAGACGGTACGGCCTGCGCCCGGGCTCTTCCAGGGGTTTTCCCTGATTTACGAGCTGATAGGATTGGTCAAAGTGCAAGAGTCACCCCCTGCTATCCTACCACGCGGTCAGGCGTTGCTGCCCTCCACAACGACGTAAGGCGGACGGCCTTCCCGTGTCCAGGCTACAATGTTAAGGGCCGTCTTGCGCCGCACTTCCTCTTCGGCTTCCTCCGAGAACCAGGCGACATGCGGGCTTAACAGAACCCTGGGATGGCGCAAGATCGGGTGGTCAGGAGGCGGAGGTTCCTGCGGCAGTACGTCCAGCCCGGCCCCGGCCAGTCGGCCGTCGTCGAGGGCCTGGAGCAAGTCATCCAAGTTGACCAACCCTCCCCTGGAGGTATTGACCAGGTAGCTTCCATCAGGCATCTGTGCCAGCAGCCGACGATTCACCAGATCGCGGGTTTCTTGGGTCAGGGGCAGATGCAGCGAGACGGCGTGGCTCTGGCTAAAGAGTTCATCGAGTTCAACCGGTTCTATGTCTTCCGGCCAAGCTGAATTGGGCAGGTGAGGATCGCAGCCCAGGATCCGTCGGAAGCAGGGCCGGGCCAGTTGGGCCACTGTGCGCCCGATTCGGCCCAGACCGACAATCCCCAAGGTCATAGTGTTGGGTCGGCGCAGGGGGCCGGTGGAACGGTAATGCCAATGCCCTCCTCGCTCCATCCGGTCGTAGAACGGCAGATGACGAACCAAAGAAAGCAACATGCCTAGAGCGTGGGTGGCTACTTCCCCCACACCGTAATCTGGAACGTTGGCCACCCAAACACCCCGTTTGCGCGCGGCCTCGAGGTCTATTGTATCAACCCCCATCCCATAACGGCTGACGATGCGCACCTCGGGAAGAGTTTCCAATACCTCACGGGTGATGGGGGCATACTGAACCAGAAAAGCAGCAGCGCCCGGCCCGGCCTGGATGACTTCCTCGGGCGTACGGCACTGCGCCAGTTCCACCTCGAACCCGGCCGATTCCAGGATTGGCCGCTCAAGGTCGTCAATGTTCGAATACTCGGCATCAGTGATGAGCACTTTCACCTTACTTACTAAGCTCGTCAATATTTCAGCGCCCCTGTGGTCAATCCCTTCACGATGTATTTCTGGGCCAGCATGAAGAAAGATATGCTCGGTATGATCGCGATTACTCCAGCAGCACACATACGGTTCCAATAGGAAAGCAGATGGGGGTACAGGCCAGAAAGGGCACACAGAATTGTCAGCGTGAGTGGCACCACAGCAATGGTGATCACAAAGGGAGAGTGCCATGGGGGCGGCATATAGAAACGACCCAGGTACCACTGCACGTAGGATTCAGAAGCCGCAATATAAGCGGGCTCATCCCATGTTAGACCGATACCGGGACCGTTACCACAAGCAGTATGACGGTGAACACGGCCAACAGCAAGGCGACTCTGTTGTGATCTAACCGTCTTTTGCCGTAATGCACTTGTAAGTCACACACCCACAGATTCTCTTCCCGGGTCGAAAGCAGCCTGCTGGGCACAGCTAAGGTTTGCGGCACAAAGAGCAGTCCCCTTCGCTGCGCTCAGGGTTATAGATGCGCTATCGAATTGGAGGTGATACCATCCGCCGGTCGGACGCTGTCCTCTCGCCCAACCTGTCACTGGCTCACTCGGACAGTGCCTTGATTATCTCCTGGCAGAACTCGGGCAGATCGTCGGGCACCCGGCCAGTGATGATGTTGCCGTCCCGGACCGCTGGCACATCCATGAAGTCGGCCCCCGCGTTCACCAAGTCGTCTCGCACGCCGACGTAGCCGGTGGCACGCTTCCCCTTGATGACCCCCGCCGAGATCAAAACCCAGGGGCCATGACAGATGGCGGTGAGCAGCTTGCCCTGCCGGTCACACTCACGCACGAGTTCGAGCGTCCCCTCGTGCAGCCGCACTTGATCGGGAGAGTATCCACCAGGGAAGAGCAGGCAATCAATATCCTCCGCGCTGAGTTGTTCGATGGGGACCGTGGTGTATCTATTACCATCCCGCATAACGGGGATGGGAACAGGGTGGCCGAACATGCCCTTGACATCATCACCAACCGGTGCGACCAGGATCTCAGCACCCTCTTCGTTGAGCCTCAGGATGGGGTAAAGAAGCTCAACGTCCTCGTACCTGTTGGCCACGATCATGGCCACCTTCTTGCCAGATAGTTTTCCAGCCATTTGTGTTTTCCTCCTTTAGGTTAGTGCACATCTGCTGTGCTGAAGAACGTCTTAGTCGCGGCCACCTCCGTCGTCTCGCCGACGATGTCAAACTCTCCAGTAAGCTGTATGTCCTCCGACGAACTGCCTATCATAACCTCAATGGTACCTGGTTCTACCACAAACTCCATATTTCGGTTGTAAAAACCGAGTTGGCTCACCGCGAGCGTGAAGGTTACGGTTCTCTTTTCCCCTGGTTCCAGGGTGATTCTCTTGAATCCCTTTAGCTCTTTGACCGGTCTCGTCACACTCGACAGCACGTCGTGTACGTAAAGTTGGACGACCTCGTCTCCTTTCCACTCACCGACGTTCTCAACATCAGCGCTTATCTGAGCTTGTCCTTCTGCTCCCACTTGGCTCGGAGCGATTTGGAGGTTGTCGAATTCAAACCGCGTGTAACTCAAGCCATGCCCAAACGGGAAAAGTGGCTTGGCGCTCAACGAGACATAGTCTCCAAACAAGAAAGAGCGTCCCCCTGAAGGCTTGTGGCCATAAAAGATGGGAGTTTGCCCCACCGCTCGCGGGAATGTGATCGGCAACTTGCCACCGGGATTGTAGTCGCCAAACAGCACGTCCGCGACTGCTTCGCCACCTTCCTCACCAGGCAACCACGCTTCCACGATGGCGGGGATATGTTCGGCGATCCAGGGGATGGCAAACGGTCTGCCGTTGACCAATACCACCACCAGCGGCGTTCCGGTCTCATAGATGGCTCGAACCAATTCTTGCTGAACACCGGGCAACCCGATCTCGGCCCGGTCGCGAAACTCGCCACAGGTGCAATCTGGAGTCAAGCCGGATTTGCCACCCACAACCAGCACCGCGACCTCTGATTTCCTGGCGATCTCGATGGCTTCTGCAAAGCCTTCTTTCGACTCGTCTGTTACGTCGCAGCCTCGGGCATAATACAGCCTGGTCTGGGGTGAGACCCTGTCTTTGATGCCCTCCAGCACACTGCGCATGGGGACATACGTATCGCTTAGATCCATCTCTTCTGGCCTGGGTGTATCGATCATATCGCTGCTAGCCAAGAATGCCGTGATCTCTATGTGAGAGGGATAGGCATAATCGCCCAGCATGTTCCTGATACTGTCCGCATTCGGCCCGATGACGGCAATGGAAGACAGATCCTTCTTCAATGGCAACAGGTCTCCCTCGTTCTTAAGCAAAACGATGGATTTTTGCGCCATTTGGCGGGCTAGCGAACGCTGTTCAGGTGTATCAAAGACCTCAGAAATCCCCTCAACGTCTACATAAGGGTTCTCGAACAGCCCTAGCAGGAACTTCATCCTCAAAACCCGGCTCACGACTTCGTCTATCAAAGACTCACTGATCGTTCCACCTTGAATCGCCTGGCAAAGGGGTTGACCATAACAATCGGTGCTTGGCAACTCGATATCAATGCCGGCTTCCAAGGCTAGTCTGGCCGATTCGCCTTTGTCTTTGGCCACGTGATGGTAATCCGCCAGCATGTTGATGGCCATGTAATCGGAGACGACGATGCCGTCAAAGCCCAATTGATTCCTGAGGATTTCAGTCAGGAGTTCCCCTGAACTGCCACAGGGGATGCCGTCGAGTTCGTGGTAGGCATTCATGATGGAAGCTAGCTTGGCCTTCTTGATCGCCGCTTCAAAAGGTGCCAGGTATACCTCGTGCAACTCTCTTGGCGCCAGGTGAACGGGCGCCCAGTTCAGGCCACCTTCCGATATGCCATAGCCCACCAAATGCTTGCCCGTCGCTACGATGCCTTGTTTCAAGTCTGGTCCCTGGAGCCCTTTTACATACGAAACGCCCATTCGCGAGACCAGATAGGGGTCCTCCCCGAAGGTTTCCTCCACTCTACCCCATCTTGCATCTCTCGTGACATCTAGCACAGGAGCCAATCCCTGATGGGCTCCCACCGATTTCATCTGGGTCCTGATCACAGACGTCATCTCTTCGACGAGTTCTGGCTCCCACGTGCTGGCAATGCCGATGATTTGCGGGAAGCAAGTAGCTCCTTGGGCCATGTAGCCGCTGCAACACTCCTCGTGAACGATGGCGGGGATGCCAAGCCGCGTGTTTTCAACCAAGAAAGTCTGGATTCTATTGGCTAGCTCCGCACTGGCCACCGGCCCTAGAGTGCTGGCCCCAGCGACTCGGGTAATCTGACCGATCCCATTTCCGATCAACCCCTTGGCCTTTGGGTCAGAAAAGGTCATGTCTTCTAGCAGCTCGTACACCCACACCCCGCTGAGTTGGGCCAGTCTTTCATCCAACGTCATTCGTGACAAGAGATCGCTTACCCTTCTCTCTATCGGTCGAGTAGAATCCAAGTAGATGACCTTGCTTTCTTCAGTCATTATCTCATAAACTCCTTTCCCTTCACTTCGACAAGCCCTTCGTCAAGCTCAGGAGGGGCCTCATTACTAGCATACGCGCTCCTCTCCCTGACAGTAGAGAAAGCACTTGACGAGGACGTCGTCCACGCACACGTCCTTCGGCGCCTCACGTCTACACCTCTCCATAACATGGGGACATCTCCCGGCGAACTTGCAGCCAACCCGCAGGTACTCCTCTTGCTCGCTCTCCGAAAGCTGCACTCTGGTGGTCCACCGCTTCCTCGGGTCCGTTCCGGGGATGCACTCCCGCAGGAGCTCGATGTAGGGATGCTTGGGCTCCATGAGCACCTTTTCCACATCGCCCATGGCAACGATGTTTCCTCTGAACATGATGGCGATCCGGTCGCACACGTAGTAGGCGGTGGCGAGGTCATGCGTGATGTAGACCACGCTTACTCCAAACCTCTCTACGAGCTCCCGAAATAGGTTCATAATGGACATTCGGATCGAGGCGTCCACCATGGACACCGGTTCGTCCGCGATCAACAGGGAAGGTTCGGTAAGCAGCGCCCTGGCGATAGACACCCTCTGGAGTTGGCCGCCGGAAAACTCACTGGGGTAGCGACCGGCGATCTCCCTATAGTTCAGGCCAACCGCCTCCAAAGCCTTGTCGATCCGTGCCAGGGCCTCCGCGTGGCTACTCGCGAGGCGAAAGTTGTGTACGGCCTCAAAGAAATAGCGCTCCACCTGCCGTAAGGGATTGAAGGTCTCAAACGGGTTCTGGAAGACCGCCTGCACCCCTGCGGTGCGCCAGACCTTCTTCCCGGCAACGGGCCTCCCGTCCTTTCCCCTGTAGATGATCTTCCCCGATGTGGGCTCCTCGAAGCCCAAGATCATCCGCGCAATGGTGGTCTTCCCGCACCCGCTTTCCCCGGCCAGTCCGAAGATCTCCGCCGAGCCCACGTGGAGGGAGACACGGTCCACGGCCGTGATCCTGAGCCTTGAGATCATACTGCCCATTTGGAACACCTTGGTGATATCCTGAAGTTCAAGAATCCTGTTTATCTTGACCCTCCTGCATCAGCCAGCATGCTACCCTGTGTTGATCGCCCACACGTTGGCACTGGGGCATCTCTTGTCTGCAGATCTCCATTGCAAAGCGACAGCGGGGATGGAAGGCGCAGCCACTAGGGGGGTCCACAAGCGAGGGAGGGGCCCCGGGAGCACTCTCCCGCATCCCCTTGTCGCCGCATTGGGGAAGCGAGTTGATCAGGTATTTAGTGTAGGGATGGAATGGCTCTTCGAAGATGGTCTCCACTCTCGCTTCCTCGATCATCTTCCCAGCATACATGATGCCAATGCGGTCGGCGATGTTGGCAAGAACACCCATGTCATGGGTGACGATGACGAGGGCGTTCTCCAGTTTCTCCTGGACCTCCTTAAGGAGCTGGAGCACCCCCCGCTGCACCACCACATCGAGCGCGGTAACGGGCTCGTCCGTGATCACGACCCGCGGGGAGAGGAAGGAAGCCAAGGCGATGATGGCCCTCTGACGCATTCCCCCGGAGAGCTGATGAGGATATGCTTGCAAGACCTTCGGCGGCAGCCCTAGCTCCACGAGATGTCGCTGGGCGATTTCGAACACATCGCGTTTCCTCTTGTGGGGAACATGGCTTTCCAGGAAGTCCTTGAACGTCCCCTTGAGCTTGATGACCGGGTTGAGATTGCTCATCGAACTTTGGGGGACATAGGAGATGAACTTCCACCGTAATTTCCGTCTCTCCTCCGGTCTCAAGGAGAACAAATCCAGTTGCTCCCCATTGACCCGGTACCAAACCCTGCCGCCCATCAGTCTCAACGGCGGCTCGATGTCGCCAAAGAGGGTTTTCACAAGGGTTGTTTTCCCGCATCCGCTTTCCCCGGCAATCCCATATACCTCGTTTTCCTGTATCTCCAGATCCACTTCGTTGACGGCTTGGACCACCTTCTTGACCCCGAAAATGTCCAAGATGTAAAAAGATCTCAGTTGCTCTACTTTCAGCACCCACATGATGTAGCCCCCCTCACCTTGCCCCCACCCGTTGGATCCGGGCCCTGGGGTCGAGGTACTCGCTGGTACCTAAGGATACCAGATACAAAGCGACGAAAAGGGCGACGCTGACTCCAATTGGGGCCAATAGCCACCACCAAAGGCCGAGAAGCATGGCCTGGTAAGTGACAGCCCACCGGAGCATGGCCCCCAGGCTGGGGACGGCCAGGTTCGTCAAACCAATGAGCGCCAGTGTGATTTCCATTCCCACCACCCATGCCATGTTGTTGATGAGCGTGGTGAAAACAAGAGGCACAATGAATAGGAGGTATTCGTTAAATATCAATTTACGCGTGGGGGTTCCGGAGAGGATGGCGGTATAGGTGAACTCCCTTTCTCGTAAACTCAAGATTTGAGATCGTATGAGCCGAGCATCCCATGCCCATCCTAGCGCCCCGAGCAGCATCGCCAGATTCACCGTGTTCATATGCTCCCGCACCAGCATCGCCAGCATCACGATGATCAAGAACAGCGGCATCACCAAGAACCCATCGCTGATGAACATGAGCACCCGATCGATGATACCTCCACAGTAACCGGCCACCAAGCCCACCGTAACAGCGATGACCCTGGAAATTGCCGCGGCGAAAACCGCAAGTGCGAGGGAATTGCGCACGGCAAATGTCATCTGCCAGAACACGTCCTGACCTTTAGAGTCCGTCCCCAAAAGGCACTCCCTTGAGGGTGGCATGTCGCGTGGGACCACGCGCCACGTGGCGGGATCGTAGGGCGAAAAAGGGGTGAGAAGGGCAAGCACGACGAGCACGAACAACACCGCAGCGCCGATACTGAACCGACCGTCCCTGCAGAGCTCTCTCAATGTCTTCATTTAGCCTACTCTCCGGTTCATTTGAATCGAGTCTGGCCAAAAGTCATGGGGAGAGTGGTTTCGGGGGGTGCGGGCGCTTCGCGCGCGCCCG
>CAYMKL010000107.1:0-23523 GCA_964390805.1 uncultured Anaerolineae bacterium | reverse complement strand
GTGCTGGAGTGATTTGGAGCAAGCAAAAGAGGGCCTCACTATGAGGCCCTCTTTTTTGCGCCTCAGCGTTTCTCCACTTGTGACATAGCATCTGCCGGTGTTTGGGTCAACTACCCAACGATTGGGGTTTATGCTATAATTATTCCACACGCAAGCCATAGTCAGTGTCAATGGAAAGAGTGTGGCCAAAATCTATGGGCGGTAGTAGCGACTTCAGTCGCTTGGAACGACTAAGGCCAAACCAGTTTGGCACGTCGTCACTACCACAAGTTTTGGTCACACCTAATGGAAAGGAGGCAGAATTGTGATCAACAATATGACCATCAGAATCGGTGGGGAAGCAGGCCATGGGGTGGAATCAACTGGCGCTGGGTTCTGCAAAGCGTTGACGCGAGGCGGACTACACGTCTTCGGCCTGCCCGACTACTACTCGCGCATCCGAGGCGGACATAACTTTTACTCCGTCCGCGTGAGCGACCAGCCGCTCTATTCCCACGCGGAGCCGGTGCATCTGCTCCTGGCCCTGACCGAGGAGACGATCGCGCGCCATCAGGACAAAGTCGTCGAAGGGGGTGCAATCGTCTACGACTCTAACGTGGTACAACGGACGGGGGGATCTAACGGACGGACGGGGGGGAATCCAGCGGACTTTTTGTTCCTGCCGGTTCCTCTGAGCGATGTGGCCAAGGAAAAGGCTGGCACCGTGCTGGCCCGCAACACGGTGGCCCTGGGCGTCTCGGCGGGGCTGACTGGTTTCGACCTCGGGCCCATGGAGAGCGTCATCCGCCAGAACTTCGCCCGCAAGGGCCAGGCGGTGGTGGACGGCAACCTGGCGGCGGTCGAGGCGGGCTACCAGGAGGGGCGGAAGCGCGCCGCCGATTTCCCCTTCAAGCTGGAGACGATACCGGGCGCGCCGCCGCGCATGGTGCTCAACGGCACGGAGGCATTTTCCCTGGGCGCGCTGTCGGGAGGATGTCGCTTCGTGTCGGGCTATCCCATGACGCCGGGCTCGCCGGTGCTGCACTGGATGGCGGCCCATTCGGCTCGCTACGACGTGGCCATCAAGCACACCGAGGACGAGATCGCGGCCATCAATATGGCCATCGGCGCTGCCCACGTGGGGGCGAGAGCCCTGGTACCGACCTCGGGAGGCGGCTTCGCGTTGATGGTGGAGGCGCTGGGGCTGGCCGGCATGACGGAGACGCCGGTGGTCATCTACAACGCCCAACGGCCGGGGCCGTCCACTGGCCTGCCCACCAGGCACGAGCAGGGGGACATGCTCTTCATGCTCTACGCTTCGCAGGGGGAGTTCCCGCGCTTCCTCCTGGCTCCGGGCACCCACCAAGAGTGCTTCGTGGCTGGCTGGCGGGCCTTCAACCTGGCGGAAAAGTACCAGACGCCGGCCCTGGTGCTCAGCGATCACTACCTGGCGGTGGCGGTTCGCACCCTGGAGCTCGATGCCTTTGACTTCGAGGCGGTGGAGATTGAGCGAGGAGAGCTGTTGAGCGAGGCGGATCTGGACGCGCTGGAGGGAGAGTACCTGCGCTATCGGATCACGGGTTCAGGGGTCTCGCCGCGAGCGCTGCCCGGCCACCCCAAGGCGGTCTACATCGCTGCCGGCAACGAGCACGACGAGAGCGGGGCTATCACCGAGGAGCCGGAGATGCGGAAGGCGCAGGTGGAGAAGCGCCAGCGCAAGCTGATCGGCATGGCCGAGGAGATGTCCGGCCCGCAGCGATACGGTCCCGACCAGGCGGAAGTCACCTTCGTCTGTTGGGGCTCCACTTACGGACCGCTACGAGAGGCGGTGGATCAGTTGAACGCGGAACGGCCAGGGCAGGCCAACATGCTGCATTTCGTGGACTTATGGCCCTTCCCCGTCGAAGCGGCGATAGCGGCCTTTGAAAAGTTCCAGCGGCTTGTGGCGGTGGAGGTCAACGCCACCGGGCAACTGGCTACGCTCATCCGCAGCCAGACCGGCCGTCGAATGGACGGCAGCATACTGAAGTATGACGGTCGGGCCTTTACCCCAGAATACATCACGAGTTTCGAGTTGTGAGTTTCGAGTTTCGAGTTCATCCGACCCGAAACTCTAGACCCTAACGGAGGCAAAACATGGTCACACGCAAAGACTTCGACAGCCCCGTCCCGCCCACCTGGTGCACGGGATGTGGCAACCACGGCATTTTGAACGCGGTCAAGATGGCCCTGGCCGAGCAGGACATCGCGCCTCACCAGGTGGTCATCTTCACCGGCATCGGTTGTGGCAGCAAGCTGCCGCACTACATGAAAGTGAGCGGCTTCCACACCATTCACGGCCGTTCCCTGGCGGTGGCCAGCGGAGCCAGACTGGCCAACCACGGCCTCAAAATCATGACCGTCCACGGCGACGGCGACGGGTACGGTATGGGGCTGGGCCACATGATGCACGCCGTTCGCCGCAACATCGGCATTGTGGACGTGGTGCAGAACAACCGCGTCTACGGCCTGACCAAGGGCCAGTACTCGCCGACCAGCGACTTTGGCATGCGCACACCCACCTCGCCAGAGGGGGCCATTGACCGGCCAGTGCCGCCGCTGGCGCTGGCCATCGCCGCCGGGGCCACCTTCGTCGCCCGCGGCTTCCCCGGCGAGCTGCGCCACCTGGTCTGGCTCATCGGCCAGGCTCTGCAGCACCCAGGCTACGCCCTGGTGGACGTGCTCCAGCCCTGCGTCACCTTCAACCGTCCTAGCTCCTACGACTTCTACAACCCCCGCGTGTACAAGCTTGAGGACACCGACCACGACCCGACAGACAAAACCGCCGCCTGGGAGCGGGCCTATGAGTGGGGCGAGCGCATCCCCATTGGAATCTTTTACCACGTGGAAGGGGCGCCCTCTTACGAGGAGCAGGTGCCAGCATTGCAAGCGGGTCCATTGGTGAAACAACCTCTGGAGAAGCTGCGGCCAGAGCAGGTGGAGGAACTGCAAGCAGAGCTCCGCTGACATCGAATCGCGGATCACGGATCACGCATCACGGATCACGCATCACGCCACCCATCACGAGAAAACACTGTGGCTGTGAAGCGCATTAGCAAAACCTATCACATCAGGAGGAACAATGGCTTTCTTAACTGCTGCCGAAGCCCTCAAATGGGCGATGGAGATCGAAAAGAACGGGGAGACCTTCTACAACGATGTGGCTGCGAAAAGCGCCGACCCCGAAGTGAGGTCGCTTTTCGAGGCCCTGGCTGTCCAAGAGCGGGGACACTACAGGGTATTCGAGAAGATGCTGGAAGAGGTAAGGCCTGACCCCGATCTATCGTCTGTGGCTGTCCAATACAACGAATACCAGACCTATCTCGAGGTGGTCCTCGACAATGCCCTGTTCGCCGGCCCAGAGAAGGGACTCACGTTGGCCAAGCAGGCTCAGGACCGGGAAACAGCCCTGCGAGCCGCCATGGGCTTCGAGAAGGACACCCTGCTGTTCTTCTACGACCTGCTCGAGATGGTGAGCGAAGCGGAACGGGGGGCTCTCCTTGACGTCATTCTGGAGGAGAAGTCTCACTTGCGCCACTTGGCGAAAATGCTATAAGACGAGCCGCGCTCCCTCAGCTCCCCTGAGTTCCTATGAAACAGAGGAACTCAGGGGAACTCATAGGGGCCCTGCTTACTGTGGCATAACTCAATTGAGCGTCTCAGAAAGGGGGATAAGCGGTGAATTGGATCAAAGTTGGTGGTGTTTCCCATCTAACCCGTTCTCTGGTATAATGGCACCGTAGAATTAACCGTTGCTTCAACATCGTTGCCTCCATCACAGCAGATAGCCGACGTAGGAGGTGATATGATAAGTAAGTATGAGATATTCGGGGGCCAATCTTCTCATAGGGCTAGGAGAGGGTTGGCTTCTGTTGTTTGGGCATAAGCAGGCCAGGTGCAACGCACTTATTGCTTGGACAAGGCCGGAAATCAGTATGAAAGTGCATTGCACCTCAGCTTGAAAAGCAGCTCCACAGGGGGCAGAGATGCGTGTCGTTCTTTGTGGCCTTCAATGCGTCCTTCGACTGGATGTTCGTCAAGGACTACTTCCATCGCTTCCTGGGGCGGAATACCTTTGGCCACGCCGATGTCCAGGACCAGGCGGAACAGTTCCAGAAGATGCTGGCTGAGGCAGTAATCCGAGGATAGAATATGCGTCAAGATAACTTCATCCGGCTGGAGAATCTATCCAAGAGCTATCAGGAGGGCGCGCACACACGCGTTGTGCTGCGCGACGTCAGCGCCACGTTTGCCAGAGGCGAGTCGGTCGCCATCCTGGGCCGAAGCGGCACCGGCAAGAGCACCCTGCTGAATCTCCTCAGCGGCATAGACCGGGCCGACAGCGGCGCTATCTGGCTGGACGGCCGCGACCTGATCGCCCTTGACGAACGGCAGCGCACCCTGTTCCGCCGCCAGAACATTGGCTTTGTGTTCCAGTTCTACAACCTGATCCCGACGCTGACGGTGTGGGAAAACGTCATATTGCCACTGGAGCTCAAAGGCGCTTCCGCCGAAGAAGCGCATCGTCGTACCGAGTCGGTGCTAGATGGTGTAGGATTACTTGATCGCCGCGAAACGTTTCCCGATCGCCTCTCCGGTGGCGAGCAGCAGCGTATTGCCATCGCCCGTGCCCTGGTCCATGACCCGCTGCTGGTCCTGGCCGACGAGCCAACGGGAAACCTGGACGAAGAGACGGGGCGACGAGTGCTGGCGCTTCTGGACCGGATCACTCGCCAGGCCGGCAAGAATCTGATCCTGGTCACCCACAGCGCCGAGGCCGCTGCGTACGCCGACCGCATCCTCTATCTGCGCGATGGACGGCTGACTGATGAATGACACGACGTTCTCCTCTCGCACGCTTTGGAGCGTTGGCTGGCGGACACTGCTGCGTCGTCCGTGGCAGACCGCGCTGATGATTCTGGGCATCACTCTGGGCGTGGCCGTTGTCGTGGCAGTGGACCTGGCCAACGCCAGCGCCAGTCGTGCTTTTGACCTCAGCACGGAAGCCGTCGCCGGTCGAGCGACGCACGAGATCGTGGCCGGGCCACAGGGGCTGGACGAAGAGCTCTACGTTCGTCTGCGCCGCCAGGGCGCACTGCGAATGGCCGCGCCCATCGTTACCGACTATGTATCATCGCTGCAGTTGGGGGAGCGCCCGTTTCAACTCCTGGGCGTGGATCCCTTTGCCGAATCGCCCTTCCGCGGGTATCTGTGGCAGGCAGGAGACGCGCCCGTCGCCGGACTGACCGATTTCCTCACCGAGCCAGGTGCTTTCCTGATCTCCACCGACGTGGCCGACCGCTATGGCCTTGAGCGTGGAGCGCGCATCACGCTGGACATTGATGGGTTCCAGCGCGGCGCCTTCATCGCTGGCCTGCTCCAGCCCGCCGACGATCTCAGCCGTCGTGCGCTGGAGGGCATCATCCTGGCCGACATCGCCACAGCCCAGGAACTGTTGAACCGAGTCGGCAAGCTGGATCGCGTTGACCTGATCTTGCCGGAGGACGGTGAGGAAACGGCTGACCGCATCAGCGCCCTGCTGCCAAAGAGCGCCCGCCTTCAGGCTGTCGAGGCCCGCACTGGCGCGGTCAGGCAAATGACAGCCGCCTTCCGCACCAACCTGATGGCTCTCAGCCTGCTGGCGTTGTTCGTCGGCGTATTCCTGATCTACAACACGATGACTTTCTCAGTGGTGCAGCGCCGTCCGCTCTTCGGCACGCTGCGCTGCCTGGGTGTCACGCCGGCCGAGATCTTCGGCCTGGTAGCCAGCGAGGCGCTCATCGTCGGCACCATCGGTGCTGGACTGGGGGTGCTGCTGGGCATCGCCATGGGGCGGAACGCCGTGGGTGCGGTCACCCAGACCATCAACGATCTATATTTCGTGCTCACCGTGCGCTCCATCGGGATCTCGACTAGCAGCCTGGTCAAAGGCGGGCTCATCGGCGTTTTCGCCACGGTGATCACGGCCAGCCTGCCTGCTTGGGAGGCGGCTTCTGTGCCGCCGCGCGCGGCGCTTTCCCGTTCCGGTCTGGAAAGCAAGGCGCGGCAAGCTGTGGTCTGCGCTGCGCTGGGAAGCCTGGTCATGCTCGCCGTCGGCGTGGGCGTGCTGGTGCTGCCGACTCGCAGTCTGATCATCAGTTTTGGCAGCATGTCCGTCATGGTGTTGGGATTTGCCCTGCTCACTCCCCTGGCCACGATCCTGTTCATGCGCGGCGCGGCGATCCTGTTGGGGCGTGTTCTGGGCTCGCTGGGGCGCATGGCTCCCAGGGAGGTAGCCAACTCGCTCAGTCGCACGTCCATCGCCGTCGCTGCGCTGATGGTTGCCGTGGCGGTCACCATTGGTGTTAGCCTGATGATCGGCAGCTTCCGCCACACCGTCGTCACCTGGTTGGGATACGCCTTGCAGGGTGACATCTACATCCGGGCTCCCAGCTTCAGGGCGACCCAGAACGTCCGCCCCCTCGACCCCGCCGTCGCCCAGATCGTCGCGCAATCGCCCGGCGTCGCGCGAGTGGAGCTGATACGCGCTGTAACGGTGGACTCGCCTGAAGGGCCAGTATACATCGAAGCCGGCACCAGCCCCTATTACGGAGAGGGGCTTTTGTATCTGGCAGCGGATGGATCGCCCAAGGAGACGTGGGAGGCGGTGCGCAACGGCGCGGTGATCGTGTCGGAGCCCTTTGCCAACCGCCTGAACCTGCCCCCGCGCGGCGGCACCATCACCCTCTACACCAACGAGGGCCCGCGGGCCTTCGACATCGTCGGCATCTACTACGACTACGCCACCAGCGAGGGAACGGTCATCATGTCTATGGACGATTACCGGCGCTTCTGGAATGACGATACATTCACGGCCTTGGATGTCAGGATTGCGGCAGACGCCGACGCCGACCGCGTGGCCCGCGACCTGGAGGATGCCCTCGCGCCCGTGCAGCGGTTGTTCATCCGTCCTAACCAGGCATTGCGCGATGACGCCCTCGCCGTGTTTGACCGCACTTTTGCCATCACCGGCGCATTGCAGATGTTGGCTACGGTCGTCGCCTTCATCGGCGTGTTGAGCGCACTGCTTTCACTGCAATTGGACAAGCAACGACAGCTCGGCATCCTGCGTGCTATGGGCCTCACCGCCCGCCAACTTTGGGGGCTGGTGATGCTCGAAACGGGTCTGATGGGCGCTGTTGCTGGCCTGCTCTCCATTCCCGCTGGTTACGCTCTCTCCCTCGTCCTGGTCTACGTCATCAATCGGCGCTCCTTCGGCTGGACATTGCAGATGCAGGTCGAGCCTGCGCCATTCATCCAGGCGTTTTTCGTTGCTGTGATCGCTGCGCTCCTGGCGGGCATCTATCCGGCCTATCGGATGGGCAAGATGGCCACCGTAGATGCATTGAGGTTTGAGTAGGGTAACATGAGACGCTTAGCCAACATCCTCGTCGGACTATTGATCGCGTCGGTACTGCTTGCCATACCGGCGATCCTCTTGCGTCGGGATGAGCCCCAGGTAGGCGCGCAACTCTTGGCCGTGATGGACGAAGCAACCGGTTTCGCACGGGCCGAAGGGCCGCGACCGTTCGACTTCCCCGCAGACCACGGCCCCCATCCCGACTATCAGACGGAGTGGTGGTACTACACCGGCAATCTGGAGACTACAGACGGACGTCACTTCGGCTATCAATTGACCTTCTTCCGTCGCGCCCTGGTGTCGCCGTCGCAGCGGCAGGACCGCCCGTCTAACTGGGCTGCCGATCAGGTCTACATGGCGCACTTCGCCCTCACCGACGTCGCTGGCAGGCGCTACGACGCGTTCGAGCGCTTCGCCCGAGGTGCAGCCGGGCTGGCGGGGGCGAAGGCAACACCCTACCGGGTGTGGTTGGAGGATTGGGCCGCTGAGGAAATCGAGCCCAACGTCGTGCGGTTGCGCGCCACCCAGGACGACTTGGCGATTGACTTGCTGCTGACGGATCGCAAAGGTCCCATCCTGCAGGGCGATGCAGGTTACAGCCAGAAGGGGCCGGAGCCGGGCAATGCATCTTATTACTACAGTCAGACGCGATTGGATTCTTCAGGCACAGTGCAGGCAGGGGAGGCACTTTTTCAGGTGGACGGATGGAGCTGGATGGACCACGAATTCAGCACCAGCGCTCTGGCGCCCGATCAAGTTGGTTGGGACTGGTTCGCGCTCCAACTGGACGACGGCAGTGAACTGATGGTATTCCAGATCCGCAAGGCCGATGGCAGCGTGGATCCATTCTCCAGCGGCACCTGGGTCGCCCCCGACGGCAGCACGCGCCACCTGAGCCGTGACGATTTCGAGATCGCCGTCGGTGATACGTGGCGCAGCCCCCACTCCGGCGCCACCTATCCGGCCCAGTGGATGGTGGAGGTGCCCGTGGCCGATCTCAGGCTGAACATCGAGCCGTACTTTGCTGATCAGGAACTGACCGTCTCGTACACCTACTGGGAGGGTGCCGTGAAGATCAGTGGCGAACGCGCCGGCAATCCAGTCAGCGGCGTCGGCTACGTTGAAATGACAGGCTATGCAGGCTCGATGGGGGGGCAGTTCTGATGCATGCAACAGTGGTTTCAGTGGAAACATTCAAAGCGAGAAAGGAGTGTGAGGTACAGAATGGATAGAACTGACGAGCCTGTACTTGGATGCGAATTTGACCTAGAGCTGGAGAAGAGTACGCAAGATCCGGCAGTCCGTGAGCGAATCTGGAGATTGCTCGATGAACAGCCATTCGCTGTCCTCTGCACCCAAGGTGGTGGCCAGCCCTACGGATCGGTGGTGGCCTACGCCGCTAGCGAGGAGTTAGAGGCTGTCACATTTGCCACCTCGGTGTCTACGAGGAAATTCTGTTTGCTCCTCGAATGTGAGCATGTAGCACTGGTCGTGGATAGTCGTGCCAAGTTCCCCGATGATATGATGAAAGTCGAGGCCATCACCGCGACGGGACGAGCCGTCCAATTGGATCCAGGCCCAGAGTTTGATCGGTGGGCAGAGCTACTGACGACCCGCCATCCGCAGCTCAAATCCTTCGTCGCTGCACCGTCGAGTGCGCTGTTTCGGATTGACGTCATTCGCTATCTGCACGTGACCCGGTTTCAGGAGACCTATGAGTGGTTCCCAGGATCGAACGGGTCGTCCATCGTAGGGAGGTCGAAAAAGGAGGTAATGCACAATGAGGATCGCTAAGCTTGTGACCTTGTCAGGCCTGCTGGCGATGACGGCAGTTCTCATCTATGGCTTCACCGTGGGTGATTTCAGCGGAGAAGGCCAAGCCCTGCTTTCGATGCCCTGGGGGATTGTGTCGCTGGTGGACCTATACGTCGGGTTCATCCTCTTTTCCGGCTGGATCGTTTACCGCGAGAAATCGCTCGTTCGATCCATCGTCTGGGTCTTTTTCATGATGGTCCTGGGTTTCTTCACGGCCAGCCTCTACACCCTGATCGCCTTGCATGCCAGCGGCGGAGACTGGAGACGTTTCTGGATGGGCGGTAGGCGGGATGTCGGCTAAGAGATTCTATCCACCAGCCCGTGCGGTACGAGCTTGCCCGCTTGGTACTGGACAGAAATGACTATCGCCAGAAGTGACATATGTCATAGACGGAGACCATTCATAATGGTATAATTGGGTAGCGTGATTGGAGAAAGGGGAGGTCTCATGACGACCAGAATCGTGACCGATAGCACTTGTGATCTGCCAGAGTCGGTTGTGGCCGACCACAGGATCATTGTTACGCCTCTGTACATCAACATCGGCGACCAAAGCTACTTGGACGGCGTGGAGTTGTCGCGCGAGGAATTCTACCGGGGGTTACCAGACTGGGAATCCCTGCCGACCACGGCGGTGCCTGGACCGGAGATGTTTCGACAGGCCTACGAACGCCTTGCAGACGAAGGCGCTACCGAGGTGCTTTCCATCCACATCTCCATTAGCTTGAGTGCCGTTTTGAACTCTGCGCGTTTGGCAGCGAAGGAGACCAGCCGATTGCCAGTTACTGTCCTCGACTCCAGGCAGTTGAGTCTGGGTACAGGCTTCCTCGTGCAAGCAGCGGCAAAGGCCGCGGCCGAGGACCGTCCGATGGACGAGATCATTAGCCTGCTAGAGGAACAGATCTCACGCACTCATGTATTTGCCGGGCTGGATACGCTTGAGTTTCTCCGTCGCAGCGGCCGTATGAACCGGGTGATGGCTGGTTTGGGTAGCGTGTTGCGAATTAAACCGCTGCTCAAGATGTATGATGGGAACCCAACCTCCGAAAGGGTGCGGACGCGCGAGGGAGCCATTACGCGGCTGATGGGTTTGCTCAGCGATCTTGTCCCGCTGGAGCGGGTAGCTTTGGTGCACACCCACGCCCCCGATAGGGCAGAAGATCTACGACAGCGAGTCCAGCATCTCTTGCCCAAGGGGGAGATTCCATCGGTGGACATCACACCCGTCATTGGTGCTCACATTGGCCCTGACGCGGTGGGCTTTGCGTGTGTCACTGCGCGTAGAGAATAGGCTTCACAGGTCACATTTGAGGAGGAAGAGATGACCGTTCTTACAGGTTTACGGTATTGTCGCTTTGGTGATCCTGGGATACATGGCCATCCTTTGGATCGCCAGTTTGATCCTACGGAATTCTAGCATTGTAGACATCTTCTGGGGGGGGCTTTGTTATGGCCAACTGGGTCTATTTCGCCCTCACCCCGGACGGTTTCCCGGCGCGCAAATGGCTCATCAGTATCCTGGTAACTATCTGGGGGCTGCGACTCTCGCTCTATATCCTTTGGCGCAACTGGGGGAAGGGGGAGGATTTCCGCTACCGAAAGTGGCGGGAAGAGGCCGGAGGAAAATGGTGGTGGCGGAGCTTCTTCAAGGTCTTCGTGCTGCAAGGGGTCTTGCTGTGGATTATCTCCGCGCCGCTGCTCGCAGCGCAGATCAGCCCCACACCGGCCAGGCTGATCATCCTTGACTTTGTCGCTGTCCCTTTGTGGGCTATTGGCTTCTTCTTTGAAGCGGTGGGCGACTTGCAGATGGCTCGTTTCAAGGCCAATCCTGCCAACAAGGGCAAGGTGATGAACCGTGGCGTGTGGCGCTATACCCGCCATCCCAACTACTTCGGCGATGCCACCCAGTGGTGGGCCTACTATCTGGTTGCGCTGGCTGCCGGCGGGTTCTTCACCATCTCCAGCCCCATCTTGATGACCACCCTGTTGGTGCGCGTCTCCGGGGTGGCTCTGTTGGAGAAGAGCCTAAAAGAGACGAAACCCAAATACAAAGAATACGTGGAAACCACCAGTGCCTTTATCCCCTGGTTTCCTCGCAAAAGGCGATGAATTCATCGCGTCAATCAGTAGGAGGTCAACAATGCAGAGAGATACTTCAAGACAATGGGTCAATGTGCTGGCTGTGATTGCAGTCATCGCGATCAATGGGCTGGCCAACGCGCTCCCGCTCAATGGGTTGACCACCGGCGAGATCTCGGACCGATTCCAGGTGTACTTCGTGCCTGCGGGCTACGTCTTCTCCATCTGGGGACTGATCTACGTGGGGCTGATTGCCTTCGCCGTCTACCAGGCGCTGCCTGCCCAGCGCGATAACCCGCGCCTGCGCAGCATCGGCTACCTGTTCACTCTGAGTTGTGTGGCCAACATCGCCTGGCTCTTCCTCTGGCACTACGAGGTCTTCCCCTTGACCCTGGTGGCCATGCTCGCGCTCTTGTTGCTGTTGATCGCCATCTACCTGCGCCTGGACATCGGCCGCGCCCAGGTTCCTGCAGCCGAGAAGTGGCTGGTGCACGTCCCTTTTAGCATCTACCTGGGTTGGATCACCGTGGCAACTATCGCCAATGTGACCTCACTGCTGGACTATCTGAAGTGGGGCGGCTGGGGCATCAGCCCTGAGACGTGGACGGTGATCATGCTGATCGCTGGTGTGGCTATCGCCTCGGCGGTGAGCCTGTCGCGGGGCGACGTGGCCTACATGCTGGTCATCGTGTGGGCCTTCGCGGGCATCGCCGTCAAGCACGCGAGTGCGCCGGTGGTGGCGACAGCCGCCTGGGTGACGACGGCGCTGGCCGCGGTGATGCTGGTGGTGGGTTTGGTTTTCAGGAAACGGCTGGGAGTTCAAGATGCCACTTAGCAGAATCACAGCCATAGGACGCTCCATTGATCTGAACTACCCGACGAATCGCGCCATTGCTTTGCTTGCGCTGGCCGTCATCGTGGGGGGTAGCATCCTTCGGTTGATTGCGGGGGTGCAGTTAGTGCAAAGCATATCGTGGGGCATCGCCGCCGGTCTTGCTGTTTTCCTGGCCTGGGCTCTGGCTCGGGAACTGGACCCAGACTACGACCTGTCAGCATTTGTGGCGGCGGGGCTGACGCTTATGGCCTTGTTCTTCTTCGACTTACCGGGCCTCACCGCGCTGCTCTGGATGATCGTACTGCTCCGTATTGTGAACCGCACCGTTGGTTTGCCTGCCACAATCCTGGACTCGTTGCTTATCCTCGGCCTCGGCAGCTGGCTTACCTGGCAAGGGGAATGGATCTATGGCCTGATGACGGCGTTGGCGTTTTTGCTCGATGGCCAACTGTCACCCCACCACAGGCGTCAACTGCTTTTCGCCGCTGTCGCGCTAGTCATCACTGTGATTCTGTTCGTTTTTGACGGGAGGTTGCCCAAGGTCGGCGAGTCGTCTCCGGAATTCGTGTTGGCCGTTTTGGTGATGTCTGCCCTGTTCGTGCCGGTGATGTTCGCTTCGCGAGAAGTGGCGACTGTCAGCGATCAAACGAGTGAGCCACTGAACCCCAGGCGCGTCCAGGCAGCCCAGGGCATAGCCCTCTTGACGGGCATTCTGATGGCATGGTGGAATGGCTACCTTGGTCTAGTGTCTTTCTTCCCGGCATCGTTTCAAATCGCCAAAATAGCAACTTTACACTTTTTTGGTGGAGTGCAGACCCAAGTGAACATAAACAGCCATTTTGCCCCTCTGGAGGCCATTTTGGGGGCCTTTTGCGCTCCGTTTGGATCATAATCGCGGAAAAAGTGTAAAGCGATCTCTGGTCATTTCCAGGCTGGATGAAACGATGCCTTCTTCCCGTTATGGGCTGCAATGGTTGGTGTCTCATTGTACAGGCCATTTGCGGTCATCTCCAAACGTACGTAGCATCTGAGGGAGGACGTATGCCAATAGAACAGGTCGAATTCAATACCATCATCACTTTCTTGGGCGTGCTCTGCGCCACGGTGCAGGCCGCCACAGGCTATTATGCGGCCTACTACAGAAAACGGTCAGGTCTGCTCAAAACCAATGATATCCTCTTTCGTGCCCACCGAGCGTTTGGTGGCTTTGCCACGGTACTGTACCTGTTGGGTCTCTTTGCCGGCACGAATGGCCTCATTGGAGCCGTCACACGGAACGACCCCCCGCTAGAGTTAAACAGCGTCTCTTTTAATATCCACACCTGGGGCTCTTTTCCGGTCTTCGTGATCGTGGTCTGGAAGACCTATCTTTCCTACTTCAGAAAGAGGCCGTTGTATGGTAAGCGAAAATGGCTCGGCATCGCGATGTTCCTCGCCTGGTCCTATACCTGGCTGACTGCCGCAGTTTCCTACTATTTGCGCACACTGCCCAGCAATCCGCAACATCCTCCGCCGGTCTTCCTATTGCCTTATCGCTTGCTGGGGCTGCAATTGGCATTGCCGTTTATCATAGGTGGGATCATCGGAACGATCATCCTGAGACAGGCGATGAAGCTTGAGAAGGCCCAGGCTGCCAAACGTGCGGCGCGCAACTCGTAACTTGGCACTGCACCTGACCGTTGCCCAAGAATGGTAGCAGACTCAGTACATCACAATCTGCTCCCGCTGGATCGCCAGATCCGGCGGTTTGGCGGCGGATTTGGCAATCCGCCGCGAGCGATTGTGATCTACTGAGACTAGAGAAGGAGTGGAAAGAATGAGTGAAAACAGTGTTGCTTCAGAAGCCTTGTGCCAGGCCGCGCGCCTGGAGGAGGATGGCCACAAGTTCTACACCGAGGCCGCCAAAAGAACAGAGGATCCCCGGGGTCAGGAGATGTTTCTGTCTCTGGCCGATGACGAGAGAATGCACCTGCGCATCGTGGAAGATCAATACGAAGCTGTGATTAACGAGGAAGAGTGGATTTCCTTCCCAGAGGCGCTGGAATGCAAACCCATAGATCTAGATAAACCGCTCTTCCCCCCGGAAGGACATGACTTTGACAAGGCCATTGACCCCGCAGCCAGTGATCTGGACGCTCTGTTGTTTGCGTTGCAGATCGAAAACGAGAGTTACGAGTTGTACAGAAAAGCGGCGGCTGAAGTGGCGGATCCTGCTGGCAAGGCGATGTATGAGCTTCTAGCCACCGAGGCGCGCACTCACTTTGACATCTTGATGCTCAATTACGAGCACCTTGCCAGCACTGGAAGCTGGCGTGGGCTAGTTTAAGGAGAAAAGGAAAGAGGTGTACTATGACCATATTGCAGATCCTTAAGATCATTGCGGCTGTCGGTACCATCGCAACGGGGTTGATCTCATTGATCCGGCCCCGGTCTGTAACGGGGTTCATCGGGCTAAACCCAACGGGCCCCCGCGGCATCACAGAGATCAGAGCCGTGCTGGGTGCCTTTTTCATCGCTCTGGGTGCTGTTCCGCTGATACTCAACGAGCCGGCAACGTACCAGATGCTTGGCATCACGTACCTCGTCGTAGCGCTGGTACGAACCGCTTCGATGATCGTAGACAAATCGGTTGTGCAGTCTAATGTCATCAGCGTAGTGGTGGAGGTCATCTTTGGGGTCATCCTGGTGTTGTAGGGGAGGGGGGTGAAAATGGGCAGGGTTCGCGAGCTCACGGAGGAGTTCCGCACGGTCGTTGTCGGGCGCGGTAACATCACCGACTCGATTGTTCCCCCGCTTATCTTCGTGGTGATCAACGCGCTGGCGGGGCTGGAGGTTGCCGTTGCTGGCTCTCTCGCCTTGGCTCTGTTGATCGCTCTGGTTCGCTTGGGCAGACGCCAATCTGTGAAGTACGCCCTGGGCGGTGTGGGGGGAATCGTTCTTGCCACCGTGGTGGCCCAGTTGTTGGGCAGAGCGGAAGGGTATTTCTTGCCTTCCATCGTCACAGGGGGAGGGACGCTCGTTGTCTGCTTGCTGAGCGTCCTCGTGCGTCGGCCCATGGTGGCCTGGACGAGCCACCTGGCTCGCGGCTGGCCTTTAGGCTGGTATTGGCATCCGAGAGTTCGCCCGGCCTACAGCGAAGTCACCTGGCTGTGGGTGCTTTTCTTCGCCATCCGATTGCTGCTTCAATTTGCCTTTTTTCAAGGAGCAGCGCCTGAGCTTCTGGTTGTGGTCAATATCGCCCTGGGCTGGCCGGCAACCGTCGTGCTGTTGGCCGTCAGTTACCTGTACGGAACTTGGAGACTCAGGAACCTGAGCGGGCCGAGTGTCGAAGAATTCAAACAGGGTGCCGAGCCGCCGTGGACGGGCCAACAGCGAGGTTTTTGACATAACCCTAGAACGCGAAATGAGGGAGTCAACAATGTCCAGTGATCAACAGAAGTGCTTTGCAGAGCCGACCATTCGCCTGGGCGTGAGTACCTGTCTGCTGGGCGAAGAAGTTCGCTATGACGGTGGGCACAAGTTGGATCGGTTTTTGGTCAATACCCTGGGCAACTTCGTCGAGTGGGTACCTGTCTGCCCGGAGGTGGAGGTCGGTCTTCCGACACCTCGCGAGTCCCTGCGCCTGGTAGGCGATCCTGAGACTCCTCGTTTGATGGGTCCGAAATCGGGCCGCGATTACACGGAAACGATGCAAACCTGGGCCCGAGAGCGTCTGGAGCAGTTGGCTGCCGTCAAGCTGCATGGCTTTGTGTTCAAGAAAGACTCGCCCAGCTCTGGCCTGTTTCGAGTGCGTGTGTATGATCAACATGGCATGCCCCGGCGCGTGGGCATGGGCATCTTCCCCCGCGAGGTGATGGGGCGATTCCCCCTGCTTCCGTTGGAAGAAGAGGGACGCTTGCACGACATGCGCCTGCGCGAGAACTTCATCGAGCGCATCTTCGTCTACTACCGCTGGACGTGCCTGTTGGAGGAGAGTCCGACGCCGGGGGGACTGGTGCAGTTTCACACCGCACACAAGTTGACGCTGATGGCCCATAGCCCGTCCCACTATCAGGAGATGGGGCGCTTGGTGGCTCAGGCGGGTTCCTTGCCCTGGACGGAGCTGGTGGAAACTTACGGTGGCTTGCTGATGGAGGGGCTGAAGGTGTTGGGCACGCCGGGCAGGCACGCCAACGTGCTCCAGCACCTGATGGGTTTCCTGAAGAACCACCTCTCCAGTGAGGACAAGCAGGAGCTCTTGGGCCTCATCGAGGACTACCGGCAGGGGCTGGTGCCGCTGATCGTGCCGTTGACGTTGCTCAAACACCACCTGCGCCGCCATCCTGTCCCTCCTTGGGTGCACCAGCAGGTCTACCTACATCCGTACCCCAAGGAGCTCATGCTGCGCAATCACGTGTAGACTTGGGGTAGGTCGCTGTGCATCAGGAGGCTTTCGAATCAGGATAGGAGACCCTAGAAAACCATGCTCAGTATTTGGGCAGACAGAAAACCAAGAATAAGGAGAAAAAATGAAGAGATTTGTATTGTTACACTACGGATATGAAACACCTACCCCGGAAATAATGGAGGCCTGGGGCAATTGGTTCGCATCAATAGGAGACAAGATGGTTGATAGTGGTAGCGCATTCGGACCTGGAAGAGAAATCACACGTACCGGAACCAAAGAATTGCCACATGATACGCAGGCAATAACCGGCTACACAATCATTAATGCAGAAAACATTGATGAGGCAGAGAAAATCGCCAAAGACTGTCCAATGATCACAAGCGTAAGAGTATACGAAGCAATGTCAATGTAAAGCCATCAAGAAGTAACCTTTGCATTATCTTGACGAAAGACCGACTTCTTGGTACAACCACGTCGGTAGAAAGGGCTGATAACAGAACGCCATGAAAAAGACAGATCGTAACACACTTATTGCCTTTCCCGTTGTCATCTTGATCGGCCTGGGCATTGCTTGGGCCGGCAGCCAGGGTGGAGCCTCGGTCGCTGGCATACCGATTTTTGCCTTGTCGGTTGGGCTGGCTTTTGCCATCCAGTGGTTGGCCTTCATCCCGGCTTACTTGCTGCAGAACGAGTCGTTCTTTGACCTCACCGGCAGTATCACCTACATCTCTGTCACCGCGATAGCGGTGTTGCTCAGCCCGGTGGCCGGTGGCCGGTCGATCCTGCTCTTGGCGCTAGTGGTCATCTGGGCAGCCCGGCTGGGCACTTTTCTGTTCCGCCGCATCCGCAAGGCAGGGAAGGATGCCCGTTTTGATGATATCAAACCCTCGTTCGTCCGCTTCCTCACCACCTGGACCTTACAGGGCTTGTGGGTGACCTTCACGCTGGCTGCAGCGCTGGCGGCCATCACGACCACCGCGCGGAAGGGATTGGGCTTGGTTGCCGTGATTGGCTTCCTGGTCTGGGTTTTCGGGTTTGCTATTGAAGTTACGGCCGACAGCCAGAAGAGCCGTTTCCGGACAGATCCGAAGAACAAGGGCAAA
The DNA here is from genome assembly GCA_964390805.1 of uncultured Anaerolineae bacterium. Taxonomy (GTDB): domain Bacteria; phylum Chloroflexota; class Anaerolineae; order VGOG01; family VGOG01; genus CAYMKL01. The sequence goes on along the minus strand of CAYMKL010000107.1, from coordinate 5,887 downwards.
TTCATTGATAGCGGTCTGTGGGCCTGGTCGCGCCACCCCAACTACCTTGGTGAAATCGTGCTCTGGGTCGGCGTGGCCATCATCGCTTGGCCCATCCTGCGGGGCTGGCAGTTCGTCACCCTGATTTCCCCGGTATTTGTTGCCCTGCTGCTCACTCGTATCAGCGGGGTACCCATGTTGGAGAAGCGCGCCGATGAAAAATGGGGCGGCCAGGAAGACTATGAGGCCTATAAAGAACGCACTCCGGTGCTGATCCCCTGGCCTCGGTCTTCACCGAGGGGCTAGTGGAGCCCTCACCCAGGAGAACGGCAAGGCTGCTACAGAGGTCTTGCAAGCTATGGGCGGACCAAGATGAGATTTCCGATAATCACAACACGCGATTTGAACAAGCGGCAGCTTGCGTTGCCGCACGACCTGGAAGGCGAGCACAATGCGACGGCTGCATACTCCACTGAGAAAGTGGCTTCTCTTGAGAACACGCTGATCGTGCTCGCGAACCCGGAGGAAGCACGCCTATGACGATGGTCATTACCGGGGCGAATCGTGGCCTGGGCTACGAGACGGCGTTGGCGCTGGCGGCCGAAACAGCACGCACCAGCGTGCTGGCCGGTCGCGATATGACGAGCCTGGTGGCAGCCCAGCAGCGCATTCAATCCGTCACGGGCAACGGCAATCTGGTGCCCATGCAGCTTGATCTGGCTGCGCTGGCCTCAGTGCGGGCGTTCGTGGCGGAATTCCGCGCCCGCCATCTGCCGCCGCTCACAACCATTATCTGCAACGCAGGCATTTCCAAACCGACCGTACGAGAGCGTTCGGCCGATGGCTACGAACTGACCTTCGCCGTCAATCATCTCGGCCACTTTCTGCTGGTTCAACTCCTGCTCGACCGCTTGCAACCGCCGGCGCGCATTCTGTTCGTCAGCAGCGGCGCCCACGACCTGGCTCAAGCCAGAGGGCCGATGGCGCCGCCGCGCTACGTCAAGGCGGAGTGGCTGGCCTATCCGGAGCGGGACCCCGCTTTGCCCGTCAATAACAGCGTCGCTGGTGGTCAAGCGTATGCCTCCTCCAAGCTGTGCAACGTGCTGAGCGCGTATGAACTGGCAAGGCGATTGGAGGCGGGTGGCCTCAGCACGCCGGAGAACCCCATCACGGTTAACGCCTTCGATCCAGGTTTCATGCCGGGCACCGAACTCGCGCGTGACGTGAAAGGTTTCACGCGCTGGATGTGGTACAGCGTGATGCCGTTCGTGAGCCGCCTCACGCCGCTTGGACGCACCACTTCGCAGTCAGGCGCCGATTTGGCGTATCTGGCAACCGATCCGGCGTTAGCTGGGGTAACGGGTAAGTACTTTAGCGGGCGGCAGATGGTGGCGAGTTCGGCCGAATCCCAGGACCTGAGCAAAGCGGCTGACCTGTGGCAGGCCAGCATCGAACTGTGCCGTCTTCAACCGCACGAATCCCCCTTGGTAAAACAGCCTTCGACGGAGCAGCTACAGTGAAAGAATTCGAACCCGTTCAAGTCGAAAGCCGCGCCGAGTTGCGCGCCTGGCTGCAGGCCAATCACACTCGCAAGGAGATGATTTTCAAATGGCACAGTTGAAAACTCAGAAGACTGATGCAAGCGTGGAAGACTTCCTCAATAGCGTGTCTCACGAAAAGAGGCGCGAAGATAGCTTCGCCATGTTGGAGCTCATGCGAGAGGTCACTGGAGAGGAGCCAGCGATGTGGGGGACCAGCATCGTCGGCTTTGGCAGCTATCGCTACAAATACGCGTCTGGGCGCGAAGGCGAATGGTTTCTGACCGGCTTCGCTCCCCGAAAGCGGAACCTGACGCTCTATATCATGGCAGGGTTTGAGAGCTACGACTCCTTGCTTGCGGACCTTGGCAAGTACAGGACAGGAAAATCGTGCCTCTACATCAACAAGTTGGAGGACGTTGACATCCCAACCTTGCGTGAACTGATCAGGCAGTCCGTGACTCACCTCGCGGAAAGTGGCAGGTAGCAGAGGAGGTATTGCGATGGCCGAGAAGACGGTTGATGGTTACATTGCACAGCTTGAGGGATGGAAAGCCGAGGTCGTCTCGACGGTTCGCCGCATCGTGCTGCAGACAGCTCCTGAGGCAAAGGAATCTATCAAATGGGCTCAGCCCGTCTATGAGTTGAATGGGCCCTTCTGTTACATCAAGGCTTTCAAGAAGTCAGTGAACTTCGGCTTCTGGCGGGGAGTGGACATTGAGGACCCTGAGGGGCTGCTGCGAGGTTCCGGAGAGAAGATGCGCCACGTTCCACTCAAAAGCGTTGACGATATGGATGCAGTGGCTCTGGCGGACTTCGTCCGTCAGGCGGTGCAGTTGAACCTGGCGAAGGCCGATCCGACGAAGGGCAGCCGAGCGTAGGCTAGCGGAAGAGGGCGGCTCTTCCTGGTGAGCAGTAAACCGAGATCTTCTATGTGGACCATGCGCCTGGTTGAAACCGGCCGGGTGCCGGACTGGGTGATCCGCCTGGCTCTCCGAATTGGCCTGGAATTGGGACGGAAGCGGCGTCACCGAATGGGGCTAGAGAAGCGGACTGCTGCGCGGCGGGCGTTTATCGAGAAGCTGAGGCAGAGTCCCATCGCCATCCATACCGACGATCCAAACCGGCAGCACTACGAGGTGCCCACCGAGTTCTTTCAGCTTGTACTGGGGAAGCGGCTGAAGTATAGCTGTTGCTACTGGCCCGAAGGCGTCACAACGTTGGACGAGGCCGAAGAGGCGATGTTGCTCCTAACGTGCGAGCGGGCCGGGCTTGAAGATGGCATGGACATCCTGGATCTGGGTTGCGGCTGGGGCTCACTCAGCTTTTGGATGGCGGAGCACTACCCAAACAGCCGCGTGGTGGCCGTCTCCAACTCACGCACTCAGAAGGCGTACATTGAAAGCCAATGTCTTGAGTGTGGATTGCGCAATGTCGAAGCGATTCAGGCTGACGTGAGCGACTTCCAGATTGGTTGCCAGTTCGACCGCGTCATGGCGATTGAGATGTTCGAGCACATGAAGAACTACGAGTTGCTGATGGCCAAGATCGCGTCCTTCCTCAAGCCGGCTGGGTTGCTGTTTGTGCACATCTTCAGCAACCGCGAGTTTGCGTACGAATTCGATGCCAGCGACCCAGGCAACTGGATGGCGCGGACCTTCTTCACCGGAGGCACCATGCCGTCCGATGACCTGCTGCTGTACTTCCAGCGCGATCTGCGACTCCTGGATCATTGGTGCATGGATGGCACCCACTATGAGAGGACGCTCCGGGCGTGGCTGGCGAATCTTGACCGCCACGAAGTCGAGGTTCGCAGCATACTGGCAGACGTGTATGGCGCTGACAACGAAACCCGCTGGCTGGTCAACTGGCGTCTGTTCTTCTTGGCCTGTGAAGAGACCTGGGGGCTCGACCGTGGGCGTGAATACCTGGTCTCTCACTATCTGTTTGGTAAGCAGTGAAAGTATCGGTTGGCCTGGAGCCTCTATGTAGGAGAATGTTATGATTCCCAACCAATGGTACGTCGTGATGGATTCTGAGCAAGTCAAAGACCAGCCTGTGGGCGTGACGCGCATGGGCGAGAAGCTGGTCTTCTGGCGGGATGACACGGGCGAGGTGAGTTGCCTGCGCGACAAATGCGTTCACCGGGGCGTTCAGCTCAGCAAGGGCAAGGTGATCAACGGGCATCTCCAGTGTCCGTTTCATGGCTTTGAGTACGACACCTCTGGTCGCGTCAAGCGAATCCCAGCCAACGGCAAGAACACGCCCGTCCCCGAACGCTTCCAAGTCCACAGCTACCCTACCTACGAGGATCACGGCTTCATCTGGATCTGGTGGGGCGAGGAGCCGGCGGCGGACCTCAAGCCGCCACGTTTCTTCGATGACCTGGACGATAGCTTTTCCTACGGCAGGGCCTATGATCCCTGGGATGCCCACTACTCTCGCGTCATCGAGAACCAACTCGACGTGGTGCATCTACCCTTCGTGCACCACAACACCATCGGGCGCGGCGGGCGCACGCTGGTGGATGGCCCGCTGGTGGCGTGGGTGGCTGATGACGCGTTTTACGTCTACGTCTTCAACCGGCGGGATGATGGCACGCCCCCGCGCAGGCCCGAGGAGCTCTCTAAGCCAGTGAATGGCTTTCGTTTGGAGTTCATCTTCCCCAACCTGTGGCAGAACCACATCTCAGAACAGACGCGCGTGGTGGCCGCCTTCGTGCCGGTGGATGAGGCGCACACCGTCCTCTATCTGCGCTTTTACCAGAACTTCGTGCGTGCACCACTGCTGCGCGGACTGTTCAACTGGTTATCCATGCCGTTCAACCTGCTGATCGCTCACCAGGACCGGCGCGTGGTGGTCACGCAACAACCCAAGCCCTCCGGGTTTAAGATCGGCGAGAAGCTGATTCAGGGCGACCGGCCCATCGTGGAGTACCGCCGGCGACGGCAAGAACTGCTGGATGAAGTAACCCGGCTATCCACGCCGGATTAAGCACATCTTGTGGAGAATAGGTGGAAAATGGATGTAAGAAGACGTCTTGCTTTGCTCTTTGCTTTTGTTTTTGTTGACGTGCTGGGCTTCAGCCTGATCCTACCGCTGCTGCCCTACTACGCCGAGACCTTTGCCGCCACGCCTACCATCGTTGGGCTGTTGCTCGGCGCCAACGCGGCGGCCCAATTCATCGGAGCGCCGATCATCGGGCGACTCTCCGACCGCTACGGACGCCGGCCGCTGTTGATCCTCAGCATCGCCGGCACGGCGGTCAGCTTCGTGATGCTTGGCTTGGCGAACTCGCTGGCCATGCTGTTCGCCAGCCGCATCCTGGACGGGCTTCTAGGGGGCAACATCTCGCTGGCCCAGGCCTACATCACCGATATCACCGACGAAAAGAATCGGGCCAGGGGACTGGGTCTCATCGGAGCCGCCTTCGGTTTGGGCTTCATCTTCGGCCCGGCGTTGGGTGGTGCGCTCAGTGCAGGAGGAAACTACAGCCTGCCCGCTTTCGTGGCGGCGGTCTTGTCGGCCCTCAACCTGCTGGGAGTGCTGATCTGGCTGCCGGAGTCCCTGCCCCCGGAAAGGCGCGCCGTAATGGCCAGTCACTCGCGTACTGCGTTCACTGCCCGCGCGCTGCGGGAAGCGTTGAACCGCCCCTGCGTTGGTCCGCTGTTGCAGGTGACTTTCTTCTACGGCCTGGCTTTCACCGTCTTTCAGACCATCTTCACCCTCTTTGCCGAGAGACGTCTGAACCTGGACTCGCGAGCCGTGGGATACGTGTTCACGTATGTAGGTTTGCTGATCGTAGCCATCCAGGGCGGTGGGATGGGCCTCTTGACCAAGCGCTTCAGCGAAAAGCAGCTCATCTTTGGTGGGACCGTCCTGCTGACTTTCACGCTGTTAGCGTGGGCGCTGACTCCGACGCTGTGGCTGCTGTTGGTGGTGCTGGCCCCGCTGGCCTTGGCCAGTGGCGTGCTCAGGGTTTCCATCAACAGCGCGCTCACCAAATCGGTCTATCCAGAGGAGGCAGGGGGGACATTGGGCATGTCCGCTTCGCTGGAGAGTCTGACGCGGATCGTGGCGCCCATCGTGGGTGGGTTCCTGCTCGGCAATCTGGGCACGGCGGCCCCAGGCATTGTAGGTGCCTTGCTCATGGGTTTGCTGATTCCCTTCGTGTGGCAGCGGGTGCTTTTCGTGCCGGACCTGGAATGCCCTGAGCCGTTAGCAGCGGGATGAGGCCAGTATCAATGCAGTCCCATCCTTGCGAAGCGAGTAGTGGCGTGAGCCAGGAAGGAGGATCCTACAAGACATAGACGTATTACCGATTATGCTTAATTCCACAGAGCGGTTTCAGATTTGCCATCTGATGACAT